>CAZVFL010000001.1:0-106329 GCA_964626025.1 uncultured Thalassospiraceae bacterium
CGCTGATTGCCGCCGCCCTCTGGCTTTTGGTGCTCAGCCCGGCCGAAGCGGTGCCCCTGGTGGTGTCGACGGGACTGGTGATCCACATGATCCCGCTGGTGCGGCTTCGCCGGGCGCTGGAATACACCCGGCTCGGGCCGTTTCTGATCGGCGGCACGCTGGGGGTTCCGGCGGGAAGCTGGCTTTTGGGCACCGTCAACCCCGAGGCCTTCCGGACCTCCATGGGGGCGTTCCTGTTGGTTTACGGGCTGGTTTTACTCTATCGGCGGCCCCGAGGCGAATTTGCCGCCGGCGGCCGGGCGGCAGACGGCGCCGTCGGCGTTTTGGGCGGCGTGATGGGCGGCTTGGCGGGGCTTTCGGGCATCGTGGTGACGGTCTGGGCCGGGCTCAGGAACTGGCCCAAGGCCGAGCAGCGGGGCCTGGTGCAGCCCTTCATCCTGGCCATGCACGGGATGGCGCTGGGCTGGCTGGCGGCGGCCGGCATGGTGGACGCGAATACGGGCTGGAACTTCCTGTGGTGCCTGCCGGCCATCGCCTTGGGCTCGTGGTTGGGGCTCAGGCTCTACGGCCGCTTGGATGAACGGCAATTTCAACGTATCGTTCTGGTGATGCTGCTGGTTTTGGGCGCGGTGCTGCTTATCTAAAGGGCGCCAGGGGACAACAGGAGGAAGACGATGAAAGTCGATCTTGAGGCCATCGAAGAAACCGCGAAGCTCTTGTACATCCGGGCGCTGAAGATCCTGCCCGACGACATCAAGGAAGGGTTCAAGCGCCTCGATGCCGGGGAAACCGACGCCACCGGCAAATCCATCCTGGCGACCATGATCAAGAACATCGACGTCGCCGAGGATACCGACAACCTTCTGTGCCAGGACACCGGCATTCCCATCTACAACGTCACCATCGGCCGCGGCGTCGAGGTCGACGGGGTGGACCTGAAGGCGGCGATCACCAAGGGCTGCGAACGGGCGACGACGGAATATCCGCTGAGGTCTTCCATCGTCCATCCGGTGACCCGCGAGAACAAGCAGACGTCCTGCGGCCACCGCGTTCCCGTCATCACCGTCGATTTTTCAGATCAACCCGATGAGCTGGTGGTCGAGATGATCCCCAAGGGCTCGGGCTCGGAAAACGGATCGTTTTTGAAGATGTGCATCCCCGCCGAAGGCGTTGACGGCATCAAGACCTTCGTCATCGACCGTGTCATGGAGGCCGGCGGCAAGGTCTGCCCGCCGACCATCGTCGGCGTCGGCGTCGGCGGCACGTCGGATTTGTGCACGAAGCTGGCCAAGATCGCCGCCACCAGACCCTTGGGATCCAGTTGCGACGACCCGGAGGGGGCCAAACTGGAGAAAGAGCTGACCGAGGCCGTCAACAGCCTCGGCATCGGCCCGCAGGGGCTTGGCGGCGATTCGACGGCGTTCGCGGTGCACGTGGAGACGGCGGCCACCCACATCACCATGAACCCGGTCGCCGTCAATATCCAATGCCATTCGGCCAGGCGGGCGCGCGCCACTTTTACGCCCGATGGCGTCGAGATCGGGTTTTAGGGGGTTCTGATCATGGCCGAGCACGAATTCACCATGCCGATTTCCGAGGACGATGTCCGCAAGCTCGACGCCGGCGATCACGTGGTGTTGCAGGACACCTTGTTCGGCATCCGCGACGGGACGTGCATCCACATGTTCGACCGTGGCCGGGAGACGCGCCTCGACCTCGCCGGCCACGCCGTCATCCACACCGCGCCGAACGTGAAAAAGGTGCCCAAATCCGACGAGTGTCCGGCGGGCTACGAATCCATCTGCATCGGCACCACCACGTCCATGCGCATGGAGCGCTTCACCCGGCCGCTGATGGAACGGAACGGCGTCCGCATGATCATCGGCAAGGGCGGCTTAGGTGGCGAAAGCGCCAAGGCATTCAAGGACTTAGGAGGCGTCTATCTGGCCATCATCGGCGGCACGGCGGCGCTGGAAACCACCTGGATCGAGCGCATCCTCGACGTCGACATGGACGATTTGAACCCGGAGAGTCTGTGGCAGTTCCAGATCAAGGACTTCGGCCCACTGCTGGTGGCCATGGATACCCACGGCCGAAGCCTTTACGACGTGGTCAATAAAGGCGCCCAGGACAAGCGCGCCCAGGCGCTGGCCCGGATGGGCGTGGACAGTTGACGGATATCCGGCGGCTTGAGACCGATGTCCTGATCTTGGGTGCGGGCGGTGCCGGGCTGTTCGCGGCGCTGCACGCCGATGACACTCAGCCCGGCCTGTCCATCACCATCGCCGTCAAGGGACTGCTGGGGAAAAGCGGCTGCACCCGCATGGTCCAGGGCGGTTACAACGTGGCGCTGGCGCCGGGCGATTCCGTTGAGCGCCATTTCATGGACACCATCGAAGGCGGCAAGTGGCTGAACGACCAGGACCTGGCCTGGCTGCTGGTGACCGGCGCGCAAGAACGCATCCGCGAGCTTGAAAACGAGCTCGGCTGTTTCTTCGACCGCGACGAGGACGGCACCATCCACCAGAAGGCATTCGCCGGGCAGACCTTCGACCGCACGGTGCACAAGGGCGACCTGACGGGAATCGAGATCATGGGCCGCCTCGCCGAACAGGTGTGGGCTCGGGGGTTGAGCCGGCTTGAGGACCACCGCGCCGTCGAACTGATCCCGTCGAAGGACGGCAAGGCGGTTTCCGGCGTTTTGATGATCGACATGTGCACCGGCGGTTTCGTTTTCGTGCGTACGAAGGCGGTGCTGCTGGCGACCGGCGGCGGCCCGACCATGTACCGCTATCACACGCCCTCGGGCGACAAGACCTGCGACGGCATGGCCATGGCGTTGCGGGCCGGATTGCCCTTGCGCGACATGGAGATGGTGCAGTTTCACCCGACGGGGCTTCTGGCCGGGCCGGGAACCCGAATGACGGGGACCGTGTTGGAGGAAGGGCTGCGCGGTGAGGGCGCGCACCTTTTGGGGGGCGACGGCAACCGGTTCATGGAAAAGCTGGACGACATGGCCGAACGCGCCACCCGCGACATCGTCAGCCGCGCCATGTTCGCCGAAATGCGGGCCGGCAACACCGGGCCCCAGGGCGGGCTTTACCTCTATATGGGGCATCTCGATGGGGACGAGGTGCGGCGAAAGTTCAAGGGCATGGTCGAACGCTGCGCCGATTGCGGGTTCGATCTGGTCTCCGAACGGGTCGAGGTGGTGCCGACGGCGCACTACATGATGGGTGGCGTCGAATTCACCGCCGATTGCAAAACCGCGTTGCCGGGGCTGTTCGCCGCCGGCGAGGATACCGGCGGTGTCCACGGCGCCAACCGGCTGGGCGGCAACGGTGTCGCCAATTCCACCGTCTTCGGCGCCGTCGCCGGCGATTCCTTGGGCGTTTGGGTGCCAAGGGAGGGCGAATTCCTGGACCCCGACGAGGCCGTCCTTTCGGCCGGGGTGGCTGAATGTTTGAAGCCATTGGGCCAAAAGCCGGGCGATATGGAAGGGGTGCGCGAAAAGCTCAACACCATTATGTGGGAGGACGTCGGCATCGTCCGCGACGCGGGCTCGCTCGGCCGCGCCAAAGAAGCCTTATCAGTGCTTGAGGATGAACTGGACGCAATCGGCGTGGCGTCTCCGAACCCCGCCTATAACCTGACCTGGCACGATTGGATGAACCTGAAGAACCTGATTCTGGTGTCCCGGTCCATCACCGCGGCGGCGCTGGCCCGCGAGGATTCAAGGGGCGCCCACTGGCGGGCCGATTTTCCCGAACCGAGCCCCCTTGATCAATCCGCCTTCACCCGGGTCGTGCTCAGGAACGGCCAAATGGAAACGGAGAGCGAACCCGTCGCCTTCACCCGGGTCAAGCCGGGCGAGACGCTGCTGTAGAATCAGGCGGTTTCGAGAAGGGCGTTGGATTCTTCGAAAAAGCGCAGAGTCGCCTCCACGTCATAGCTTTCTTCCAAGAGGGTTTCCGGGTCCCATTCGCTGCGCGGCGTCTCGAAGAAATCGCCGCCGTAGACGTGGATGGTGCCGGTCAGGCGTGACAACGGATTGGTGACCGAGTGAATGATGTCGGGCCCGAGCGGAACCACGTCTTTTTCCGAAAGCGCCTCGGCGCCGGCGGCTTCGATGAGGCCGCCTTCTTCGTCCGGAAGGCGGCGCCAGAAGATATTGTCCTCGCGGCCTGTGTAAATGCCGATGACGGCCCACATTTCGTGGTTATGGGGCCTCAATGTCATGCGGGGCCCCCAAATGATGTTGAGGACGGTCAGCTCGTCCGATTGATAGATATTTCCAACCCCGGCGCGTTCCGGCTCGCCCAGCCCCTTGAGCACCGCGCCTGGGTCGGAAACCGCCTCGGCCAGCAGTTCGCGCACGGCCTTGTGGCTGTTGTCTTTCTTTATCGCGGCGCGGCAGTCGGCGACGAATTGATCGGTGTCGAACATGCGGCCTCCCTTGTCCGCATACTATACAACAACCTCGAATTCAGGATGAATCAAAACATCTCACTCCGCCCGCTTCAATGGGCGAAGCGCCGTTTGACGCGTAAACGAAAAATCCCGCCTAGCAGCGGGACGTGGCAATCAGATCGCTCCGAAGAAGGTGGCGATGAGCACCAAAACGACGACGGCGCCCGCAATCGCCCCAACCATCAGGAGCCCCTTATCAGGATTGTCTTGCTCCATCGGCATGTCTATGCCCTCCGAAATTAAAACTTTCCGCCGAAGGCGGAACTTCGGATCCGGAGGCGCCGGATAAGTGTATTAAACCCAAAACACTCATTCGAACCCCTCCGAATGACGTGATCGGTTGCAGGGACTATAGCATAAAACACCTCAGGTTTCCATTGGTTTACCGGGGGCTTGACGGATGGGTAGGGGGGCGCCCTTGCAATCGGAACGCCAGGGGCCATATTCGGATTTGGTCCGGATTTTCCGGCATGGAGATAAAGGAAAGCGTCATGATTAAAGGCCTTCACCACAACGCCTACCGGTGCCGGAATTCCGAGGAAACCCGCAAGTTCTACGAGGATTTCCTGGGCCTTCCCCTGGTCGGCTCGCTTGAGATCGGCGAAACCAAGACCGGCCGGGAGACCGCCGTCCTCCACACTTTTTACCAGATGGACGACGGCTCGCACCTGGCCTTTTTCGAGGCGCCGGAGCAGCCGTTCGAGTTCAAGGAGCAGCACGATTTCGACCTCCATATCGCGTTGGAGGTGAACCCGGATGTGCTGGAAAAAATGTTAGAGAAAGGAAAGGCCGAGGGCATCGACACCCGCGGCATCACCGACCACGAATTCGTCCATTCCATCTATTTTCGCGACCCCAACGGCTACGTCATCGAGCTGACGGCCAAGACCCCGGACCACGATTCCTTCCTCGACCCCGAAAAGAACGACGCCCGGGGAATCCTCGACCGCTGGCAGGAATCGAAATCCCAGGCCGGAATGTGATAGGATAGAGCCTCGAAAAAGGGCGGACTTAGGGAGGACAAGCCCGGTGGCCTATACCCTTGCCGAATTCGCCGGCGACTGTAAGGACGCGTTGACGGAGGACCCCCCCCCGAGGGCCTCGAAAAAGTACGCGAGTTGCTGGAAATGGCGCTCAAGGACGATGACTTCATCGCCGAAACCCTGGGGCCGGTGTCGTCGGAGAGACATATCATCTACGAAGACCCGGATTTGGGTTTCTGCATCCTCGCCCATGTTTATAAGGGCGCCAAGACCAGCGCTCCCCACGATCACGGGCCGAGTTGGGCGGTTTATGGCCAGGCTGAAGGCTCAACCGAGATGTCGGACTACAGGCTTGTGGAAAAGCCTTCGGACGGCGCACTGGGCCGCGTCGAGCATGTGGAGACCTATACCCTGGAGCCCGGCGATGCCTGGGTCTACCGGAAGGGCGACATCCACTCGCCGAAGCGCGAAAACTCGACCAAACTGATCCGCATCGAAGGCGTCAACATGGATACCGTCACCCGCCACAAGTTCGAGGTGGTGGGGTAAGCCCCCTAGCGCTCATCTATGGGCACGTAGGGACGTAAATCCGGTCCTTCGTATTTCAACAGCGGCCGGATCAGGATGTTGTTTTCAAACTGCTCCAGCACCTGCAACGTCCAGCCGGGCACCCGGCCGATGGCGAAGATGGAAACGAACAGGTCCGAGGGAATGCCGTGCAGGTAATAGATGACGCCGGAATAGAAATCGACGTTGACGTTGACCCCGTGGCGCGCATAAGGGGCCATGGCGTCCACCACCGCCTGCAAAATCTCGTACCACTGGGGCTCGCCCATTTCCTTGGAAAGCCTTTCGACGCCGTCCCTCATGTGCCGCGCCCGGGGGTCCTCGGCCCTGTACACCCGGTGCCCGAAGCCGGTTACCGGCTCCTTGTTCTTGCGCCTTTCCTTGACGTATTCGGCGGCCTTGGACGCCTCGCCGATTTCCTCGGCCATCTTCATCACGTCCTCGGCGGCGCCCCCGTGGGCCGGGCCCGACAGCGCGGCGATGGCTGCCGTCACCGAAGCATGAAGCGTCGCCTCGGTGCCGGTGACGACGCGCGCCGTGAACGACGACGCGTTGGAGCCGTGTTCGGCGTGCAGCACGAAGTCCATGTCCATCAGCCCGGCCGCGTCGTTGGACGGCTTTTCACCCTTCAGCATGTAGAGGAAATTAGCGGCGTGGCCGAGGTCCATATCCGGCGCCACCGGGTCTTCGCCCGACCGGATATGATGATGCGCGGTAACGATCATCGGCACCTGGCTGGTCAGCCGGATGCCTTTCCTAAGCGTCGCTTCGGGTGAGTTGTCCCCGGCGTCTTCGTCGAACGCCGCCAGCGCCGAAACGGCGGTCCTGAGCACGTCCATGGGGTGCGCCTCTTTGACCGTGCCGATGAGGTCGTAAATTCCGTCGGGCAGTTGGCGGCCGGTTTTCAGTTCGCCGTCGAATTCGTCCAGTTCGGCCGTCGTCGGCAACGCGCCCCTGAGCAGCAGATAAGACGTTTCCTCGAAGGTGGAATTCCGGGCCAAGTCATGGATGGAATAGCCGCGGTAGCGTAATTCTCCCGCCCGGCCGTCAATGAAGGTGGTCGGCGAGCGTTCGAAATAAACGCCCTTCAGCCCGCGGTGGATTCTCTCGCCTTCGCCGTCATCGGCCATGGGACGCCCTCCCGTTTGGCCCATGGTGTCAAAGGCACCCGGCGTTTACAACCCGGAACGCCCGAATTAGGTTGGCCCATGGACGCCATCGAAAGCTTCATCGCCGCCGCCAAGGAAAACCCCCGGCGGGTGGTGCTGCCGGAAGGCGCCGACGAGCGCATCATTTCCGCCGCCCAGAGGCTCGCCGATGAGGGCATCGCCACGCCCGTCCTGCTGGGCCCAGGGGGCGTGGGGGGCGGCGCACCGGATGGCATCACCGTCATTGACCCCGAGGAAAGCGAAGACTTGGACCGTTATGCCGAAGCCTACGCCAAAGGCAGCGACAAGATGGACGCCAAGGTCGCCCGGCGCCTGGTCAGGAAGCCGCTTTATTTCGCCGGCATGATGGTCCATATGGGCGACGCCGACGCCATGATCGGCGGCGCCGCCAACCCGACGCGCCGGGTGATCGAGGCCGGGCTTTTGACCATCGGGCTCAAGGACGGCATTCAGGTGCCGTCGAGCTTTTTTCTGATGGCGGTGCCCGAGATCCAGGGAGACGGGCAGGGCGAAGGGCCAAAATCCTTCATTTTTGCCGACTGCGCCGTCAATGTTGACCCGTCGGCCGACGAACTGGCCGATATCGCGCTGGCGTCGGCCGCGAGCGCCGAAAAGCTTTTACAGGGCGAGCCCCGGGTGGCGATGCTGTCGTTCTCGACCCAGGGCAGCGCCCAGCACGCCAGGGTGGAAAAAGTGACAAGGGCGCTTGAGATCGCCAAGAAACGCGCACCCGGGCTGGCCATTGACGGTGAGTTTCAGGCCGACAGCGCGCTGATCCCGGCGGTCGCGGAAAAGAAGGGAATAAGCGAAAGCCCGGTCGCCGGCCGCGCCAACGTGCTGATTTTTCCGGACCTTGATTCGGGCAACATCGGCTACAAGCTGACCCAGTATCTCGGCAACGCCCAGGCGGTCGGGCCCATTTTGCAGGGCTTCCGGCACCCGGTGGCGGACCTGTCCCGCGGCGCCAGCGAGGACGACATCATCGCCACCGCCGCCATCGCGCTCGCCTTGGCCTGAGGTTCGGGGGCTCGGCCTCTTCCTTGTCTCGGGAGTGTGCGCCCTATCGGGAATGGGGCGGGGGGCGGAAAACAACAACAACCTCTTCCGTCAAAATCGGATGGTAGACCCTAGTCTTTTCCTCTCCTTCGCAAACGCCTCAGCTTGCTTGACCAACACCTTTAAGTCATCCGTTTCCAGTGAATTTCCTGCCCCCGCCAGGCGTGCCTGTAAGGCTTTGCGTTCCCTGGCCCCCTTACTACCCTTTCCTTCCTCTAACCCGAGCAGGTAGTTGGGCGTAGTCTGCAAGGTCTTACATATCTCCACCAAGATGTCCAAGTTGGGCTCTCTCCTGCCCGTGACATAATGGCCGTAACGGCGCTCGCTTAAGCCAGACCTGCGGGCAACCTCCGCATCAGACAACTCAAGTTCCCTGGCCCTTTCCCTGAGCTTTTTCCCGAAAAGTTCCATGCGAACATCTTGTTCATCCCCTTGACTACGCTGTCTATGTACGATATGTAGTCTTTCTACATACAATTTGTAGTTAACCGCATATGGTTGTATGGCCCATGACATTAATAATAAAACGCGTAGGGGGTTAGCCTGTGGCGAAGTTTGTGAGAAGAGGGGAAGTTTGCATGTTTAAGAAAAATCTTGCTGTCGGACTCGGGGGGGCATTGCTCGTTGGAGCCTTCGTATCTGCTTCTGTCACCCCAGCTGCCGCAGCTGAGGACTGGTACGTAAATTTTAGTGCTGGCGGCACGTCAACGCAGGACTCGGACGTTAATGTTCCTTTAATTGCTCCAATTGTCCTTGAAACCACTCAAGACCGTGGCCCGATAGTGTTGGGTGCTATTGGCAAGCGATTTCCTTCTGGGTTGCGCGTGGAAGGAGAGCTTTCATACCGGAAGAATGACTTTGAGGATATTAAAGCAACGGGCACTACGACAGTCTCAGGCGTAACGATCACAGGGACCAATGTACCGGTAGCTCTCACCGGTGATGTCACATCTTTTGGCTTTATGGCGAACGTCGCCTACGATTTTATGAAAGATGACAAATTCCATCCATATGTTTTGGCTGGGGTAGGTGGCACCAAAATTAGTGTTAATGATGCGACGGTCGGGGGTCTTCTGCTGGCTGATGACGATGATTTTGTACTCGCGTATCAAATTGGCGTAGGCGTTAATTACGATTTTACCGACAATATGGCTCTTGGGATTTCATATCGATTCTTTGGAGCATCTGATGCTGATTTGACGGCTTCAGATGGCACTACAAATTTTGATATAGAATACCTCAACCACAGCATAATGGCGGGTCTCACCTATAAATTCTAAAGCCAACCCAAGCCAAGCCAGTTCATTAGAAACAGCGGTCCTTTGGGGTCGCTGTTTTTTTGCACGGGTTTCCGTACACCCAGATTTGGGAAAATTTCCGACTTCTAGCCCTTGTATCAATAGGACCGCTTGACCCCAGCTACTTGACTCCATTTCTTGCTCATTCCTGCCCCCCTCTTCTTCTTCGGAAATCAACCTATTCCGAATCGAGGTTGATATTTCTAGCGGGATATTCAGGTCTTGATTTTTTCCCCTTTTCCCCCCGGTCAATGGGAGGCCATGTATTCCCTTAGGGCTTTGTTGATGGCGGTTTGGTACTTGGTGCTGCGCGCCCTGAACCAAGCCAGCACATCGGCGTCCAGGCGGATGGTGACGGGCTTTTTGATGGGGCGGTAGAAGCGCCCTATTACCGCGCCGCTCCAATCGGTCACTTCGGGAAGGTCCGAAGTGTCGATTTCTTCCTCCGGCTGGGCCGCCAGGGCGTCAAGTTCCTTTTTTTGTTCCTTAGCACCCTTGCTCATATCGAACCCTTTCATGCCTGGTCGCCTTGCGGGCTGAAATAATTTTTACCACTTCGTCTCCGTCCTCGTCCCGGTAGGTGTGGGCCACCAGCAACAAGACCACGCCACCCGCGAGGCCGACCGTCCGCCAGCGCTCTTCTCCGTTTTCAAAGCGGTCCTGTATGCTGATATGCAACGGGTCGTCGAAAACCAGCTTGGCCGTTTCAAATCCGACGCCATGCTTTTTCCGATTGCTGCGATTCTTGTTTTCATCCCACTCAAAGCGCATGGCAGGCTCGTTTAAAGTATGTATAAAATTGTACGTACTTTTTTGTCAAGCAAAAATTGGGGGACAGTTTATCCAATTCGTCAAGGGTTCGGACTTGGAGTGGGGATGAGCCCAAGCAGGAATGAATTAGGTAAACTGTCACCGTATTTGCCGTTTCCGCGATAAAGCCGTCACAGAATTGGGGGGTGGGGGCCGCCATCGCGCTCGCCTTGGCGGATTAAGCAGGCTGTTGCGGTTTCATGTCGCCCGGATCGATTCCGGCGACCTCGACGGGGGCCTTCATGGCGTCGCGCCGGAAGGGTTCGCCAAGTTCCTGGTTGAGGATGACCTCTATGAACGTGGTCACGCCCTTCTTCTGGGCGTCGCAGGCTTCTTTCAGCGCCGAGGTGAGTTCCGATTGGGTGGTGACTTTCACTCCTTTCAGCCCACACCCTTCGGCGACACTGGCAAAGCTCAAATTCGGGTCCAGCTCGGTGCCGACGAAATTGTTGTCGTACCAGAGGATGGTGTTGCGCTTTTCCGCTCCCCATTGGTAGTTGCGGAAGATGACCATGGTAATGCCCGGCCATTCCTCGCGGCCGCAGGAGGTCATTTCGCTCATGGAGATGCCGAAGGCGCCATCCCCGGCGAAGCCGACGACGGGCGTGTCGGGGCAGCCGATCTTGGCGCCAAGAATGGACGGGAAGCCGTATCCGCAGGGGCCGAAAAGCCCGGGCGCCAGGTATTTTCGGCCTTCCTCGAAAGTCGGGTATGCATTGCCGATGGCGCAATTGTTGCCGATATCCGTGGAAATGATCGCGTCCTTCGGAAGACCGTCCTGAATGGCGCGCCACGCCATGCGCGGCGACATCAGATCCTGCTCGCGCTCACGCGCGTCGGCGTTCCAGGTCGTTCCGGGGTCGTCTTCTTCGTGATCCAGGCTTGAGAGCGTCTGCAGCCAGGCCGACTTGGTCTGGTGGATGAGCGCCTTGCGGTCTTCGCGGCCGCTGTCGCCGGCCTTGGGCGACAGTTGCTCCAATATCTGCCGCGCCACCAATTTTGCGTCGCCGCAAATGCCGACGGTGACTTTCTTGGTCAGACCAATCCGGTCGGCGTTGATGTCAACCTGAATGATATGGGCGTCTTTCGGCCAATAGTCGATGCCGTAACCCGGCAGGGTCGAGAACGGATTAAGTCTTGTTCCCAACCCGAGAACCACATCGGCCTGTGAAATCAATTCCATCGCCGCCTTGGAACCGTTGTACCCCAACGGCCCAACCGAGAGCGGGTGCGAGCCCGGGAAGCTGTCATTGTGCTGGTAGCCGTTGCACACGGGCGCATCCAGACGTTCGGCCAGGGCCATACAGTCGGCAATGGCACCGCCGATGACAACGCCGGCGCCGGACAGAATCACCGGGAACTTTGCCCCGGACAGCAATTTCGCCGCCTCGGCGATGGCCTCGGTTCCGCCGGAGGGGCGCTCCATACGAACGGCTTGGGGAAGCTCGACGTCGATCACTTGCGTCCAGTAATCACGGGGAACGTTTATCTGTGCGGGCGCCGAACCACGGATCGCTTTTTCGATGACGCGATTAAGGATCTCGGGAATCCGGGTCGCATGGCGCACTTCTTCCTGATAGCAGACCATGTCCTTGAACAAGGCCATTTGCTCGACTTCCTGGAAACCGCCTTGGCCAATTGTCTTGTTGGCGGCCTGAGGCGTCATCAGCAGCATCGGCGTGTGGTTCCAGTAGGCGGTTTTGATGGGCGTCACGAAATTGGTAACACCCGGACCGTTCTGGGCAATGACCATCCCTATTTTTCCGGTCGTCCGCGTGTAGCCGTCACACGTCATCCCGGCGTTGCACTCGTGGGCGCAATCCCAAAAAGTAATACCGGCTTTGGGGAAAAGATCCGAAACCGGCATCATGGCCGAACCGATTATTCCGAAAGCGTTGTCAATGCCATGCATCTGCAAGACCTTCACAAAGGCTTCCTCGGTCGTCATTTTCATGGTCGCGTTTCCTTCCATCGCGATTTTTTCGCGGTTGTTTGGCGCAAAGATTAGGGCCTTTGCCAGAGGCAGACAAGCACCTGCCCCTGGCCCCCGTCGAGCAGCCGTTTGGCTTATTTTTGGGGCGCCGGTCAGCCCGGAGAGATTCCCCGCAGGCGCTCCGCCCGCCGGCGCAGTAATTCAATTGTCGTCAGCAGGACGATGGAAAAGATGACCAGAATAGTGGCCACGGCCAGGATCGTCGGCGAAATCTGTTCGCGGATGCCGTTCCACATTTGCAATGGAATTGTCCGTTGGTCAAAGGAGGCTACGAATAGGACAACCACCACTTCATCGAAAGAAGTCACGAAAGCAAATAACGCACCGGATATGACGCCCGGCAGGATCAACGGCAGGATGATCTGGCGGAAAGTGGTCAATGGCGTCGCACCGAGGCTAGCGGCCGCGTGGGCCAACGAATGATCGAAGCCGACAAGCGTTGCCGTCACCGTGATGATGACAAAAGGAATGCCTAACATGGCATGGGCTAGGATGATGCCGGCATAGGTATGGGCAAGCCCGACCGCGGAATAGAAAAAGAACAGTCCGGTGGCGGTAATGATCAGAGGCACGATCATCGGCGAGATCAACAGCGCCATGATGGCGCGGCGGAACGGCATTTCCGGACGTGACAGGCCAAGCGCCGCAATCGTTCCCAGGACCGTGGCGACGAGGGTCGATGCGAGGCCGATAATGACCGAGTTCTTGGCCGCGTGAATCCATTGTGCGTTGCTCCAGGCATCGCGCCACCAAACGTCGTCGCGCGGAATATCGGGGTTCGCCATGCCGTGGGTGAGGATGCGGTCGTACCAGCGGAGCGAATATCCCTCAGGCTCGAAGGTAATCATCTCCTGGGTGAAGGTGAAATAGGGCTCGGCATTGAAGGACAGCGGAACGATGACGATGATCGGTGCGATCAAGAACATGAACACCGATCCGCAGATCACCAGGTAACAGTAATGCCAGACCTTCTCGCCAGGCGACGCATGGGGGGGCAATGCCATTGTCTTCCGGTCCTCAGCCGAGTTTCATGTTGTCGATGCCGATGAGGCGGTCATAGAGCCAATAAAGAATCACGACCCCGAACAGCAGGATCGCGCCGAGCGCGGCAGCCAGGTTCCAATTGAGCGAAACCTGCATGTGAAACGCGATCTGGTTCGAGATCAGTTGTCCGGACGACCCGCCGACCAACGCAGGCGTGATGTAGTAGCCGATGGCCAGAATAAAAACGAGAATCACACCGGCCCCGATCCCAGGCACGGTCTGCGGAAAATAGACCCTGAGAAATGCCGTCAGCGGCGTGGCGCCGAGCGAGCGGGCGGCCTGCACATAGCTCGGCGGAATGGTTTTCATCACCGAATAGAGCGGCAGGATCATGAACGGCAGCAGAATATGGGTCATGGCGATGATGGTGCCGAACTGGTTGTACATCAACTGGATTCGGCCATCGTCGCCGATCAGGCCGAGGATGACGAAAAGATCGTTGAGCACGCCTTGGCTCTGCAGGAGCGTTATCCACGACGTGGTGCGCACGAGGAGCGACGTCCAGAACGGCAGCAGCACCATGATCATGAGAAGGTTCGAGTAGCGCAGCGGCAAGGTTGCCAGCAGGTGCGCCACGGGATAGGCGAGCAGAAGACAGAGAAAAGCGATCAGTGCCGACAGAAACAGCGTCCGTATGAACAACAGGACATAGATCTGCCGTTCCGGCTCCACCCGCTCAAGATTGCCATCAAGGTCATACGTGAAATCAAAGGCCGCGGCGTAAAAGCCAAGTGTGTAGGGGGACGAGGCGCGCTCCATCACGCGCCACAGATGCGGATCCCCCCAATCCTTGCTGAGCTCGAGAAGTTTTTCCTTGTAAGGCGGCCCCTTAAACCGTACCGCCTTGCGGGCGCTCGACTTGAACAGGCTGGTGGAACCGGCGCGGGCATAATTGACCCGATTGCCGACGCGTCCGACGGTCCTGTTCTTCTTGGCATCGGCAAGGTCGAGGGCAAGCGCGGCAAAGGCTTCTTCACCGGGCACGCCGTTGACGGGGTTCGCCTTCAGATAGGCCGTCACGCGCGGCATATGGTCTGAAAAGGTCGGATTTTGGATGCTCAGGTAGAGCATCTGGCCGATGGGAACGACGAAGCTCACCACCACGAAAAAAAGCAGCGGCGCCACCAGCAAAAAAGCACGCATGCGCGCCCGGCGTGTCGCTTGAGCCAGGGCTTGTTTGAGCGGCGTTCCGTCGCCGATCGTCAACGCCGCATCGGGGTGCCCACGGTCGGCTACGGTCACGGTCATATCGGCGTTTTAAGTCAAAAACGAAAGACCGGAGCGCATAAGCACTCCGGCCTTCGCCTCAAGCTCAGTTGGCCGCGATCCAGGCGTTGAACCGCTCGTTGAGTTGCGAGTCCCGGTCGGCCCAGAACTCGAAGTTATTGACCAGCGCGTTCTTCATATTGGCCGGTGCCGTCGGCATGTGCGGGCCCATCTTGGTCTTGCCGTCCTTATACAGGCCGACAAGCGCCGATGACGACCTCCGCGCCGGGCCATAGGAGATATATTTCGCCTGATCGGCAAGGCGCTGGGTATCCGTGGAAAACCTGATGAAGTCCATGGCAAGTGCCTTGTTCGGTGCGCCCTTGGGGATCACGAACAGGTCGAAGTCGAGGATTTGGCCGTCCCAGACGATGGTGAAAGGCTTGCCCTCACCTACGGCGGCGCCGAAGATCCGGCCGTTATAGGCGGTGGTCATGGCAACTTCGCCGTCGGCCAGAAGTTGCGGCGGTTGCGCGCCGGCTTCCCACCACACGACATCTTTTTTGATCTTGTCGAGCTTCTTGAAGGCACGCTTGACGCCGGCATCGGTGGCCAAAAGCTTGTAGACTTTCGCCGCCGGCACGCCGTCCGCCATCAGCGCCATTTCCAGGTTGGCCTTGGCGCTCTTGCGCAGGCCACGCTTGCCCGGGAACTTAGCGGTATCGAAGAAATCGGCAATTTTTATCGGCTTGTTGCCGGAGAACTTGGTGTTGTCATAGGCGAAGATGGTCGACCATACGATGTTGGCGACCGCGCAATCGGTCAGCGCACCTTTGATGAAATCTTTCTTGGCCGATGTGCCATCCGGAGCGGCTGGAAGTTTGGAGTGATCCATGGCCTCCAAAAGACCCTCGTCGCATAAGTGCACGGCGTCGGAATACTCCACATCGGCGACGTCAATGGACACATTTCCCGCCTTGACCTGGACCTTGATCGGGGCGGCGGGGTTGGGGGCATCGACCGACTTCAGCTTGTTGCCCGTCTTGGCCATCCACGGCTTATGATAGGCCTCGACCTGGCTCTTGGTATAGGCGCCGCCCCACGACATGACGGTGATTTCACCGGCGCTTACGACGGTAAACGGCAGAGTGAGCCCCGCCGCGAGTACGGCAACAGAAAATATTTTAGCCGTCTTCATTTTCTTTCCTCCCTTGTATAGCCCGGTTAGATCCGGGCGGTTCTCGTTCAACTTCAAAAATAGAACGATCTTCTGTCAGGCGTCGATGGGATCGAGCGCCCTGCAATCTTTGGCATGCCAGCCAACATTGATTTTATCGCCCTTCTTGAGCGTACGCCGGCCGGCATCGTTTGGCACCTTAACGACAAATTTATCGGTCCCCGCCACCGATATACAGACACGGATGTGATCGCCGAGATAAATCAACTCTACGATCCGGCCCGGCACGGTATTCGGCATGGAGCCCTTCTTCGGGGCAAGTTCGATACGTTCCGGCCGGATCGATAGCGTAGCACGCTGTCCGACACGATCAACATTAACTTTTTCCGCGCTGACGGCAACGCCGCCGTCAAGTTCAACCACGCAGACATTGCCGTTGACCTCGCGGACCGTGCCGTTGAGGCGATTGTTCTCACCGATGAACTGAGCGACGAAAGAGTTGGCCGGTTTTTCATAAAGTTCGTCGGGCGTGGACACCTGCTGGATGACACCGTCGTTGAACACGGCGATGCGGTCGGCCATGGTCAGTGCCTCAGACTGGTCGTGGGTCACATAGATGACGGTGACGCCAAGGTTCCCATGGATGTGCTTGATCTCGTATTGCATCTGCTCACGCAACTGCTTGTCGAGCGCGCCTAACGGTTCGTCCATGAGGATCAGATCGGGATCGAACACAAGCGCGCGGGCGACGGCGACACGCTGCTGTTGGCCGCCGGAAAGCTGGCTTGGCCGGCGGTTGCCGAAACCGGGAAGCTCGACCATTTCAAGCGCGCGGCCGACCTTCTCCTCGACTTCCGCTGCAGGAATCTTGCGGACCTTCAAGGGGAAGGACAGGTTCTCGGCCACGGTCATGTGCGGAAACAGCGCATAATTCTGGAACACCATGCCGACGCCGCGCTTGTGCGGTGGAACATCGTTGATCGGTCGTTCGTTCAAAAAAATCTTGCCATGGGTGGCAGGCTCGAAACCGGCAACCATCATCAGCGTCGTCGTCTTGCCCGAGCCGGACGGACCGAGCATCGTGAGAAACTCACCTCGGGCGATATCGAGATTGAGATCCTTAACCACGAGGATTTCACCGTCATAGCTTTTCTGCACGTTCTCAAAACGAACGCTGGCGCCGTTTTCAGTTCCCATACACGCGTTCCCTAAGCTTGCCGGCACTAATGTTATTGGGTAGTGGTGCCGGCCCCTTTAAATCCTTCGCGTCGTTTCATTTTGGCATTTTAGCTGCAAGAAAACAGGAAAAGTCTGTCTTCAAGCATCTTTCCCCGTCTTTTTTTCCGCGAGTCGGAAAGACCACGTAAGCTGGCTCTATCGCGCGGACGCCCCATGCTGCGGATGGGGGACTATGCTCTAGCGCCTGTCATACTCGCCGAAACCGGAAGTCGCGCCCGGTCAGGCTGCACTGGCCTCCTTCGGGTCCATGTAATCGTAGCCAAGATCGTCGGCCACCGCCTTGTAGGTGACGTTCCCGCGGTGCACGTTGAGGCCGTTCATCAGGTGCGGATCATCCGTCATCGCCTGTTTATACCCCTTGTCGGCCAGCGCCAGCACGAACGGCAAGGTGACGTTGTTCAGCGCATAGGTTGACGTGTGGGACACCGCGCCCGGCATGTTGGCGACGCAGTAATGGACCACGTCATCGACGATATAGGTGGGTTCCGCATGGGTGGTGGGGCGCGAGGTCTCGAAGCACCCGCCCTGGTCGATGGCCACGTCGACCAACACCACGCCCTTGTTCATCTCTTTGACATGTTCGGCCGAGACCAGCGTTGGCGCCTCGGCGCCGGGCACCAGCACGGCGCCGATCACAAGATCGGCATCCTGCACTTGTTCTTCGATGGCAAGCCGTGTCGAATACAGAGTCTTCAAAGCCGGTCCGAAACGGACCACCAGCGAACGCATGGTATCGACGTCGCGGTCCAGCACGGTCACATCGGCGCCCATGCCAAGGGCAATGTAGACGGCGTTCTCGCCGACCACGCCGCCGCCGATAATCACCACCTTGGCCGGCTGGACCCCCGGCACGCCGGCCAACAGGACGCCGCGCCCGCCTTGCGCCATCTCCAGTGAATGGGCGCCGGCCTGCACCGACATGCGCCCGGCCACCTGGGACATGGGCGCCAACAGCGGCAACCCCCCGCGAGCATCGGTCACCGTTTCATAGGCGATGCAGACGGCGCCGCTTTCCACCAAATCCTTGGTTTGTTCTGGGTCGGGAGCAAGATGCAGATAGGTGAACAACACCTGGCCCTCGCGCAGCATCTTGCGCTCGGCGGCCTGTGGCTCCTTGACCTTCACGATCATGTCCGCCTTGGCGAATATCTCTTCCGCCGTATCGGCGATGGCCGCCCCCGATGCCCGATAGACATCGTTGTCTGCGTCGATGCCGTGCCCGGTCCCGGTCTCCACCATTACGTCATGGCCGTGGTGCACGGCCTCGGCGACGCTGGCCGGGGTCATGCCGACCCGGTATTCGTGGTCTTTGATTTCCTTCGGAACGCCGATCAACATCGTTCAACCCTCCCTAAAACGGTCCGCCAGCGTTGTCGTGAGCATAGAACGGCCGGCCGCCGCCGCATTGATACCGGTCAACCTCACAGGCGCCCGCCCTGCGAGGGGGCGTGGACCGACCGGGGTCCGCCTGTCATAATCGCCAAAACCATAACACCTAGCCCGGCCGGGAGGAACCCCATGCAATATACGTCAAACACGCTGGAAAACCACTGGATGCCGTTTACCGCCAACCGGGACTTCAAGGCCGACCCCCGGCTTTTGGTCCGTGGCGAGGGCGTCTATTTCTGGGACCACAAGGGCGGCAAAATCCTGGATGGATCATCGGGGCTGTTCTGCTCGGCAGCCGGCCACTGCCGGCCTGAAATCGCCGAAGCGGTGTATCGGTCGCTTCAGGAAAACGACTTCGCGCCGCCGTTCCAGTTAGGCCATCCGGGCTCGTTCGAGCTGGCCCAGAAGATCAGCCGGCTGACGCCGGAAGGCCTCGACCACGTGTTCTTCACCACGTCCGGTTCCGACGCGGTGGACACGGCGCTGAAGATCGCCATGGCCTACCATAGGGCCAGGGGCGAAGGACAACGGACAAGATTCGTCTCCCGCGAGCGCGCCTATCACGGCGTCAACATCGGCGGCACGTCTTTAAGCGGCATTTTCAAGAACCGCGAGACGTTTTCCGGCTTCATGCCGAACGTCGTCCACATGCGCCATACCTGGCTGGAGGAAAACAGGTTCGCCAAAGGCCAGCCGGAAACCGGCGCCTATCTCGCCGACGACCTGGAGCGGTTTGCCCAGACCTACGGCGGCGCCGCCCTCTCGGCCTGCTTCGTCGAGCCCATCGCCGGGTCCACCGGGTGTCTGGTGCCGCCCAAGGGATATCTGGAGAGGCTCCGCGAAATCTGCGACACCCACGGCATCCTTCTGGTCTTCGACGAGGTGATTTGCGGCTTCGGGCGCACCGGCAAGGCCTTCGCCGCGCAATCCTTCGGCGTCACGCCGGACATCATCACCATGGCCAAGGCGTTGACCAATGGCGCCGTTCCCATGGGCGCCGTTGCCGTCAAGGACGAGATTTACGACACCGTCGTCAACGCGGCGCCTGAAAATGCCATCGAGATGTTTCACGGCTATACCTATTCGGGCCATCCGACGGCGTGCGCGGCGGGGCTGGCGACACTGGAAATCTACGAAAAGGAAAAGCTGTTCGAGCGGGCGGCGGAATTGTCGCCGTATTTCCTGGATCAGGTGTTCTCTCTCCGGGATCTGGACACAGTCACCGACATCCGCGGTTACGGCATGATCGCCGGCATAGATATAGCGCCCGGCGACGCGCCCGGCGCGCGCGGCACCCAAATCCAGAAAGACCTGTTCTGGAGCGGCCTGCACGTGAAATTCACCGGCGATACGGGGATCATCTCGCCGCCTTTCATCATCGAGAAGGAACACATCGACGAAATCGTCGGTAAGCTGAGAGAGAGGCTGAGCGGAGATTAAACGATGACCGATGAACTCCACCATTTCATCGACGGCAAGGCGGTCAAGGGCAAAAGCGGCCGTTTCGGCGACGTCTACAACCCGGCTACCGGCGAGGTCACCAAGCGGGTGCCGTTGGCGTCGGCTGATGAAACGAAAAAAGCCATCGCCGCCGCCGAAGCCGCGCTTCCTGAATGGGCGGCGACGCCGCCGGCGAAACGCGCCCAGGTGATCTTCAAGTTCCGCGAGCTGTTGCACGCCCACTTGGACGAACTGGCCGAGATGCTGTCCAGCGAACACGGCAAGACGCTCGCCGACGCCAAGGGTTCCGTCACCCGCGGGCTGGAGGTGGTGGAATTCGCCTGCGGTATCCCGCATTTATTGAAGGGCGAATATTCCGAAGGCGTCGCCACCGGCGTTGATACCTATGCGGTGCGCCAGCCGGTCGGCGTCTCGGTCGGGATCACGCCGTTCAACTTCCCGGCCATGGTGCCCATGTGGATGTTCCCCGTGGCGCTCGCCTGCGGCAACACCTTCGTCCTGAAGCCGTCGGAAAAAGACCCGTCATGCGGGCTCCGGCTGGGTGAATTGATGATCGAGGCCGGGCTGCCCAAGGGCTGCCTCAACGTCGTCAACGGCGACAAGGAAGCCGTCGACGAGTTGTTGACCAACCCCGCCGTCGCCGCCGTCAGCTTCGTCGGCTCGACGGCCGTCGGCCATTACATCTATGAAACCGGCTGCAAGCACGGCAAGCGCGTACAGGCCCTTTGCGGCGCCAAGAACCACATGATCGTGCTGCCCGACGCCGACATGGACCAGACCGTGGACGCCGCCATGGGCGCCGCCTATGGCTCGGCTGGCGAACGCTGCATGGCGATTTCGGTCGCCGTCACCGTCGGCGAGGAAACCGGCGACGAATTCATCCGCCGCATGGCGCCCAAGGTGCAGGGGCTGAAGGTCGGGCCCTATACGGACGAGGCATCGGAAATGGGGCCTGTGGTGACCCGCGAAAGCCTGGACAAGATTTTGGGCTACATAGACGAAGGCGTGGCGGCGGGCGCGGAACTGGTGGTGGACGGTCGCGGGGTTTCTTTGCAGGGATACGAAGACGGCTTTTTCCTGGGCGGTTGCCTGTTCGACCGGGTGACCACGGACATGTCCATCTATACGGACGAGATTTTCGGGCCGGTGCTTTCCGTGGTCCGCGCCGACGATTACGAACACGCCCTCAGGATGGTCAACGACCACGAATACGGCAACGGCACCGCCATCTTCACCCGCGACGGCGATGCGGCCCGGGACTTCGCCTCGCGCGCCCGGATCGGCATGGTCGGCGTCAACGTGCCGATCCCGGTGCCGGTGGCGTACCACAGCTTCGGCGGCTGGAAGCGGTCTCTGTTCGGCGACCATTACGTCCACGGGATGGAGGGCGTGCGTTTCTATACCCGGCTCAAGACCGTCACCGCGCGCTGGCCGTCTGGCATCCGCACCGGGGCCCAGTTCCACTTCAAAAGCGGCGCCGACGACTAGTGAAAGTCCTTCTGCAACGGGTGAGCGAGGCCAGCGTCGGGCTTGACGGCGAAACCATCGCCGCCATCGGCCAGGGGCTTTTGGTGCTGGTGTGCACCGAAAGGGAAGACGGCGAGGCGCAAGCCGATTTCTTTGCCCGCAAGATCGCCAATATCCGGCTGTTCGCAGACGCCGACGGCAAGACCAACCTTTCGATCCTGGACGTCGGCGGCGAGGCACTGGTGATCAGCCAGTTCACGCTCGCCGCCGATTGGCGGAAAGGAAACCGCCCCGGGTTTTCCCGCGTCGCCGACCCGGAAACCGCCGAGAAACACTACGAATATTTCTGCAAGCAGCTGGCGGCCGAGGGCGTGCCGGTGAAAACGGGGAAGTTCCGTTCCCACATGGCGGTCAATTTGGTCAACGACGGGCCGATGACCCTGTGGATGGATTCAAACGACAAGTAACGGCGGCTCAGCCGGCCAGCAGCAAAACAAAAATCCCGCCGACGATAAAGAAAACGCCCAGGAACTCCAGCCGGGTGGTCTTCTCCTTGAAGAACAGGATCGAGACGATAAAGGTAAAAACCAGCTCGATCTGCCCGAGCGCCCGCACGTAAGCCGCGTTCTGCAAGGTGAACGCGGAAAACCAGAACACCGACGTCAGGGCGCCGGCCACCCCCACCAACAACGACGGCCGCCAATGGACAATCACCGCCTTCAACTGGTGCTTCTCGCGGAACGCCATATAAGCGCCCATCATTACCGTTTGCATGACCACCGATACGGCCAAGGTGAAGGCTGCCTGCATGATGAACCCGTCGCCGCCCAACGACAGCGCGCCGCCACGGTAAAAAACCACCGACGCGCCCAGGAACGCCCCGCAGACGAGCCCGATGACGGTCGGCTTTTCGGCTAGGCTGGTGAACAGGTTCCTGGCGGTGATCCGGGTCTGGGCCGCACTGAGCACCATCACGCCGATGAGGCTGACGATAATGGCAATCACTGCCCCGGCGCTCAGCGTATCGCCCAGAATAAGCAGCCCCAAAATCGCCACCTGGGCCGTCTCGGTCTTGGAGTACGTTGTGCCGACGGCGAAATTGCGGAACGAAAACAGCCAGATCAGCAAAAACGTGAAGATGATCTGCGACAACCCGCCTAGGAAACAATAGATCAGGAATTCAGCCGTCACCTCAGGCACGGCGAAGCCGCCGAATGCGGCCAATCCCCAGCAATAGAGAACCGCGAACGGCCAGGCGTAGAAAAACCGCACGTACGTCGCGCCCGAATTGCTGAGCCGCGACTTCAGCTGCTTCTGCAACGCCGAGCGCAGGGTCTGAAAGAACGCGGCGGCGATGGTGAGGGGAATCCAGAGCTCGAACATGAGCGCCGATTATAACGGTTGCGCCCCCACCGTCATCCGCGTTTCTATGGTCTTCCCGCTACGGTTTTGGAGTGAGCCGCCTTGGCAGAAAAACCACCAAACAACGCCCGGGCCGTCGTCATCGGCGGCGGCGTCATCGGTTGTTCCGTCGCCTATCACCTGACCAAGACCGGCTGGTCCGACGTGGTGTTGGTGGAACGCAAGAAGCTCACGTCGGGCACCACCTGGCACGCCGCCGGGCTGATCGGGCAGCTCCGCGACAACCAGGACATGACCAAGCTGGCAAAATACACGGCCGAGCTTTACAGCCGTCTGGAGGCCGAGACCGGCCAGGCCACGGGCTTCAAGCAGAACGGTTCGCTCTCCATCGCCACCACCGAGGGCCGGCTGGAGGATCTGAAGCGCCGCGCCGATATGGCCAAGGTCTTCGGGCTCCGGGTGGACGTGATCGGGCCCGAGGAATGCAAGGACATTTATCCGCTGATCACCGTCGATGACGTGATCGGCGGCATCTTCGTTCCCAGCGACGGCACCGCCAATCCCACCGACGTGACCATGGCGCTGGCGAAAGGAGCGAGGCAGGGCGGCGCTCAGGTTTTCGAGGACACCAAGGTGACGGCCATCAACCACTCGGACGGCCGCGTCACCGGGGTGGAGACGGAGGCGGGGACCATCCGGGCCCCCTACGTGGTGCTGGCCGCCGGCATGTGGACCCGCGACATCGCCGCCACCGTTGGCGTCACGGTGCCGCTTCATGCGTGTGAGCACTTTTATATCGTCACCGAGCCCTTTGACGGCGTGACGCCCGATCTGCCGGTGCTCCGGGACTACGACGCCTGCGCATACTACAAGGAAGACGCCGGCAAGATGCTGTTGGGCGCATTCGAACCCGAGGCCAAGCCGTGGGGCATGGACGGCATCCCGGACGATTTCTGTTTCGACCAGTTGCCCGACGATTTCGACCACTTCCAGCCGATACTGGAAAAGGCGCTGCAGCGCATGCCGGCGTTGGAAAATGCCGGTATCCAGACCTTCTTCAACGGCCCCGAAAGCTTCACCCCCGACAACCGCTATTACTTAGGATCCGCGCCGGGGATGGAGGGGCTGTTCGTCGCTGCCGGGATGAATTCCATCGGTGTCCAGTCGGCCGGCGGCGTCGGCCAGGCGCTGGCCGAATGGATGGACTCAGGCCACCCGACCATGGACCTGTGGACCGTCGACATCCGCCGCGCCCTCAAGTTCCAGGGAGAGCCCGGATACCTGAAGGAGAGGGTTACGGAATCCCTCGGCCGGCTTTATGCCGTGCACTGGCCGTTTTACCAATTCAAGGCGGCCCGGAACGTCCGTCTCACGCCTTTCTACCAGCGTCTCAAAAAACAAGGAGCGTGTTTCGCCGAGGCCCAGGGGTGGGAGCGCCCGGGCTGGTACGCGCCCGAAGGGGTTCAGCCCGAATACATCTATTCCTTCAGCCGCCAGAACTGGTTCGAGTACTGGGCGGCCGAGCACAAGGCAGTCAGGGAAAACGTCGGCCTGTTCGACCAGACTCCGTTCGCCAAGTTCCGGCTTCGGGGCGGTGATGCCGAGGCCGTGCTCAACAATATTTGCGCCGCCGACGTGGCGGTTGACGTGGGCCGCGTCGTCTATAGCCAGTGGCTGAACGAACGGGGCGGCATCGAGGCCGATTTAACCGTCACCCGCGAGGCCGAAGACCGCTACCTGATCGTCACCGGCGCGGCCTCGCAGGTCCGCGACGCCGACTGGCTTTCGCGCCACATTCCCGAAGGTGCGGATGCCGCGCTTTCCGACGTGACAGACGACATGGCGGTGCTGGGCGTCATGGGGCCCAAGTCGCGGGCGCTTCTGGAAGGGTTGTGCGAAGCCGACCTGTCGAACGACGCCTTTCCCTATCTGACGTCCCGGAAGATTGAGATCGGCGGCGTTTTAATTCGTGCGTCGCGCATCACCTATGTCGGCGAACTGGGGTGGGAACTTTACATTCCCACCGCCGACGCCACGGACGTTTATGACGCCATCACCGCCGCCGGAAATGAACTCGGTTTGGCCTTGGCCGGCACCCATGCCATGGACTCGCTCCGCATCGAGAAGGCTTACCGCCGCTGGGGCCACGACATCGGCGACCAGGATACGGGGCTTGAGGCGGGCCTCGGTTTCGCCGTCGCTTGGGACAAACCGGCGGGATTCATCGGCCGGGACGCGCTTTTGAAACAACGCGAGAAGGGCGTCAAAAGGCGCCTGGTCCAGTTCGCCCTCGACGACCCGGAACCGCTGCTTTACGGCAACGAACCGATCTACCGGTCGGGAAAGATCGCCGGCTACGTCACCACGGCCATGTACGGACATACGCTTGGCTCGGCTATTGGGCTCGGCTATGTCGAGGATGAAGGCGGCGTTGACGCCGATTACGTCACCGCCGGGTCCTATGAGTTGGAGGCCGCCAGCGTCCGCTATCCGGCCCGGGCGTCGTTGAAACCGTTTTACGATCCGAAGGGCGACCGCATCAAGGCCTGAAGGAAACCCGCCACTCTTTAAAAGGACTTTAACCGTAATTGAGGCTATAAATATGCCCCCGTGGCCGGCGATTCGGAACTATTTATCCGGATCGCCGTAGCATGTTGTTGTATTCAGGGCGGGTTGGACAGGTATCACTGCCGGCCGAACTGAAAAGACTTAGACCAGGGAACGAAGGAAAGGCTTTGCCAAAGACATGGCCAGGCACAAAGCACCCCCCGGCGCCACCCTTTTGAAGCGCCTGCATGACATGGAAGAGAAACCCGTCAAGGGGCTTTCGCTGATGCTGATTTCCTTGAGCGCCCTTCCCACGGCCGATGCCGATGAAGATTTTTGGGGCGAGCTGGATGATTTTCTCATCGAATACAAAAACCGCCACGCCGCAGAACTTTACGAGCTGTCGCTGGCCGACCGCGCCATGTTGCTCAAGATGTCGGAACAAGGCAAGGTTGGGATAATCTCGGACCTCAAGGTTTCGGTTCTGCGCCTGATCCAGCAACATTTCCCCGAGCATTTCGGCATGATCGACCAGACCCGGTTGCTCCGCATCCTCGACCTCGGCTTCAAACTGTCCCACGCCATCAAGTTCCTCGAGCAATACGAAAGCCAGCCCGGCAAAACCGGCGAAAAGGGCATGGATATCCGCCCCCTCAACGAGGACGACATAAAGCTCGTCACCGATGTCAACAGAAAGATGGGGGCGGCACAGTTCAGGGATACCTTCGTCCAGCACCAGTGCATGGTCGACATCAAACCCGGCAGAGAGCCGGAAGAGGTGATGAAGGAATACTTCATTTCCATGGGGGCGCTTAAAAAGCACGTCTTTCCCAACGTCGAACTTCGGGCCACGGGCAACCTGTTCAACCAATTGACGATCACGTTGGACCGGGTGCTGATCAGTTCCTTCGACCAGATCAACCCCCAGCGTCAAGCGTGCTCCATCAACCTCAACGTGGAAAGCGTCTTCACCAAGGCCTTTGAGGAATTCCTGGGCGATTCAGAAGAACAGACGCTTGAAAAAATCGTCTTCGAGTTCCGGCTTGCCAACATCCTGCAGCATTTCGACGAATACGAGATCGCCGCCAACCTGATCAAGTCCCGAGGCGGCACCATCGCCGTGGACGCCATTTTCCCCGAGACCGTCAGCCTGATTAACCTGCCCCGGTTAGGAGCGACTTTTGCCAAAATTTTCTGGCGTCCCGGCGCCGAAGAGGCGCTGCCGGCGCAAAAGGCGGAAATCAAGAAAATGCAGAGTGAGGGAATCGTCTTTGTCATTGCCCGGCTGGACGACGAAATCGGCATCCAGACCGGCCACGACCTCGGCATCAACGTATTCCAGGGCTTCTATATTGACGATTTGCTGAACGCCGAACCCGCCAAGGCTACCGTAACCTAATCCCCTCCTGAACGGTTGTGACGAAAAAAAGGACCGCCGAGACGGCCCTAGTTTTAACGCGTGTGGAGGAGAGTTCAGCGAATGACTTTTGATCGTTCCGTCACCTTAGGTGACGGGGATGATGCCGGTGGACGGCGACGGCCTGGCCCTTGAACCCGAAACCAAGAAGTTGAGCGACTCCGCGTAACCAAAGTTCAAATCGCCTCATTGCCGCCTCCCGTTCGATCGTTCCGTCTCGTCGGCTTCGGGGCATTGAACACATTCAAAAAGACATTTGTTTGCCCGAAATGTGGCATTCTTGTGGTGTTTTCAGGTGCACAGGGAATTTTTCGTCATGACCACACCAAGAGCTTCATTTGTCACTCATCTGGAATGTTCTAAAACCGGAGAGTCTCACCCGGCCGGCGTGCTCCATGGCCTTTCCAAGGCCGGCGCGCCGTTGATCGTCCGCTATGACCTGGGCGCGCTCGCCGCTGCTGTCGACAAGGAAACGGTCGCCAAGCGCCCGCCTGATATATGGCGCTACCGGGAATTCCTGCCCCTTCCTCCCGATGCCGAACCGGTCAGCCTGGGCGAGAACATAACGCCGCTGATTCCCATGCCGGGGATGGCCAAAAGGCTGGGCGTTGCCGAGATCAAGATCAAGGACGAGGGGCGCCTTCCGACCGGTTCGTTCAAGGCGCGGGGGATGGCGGTGGCGGTCAGCATGGCGCGTGCGCTCGGCGTCAAGCGCATCGCCATACCGACGGCGGGCAACGCAGGCTCGGGGCTGGCCGCCTATGCCAGCCGGGCCGGGATCGAATGTTATGTGTTTACCCCCGCCGACACCCCCGAAGTGACGGCCGCGGAGATCGCCTTTCACGGCGCCAGGGCGTGGCGGGTCGACGGCCTGGTCGGCGACTGCGCCCAAATTGTCGCCGATGGGAGCGGCGAAATGGACTGGTTCGATTTCACCACCCTGAAGGAGCCCTACCGGGTCGAGGGAAAGAAGACCATGGGCCTGGAGCTGGCCGAACAATTGGACTGGCGGCTGCCCGACGTGATCTTTTTCCCCACCGGCGGCGGGGTGTGCCTGATCGCCATGTGGAAGGTCTTCCAGGAGTTGAAGGAAATCGGCTGGATCGAAGAACCCTTGCCGCGCATGGTGGCGGTCCAGTCCACCGGCTGCGCCCCCATCGTCAAGGCCTTCGACGAGAAGGCGCGTGACGTCGAGCCCTGGCCCGACGTCGCCACCGACATTCACGGCGTGCGTGTGCCTAACCCCCTTGGCGGCGGGCTGGTCCTCGACGTGATCTACGAATCGGGCGGTTTCGCCACCGCCGTGGACGATGCCGCCGTCCATGCGGAAAGAGCCCGCGTCTGCGCCGACGAAGGCCTGCATCTGTGCCCCGAAGGCGCGGCCTGTATCGTCGCGCTGGAACAAGAACGACAATCGGGCCGGGTAGGGAAGGACGACCGGGTGGTGGTTTTCAACTCGGCCACCGGCCTGAAATCACCCATGCCGCCCCTGGAGAGTCGGCTGCAACCCGGTAAACCGGTTGTTTATTCGAAGCTCTGACGCGCCCGGTTTCCGTGACAGGCATGAGGGGAAAATCTGCTATACCTAACCGGCTTTTACAATATTTAACGTCGGCACCGCCATGAGCGAACGATCCCACCCCGAAATTCGCGAAGCCGTCCAGGCGTTGTGCAAGGACTTTCCGGGCGAATACTGGCGCGGGCTCGACCGCGAGCGGGCCTACCCCCAGGACTTCGTCAAGGCCCTGACCGACGCCGGGTACCTGGCCGTCCTGATCCCGGAAGATTACGGCGGCAGCGGCCTCGGCATTTCGGAAGCCGCGGCGATCCTGGAGGAGATTCACCGATCCGGCGGCAACGGCGGCGCCTGCCATGCCCAGATGTACATGATGGGCACCGTGCTCAGGCATGGTTCGGACGAGCAGAAACAGGAGATCCTGCCCAAAATCGCCACCGGCGAGCTCAGGCTGCAGGCCTTTGGGGTGACCGAGCCGACCAGCGGCACCGACACCAGCCGCATCCGCACCACGGCGGTCCGGGACGGCGGCGACTACGTCATCAGCGGCCAGAAGGTATGGACGTCCAGGGCCGAGCATTCGGACCTGATGCTGGTGCTGGCCCGCACGTCCCCCCGGGACGAGGGCGAAAAACCCCACGACGGCATTTCCGTGTTTATCATCGACATGAGGGAGGCCAAGAAGAAGGGGCTCACCATCAAGCCCCTGAGGGCGATGATCAACCACGCCACCACCGAGGTCTTTTTCGACGACTTGCGGGTGCCGGCCGGCAACCTGGTGGGCGAGGAAGGCAAGGGTTTCCGCTACCTGCTGGACGGGCTCAATGCCGAGCGCATCCTGATCGCCGCCGAGGCCATCGGCGATGCCCGCTGGTTCATCGAAAGGGCCGTGGCCTATGCGAACGAACGCCAGGTCTTCGACCGCCCCATCGGCCAGAACCAGGGCATTCAGTTCCCCATCGCCCGCGCTCATGCCCAGACGGAAGCCGCCGATCTTATGACCGGAAAGGCCATCGGCTTGTTCGATGGGGGGGAAGACTGCGGGTCTGAGGCCAACATGGCGAAGCTGCTGGCCGCCGACGCGTCATGGGCGGCCGCCGACATGTGCCTGCAAACCCACGGTGGTTTCGGTTTCGCCGAGGAATACGACATCGAGCGCAAGTTCCGCGAAACCCGGCTTTACCAAGTGGCGCCGATCTCCACCAACCTGATCCTCAGCTATATCGCCGAGCATGTGCTCGGCCTGCCGCGATCGTTTTAGGGGACGTTCGCCCGCTTCCGGCTCCTCAGGGCTTTTTCCCGGGCGGGTAATAGAACAACGTTGCCGCGACCAGCGCCCCGAAGCCGGTATAGACCACGGTAAACACCCACGCCGGCGCCGAATAATAGAGAAGCGCATTGAGCCAGTATTCGATGAAACCCCCATCGTAGCCTTGTTCGCCGGCCTTTCGGCGCAACGCGCTTTCCCACAGCGTCAGCGGGCACCACTGGTCCAGCCACTGCTGAACGACGACAAACCCGATGGCCGCCAGGTGGGCGTAGCGGAACAGACGGTCCCGGGTCCACTCCCAGCCGAGCCCCCAGCCGGCTACAATCAGCCCCTGCCCGCCGACGACGAACAGTACGAACAAGGCATGGAAGATACCGACCGCGTCGGCCCAGAAACCGTAATTCAAGGGGCTCACTCCCGCATTTTCACCGAAAGGATAGCGCTTTTTGCCGCGCCGGTGCTAAATGGTCCCCGATGACCGACAGGGATGGAAAGATTCCAGGCGATGGCTGATAACAAGAAACTGCCGCTTTCGGGCGTCCGCGTGCTCGATGCCGCCACCTTTATTGCGGCGCCCTATGCCGCCGCCATCCTCGGTGAATTCGGGGCCGAGGTCATCAAGGTCGAAAGGCCCGAAGGCGGCGATCCGTTTCGGCGCTTCGGCACGCCGACGGAGCGCGAGGATTCGTCCCTCGCCTGGCTCTCGGAATCCAGGAACAAGAAGTCCGTCACCCTCAACCTCAAGCAACCGGAGGGCCAGGCCATCTTCAGGCAACTAGCGGCCAAATCGGACGTGATTGCCGAGAACTTCCGCCCCGGCACGCTGGAGGGTTGGGGCCTCGGCCCGGATGAACTGAGGAAAGAAAACCAGGGCCTAGTGGTGCTCCGCATCACCGGCTACGGGCAGACGGGGCCGTACAAGGCCCGGCCCGGGTTTGCCCGCGTCGCCCATGCCGTGGGCGGATTGACCCATCTTTCGGGCTTTCCCGGTGAAATTCCGGTGACGCCGGGCTCCACGTCGCTGGGCGATTATATCGCCGGGCTGCACGGGGCCATCGGCGTGTTGATAGCGCTCCGCCACCGCGACGATACCGGCCAGGGCCAGGTCATCGACCTCGGCCTTTATGAATCGGTGTTCCGGATGCTCGATGAAGTGGCCCCCGCCTATGCCCGGAACGGCATCATCCGCGAGCCCGAGGGCGCCGGCACCGTCAACGCCTGCCCGCACGGGCACTTTCCGACCAAGGACGGCAAGTGGGTGGCCCTCGCGTGCACCACCGACAAGATGTTCGAGCGCCTTTGCCGGGCCATGGGTGGAGACGCCGCCGATCTGGCCGATGCCTACGGCACACAGGCCGAAAGGCTGAAGGCCCGGGACCAAGTGAACGAAAGAGTCGGCCAATGGACCGGGTCCATGGACCGCGACAAGCTGATGGCGGTGTGTCTCGAATTCGAGGTGCCGGCGGGGCCCATCAACACCATCGCCGACATTTTCGATGATCCTCAGTTCCAGGCGCGCGACGATTTGACAACCATGACGCTGGCGGACCTGGGAGACGTGGTGGTGCCGTCGGTGTTGCCGAAGCTCTCGGAAACGCCGGGCAGGATTGCCTCGCTCGGCCCCCGGCTCGGCGAACACAACGAAGAGATCCTGGGCGGGCTTTTGGGGATTTCGGCGGAAGAATTGCAAAAGCTGAAAAAAGACGGCGTGATCTAGGGTAAGCGCGCTTTTTAGAACGTGCTTCCGGACGGACTGGATTCGCCGGACAGGTCCTTCCAGTGCTTCCTCACACTCAACCAGTCTGAGACGGAAATGATTTTGTCGACGGTTTTGCCGTCCAACGTCAGCGGCATGCGCAGCGCCGTTTGATCAAGGGTCGGTTTGTTTCCCGGCAGGGCCACTTTGCGGTTGAACATCGCCGGCCGTTTTTGTTCCATCACTTGACGGTATTCCGAAAACACCACCTCGCCCCTGCCCTGGGGGAGGTCAATGACCGATTGCCCGGTTCTTTCTATTCCCTTGGCGGTGACGTGCCCGGTCCCCCAATACCGGTAGATGAAACCGAGGGGTTTTGGGATCACGTCAACGACGACGGAGAAGGGAATGGCCTCCGGCGGCAAGGCCATGAGGTCGAAAGCATTCCACGAAGGGGCGAAACGTTTTTCCTTCAGTGAGCGCCAGTATTGCAAGCTGTCCAAAAGAAAACCGGGCTCTAGATTTTCGAAAGGGATTTCGATTGAATCGTCAAATGCGTATTCGTTCATACGTTAATTTTGGACCTTCGTTCCCATTCCCTGGTCTATGCCGGCGACTCTCTGCCGCCAGTCCCTGAGCTGCTTGGCGCGGCGGGCCTGGAACCGGGTCTTCGGGTCGCCTTTGGTCAGGCGGTCGATCTCGCGCTTACGTTTTAATACCAATTCCGCTTGCCGCATGGCAACAAGGTGCTGGAGACCAATGCCGCGGGCGCGGGCGTTTTGCCAGGCGCTCAACTGCTTTTCCCTGAAGGCGGCCAAGACGTCCTTGCCGCTGGCCGGGCCGGAAGGCTGGCGTTGGGATTCCAACCGGGCCTGGAAGCGGCCGTTGAGGCGCGCCATGCGGGCATGGTCGATGGGCGCATACCTGAGTGCCTTCCTGCCGCCCGGGCCGGCGTCCGTGGGCCCGCCCTGGGCACGCCAGAAAGCCATGACCCTTTCCTTATAGGGGCCGTTCCGTTCCGGGGTCGTCGAATGGTAATATCCGGCGGCGTCGGCCCAGTTGCCGGTGGCTGAATACATGTTCTTGAGGTACGCCGCCGCATAGGCCGTATTGGCCCGGGGATCCAGGGATTGTTCCAGGCTTTCGAAGGCGCCGCTGTGGTAATAGAGATTGACCTGCATGCAGCCGACGTCGATGTTGCGCACGCCTTCGGTCATCAAAAACTCGACTTCTGCCACGGCTTCGGCCTTGGTGTCGAAAAACCGGCCCTGGCCCTTGGCGGTCACGGTCCAGGGCCAGGCAACATTTTCCCGGTTCAATTCGTTCCAGCGCCCCGATTCCGCCAGCGATATGGCCTTCAAAAGACGCCGGGGGATGGCCATCCGGCGTTCCTGACGGGCGGTTTCTTGGGCGCAGAATTTCCAAGCGTTATCAAAGGCTTGTGCAGGGGCCGCCCGGGCAGGGCCAGGCCCCGGCAGGGCCGAAATTGCAATGCAAAGACAGATAAGGCGGATAAGCGTTTTCACGCGGTTTTCTCCATAACCCACAAGTCCCGCTATGATTAACGCAATGGTCATGCCAAACCGGGCCAAACCGGGGCGTTTTACCCCCGGGTTGGCCAGGAGCAAAAAAATTCAAGCAATTCAATAAGTTATTGAACGACGGGCTCCAGGGGCCCTTACCCGTCCGGCAGGGTATCGTCGCCGGCGCCCAGCTTCAGTTGCATGATCACCGAATCCACCCAGCTGCCGAACTTGAACCCGACCGAGTGGAGGACCCCGGTCTTCTCGAATCCCAGTTTCACGTGCAGCCCGATGGATGACTGGTTCGCCGAATCGCCGATGATGGCGACCATCTGGCGGTATCCCCGTTCCGTACAGCGTTCAATCAGGTCTTCCAGCAGCTTTCGCCCGATCCCCTGGCGCTGGGCGCCGGCATCCACGTAAACAGAGTTTTCCACCGTGTATTGATAGGCCGGCCTGTGGCGGTAGAACGACGCATAGGCATAGCCCCTGACCGCGCCGCCGGTTTCCGCGACCCGGTAGGGATAGCCGGCGGCCAAAAGGGCGTCCCGGCGGCGGGTGATCTCGGCCACGTCGGGCGGGCTCTCCTCGAAGCTGGCGAGCCCCTCCAGCACGTGATGGGCATAGATGTCCCGGATCGCCGCCATGTCCGCATCGTCGACGTCACGGATCAGGGTTTCACCGTTCATCGGCCAAAAACTCAGGTGACGTGGAGGATTTGCGGGTCGATATGGACCAGCGCCCGTATCAGTCCGTCGATGCGGCGTTTCAACCCGGGCAGGCCGGCGCCGCGCCTGACGCGCTTCTCGTCCATGTAAAGGGCCCGGTTGATTTCGATCTGAAGCACGTGGATTCCCAGCTTCGGCCGTCCGTAATGACGGGTGGTGAAACCGCCGGCATACGGCTTGTTCAGCATGACGGCGAACCCCATGCCTTCAAGGGCGCCTTGGGCGGTGTCGGTGATGGCCTGGGCGCATGCCGCCCCGAAGCAATCGCCAAGCACCACGTCGGCCCCTTTGCCGCCGTTCTTGGGCTGGGCACTGGACGGCATCGAGTGGCAATCGACCAGAAGGCAGCCGCCGAACCGCTTCTTCGTCGCCTGCACCAGCTCTTTCAGGGCGTTGTGATAGGGCTGGTAAAGGGCTTCGATGCGGTGCTTGGCGTCATTGAAACGAAGCGGCGCGTGGTAGATATCCTCGCCATCGTTGACGACCCGGGCGATGGTGCCCAGCCCGGCGGCGATCCGGGGCGATGAGGTGTTTACGTAATCCGGCAAGGGGTCGGCGAACATGGCCGGGTCCAGTTCGAAGGCCTCGCGGTTGGCGTCCACATAGGCCCTCGGGAATTGGGCGCAGAGCAGCGGCGCGCCATGGTCCGGCGCGGCGGCGAAAATCTCGTCCATATAGGCGTCTTCCGAGCGCCTGAGGTCGGTCACGCCGAGCCTGGACGAGGCGACGAACTCCGGCGGGTAGTCGCAGCCCGAATGGGGCGACGCGAAGACCACGGGCGCCGTCTGCTGGGCTGGCGCCAGCATCCGCCAAGGGGCGGGGCTTTCCGGGCCCTCCCGGTCCGCGTCGCTGAATTCGGGTTCGGCCAGGGCCGCCTGGGCGCTTTCGTCGGGTGCGGTCAAAACGTTTCCCCCCTGTCAGGATGAGAACCTAGAACAATACTTATAACCGCCTCAGCGCCGACTTGCCAAGACCGCCCGTGAACGCTAAAACGCCCGAACCATCCCTAACAAAGGGCGCGTAGCTCAGCGGGAGAGCACCTCGGTGACATCGAGGGGGTCGTAGGTTCAAACCCTACCGCGCCCACCATTTCCCTCCGGGATATCTAATGGCCAAACCTAAGCACAAACCCAAGGCCCACTTCGAGGAACGCGCGACGGCCGAGATGGAAGACCATTTGCCGGCACCGGACTGGTCCATGCGCCAGAAGCTGGCCTTGACCGCCCGCATGCTGGCCCGAGAAGAACACGGCTCGGCGCTGGCCGGTCAGATCACCCACCGGGGCGACAAGGAAGGCACCATGTGGACGGGGTGCTTCGGCCTCGGGCTGGACGAACTGTGCGCCAAGGATTTCCTTTTGGTGGACGATGAGCTTAACGTGCTGGAGGGCGGCGGCATGGCCAACCCGGCCAACCGCTTCCACCTTTGGACCTACCGGGCGCGGCCCGACGTCAACTGCATCGTCCACACCCACCCGCCTTATTGTTCGGCGCTTTCCATGATCGGCGTGCCGCTGGTGACGTCCCACATGGACACCGCCATGTTCTACGAAGACTGCGCCTGGCTGGAGACGTGGCCGGGGCCACCCATCGGCGACGAGGAAGGGGACCTGATCGCAACCGCCTTGGGCGACAAGAACGCCATCCTTTTGGCCCATCACGGGCAGATGTGCGTGTCGCCAACGGTCGAAGAAACGGCGATCCGGGCGCTTTTCATCGAGCGTGCGGCGCGGTTGCAGCTTTTGGCCATGGCCGCGGGCGAGATCAGGCCGCTGCCGGAAGACGCCGGCAAGCACGCCCATGACTACCGGCTCAAGCCCGAGACCGTGAACGCGACCTTCTGTTATCATGCGCGCCTGGTGCTCAAGGACGAGGCCGAGTGCCTGGAGGAAGACGGCTAGGTTCCTTCACTAACCCGCAGGGACCTTAGGTCGGCTCCGCCTTCGGCGTCGGCGTGGCCTTCAGCGCCCACTCGCGCCAAGCGATGAAGGCCGTGGCGGCGAAGATTATGGCCCCGCCGATCCAGGTGAAAAGGCCGGGGACCTCGGCGAAGGCCAAGTAGGCGATCACCGAAATCCAGATCAGGCGGGCGAAATCCATCGGCATGACGACATGGGTTTCACCCAAACGGAGCGCTTCCGCCATGGCCATTTGCCCGATGCCGCCGAAAATGCCGATCGCCGCCAGCCACCCGAACTGTTCCATGGTCGGCCATTGCCACACAAAAAGCGCCGGCACCAACGACAGCGGCGCCATCACCAGCGACATATAGGCGGTGATGGTGAGGCTGGATTCGGTCTTGCCCAATGATTTGATGATGACCAGGCAGACCCCCCAGATGACGGCGGCGAAAAGCGCCAGTCCCGAGCCCAGGCTGACGGTTTCGAAACCGGGCCTGAGAACGACGACGGCGCCGAGGAAACCGAAACCGATGGCGCTCCAGCGCAAAAGTCCCACCTTTTCCCCGAACACGAATACCGCCAGCATGGTGGCGAAGATGGGGGCGGTGAACACCAGCACCGTGACCTCGGCCAGCGGCGTTATGGCCAGCGCCATGAAGAACGCCAGCATGCAGACCAGATTCAAAACCCCGCGAAAGATGATCATTCCGGGCCGTTTTGTCTTGAGCGGCGCCCAGCCGAGCTTGATGAACCACGGCACCAGCGGCAAAAGCCCGAACACGAGGCGGAAAAAGGCGATCTCGAAAGGATGCATCCCGTCCGACACATGGCGGACGGAGGCGTGCATGGCGGCCATGAAAAGGCCGCAAACCAGCATCCATAGCAAGCCACGGACGTTGTTTTGCAGGGGCGGGGTGGACGGTCCGTCCGACATGGCGGCCGGGTGCCTTTCAATTTAGGCCATGGGCGAAAAGAAAACCCGGCCGGATTTCCGCCGGGGTGGCTTCGTCGGTGGCGCATCGCATAGACTGACGCCCGAAGGGGAGCGCCGACTTACCTTTAATAAGGCGAGTTCAAGCGATGTCAACAGAAGGACAAATCTCAGGCCACTGGACCACGGGCGATCTGGCCCGAACCATCTTCGCCGCGCTGGAAAAAGCCGGCGGGCCTTGACCAGCCATTGACTTTGGCCCTCCCAGCCCCTATTTTCCGGCCTCTCCGCGCTTGAGGGGCGATAAGGAAACAACCGCCATGAAGGTCAGAAATTCGCTGAAATCCGCCAAGGCCCGCGATCGGAACTGCCGTATCGTGCGTCGCCGTGGCCGCGTCTTCGTCATTAACAAGCGCAACAAGCGTTTCAAGGCCCGCCAAGGCTGAACGAGTGCTGAACGCCCCTCGAACGCCCCTGTGAAAACCGCGAAAATCTTTGCGGTTTTTTGTTTTTCAGGCCGTCACCATATCTCTTAGACTGATAACCCCGATCCAGGGAGGGATGCGGCGATGCAGATGCCGGAACCGGACGCGGGCGTGATCGCCAGCCGCGCCGAAATCATCAAGGCCATGAACGCTATCGTCCCGGGCGAGGGCGTGATTACCGAAACCGATGAGCTCCGCGCCTACGACCACGACGGCCTGATGGCCTACAAGGGGCTGCCGCTGATCGTGGTGCTGCCCGAGACCACCGATCAGGTTTCGGCGATCCTCCGCTATTGCTACGAAAACAACGTCAAAATAGTCCCCCGGGGCGCCGGAACGGGCTTATCCGGCGGCGCGTTGCCGATGGCCGACGCCATCACGCTCGGTCTGGGCAAGTTCAACCGCATCCTGGAAATAGACTTTGAAAACCGCACCGTCGTTGCCCAGTCCGGGGTCACCAACTTAGCCCTAACCGAGGCGGTCGAACACGCGGGCTTTTATTACGCGCCCGACCCGTCGAGCCAGATCGCGTGTTCCATCGGCGGCAACGTCGCCGAGAACTCCGGCGGCGTCCATTCCCTGAAATACGGGCTGACCACCAACAACGTGCTGGGTATCGAAATGGTGCTGATGTCGGGCGAGGTCGTCCGCTTCGGCGGCAAGCACCTGGATTCAGACGGCTACGACCTGCTGGGGGTGGCGACCGGGTCCGAGGGGCTTTTGGGGGTGATTACCGAGGTCACGGTGCGCATCCTGCAGAAACCGGAAACCGCGCGCGCCATGCTGATCGGCTTTCCCACCAACGAAAGCGCCGGCGACTGCGTCGCCGCCATCATCGGCGCCGGCATCATCCCCGGCGGCATGGAAATGATGGACAAGCCCGCCATCCACGCCACCGAGGACTTCGTCCATGCCGGCTATCCGCTGGACGTGCAGGCGCTGTTGATCGTCGAGCTGGACGGGCCCGAGGTCGAGGTCGACCATCTGATCGAACGGGTCGACGAAATCGCGCGCCAGACCGGCGCCATGCATCTCCGCGTCAGCCAGTCCGAAGAAGAACGCCAGGTCTTCTGGTCGGGCCGCAAGAACGCCTTTCCCGCCGTCGGGCGCATTTCGCCGGATTATCTGTGCATGGACGGCACCATCCCCCGCAACCGGTTGGCTGATGTCCTCAAACGCATCGAGGAACTGTCGCAGCAATACGGCCTTCGCGTCGCCAACGTGTTCCATGCCGGGGACGGCAACCTGCACCCGCTGATCCTGTTCGACGCCAACCAGCCGGGGGAATGGGACCGTGCGGCGGACTTCGGCGCCGACATCCTCAGGCTCTGCGTCGAGGTCGGCGGCGTGCTCACCGGCGAACACGGGGTCGGCGTCGAAAAGCGCGACCTGATGGGGGAAATGTTCACCGAAGACGACATGAACCACCAGCAACGGGTCAAATGCGCCTTCGATCCGGAGCATTTGCTTAATCCGGGCAAGGTCTACCCGACGCTCCACCGTTGCGCCGAATTGGGGCGCATGTACGTGCACCACGGCAAGCTTCCGTTCCCGGACATCCCCCGGTTCTAGGGTCAAATGACCGAAACCCTGAAACCGGAAAACGCCGAGCACGTGCTCGACGCCGTCAAATGGGCGGCGGCCGAAAAGGCGCCGCTCCGGGTTCTCGGCCAGGGCTCCAAGGAAGGCTTCGGCCGCGCCATCGAAACGCCCCATTCACTGGATCTCTCGGGGCTTTCGGGGATCGACGCCTATGAGCCGAGCGAGCTCTTCATGACCACGTTGGCGGCGACCCCGATCGCCGAGATCGAGGCGGCGCTGCGCCAAAACAACCAGCAGATGGCGTTCGAGCCCGCCGACCTGGGCGGGTTGATGGGCGCCCGCCCCGAAACGGGAACCATCGGCGGTGTCATCGCGTGCAACCTGGCCGGGCCCCGGCGCATCCAGGCCGGCGCGGCGCGTGACCACTTCCTCGGCTTCAACGCCGTTAGCGGCCGGGGCGAGGTCTTCAAGTCGGGCGGCACCGTGGTCAAAAACGTCACCGGCTTCGACCTTTCGAAGCTGATCGCCGGTTCCTTCGGCACCCTGGCGGTGATGATCAACATTACGTTCAAGGTCCTGCCGGCGCCGGAAAAGACCCGGACGGTGCTGGTTTTGGGCCTCGGCGATGCCGATGCCATCAAGGCGCTCGCCCGGGCCTTGGGAAGCGCCCACGAGGTTTCCGCCGCCGCCCACCTGCCGGAAGCCGCGGCAAAACGATCGGGTGTCGAATATGTTTCCGGCGCCGGGATGTCGGTGACGGCGGTCCGCGTCGAGGGGCCGGGGCCTTCTGTCGAGCACCGTTGCAAGGCCTTGCGCGCGTTGCTGAAGAATTTCGGCGAAATGGAAGAGCTCCATTCCGAGAACTCGGCCACCCTGTGGCGGGAAATCCGCGACGTCCGGTTACTGGATGTTGGCCAGGACGGGGACCAACAGGTGTGGCGGCTTTCGGTGCCGCCCAGAGAAGGCGCCGGCGTGGTCGCCGGGCTTGCCCAGGAGTTGGATGCCCAAGCCCTTTACGACTGGGGCGGCGGGTTGATCTGGCTGGCCCATGCCGCCCGCCCCGACGCCAGCCATGACCTGGTCAGGCGCGCGCTGGCCGAGACCGGCGGCCACGCGACGTTGGTCCGCGCCTCAGCCGAGGTCAGGGGGCGGGTGCCGGTGTTCGAGCCGCAATCAGGCGCCCTTGCCGAGCTCACGGCGCGGGTCAAGGAAGGGTTCGACCCTCACGGCATCCTCAATCCCGGCCGCATGTACGAGGGGGTGTGACGCTCATGCAGACCGATTTCACCCTCGCCCAACTGGCCGACCCCGAGATCGAGGCCGCCAATACGATCCTGAGAAGTTGCGTGCATTGCGGTTTCTGCACGGCGACGTGCCCGACCTATGTGCTGCTGGGCGACGAGCTGGACGGCCCCCGCGGGCGCATCTACATGATCAAGAACATGCTGGAATCGGGGAAGACCCCGACCGCCAAGGTCGTCCTTCACATCGACCGTTGCCTTAGCTGCCTCAGTTGCATGACCACCTGTCCGGCGTCGGTGGACTACATGCACCTGGTGGACCGGGCCCGCGTCCGCATCGAAAAGACCTTTGCCCGGCCCCTTCCCGAAAGGATGCTGCGGGGCCTTCTGGGGATAGTATTGCCAAGCCCGGGCCTGTTCCGCTGGTCGCTGATCGGCGCCGTGATCGCCCGCCCGTTCAAGGCGCTGATGCCGGGACGGCTGAAGGGGATTCTGGGCCTAGCGCCCGGCCGCATCCCCAAGGCGTCGGCCATGGACCGGCCCCAGGTCTTCAAGGCCGAGGGCAAACGGTTGAAACGCGTTGCGCTGATGACCGGCTGTGCCCAACAGGTGCTGAGGCCCGAAATCAACGAGGCGACCATCAGGCTCTTGACCCGCCACGGCTGTGAGGTGGTGGTCGCCGACGGCGCCGGGTGCTGCGGGGCGCTGGTGCATCATATGGGCCAGGAAACCCGGGCCCGGGCCCAGGCGCAGGCCAACATCCATGCCTGGGAGAAGGCGGCCGGGAACGATGGTGGCGAACTGGACGCCATCGTCGTCAATGCGTCGGGCTGTGGCACCACGGTCAAGGATTACGGCTGGATGCTCAGGGACGACCTCGAATGGGCGGCCCGCGCCGAAGCCATCGCCGCCAAGACCCGGGACATAACCGAGATCATGGCCGAACTGGGCCTTTCGGGGGTGAAACAGGACGGCCGCCCGGTGGTGACCTATCATTCGGCGTGTTCCATGCAGCATGGCCAGCAGATCAAGGAGCAGCCGAAACAATTACTGACGGACGCTGGGTTCGAAGTGCGGGAGTCGGCCGAAGGCCATCTCTGCTGCGGGTCGGCGGGCACCTACAACATGTTGCAGCCGGAAATCGCCGGAAGGCTTTTGGAGCGCAAGGTCGAAAACCTGAAAAAAACCGATGGCCAAATCATCGCCACCGGCAACATCGGCTGCCTGATGCAGATCGCCGGCGCAGACTGGGGCGGGCCAACGCCGCCGGTAGTGCACACGGTGGAATTGCTGGACTGGGCCACCGGCGGGCCGAAGCCGCCGGGGATTGCCTGAGGGGAGGATGAGATGATGAAACGGGGCCTTTTCACTCTCCTGGCCGGCCTTCTGGCGGCCGGCCTCTTGCTGGCGTCGCCGATGGACGCCCAGGCGGACCAGACGAGTCCCGAGCTGGACAGTCTTTTCGAGCGCTTGAAGACGACTTCCAGCGCCGCCGAGGCCGCCGCCATGGAAGCGGCGATCTGGACGATCTGGCTCCACCGGGGGACGGACCAAGTCGACCGCGCCATGGCGCTCGGCATCGCCGCCATCAACGAAGGCGCCTACCGGCGTGCGCTCTCGCACTTCGACCGGATGGTGCGGGCCGCGCCCGATTTCGCCGAGGCCTGGAACAAACGCGCCACGGTGCATTACCTGATGGGCAACTTCGATGCTTCGGTCGCCGACATCGGACGGACCCTGGCGCTGGAGCCGCGCCATTTCGGGGCGCTGTCGGGCATGGGGCTGATCTACGACGCTATCGGCAACCAGACAGCGGCGGTGAAGGTGTGGGAGAAAACCCTGGAAATTCATCCTAATATGGCCGGCATGAAGGCACGCATCGAGGAGCTCCGCGCCAAGGTCAAGGGCCGAACGCTGTGACCCGGGGCCGACGGAAGAGTCTGTTTGAATTGAAGCGGCACGGTCAACACCCCTAATATTGAAGACAACGAAATCACCGATCGAAAGGGCACGCCCATGTCGCAACGACTGTTTACCAGGGTCTTCGGCCCGCTGATGCTGGCGGCCGGCCTCTTGCTGGCGGCGCCATCGGTGACGCAGGCCAAGGTGGAAATCAATTCGTCCTTTATCGGCACCGTCGCCATCGAGGGCACGGACCCGGTGGCCTATTTCACCGAGGGGAAGGCCGTCGAAGGATCCTCCCGGTTCACCCATACGTGGAAGGGGGCCAAGTGGCGGTTCAAGAACGCCGCCAACCGGGACGCCTTCGCCGGCGATCCCGAGAAATACGCGCCCCGGTTCGGCGGCTACTGCGCCTGGGCCGTCAGCCAGGGGTACACGGCCCCCATCGACCCCGAGGCCTGGACGGTCCACAAAGGGAAGCTTTACCTCAATTACAGCATTGGGGTGCGGGACCAATGGGCCAAGGATGTCCCCGGCAACATCGCCAAGGGCGAGAACAACTGGCCGAAAGTCCTGGATAACTGACCCGCCCCCTGGCCCCTTGAAGGTGGGCCGAGGGAGGGTTACTTTTATAAAGAATAACAAACACTTCCAGGGGAGACCCATGACCGCAAAGTCGGCCCGCGTTAACGATGACCTGATCGAGGCGCTCGGCGCCATCGTCGGCGACAGGCTGTCCACGGCCCAATCGGTCCTGGACCAGCACGGCCGGGACGAATCCTTTCACACGCCCTATCCTCCCGACGCCGTGGTCTACGCCGAAACCACCGAGGAAATCAGCCAGATCGTCAAGCTCTGCGCCGACCGCCAGGTCCCGGTCATCCCCTACGGCACGGGCACCTCGCTGGAAGGGCACGTGGCGGCGCTTGAGGGCGGCGTCTCAATAGACCTCATGCGCATGAACGAGGTCGTCGAAGTCAACGCAGACGACATGGACGTGACCGTCCAGGCCGGGGTCACCCGCAAGCAGCTAAACGAATACCTCCGCGATACCGGGCTTTTCTTTCCCATCGACCCCGGCGCCGACGCCAGCCTCGGCGGCATGGCGGCGACCCGGGCGTCGGGCACCAACGCGGTGCGCTACGGCACCATGCGCGAAAACGTCATGGCCTTGACCGTGGTCATGGCAGACGGCCGCATCATCCGCACCGCCAGGCGGGCCAGGAAGTCTTCGGCCGGATACGATCTGACCCGGCTGTTCATCGGCTCGGAAGGGACGCTCGGCGTGATTACCGAGGTGACGCTCAGGCTCTATGGAATCCCGGAATCCATATCCGCCGCCGTGTGTCCGTTTCCCGACCTGGAATCGGCGATCAACACCGCGATCCAGACCATCCAAATAGGCATTCCCGTCGCCCGCATCGAGCTTCTGGACGAGGTCCAGATGGATGCCATCAACAAGTACTCGAACCTGGATTACGCCACCGAGCCGACGTTGTTCTTCGAATTCCATGGTTCGGAAAAGGGCGTCGTTGAGCAGGTGGAGACCGTCGAGGCCATCGCCCATGATTTCGGCGGCGGCGATTTCCAGTGGGCGACAAAGGCCGAAGACCGCAACCGGCTGTGGCAGGCGCGGCACGATTCCCTCTACGCCTGCCTGGCGCTCCGGCCCGGCGCCAAGGCCATGGCCACCGACGTCTGCGTGCCGATCTCGCGCCTCGCCGAATGTATCCTGGAAACCCGCAAGGACATCGATGAAACGGGCCTTCTGGCGCCGATCGTGGGCCACGTGGGGGACGGCAATTTCCACGTCATATTGATCTTGGACCCGTCGGACGAGGACCAGATGGCCCAATGCAATGCCTTCAACGAGCGCCTGGTGATGCGGGCGCTGGCCATGGACGGGACGTGCACCGGCGAGCACGGCGTCGGCTACGGCAAGATCGATTTCCTGACCGCCGAACACGGCGAAGCGGTCAGCGCCATGCGGGCGGTGAAAATGGCGCTGGACCCCCAAAACATCATGAACCCCGGTAAAATCGTCCGAATTTGACGGCCCAAAGAAACTGGATAGGCCCGTGAGAGTGGACAACCCCGCCGAGGCGCTAAGGCAGCTTTTCGACGCCGCCGTCGCCGCCGCCGATCCCGCCGTTTGCGTACCGCCGCATCTTCCCGAATTGATCCCCGGGGCAGGAAAGGGCAAGACCGTCGTCATCGGCGCCGGCAAGGCCTCGGCGGCGATGGCGCGTGCGGTGGAGGACCACTGGCAGGGGGACTTGTCCGGGCTGGTGGTCACCAGGTACGGATGCGCGGTTCCCTCTGAACACATCGAAATCGTCGAGGCCGCCCACCCGGTGCCGGACGCCAAGGGGCTTGAGGTAGCCGGACGGATTCTGAAACTCGCCAAGGGCCTGGGCGCCGATGACCTGATGTTGTGCTTGATCTCGGGCGGCGGTTCGGCGCTGTTGTCGCTGCCGGCGGACGGCCTGACCCTCGCGGACAAACAAGAGCTAAACGAAGCGCTTCTCCGTTCCGGCGCGACCATCGGCGACATGAACTGCGTGCGCAAGCATCTCAGTGCCATCAAAGGGGGTCGGCTGGCCGCCGCCGCCGCCCCCGCCAAGGTCGCGAGCCTGCTGATCTCGGACGTTCCCGGCGACGACCCGGCGGTCATTGCGTCGGGCCCCACCGTTGCCGACGCCACCACCCGCTGGGATGCGCTCGCCGTCATCGAAAAATTTGCAATCGGACTCAAGCCCCATATAGCGGCCTATCTTAAAAGCGAAGCCGCCGAAACGCCGAAACCGGGCGATGCCGTCTTCGATAACACCCGGGCGCGCATCGTCGCCCGCCCGCAAGGAAGCCTGGAAGCGGCGGCGGCAAAGGCGAAAGAGCTGGGCTTGAACCCGGTGATTCTCGGCGACGCCATCGAGGGAGAGGCGCGCCATGTGGCGGGGGACCAGGCGGCGTTGGCCGGGACCGCCGCCGAGCCGCCGGCGGTGTTGCTGTCGGGCGGTGAGGTCACGGTGACGTTGAAGGGCAAGGGCCGGGGCGGGCCGAACACGGAATACCTGCTGGCCCTGGCCTTGGCGCTGGACGGCCGGGAAGGTGTTTACGCCATCGCCTGCGACACCGACGGCATCGACGGCTCGGAAGACAACGCCGGCGCAGTCATCGGGCCCGATACCCTGGCCCGCGCCAGGGCCGAGGGACTGGCGGCGCAAGATTTCCTTGAAAACAACGACGCCTACGCTTTCTTCGAGGCACTTGGCGATCTGATCATGACCGGGCCGACCTTGACCAACGTCAACGATTTTCGGGCCATCCTGGTTGAGAGCTGAGGTCTTTCCCCCGGTTTGCCCTGATCGCAAACTGATATTACACTCGTTAACAATCCAAAACCTTCTATCCGGTCGCGGATCCGGGAGTTGATACCTTGAAAAAATTATTGTGGACCGTCGGCGTATTATTGGTGCTGCTGGTCGCAGGCGTGTTGATCGGCCCCGGCCTGGTTGACTGGAACCAGTACAAGGGCGATATCCAGGCGCAGGCCAAAAACGCCACCGGCCGCGCCCTCACCATCAACGGCGACATCAAGATCACTATCCTGCCGGCGCCGGCCCTGATCGCCAGCGGGGTTTTGCTGGCCAACGCCGAGGGCGCCACCGCCAAAAACATGGTGACGCTGAAGCACCTTGAGGTCCGGATTGCCATGGCGCCGCTGTTGACCGGCCGGATCGAGGTCGAGCGGATCAAGCTGGTGGACCCGGTGATCGAACTGGAGGTGCTGGCGGACGGACGCAACAACTGGACTTTCGAGGCGCTCGAAGGCGCTGCCGCCGAGGCGCCTGAGGGCGAACGGGGGATCATCGGCCGCCGGCAGGGAACGGTCGTCGGGCCAGAGGTCGCGCTCGACAACTTCACCATCGAAAACGGAACCCTAGTTTACCGTGACGCCAAAGGCGGCACGTTCGAGCGGATCGAAAAGATCAACGCCAATATCACCGCCGCGTCTCTCAACGGCCCGTTTGAAAGCACAGGGGGGTTCAGGGTCCGTGGGCTTCCGTTGACCTACGGCATCAACGTCGGCGAGATCATCCACGGCCGCACGGTGCCGTTCAACCTCAAGTTCGGCGTCCAGCCGGCCGGGTTGAATATGCAATTGTCCGGGACCGTGGTCGGCATGGAGGACACGCCGAAGATCAAAGGAAAGATTAAAGGCAAGGGCGAATCCCTGGCCTGGTTTATCCAGGCGGTCGAACCCGGCCGGGCCCTGCCGGGATTGTTCGGCCAGGCCTTCAGCTTCGAGGGCGCCGTCGCCGCCACCGCCAAGGGCGGTGGGCTGACGGGGCTTAATATCAGCATCGGAAATACCCAGGTCACGGGCGCCATCACCGTTGAAACCGGAAAGACCCTGGCCGTCGCCGCCAACCTGACGGCCAAGCGGATCGACCTGGACACCTGGCTGGCGCTGCCTCCGGTCAGGGGCCAAGTGGCGCCTGAGCAAAATGAGGGCGCCCGGGATTCAAAGGCCCGGGCTTCGGGCGGGGCCGGTGCGGCGGTGCCGCAGCCGTTTTCGCTGCCCAAGAACATTAACGGATCGCTTGCCTTCAACGCCGAGGCCATCACCTTTAAGGGCGGCGTCATCCAGAACGCCGTAGTCAACGTCGAACTGGCCAACGGAGAGGCGACCATCTCCCAACTTTCAGCACAGTTTCCCGGGGGCTCGAACCTGGCGCTCTTCGGTTTCGTTACCTCGTCCGGGGGCGTCCCCCGGTTCGAAGGCGAACTGGAAAGCACGGTCAACGACCTTCGCGGGGTCTTGAGCTGGCTGGGCCACGATATGGACGGCATCCAGCCAGACCGCTTGCGTAAATTGACGCTGGCGGCCCGCGTGGTGGCGCTGCCGGAACAAATTCAGTTGACCGGGCTGGACCTTCAGTTCGACTCTTCCAGGCTAACCGGGGGCATGGCGGTGGCCTTGACCAAGCGGCCCTCCTTTGGCGTCGATTTCACCATCGACCGGCTTAATCTCGACGCCTATCTGCCGAAGCCACTGGAAAAAACGGCCCCGAAGAAGAAAGGCGGCAAGGCCGGGGCGCTTGCCGGGGACGGGAAAACCCAAAAAGACGAAACCCCCTTTTCCGCGCTCAAGGTGCTGACCGGGCTGGACGCCAATCTCAAGACCCGGATCGGGACGCTGATTTTCCAGGGGGCCCGGATCAAGGACGTCACCGTGGACGGGACCCTTTACAACGGCAGGCTCGAAATCCGGCGCCTGGGCATCGCCCGGATGGCAGGCGCTCGGGCTACGGTCAGCGGCGTCCTTAAAGGGTTTGACGGAATCCCCGAGGCCGAGGCGCTGGCCTTCAATGTCCAGGTCGACGATGTGCCCGGGTTTCTCAGGTTCCTGGGCCAGGACCCGGCACTGGCGCCCAAGGGGCTGGGACCCGTCGCCGTCAACGGACGGATCGACGGCAAATTGTTGTCGCCCAAGTTCAAGGTCAGGGTGGAAGGCGCCGGGGCCACGGTCAGCCTCGATGGCCGGATTGACGGGCTGAGCGCCGTTCCCTCGGTCAAGGGGCTCAAGTTTAAACTGGCGGCCGCCGATGCCAGCGGTCTCTTGAAGCTGGCCGGAATCGACACCCCGGGCGCGGCGAAGCAATTGGGCGCCGTCAACGTCACCGGCTCGCTCGACGGTAACCTGCTCAAGCCCGACCTAACGCTGAACCTGCAGGCCGCCGGCGGCAACGTCACTGTCTCGGGTCCGGTCAGCATGCTTCCCGTCATACTTCCCGTCGGTGATAGGGCGGACCTCGGCCTCAAGGCCTCCTTTCCCGATTTCGCGCGTTTATTGAGGGCCCTTGGGGCCGGCTACAGGCCGTCGGGCAAGGTCGGCGCCCTTGACCTCCAGGCCCGGCTCAAGGTCGGGCCCAAGGCGATAACGGTTTCCGGCATCGATGCGAAAATCGGCGCTACCCAGGTCAAGGGCAACGTGGTGATGAGGCTTGACGGCCCCCGCCCGAACATCAAGGCGGATTTGACGTCGGGCGCCATCGTCATTGATCCGTTCTTGCCGGCCCGGAAATCGGCTTCGTTATGGGGTGACGCCAAAATTCTTCCGGCTGCCTGGCCTGGCCCGCCGTCCGCGCCCCGCCCGGGCCCGGGTCCGTTACTGAAGCTTGCCGCGAAGGGCCGCTGGCCCACCGATCCCATAGACCTGTCGGGACTCGCTGCCGTTGACGGCGACATCACCTTCAAGTCGCCCCTGGTACAGTTCGAAAAATACAAACTGGCCAACGCCGATCTGGCCGTGAAGATGGTGAACGGGCGCGTCACCGCCGACAAGCTAACGGGCGTCCTGTTCGGCGGCGCGCTGCACGCCACCGGGTCGGTCACGGCCACCGCCCGCCCGCGCATAGAAACCGCTTTCGCCCTTGAAAACATGAACATCGGCCAGGCCATGCAGGCGTTCACCGGCAGTTCCGCCGCTTCGGGCCGATTGAGCATGAAGGCCAGGCTGCAAACATCCGGCAAGAGCATTGCCGGCATGATCAGCGGCCTCAACGGGTCCGGGTCGCTCCGTATCAAGGGCGCCGACGTCAAGCAGGGCAAGACCGGAACCGCCATGGCGGGCGCCCTCGGCCTGATTGCGGCGCTCAATCAGTTCGGCGGCATCTTGGGCGGCGGCAGGGGCAAGGGCAGCGGCCTCGTGGATATCTCCGGCAGCTTCGATATCACCGGCGGCATTGCGCGCTCCCAGGACATGAAGGTGACGGCCAGCGTCGGCAACGGCGCCGCCGCCGGGGCCATTGACCTTCCCCGGTGGCTGATCGACGTCAAGGGCCACATACAGTTGTCGCAGAACCTGCTGACGGCGTTTCTGGCCGCCAAGACTAAGCGTAACATTACCCAGAGAGTGCCGTTCACGGTGAAGGGCCGCCTGGATGCGCCGACCATTAACCTGGATACCTCCAAGATCACCGGCGGCGGCCTGCCGATCCCCGGCGTCGACAAGCTGCTGAAGAAGGCGCCCAAGGGCGTCGGCGCCATATTGCAGGGAATCCTGGGCGGGCAGAGACAGCCACCGCCGGCGGAACCCCAGCCCCAGCAACAGCCCCAACCCCAGCAGAAAATAACGCCCGAGGACCTGTTGAAGGAACTATTCAAGCGGCGATAGGCGCGTTCACCCGGTGGGTCGGGCCCGGCTTTCCAATACGTAGACCCTAATCGCGCTGGACAGGTTTCCGGGTTGGCCGCCGGGGCGGTTCCGGTCGATCTCGGTGATCAGCGCGTTTACCGATAGGCCGCGCCCCCGGGCGATGCCCTTCAAGGCCCGCCAGAAGGCGTCTTCGAGCGATACGCTTGTCGCATGCCCGGCGATCAGAACCGAGCGCTTGCTGATCTGTGTCATGGCGAGCGGTCCTAGAACAAGTGCTGGGCCAGCATCAGCCCGGCCATGCCGAGAAGAATGACGCCTGAAAACCGGTTTACGGTGCGGATGGTTCCGGGCCGGCCCAGCCACCGGCGAACGCCGTCCGCCGCCAGCGCCATCGGCGCCTGCCAAAGGACGTTGATGGCGATCAACAGCAACGACAAGGCGAGCAGTTGGGTGGTGACGTTGCCTTTTTCCGGGTTGACGAAGTTCGGCAGCAGCGCCAGGAACCAAAAAATGACCTTGGGGTTGAGGATGTTGCACAGCGCCGCCTCCCTGAACGCGCGCCCGGGTCCGGCGGGCGGGGTGCCGGTCTTCACCTCGAGCCCGCCTTCACCCAGAAAGCTTTGCACGCCCAACCAGGCCAAATAACCGGCGCCGAGGACGGTCAGGGCCTGGAACAGGGCCGCTGATGAAGCGATCAGGATCGAGATGCCGGCGACCGCCAGGCCTGTGTGGACGACCAGCCCCAACTGCACCCCCGATACCGCGGCCAGCCCGATGCCCCGGCCGCCGGCCAGCGAATGACGCAGGATGACGATGGTGTCGGGGCCGGGCGACACGATGATGGCGACGGCGGCGACAATGAAACCACCCAACAGCGCCGGGTCGATGAAGAGGTCGAGGGGGAACATCAGAGCCCGCCTAAGAACCGGGCGATGGCCGAAATCGCTGAATCCCAGTTGCCTTCCTCGGTCAGGCCCGAGGCCTTGCGCGGCTTGAAACCATGATCGCCGTCGTCCAGCCAATGAAAGGCGATAGCCTCAGAAAGGGCGTAGGTTTCCACGTCATCCCGGCTGCCGAGGGTATCGCGGGTGCCCTGGCAGAAAAGCGATGGGGTCTTGAGGTTTTCCAGATGCGCCAGCCGGTCCGGGTTCATGGGCTTGCCCGGCCCGTGGAACGGATAGCCCAGCGCCACCACGCCCCGGATGCCGGTGCCGGCGTCCTCCATGTCGGCGGCGATCATGGTGGCGATGCGTCCGCCCATTGATTTTCCCCCGATGACCAGCCCGTCGCCGCCCAGTTCCCCGATCACCGCCCGCCAGGTATCCATCAAAACGGTTGCCCGGTCGGGGGGCTTTTTGACGCCGGTCTTGCGGCGCTCGGTCATGTAGGGAAATTCGAACCGCGCCGCCCGGTAACCTTCCGCCGCCAGCCCTTCGGCAAACGCCGTCATGAACGGGCTTTCCATGGGCGCCCCGGCGCCGTGGGCCAGTGCCACCGTCAGCGGCGCGTCATCGGGCCCGTCGAAGAGGAGGGGAGGAGACGCCATCGTCCTTATCGCCCTTATCGTCCTTATCGTCCCGGGCGCCCCTCAGCCGTCGTGGATGGGCTGGTATTCGAACTCGGCGAAGAAGTCGTTGCCCTTGTCGTCGATGACGATGAAGGCGGGGAAGTCCTCGACCTCGATCTTCCAGATCGCTTCCATGCCCAGGTCCTCGTATTCCACCGGTTCCACCTTCTTGATGCAGTCCTGGGCCAGCCTGGCCGCCGGGCCGCCGATGGAGCCGAGGTAAAAGCCGCCGTGCTTCTTGCACGCGTCGGTCACCACCTTGGAGCGGTTGCCCTTGGCCAGCATGATCATCGACCCGCCGGCGGCCTGGAACTGATCGACGTAGGAATCCATGCGCCCCGCCGTGGTCGGCCCGAAGGAGCCGGACGCCATGCCCTTGGGCGTTTTCGCCGGGCCGGCGTAATAGACGCCCAAGTCCTTGAAATATTGCGGCAGGCCTTCGCCGGCGTCGAGCCGTTCCTTCAGCTTGGCGTGGGCGATGTCGCGGGCGACGATGATCGGGCCCTTAAGCGAGAGCCGCGTTTTCACCGGGTGCTTGGAAAGCGCCGCCAGCACGTCCGCCATCGGTTGGCCCAGGTCTATCTCGACCACGTCGCCGCCCAGGTGTTCGCCGGTAACGTCGGGCATGTATTTCGACGGGTCCGCTTCAAGCTGTTCCAGGAAGACGCCGTCGGCGGTGATCTTGCCGAGCGCCTGCCGGTCGGCGCCGCACGAAACCCCGATGCCGACGGGGCAAGAAGCGCCATGGCGCGGCAGCCGGATGACCCGCACGTCGTGGCAGAAGTACTTGCCGCCGAACTGCGCGCCAATGCCGAAGTCCCGGGTCAGTTCGTGGATCCTTTCTTCCCATTCCGGGTCGCGGAAGGCCTGGCCGTATTCGTTTCCTTCGGTGGGCAGCGTGTCCAGGTACTTGCAACTGGCCAGCTTCACCGTCTTCAGGTTCATCTCGGCCGAGGTGCCGCCGATGACCACAACCAAGTGATAGGGCGGGCAGGCCGCCGTGCCGAGCGTGCGCAGTTTTTCATCCATGAACCGGGTCAGGCTTTCCGGGTTCAGCAGCGCCTTGGTTTCCTGATAAAGAAACGTCTTGTTGGCCGAACCGCCGCCCTTGGCGATGAACAGGAACTTATAGGCGTCGCCTTCGTCGGCATAGATCTCGATCTGGGCCGGCAGGTTGTTGCCGGTGTTCTTCTCGTTGAACAGGTCCAAGGGCGCCACCTGGCTGTAGCGCAGGTTGCTTTCGGTGAAGGTCTTGAGCACGCCTTCGGCCAGCGCCGCCTCGTCGCCGCCGCTGGTCCACACCTGGCCGCCCTTCTTGCCCATAATGATGGCGGTGCCCGTGTCCTGGCACATGGGGAGCACGCCGCCGGCGGCGATGTTGGCGTTCTTCAGGAAATCCAGCGCCACGAAGCGGTCGTTGTCGGACGCTTCCGGGTCGTCGAGGATACGGGCCAGCTGTTGCAGGTGCTGGGGGCGAAGCAGGTGGGAAATGTCGCGGAAGGCCTCGGCCGTCAACATGGTCAACGCCTTGGTGTCTACCTTCAATACGGTGTTGCCCTCGAAATCGGCGGCCTCCACATGCTCGCCGGTCAATTTACGCCAGGGCGTGTCCCCTTCGCCGATGGGGAATATTTCGTGGTGGACGTAGTCGCTCATGGTTCCTTAGTCCGAAGGGGCGGCACCGGTAAAACCGGCATCCTCGGGAGCCCGGCTCCGGCCGCCTTATTTCTTGCGGAACGCGTCAAGGGCGATGACTTCGCCCGTCCTTTTGCCGACCTGGGATGCCTCCTCCGAATCGTAGTCCGAATCAACGCCCTCCAGGTCGAAGTTCTGGGCCGCCGAGGGGTCGAATTCGAACTCGCTCTCCGGTTCGCCCGCCAATTTCAATTGCAGGCCGAAGTTCACCGAGGGATCGGCGAAGCTGACCATGGCTTCAAAGGGAATGCGGAGACGCTCGGGCTTGCCGTTGAACCTGAGCGTCACCCAAACGGCGTCTTCGTTGACGATCAGCTCTTCGAACTGATGCTGGAGGACGATGGTCATCTCTTCCGGGTGTTCGGCCTTCAGATACCCCGGGATTTCAACGCCGTCGATATCGGTGCGGTAGGTGATGTAGTAATGGTGTTCGCCCGGCAGGCCGTGTTCGGCCGCGTAATCGAGGGCCTGCCGGATAACGCTCCGAAGCGCATCCTCAATCCACGTGTCATAGCGGAGAGGGTCATCAATCATGGCTTTCTTTCTAACCCGTCACCGCCGATTAAACCAGCACTGAAAAGTGAAAAAAACCGTTGATTGATGGGGGCAATCGGGACGCTCTCGGCAAAAAGAAAGTGGGAGGCTTCTGTTGCCAGGCGCCTCCCGAACCCCGCCCCGGGATGCTAAATCCCGAGGACTATAGAAATCGGATCATCCGACCGCATTAAGCGGCGAGACGAACCGGAGCATAGTTATCATTGGCAACTAATGCTTTTAGCCCGATAACGGTGGTGCCATGCCGGGCAAAAATCTGACCTTTACTACGCACGTCGATCCTGTTTCGCCCCCGCTAATTCCCTCCCGCTTACTGGGAGGGAAAGGGAATTGGTGGAGGCGCCGGGTACTGCCCCCGGGTCCGTAACGCCTATTCCGTCAAACGTTTATTGCCATAGCCGGTAAACCGGCACCCCTAATATAGTGATTCGGAGGGCGGTTTTGCAAGGGACGGGGGCGAAACGGGCGGAGACGCAGGGCTTTGCGCCGGGCCGCCTTGGGAGTAAAATCGATGATTCCCGGGAATGGGGGCCATGGGGGCCTCCTTGACTACGGGGGCCCAAGCGCATTCATGAAGCAATATCTCGACCTGCTCCGACATATCCGCGACGACGGCGTCCTCAAGGGCGACCGCACCGGCACCGGCACGCAAAGTGTTTTCGGCTATCAGATGCGGTTCGACCTTGCCGAAGGCTTCCCGCTGCTGACCACCAAGAAGCTGCACCTGAAATCCATCATCCACGAATTATTGTGGTTCCTGGCCGGCGGCACCAACGTCAAGACCCTGAACGACGTCGGCGTCACCATCTGGGACGAATGGGCCGATGAGGACGGCGAATTGGGCCCCGTTTACGGCCACCAGTGGCGGTCGTGGCCGGCACCGGACGGCGGCGCCATAGACCAGATCGCGGGGCTGATCGAGGGCATCCGACGCGAGCCCAATTCGCGCCGCCACATCGTCAGCGCCTGGAACGCCGCCGAGGTGGAAAAGATGGCGCTGCCGCCGTGCCACTGTTTATTTCAGTTCTATGCCGCCCGGGGCAAGCTGTCGTGCCAGCTCTACCAACGCAGCGCCGACGTGTTTTTGGGAGTGCCGTTCAACATCGCGTCCTATGCGCTGCTGACCCGGATGGTGGCGCAGGTGACCGGGTTCGAGCCCGGCGACTTCGTCCACACCTTCGGCGACGCGCACCTTTACGCCAACCACATGGAACAGGCGGACCTGCAATTGCAGCGCCAGCCCTTGGCACTGCCCCGGATGAAACTCAACCCGGACATTGACGATATCTTCGGCTTCGCGTTCGATGACTTCACCCTCGAAGGCTACGAGCCCCACCCCCATATCGCGGCGCCGATCGCCGTCTAACGGGCCCGCCTTGCCGATGCGCATTTCCATGATCGTCGCCATGGCCGAAAACCGCGTCATCGGGCTTTCGGGCGGCATGCCCTGGCACATTCCCGAGGACCTCCGGTATTTCAAGGAGAAAACCCAGGGCCACCCGGTGATCATGGGACGCAAGACGTACCAATCCATCGGCGCCGCCCTTCCAGGCCGGGCCAATATTGTCGTCACCCGCAACCGGGGCTTCGCCGCCCCCGACGCCGACGTCGTCCATGATTTGGCGGCGGCGCTGGAAAAGGCCCGGGCGATAACCGAAATCGACGGCGGCGAGGAGGTTTTCGTCATCGGCGGCGCCGAGATTTACGCCCAGGCGATAGCCGAGGCGAGCCGCCTCTACCTGACGGAAGTCCATGACGCGCCGGCCGGCGACGTCTTTTTTCCCGAACTGGCCGAAGGGGATTGGCAGGAAACCGCCCGCGACGACCGGGTGGCCGAAGGCCCGGACACGCCCGCCTACAGCTTCGTCATCTATGAGAAAACCGGCTAGTTCTTGGGCGCCGGGGGCATGGCCTCTGGCGCGGGCATGGCCTCTGGCGCCGGCATGGCTTTAGCCTCGGTCTGGACCCCTTCCGCCGCCGGCACGCCGAAGCAATCGATGGACACCCACCATTCCCGCTGATGGGGCCTGAGCTGGCTGAGGCGGATCTTGCCGTCTTTGTAGGCTTCCACCCTGGGCGCGATGCCCTTGACCACGTCGATGACGATGGTGGTGACGCAAGCGGCTTCACCCCTCATCAGCGCGAAGACCTGGCGGCCAGGGGCGGACTTTTCTGAAAACCGGACGGTTTGGGGTGTTTCAGCCCAGCCCCGGTTGCTCAAGGCCCCCCGGACGAGCCCGCCCATGGAATTAAGCGAACGGATTTTCGGCCCTTCCATGTGGACGCCGGTGCCCAGCGTCAGAAGCCGGCAGACCTGGCCCTCGATGCCGCGGTCGTTTTTCGGGAAGTCGATCTCCATCCGCCGGAACCCGGGCCCGAAGGGAAGCCCGTCCTCAAGCGCTTGGCGCACCTTATCGCATTCCGCGGGCGTCAGCGGCTTCACGGTTTCCGCTTGGGCCGGGCCCGCCATAAAACCCATCATGGCGGCGGCGAGCGCGGCCCAGGTTATATTTCTCGGGATTATCCCAACCATGAGCCGCATGGTAGGGGAAAACGGTCCCCCATGCACCCCAGAGAGCGGCCAGGGGACGCGCCGTTATGGCTGGCGGCTTTACTGGACGACGATTTTGGGGGCTTGGGAATCCTTGGCCGCGTCGGCCTCGCCGACCTTTTCCCAGACCTTGTCGGCAATGGCGCGATAGGTCTTGGCGTGCTCGCTCTCGGGTTGGGAAACGACGATCGGCTTGCCGCTGTCCGACGTCTCGCGGATCGACATGTGGAGCGGGATTTCGCCCAGGAAATTCATGCCCAGGCGCTCGGCCTCTTTTCTGGCGCCGCCGTGACTGAAAATTTCCGAGCGTTCCCCACAGTGGGGGCAGGTGAAGTAGCTCATGTTCTCGATCAGGCCCAAGACCGGCACGTCCACCTTGCGGAACATGTTGAGCCCCTTCCTGGCGTCCAAGAGCGCGATATCCTGGGGCGTGGAGATGATCACCGCCCCCGACAGCGGTACCTTTTGCGCCAGGGTCAACTGGATGTCGCCGGTGCCGGGCGGCATGTCCACCACCATGATGTCAAGCTCGCCCCAATTGACGTCGCGCATCATTTGCTCCAACGCCGACTGCACCATCGGCCCGCGCCAGATCATCGGCGTGTCCTCTTCGACCATGAACCCCATGGACATGACCTTGATGCCGTAGTTTTCCATGGCGTCGAGGGTGGTGCCGTCCGATGAGCTGGGTTGGCCGGAAATGCCCATCATCCGGGGCATCGAAGGGCCGTAAATATCGGCATCCAGAAGCCCGACCTTATGCCCGCCGGCGGCCAGCCCCAGCGCCAGGTTGACGGCGGTGGTGGATTTGCCGACCCCGCCTTTGCCGCTGGCGATGGCAACGATGGATTTAACCCCCGGCAGAATCTGGGGCGCAGCGGATCCCGGCGCGCCTCCGGGGCCGCCTTGGGGCGGCGGGGGCGCATTCGGGGCCGCCCCCTGGCCTTCCTGTCTTTCGGCGGTCAACACCACCGTCGCCGAAATCACGCCTGAAAGGTCATGGACGGCTTCTTCCGCTTGCTTGCGCAGCGGCTCCATCTCGGCGCCCTTGGCCGGGTCGACCTCGATGGCGAAGGCGACGTGCCCGTCTTTGGTCTGCAAACCGGCGATCATACCGGCCGAGACGATGTCCTTGCCGCCGTCGGGATCAATCACTTCTTTGAGAGCGTCGAGAATTTGTTGTTCCGAAACCCCGGCCATCCTTGAAAACTCCGTATAACAGACAGATATTAAGTCAGCCTTTGCGATGGTCTGCGTTGCGAAGGCGCCAAAGCTGCCTTATAAGGCAGGCAACATCTTAAGGTCGTTATAGGAAGTAACGCACAACATCGAAATTACAAGCATTCAATCTTTCGGAAACCAAAAAAGGGACAGATAATCATGGCATGGAAACCGCAAGGTGGCAGCCCCTCGGGCGGCGGTGGTGACGGCGGCGGCGGCCAAGGCCCCTGGGGCGGCGGCTCGTCGGGCCCGACCCCGCCGGACATCGAGGAAATGCTGCGCCGCGGCCAGGACAGGTTCCGGCGGTTCATACCGACGGGCGGCGGCAATATACGGGGGATCGTGCTTCTGCTTGTGGCCGTCGTCGCAATATGGATGGGCAGCGGCTTTTACCGTATCCAGCCGGGCGAACAGGGCGTCGAACTGCTGTTCGGCAAGTTCGTCAAGCAGACGGCGCCGGGCCTCAATTACTGGTTCCCGGGCCCCATCGGCGAGGTGCTAAAACCCAACGTGGAACGCACCAACACCATCACCGTCGGCTTCCGGGGTCTCGGCGAAGGCAGCCGCACCGCCGGCAGCCGCGACGTGCCGCAGGAAAGCCTGATGCTGACCGGGGATCAGAACATCGTCGACATCGATTTCGTGGTCCAGTGGCGGATCAAGAACGCCGCCGATTTCCTGTTCAATATCCGTGACCCCGAGGCGACGGTGAAGATCGCCGCCGAAAGCGCCATGCGCGAAATCATCGGCCAGACAGGGCTTGAAGACGCCACCACCGGCAAGCGCCAGCAGGTTCAGCAACAAAGCCGGGTCCTGCTGCAGAAGATTCTTGATGATTATGGCGCCGGCGTCGCCATCGCCGAGATTCAGCTTCAGAAAGCCGACCCGCCGTCCGAGGTCATCGACGCCTTCCATGACGTGCAGCGCGCGCGCCAGGACCAGGAACGCTCCATCAACGAGGCGCTGACGTACAAGAACGACATCGTGCCCAAGGCCAAGGGTAAGGCCCAGACCATAATCCAGGCGGCCACCGCTTATAAGGAAAAGGTCGTGAAAGAGGCGGATGGCGAGGCCAAGCGTTTCCTTTCCGTCTACGAGACCTACAAGGACGCCAAGGAGGTGACCACCCGCCGCCTGTTCCTGGAACGCATGCAACAGGTTTTCAAGGACTCCGATAAGGTCATCATCGACAAAGGTGAAGGCGGCATCGGGGTCGTGCCTTACCTGCCGCTGCCGGAACTGCAGAAACGCCAAAAGAAAGGGGCCAAATAATGAAAAAACCCGTATTGGCCCTTTTCGGCCTGATCGTCGTTGTCTTGGGCGTTATCGCCTACAGCGCGCTGTTTACCGTGCACCAGACCCAACAGGCCCTGATCCTGCAATTCGGCAACCCGATCCGGACGATCCCGGAGGCGGGCCTGCAATTCAAGCTGCCGTTTGTCCAGAACGTCGAATACTATGACCGGCGCATCCTCGATTTGGACCCGCCGGTGCAGGAAGTGATCCTGGCCGACCAGAAACGCATCAACGTCGATGCGTTCGCCCGCTACAAGATCGTCGATCCGCTGGAATTCCGCAAACGGGCGGTCACCGACCTCAATTTCCGCCAGATCTTCGGCAACCGGCTTAACGCCGCCATCCGCGCCGAGATCGGCAAAATCCTGCTGGGCGACATGCTGACCGAAAAACGCGCCCGGGTGATGGATATCATCTCCAATCAGATGAAGTCCCAGGCGGCCGAATTCGGCACCGAGGTCATAGACGTGCGCATCGGCCGCACCGACCTGCCGGAAGAAACGGCCCAGGCCGTTTACAACCGGATGCGGTCCGACCGTGTGGCCCATGCGGCAAAACTGCGCGCCGAGGGCGAGGAGCAGAAACTGAAAATCCAGGCCATCGCCGACAAGGACCGTACCATCATCCTTGCCGAAGCCCAGCGCCAATCGGAAATCCTGCGTGGGCAAGGCGAAGGCGAGCGCAACCGAATCTTGGGCGAAGCCTTCGGCCGTGATCCCGGGTTCTTCGATTTTTACCGGTCCATGGAAGCCTATGGCGAAGCCTTGGGCGAGGGCACGACCATGGTGTTGACTCCGGATTCGGAATTCTTCCGCTACTTCGGTACCGACAAGATCAAGAAATAACCGCCCCAAGGGCCTGAACGGGGCGGCCTTGGGGGCCGTGCCGAAAGGGACGTCATGGACGTGGACATTCTGATTACCGCGCTGGCGTTGGCCATCGCCATCGAAGGGATCGCCTATGCACTGTTCCCGGACGGCATGAAGAAAATGATGGCCCAGGTGATGACGATGCCGTCGGCCAACATGCGGGCGGCCGGGATCGCGGCGGCGGTGGCCGGGGTGTTCGTTATTTGGCTGGTCAGGGGTTGAAAACCTGAACGTGCCCCAGGGATTGCCCAAGAATTGCCCATGGGCGGCCATGATTCGACCATATTATTAAGGCACACAATGCCCCGCCGCGCTTGAAATAGCGCCGCCATAGGATTAAATCGCTGGCAACGAACATCATTGGCCGGCCCGCATTCATAAGGAAAAAAAGCACCATGACGCACTTCGCCTTCGCCATCCGGCGCGATAACCGCCGCAATAGCTGGCTTTCGGCCGTCCTGTTGGCCTTTGCCCTGATCATGGGGTCCAGCGCCGCCCAAGCCGAGACGGCGCCGGACAGTTTCGCCGACCTGGCCCAGAAGCTGTTGCCGTCGGTGGTCAATATCTCCACCACCCAGGTGATCGAGGGCCGCCGCGGCATGGAGCTTCCCAAGCTTCCCCCCGGTTCGCCGTTCGAGGATTTCTTCAAGGAATTTTTCGACCGCAATCAGCCCGAACAGCGTTCCCGCCGGGGGACCGCGCTGGGTTCCGGGTTTATCGTTGACGCGAAGGGTTACATCGTCACCAACAACCACGTTATCCAGGAAGCGGACGAAATCACCGTCATCCTCCATGACGATACGCGGCTCAAGGCCGAACTGGTCGGCCGCGACACCAAGACCGATCTCGCGGTGCTCAAGGTCAAGCCGACGGTCAAACTGTCGGCAGTGGAATTCGGCGATTCGGATTCCGCCAGGGTCGGCGACTGGGTGATGGCCATCGGCAATCCCTTCGGGCTCGGCGGTACCGTGACCGCGGGCATCATCTCGGCCCGCGGCCGCGACATCAACGCCGGCCCCTACGATGATTTCATCCAGACCGATGCGTCCATCAACCGGGGAAATTCCGGCGGGCCCATGTTCAACTTGAAGGGGAAGTTGATCGGCATCAACACCGCCATCTTTTCGCCGTCGGGCGGCAGCGTCGGCATCGGCTTCGCCATTCCCTCGTCGACGGCGAAACCGGTCATCAGGCAGTTGATCAAGCACGGCCAAGTCCTCCGGGGCTGGCTTGGCGTTCATATTCAGGCGGTCACTGAGGAAATCGCCGAGACTCTCGGCCTCAAGGATGCCGCCGGCGCGCTCGTTGCCAGCGTCATTCCCGGCGGCCCCGCAGAAAAGGCGAAAATCAAAGCCGGCGACGTCATCCTTGAATTCAACGATCAAAAGGTTACCGAAATGCGCCGTCTGCCGCGCATCGTCGCCGAGACCGAAATCGGCAAGACGGTTGAGATTGAAGTTTGGCGCAACTCGAAGAAAGTGACACTGGAAGCCATAATCGAAGAACTTGACGATTCCGGAACGGAGGTCGCGGCAAAGACCGGCGGGCCCAAAGCGGGCAAGGAAAGCACGGTGGACGAGCTCGGGCTCAGGCTTTCGCCGATGACGGCCAAGGTCAAGAACAAGTATTCCCTGGACAAGGACGCCAAGGGGGTCGTCGTCACCAAGGTCGATGAAAACGGCCCGGCGGCTGAAAAAGGCATTCGCCCCGGCGACGTCATCGTCGAGATCAGCCAGACAGAGGTCGCCCAACCCGCCGATATCGCGAAAAAGGTGGCCGAGGCTAAAAAGGCCGGCCGTAAATCCGTGCTGTTGCTCCTGGAAGGCCAGGGGGGCCTGCGCTTCGTCGCCGTCCGCATCGCCAAGAGTTAGCTGTTTAGTCCCGGGCGTCGTTTTTTTATCCGGTGAGTTCGACCGCCAGGCAATCGAAGGAGCCGGTCCAGCCGATATGGGGATGAGCAAGAAAAACCCCGTTGTCATCATCGCCGGACCGACGGCCAGCGGCAAAACGGCGCTGGCGCTCGACTTGGCAAGGGAATTCGACGGCACCGTCATCAACGCCGACAGCATGCAGGTGTACCGGGAGCTCTCGGTCCTGACGGCTAGGCCCGGCAGCGGCGAGGAAGCCCAGGCCCCGCACCGCTTGTTCGGAGTCATGCCGGCCTCGGAGGCGTGCTCGGCCGGGCGCTGGCTGGACATGGCGGCGGCCGAGATCAACGCCGCCTGGGGCGAAGGCCGGCTGCCGGTGGTGGCCGGCGGTACCGGGATGTACTTAAAAGTCCTGACCTGCGGCCTGGCCCATATTCCCGACATCCCGGACGAGGTCAACAAGAAGGCCCGCGTTGACTATGAGCGCCTCGGCGGCGAGGCGTTTCGGGGCGAACTGGCCAAGCTGGACGCGGACGCCGCCGCCAGGCTGCCGGCCGGCGACCGCCAGCGCTTGACGAGGGCGATGGCGGTGGTCCGCGCCACCGGCCGGCCGTTGGCCGACTGGCAGGAAGAGCAAGGCCCGGCCCCGGCGTTGGACGCCCGGTTCTGGACCATCGTTCTGATGCCCGGCCGTGACGATCTTTACGCCGCCTCAGACGCGCGCTTCGACGGGATGATGGAAAACGGCGCGCTCGGCGAGGTGAAGGCGCTGGTGGCGCTTGGGCTTGATCCCCAACGGCCGGCCATGAAGGCGCTCGGTGTGCCGGAACTGGCCCGCCATCTGGCCGGTGAATTGACGCTGGAGAACGCCGTCCAAGCCGCCAAGCAGGCGACCCGCAATTTCACCAAGCGGCAAATGACCTGGCTTCGCAACCAGGTCGCCGCCGACCACCTTATCGAGGCGTCTTACGGGCCGGAACACCGAGAAGGGGTGTTTTCGTTCGTCCGCGGGTTTCTGGGTTGAGGGCCCCGGCTAGCGGTCCTTCAGCCAGTCGGGATAATCCACCTGCCAGTCGGCGTCGGGACCGGTGACCGACGGCAGGTCGATCGTCATCGGCGCCCCCGGGGGCACACACAGCATGTTGATGTCGCCCGAGTCCTCGAACACGTTGGTATCCACGTTGTTGAAATTACCCTTCCGGAAGAAACGGGCGAAGTGCCAATAGAGGGTATAGTCCCTTTCCAGGAAAAACTCGATGACCTTGGGTGAGCCCTCGTTCTTCTTGTTTTCCGTATAAACGAAGGGCTTCAGGCGGTTGATCGTTTCCCGGGCGCCTTTCAGGATCTCGGGCTCCATGCCTTCGACGTCGATCTTGATCAGCCGGCACTCTGCAAGCGCCAGGCCGTCAATGGTCCTGACGTCGATTTCCCCTTCACCCATGTCCTTGAGGCTGACGGCCCCGAAGTTGCCCTTGTGGCCGTAATCCACGGGCGGCGCGGTAATCGAGCCGGCGGCGGCGCCGAGGGCGGCGTTGAGGGCAATGATGTTTTTGTGGCCGCCCAGCGCCACGTTGCCGCAAAGATAATGGAAAATCTCCAACTGCGGCTCGAAGGCATAGACCCGGCCTTCGGCGCCGACGGCCTGGGCGAGAAAAAGCGTTACCGTGCCGACGTTGGCGCCGGCGTCGATGACGGTATCGCCGGGCGCCACCAGCCCGCCCATGAGGGTGTTTTCATCCTCGGCGAATTCGCCGTAAAGCGAAAGCGCCCGGCCGATGACGTTGTCGAAGCGGCTGTACATCATGGGCCCCCACCGGCACTGGCGGATGATCGTATCACCGGCGTCAAGGTCGAGCGTGGAAGGGCTGGGCGTGGTTTCGGGCGGCGCCTCGGTTTCTTCGTTCATCGGCTCTTTCCCTCAAGGGATTTCCTGATGCCCTTGAAATGGGCCGCCATGGCGTTTTCCGAAGCGCCCGAATCACCGGCGGCGATGGCATCATAGACCGGTTGATGTTCCGCTTGCAGGCCGGTCCAGTCGTCGGACGCCGGCAGATCCTTGAATTCGGTTTCGTGGAACCGGCCCAGCAGGTCCACGATAACCTGTTCCAGCACCGGGTTCCCCGATGCGCGGGCAATGGCGGCGTGGAAGTCGTGATTGACGTCGCCTCGGCGGTAGGCCTCGGGCGTCATGGTTTCAAGCATCCGCAGCGGCCGCCCGATGGCCGCCAGCTGGGCGCGTGACGCATTGGCCGCGGCCAGCCCCGCGGCCTTGACCTCGACCGTCTGGCGGGCCTCCAGGATATAAAGCAGCGTCTCCTTATCATCGACGAGGCGAAGCCCGCGAAGCTCCGCCGGATGAGGGATGCGCCCGGCCCTGAGGTAACGCCCGCCGCCGGGCCGGGATTCGACGATGCCCTGCATCTCGAGCGCCCGGAAGGCTTCGCGTAGCACCGGTCGGCTGACCCGCCATTTTTCCTGCAACGCGCGCTCGGTCGGAAAGCGGTCGCCGGTGATCAGTTGGCCCGAGTGCACCAGTTCGGCGATCTGTTCGATGATGCTTTCATAAAGGCGCACGCTACGGACCGGCGTGAAGGCGGGTTCCGCCCCGCCTCTAGCCTGGGCCGCCCTTTTCCTGCCGGTCGTTGCCGCTTTCTTGGCCATGCCGCTAGAGCCTCAAAAAAGCCCATTATCAAGTATACTGGGTAGCCCAATTTTGGGAGATTTTGTCACCTATTTTCTAGGGTGTCAAACAGGCTATGCGTTGCAGAGAGGACACGAAGGTCAAAAATCGCCTTTCCAGGCCATTTTTTTTACATTTTGAGTAATAATCGGAAAGGTTTTATGAAATATTCTTTCCAATTGTTCTTATATCCGGTTGACCCCGTGGGCGCGAGCCATTAGGTTGCTGCCCCCGGGGAGTATTTTAGGGAAAATTCCGGAGAACATTTGACCGCTCCCGAGGGACAAAATCGGGGGGGCGGTGACCAAGAATAAAGGGCCAGTCAGATGGCGAAAGAACAATTGAACGGTTCCGAGATCCTGTTGAAGGCCTTGGGGGACCAGGGCGTGACCGAAATATTCGGCTATCCGGGCGGCGCCGTGTTGCCGATCTATGACGCCATGTTCAGTCAAAACGCGCTGCGCCATATTCTGGTCCGCCAGGAGGCCGGCGCCGTGCACGCGGCCGAAGGCTATGCGCGTTCCACCGGCAAGGTCGGCGTGGTATTGGTGACCTCCGGCCCCGGCGCCACCAACGTGGTGACCGGGCTCACCGACGCGCTGATGGATTCCATCCCCATCGTCTGCATCACCGGCCAGGTGCCGACCCACCTGATCGGCAACGACGCTTTCCAGGAAGCCGACACCACCGGCATCACGCGGCCGTGCACCAAGCACAATTACCTGGTCAAGGACGTAAACGACCTCGCCCGCGTCGTCCACGAGGCCTTCCACGTCGCCCGCAGCGGCCGGCCCGGCCCGGTGGTCATCGACCTGCCCAAGGATGTGGCCAACGCCATCGGGACCTATACGCCGCCCGGCAAGGTCAAGCACAAGCGTTACAATCCCCAGGTCAAGGGCGACATCGCCGCCATCAAAGAGGCGGTCAAGCTAATGGCGGGGGCCAAGAAGCCGGTCTTCTATTGCGGCGGCGGCATCATCAACTCGGGCCCGGCGGCGTCGCAGTTGTTGACCCAGTTCGTGCGCCTGACGGGTTATCCCTGCACGCTGACGCTGATGGGCTTAGGCGCCTTTCCGGCTTCCGACCCGCAATTCCTGGGCATGCTCGGCATGCACGGCACCTATGAGGCCAACCTGGCCATGAACCAGTGCGATGTCATGGTGTGCGTCGGCGCCCGCTTCGACGACCGCATCACCGGCAAGTTGGACGAATTTTCACCGGGGTCCAAGAAAATCCACATCGACATCGACCCGTCTTCCATCAACAAGAACGTGCATGTGGACGTGCCCATCGTCGGCGACGTCGCCCACGTGCTGGAAGACATGATCAAGATCTGGAAATCGAACCAGGCCAAGCCCGACCAGAAGGCGTTGAAGGCTTGGTGGAAACAGATCGACGAGTGGCGGGCCAAGGACTGCCTGAAGTTCGAGCAGAAAGGCGACGTCATCAAACCCCAGTACGCCATCCAGCGGCTTTACGAGGCGACCAAGAACCTCGACGACGTCTACATCACCACCGAGGTCGGCCAACACCAGATGTGGGCGGCACAGCTCTACGGCTTCGAGGAGCCGAACCGGTGGATGACCTCGGGCGGTCTCGGCACCATGGGCTACGGCCTGCCGTCGGCCATGGGCGTGCAGGTGGCGCACCCGGACGCGCTGGTCATCGACATCGCCGGCGAGGCGTCGGTGATCATGAACATCCAGGAGATGTCGACCATCGCCCAGTACCGCCTGCCGGTGAAGGTGTTCATCATCAACAACGAATACATGGGCATGGTGCGCCAGTGGCAGGAGTTATTACACGGCGGGCGCTACGCCGAAAGCTATATGGAGAGCCTGCCCGACTTCGTCAAGTTGGCCGAGAGCTTCGGCGCCGTGGGCTTGCGCGCCGAGAAGCCGGGCGACGTGGACGGGCTGATCAAGGAAATGCTGGCCATCGACAAGGCGGTGATCGCCGATGTCAAGGTCGACAAGTTGGAAAACTGCTTCCCCATGATCCCGGCCGGCTCGGCGCACAACGAAATGCTGCTGGGGTCGGAAGACAAGGCCGAAAAGCCGGTCTCCGAAGACGGCATGGTCCTGGTCTAACCCTGGGAAGAAGCACGTGACGCCAAAGGAAGAAATAGAAAACTCGCATACCATCGCCGTCCTGGTCGACAATGAACCGGGCGTGCTGGCCCGTGTCATCGGCCTGTTTTCCGGCCGCGGCTACAACATCGAAAGCCTGACCGTGGCCGAGGTCAGCCACGAGGAGAACCTGTCCCGGATCACCATCGTCACGTCCGGGACGCCGATGATCATCGAGCAGATCAAGGCGCAGCTGAACCGCCTGGTGCCGATCCATACCGTCAGCGACCTGACCATCGAGGGTCCATCTGTGGAACGCGAATTGGCGCTGGTGAAGGTGGCCGGGAGCGACGAAAAAAGGGTTGAATCGCTCAGAATCGCCGATATCTTTCGGGCCCGGGCCCTCGACAGCACGAACGAGTCGTTTGTGTTCGAGATCGTCGGCGACACCGGAAAGTTGAATGCCTTTATCGAACTGATGAAGCCCCTGGGGCTGGTCGATGTTTCGAGAACCGGCGTCGTCGCCATCGCCCGAGGCACCGAGGCGCTTTGATAAGAGCCGCCGACGTGCCGTAATACAAATAAGAGGCACCGAGGCGCTTTAGATAAAAGTCCTGAACGGGAGAAGACCATCATGCAGGTTTATTATGATCGAGACGCCGACGTCAGCCTGATCAAGAAAAAGAAGATCGCCGTCGTCGGTTACGGCAGCCAGGGCCACGCCCATGCGCTGAACCTGCGGGACTCGGGCGTCAAGGACGTGGTCGTGGCGCTGCGCCAGGGATCGGCTTCCATCAAGAAGGCGAAAGCCGAGAAGCTGAAGGTCGTATCCCCGGCCGAGGCCGCCGGGTGGGCCGACGTGGTCATGGTCCTGACCCCCGACGAGGGCCACGCGGCGCTCTATAACGACCATCTCCGCGATAACCTGAAGAAAGGCGGGGCGCTGGCCGTGGCGCACGGGCTGTCCATCCACTTCCGCCTGATCGAGCCCCGCGACGATCTCGACATCTTCATGGTCGCGCCCAAGGGCCCCGGCCATACGGTGCGCTCCGAATACCAGCGCGGCGCCGGCGTGCCGATGCTGCTGGCCGTCCACCAGGACGCCACCGGCAACGCCCACGATATCGGGCTCGCTTATGCCTCGGCCATCGGCGGCGGGCGGGCCGGGATCATCGGCACCACCTTTCGCGAGGAGTGCGAGACCGACCTGTTCGGCGAGCAATCGGTGCTGTGCGGCGGGCTGACGTCGCTGATCCAGTCGGCCTATGAAACCCTGATCGAGGCCGGCTACGCGCCGGAAATGGCCTATTTCGAATGCGTGCACGAGGTCAAGCTGATCGTCGACCTGATCTACGAGGGCGGCATCGCCAACATGCGCTATTCGGTTTCCAACACCGCCGAATACGGCGATTACGTTTCCGGCCCCCGGATCATCGATGCCAGCGTCAAGGTGCGCATGAAAGAGGTCCTCGACGACATCCAGTCGGGCCGCTTCACCAGCCAGTGGATGAGCGAATGCGCCGCCGGCCAGCCCAGCTTCAAGGCCATGCGCCGCCGCGCCGCCGACCACCAGATCGAGGAGGTGGGCGAGAAGCTGCGCGCCATGATGCCGTGGATCGCCGAAAACGCGCTGGTGGACAAGTCCAAGAACTAGGCGGTTCTTAATGGCCCCTCAGGCGCCGGGCTTGGGATTAAATGAAAAAGCGGGGGCAGCCCCGCTTTTTTTTCTTGATAAGATGCTATCGAAAGCGAAAAAAATTTGCAAATAGCGAAATTTTATTGCATTACTTTAAAGGGAGGAGTATATATTCGCCATGATCAGTCTATACGGCAGATACACCTTGGTAATGACGGGGGCACAATGTGCCCTGCGGAGGGAAACCTCCACCTTACGCATGCGCATACGCCCTGTTAGGGGCGTGGGTTGCGTTGCGAGCTGACTGTCAAGGCCGACAGTCAGCTCTGGATTGTAAGGGGTTAACCCGTCGCCGAACTGCCGGTTCCTTTAGTTGCCGCCAAGGCGATGCTGGATAGTCCAGTATCGGCAATTAAGGAGTGAAAGCCATGACTGATCGGTACAAGAACCGGCGACGGCGGTTATGGCTTAGGGTGCGGCATATATTAGCCAATCCCTACGTGTGGAAGCTTCTCGTGCTGATCTTACGCTTGATCAGTAAGCTGAATGCCTGAAACGAGCCATAACGCCCCTTATTATTCAAACCTGGGATTTTTGATGATGTTGAATGTCGCATTAAAACAGATTCGTTTATTTCACCGAATTCGGCAAAAGGACTTAGCAGTCAAGCTCGACATATCTAATTCTTATTTATCTGAATTAGAAAAGGGCCACAAATCTCCTTCAATACAATTGATTGAAAAATATTCAGAAATTTTCAATTTGAGTCCCTCTTCCATTTTGTTGTTCTCAGAAAAGATGAATGAAGAGACTGGTAAAACTAAAACAGCGTCAAATCATAAAAGAAAGATTTTGAGAATCATGGAGTGGATAACAGAAGGCTTAGATGATGAGTTGGAGGGGAAAGGTGCATAAAACATATGCTCTTGAAAAGAGCCCCTTTTATAAAATTCCAGCACCCCACGTCCTCTCACGTCTTCTGAATATCAATGTCAGTAGGTTCAAAAGAGAGAGTGACCTTTATCTAAAATACTATAAGCGAAAAATTCCAAAGAATGGAGGAGGGGTTCGTATAACCGAGACCCCATATGGAGAACTTCGCCGAACTCACGAACGAATATTTAATCTTCTGAAACGAATTTCAGTGCCACAGTTTCTCCATTCAGGAATCAAGGGTCGATCATACATATCAAATGCGCAATCGCACAAAGGATCCACCGATTGCTTTTGTCTCGATATTGAAAAGTTTTTTCCGTCAACGACCCGAGGCCACGTTTACGATTTTTTTGTAAATATTGCGCTGTGCAAGGCTGATGTCGCCGCGATTCTAGCAAATATTTGTACGGTGGATGGGCATTTGCCCACAGGGAGTCCTCTTAGTACCCTTATTTCATATTTCATTCATACCAAGATGTTTGATGAACTGGATAAGCTGGCCCAGCAACATGATCTGACGATGACTGTCTATGTTGATGACGTTGTTTTCTCAGGCCGTAAGATTTCGAAAGCGTTTCGTAACAAAACAAAACTAATCATTCACCGTCGTGGGTTACGGTCCCATAAGCACCGTTTTTACTCGAACAATGAACCGAAAGAGATAACCGGAGTAATAGTAGATGGTGAAAAAATACGAGTTCCCCAAAGACGGCACCAAAATCTTTACCAACACCTAGTCTCTTTATGGAACTCCAGTGGGGAAACGGAAAGGCGGAACGTGTTTCGAAAAACATTGAGCCGTGTTACCGAAGGAGCGCAGATAGAAGATCGCCTGGGGATTCGACGACAAGCACTGATGGCGGCAAAAACAAATATATTTTGCAACGTCACTGCTAGATTTTCGGAGAAGAGCAACGATGACCCCACCGGTCCGGCGAAACTGACGTACGGTTTCCTTGTTATCGGTTTATCCATCAGCGTGATCGCTGCCTTAGCAATTTTACTCTCCCTCAATTTTCACTAAGCGTAGAAAAAAGGTGAAGGGATAAGTTTTCTGCATTTCTCCCGCCGGTCCCCGCCTTTTTTGCCGGGTCCCGCCGGGGCGGTCCAGGACCCGCAAGCCATTTGTTTTTCAGGCGGTTAAGCTGGATATTTTCATTTTGTTCTTTTACCTCCCCAAATATTCGTTATAAGAGAACCAATTGATCGGAGAATTGGATTCCGAACAACCAGCGGATGGCAAAGTGAACGCATATAAAACAGATGCCGTTGACTTGCAGGATGCAGGGCCCAGGCCCCGCGTTCCCGCCGTTCTGCGCGCGCTTTCGCTGACCCTTCTCATCGGCCTTGATGGGGACCTTCGACTTAGGTGCCCCTGAACGCCCGACGTGGCACCGATGCCGGACTTTCCGGCGTTCAGGGGAAGCGATTAGCCGAATACATGCGTAACACCTGGTTGAAGGAAGGATTAATCCCATGAGCGCCCGCTCTGACAAAAACCGAATCATCGTTTTCGACACCACCATGCGTGATGGCGAACAGTCGCCTGGTGCCTCCATGAACCTGGACGAGAAGCTCCGTATCGCCGAGATTCTTGAAAACATGGGCGTCGACGTTATCGAGGCCGGTTTCCCGATCGCGTCCAACGGCGATTTCGAGGCCGTCAACGAGATCGCCAAGGTGGCTAAGAAGTCCACCATCTGCGCCCTTGCCCGGGCGACCAAGATGGACATCGACCGCGCCGCCGAGGCCGTCAAGCCGGCCAAGCGTTCGCGCATCCACACGTTCATCGCCACCAGCGAATTGCACATGAAGCACAAGCTGCAGTTGGAGCCGGAAGACGTGCTGGCCCAGGTGACCGAAAGCGTCACCCACGCGCACAAGTTTACCGACGATGTGGAATGGTCGGCCGAAGACGCCACCCGCTCGGAACACGATTTCCTGTGCCGCTGCGTCGAGGCCGCCATCAAGGCCGGCGCCGGCACCGTCAATATCCCGGACACGGTGGGCTATACGGTGCCCGAGGAATTCACCGCCCTGATAAAAATGCTGTTCGACCGCGTTCCCAACCTGGATAAGGCGGTTGTTTCGGTGCACTGCCACAATGACTTGGGGTTAGCCGTGGCCAATTCGCTGGCCGCCGTTCAAGCCGGCGCCCGGCAGGTCGAATGCACCGTCAACGGCCTCGGCGAGAGGGCCGGCAACGCGGCCATGGAGGAGATCGTCATGGGGCTCAAGACCCGGCACGACGTCATGCCCTATACCACCGGCATCAAGACCGAGGACATCATGAAGGCATCCCGGCTGGTGTCGGCGATTACCGGCTTCACGGTGCAGCCCAACAAGGCCGTCGTCGGCGCCAACGCCTTCGCCCACGAGGCCGGCATCCATCAGGACGGCATCCTCAAGCACGCCGGCACCTACGAGATCATGACCCCGGAATCGGTCGGGCTGAAGGCGTCGAAATTGGTCCTCGGCAAGCATTCCGGCCGCCACGCCTTCTTCGAAAAGCTGAAGGAGCTGGGCTATGAACTGGGCGACAACGCCGTCCAGGTCGCCTTCAAGCGGTTCAAGGACCTGGCCGACCGGAAGAAAGAGGTTTTCGACGAAGACATCATCGCGCTGGTTGACGACGAGGTGGTGCGGACCAACGACCGTATCCGGATGGTGTCGCTGGAGATCCTCTGCGGGACCAAGCACCGGCCGCCCAAGGCCGAACTGGAGATGGAAGTGGACGGCGACGTCAAGTCCTGCAAGGCGACCGGCGACGGGCCCGTGGACGCGGCCTTCAACGGCATCAAGGAGCTGTTCCCCCACACGGCGCGGCTGCAGCTCTATCAAGTGCATGCGGTGACCGGGGGCACCGACGCCCAGGCCGAGGTTACGGTCCGGCTGGAGGAAAACGGCCGCACCGTCAATGGCACCGGCGCCGACACCGATACCATGGTGGCTTCGGTCAAGGCTTATGTGAACGCCTTGAACAAGCTGCTGGTGAAAAGAGAAAAAACCGCCCCCGATGCGCTTTCGGCCTAGCTTGCGGGGCTGTGGTTTTTTATAAAGGGTTCATCGAGGCCGGAGGAAGACCGCCGGCGCCGGCGGGGGCGTGGCCTGTTATTCAATTCCGGCGGCGGGCGTCTTACCGCCGGCGCAAAATGTAAAAAAAGGTTCGTGAATTAATGTTTTCAAGGATGTTTGGTTTTTTTTCGGCGGACATGGCCATTGATCTCGGCACCGCCAATACGCTGGTTTACGTCAAGGGCCGGGGAATCGTGCTGAACGAGCCCTCGGTGGTTGCCATCGCCGAGGTCAAGGGGAAGAAGCAGGTCCTGGCCGTCGGCGAGGAAGCCAAACGGATGCTTGGCCGCACGCCCGGCAACATCCGCGCCATCCGGCCGCTTCGCGACGGCGTCATCGCCGACTTCGAAGTGGCCGAGGAAATGATCAAATATTTTATCCGCAAGGTTCACAACCGCCGCAGTTTCGCCTCGCCCCTGGTCATTATCTGCGTGCCGTCGGGCTCGACCGCCGTTGAACGGCGCGCCATCCAGGAATCGGCGGAAAGCGCAGGCGCCAGAAGCGTCTTTTTGATCGAGGAACCGATGGCGGCCGCCATTGGCGCCGGACTGCCGGTGACCGAGCCGACCGGGTCCATGGTCGTCGATATCGGCGGCGGCACCACCGAGGTGGCGGTCCTCAGCCTCGGCAGCATCGTCTATTCCCGCTCGGTGCGCACCGGCGGCGACAAGATGGACGAGGCGATCATCGGCTATATCCGGCGCAACCATAACCTGCTGGTCGGCGAATCCAGCGCCGCCAGGGTCAAAGAGAACATCGGCTCCGCCTGCCCGCCCGAGAACGGCGACGGCGAAACCATGGAAATCAAGGGCCGTGACCTGATGAACGGGGTGCCCAAGGAACTGCTCATTTCCGAACGCCAGGTCGCCGAAAGCCTGACCGAGCCGGTCGGCGCCATCATCGAAACGGTGAAGGTGGCGCTGGAACACACGGCGCCCGAACTGGCCGCCGATATCGTCGACAAGGGCATCGTGCTGACCGGTGGCGGGGCGCTGTTGGGGAACATGGATTTGGTGCTCCGCCACGCGACCGGATTGCCGGTGACGCTGGCCGACGACCCGATGACCTGCGTGGTGCTGGGCACCGGTCGGGCGCTTGAGGAAATGAAGCGGCTCAAGGATGTCCTGTCCAGCATGTATTAGGCCTTCTGGGAGAGGTTTATTTTTAAATGCTTCGCCACGGTCTTAACCCCTTGTCAACCATCGTTCCGTATAGGGACAATGACTAAAAGCGTTTGTTTTTGGGCGGTTATGGCCGCCCGCCACGATCAATAGCCTCATTGGAGGGCGCCAACTTGCAACAAGGACAGAGATTCGTTCATCGCCTTGCCCAACCGATCAAGAACCTGGCCCAGCGTTTCGCGTATATGGGCCTGGTGCTGGCGGCGGTCGGGATAATGATTCTTGGCAATGTCGATGCACAGCTCATGGAAAGCTTCCGCGCCCATGTGACCGATACGGTCGCGCCTATCCTTGATGCCGTGTCCAGGCCGGTCGAATCCATCTCGAAGGCGGTCGACCATGTTCGCGAGCTCGCCGACCTCAGGAAAGAAAACGACCGGCTCCGCCAAAACGAAGCGCGGTTGTTGCAATGGCAAAGCGCGGCCAGGCGCCTGGAGGCTGAAAACAAAGTCCTCAAAGAGCTTTTGAATTTCGTGCCGGGGGCCGAGCCCAGCTTCATCACCGGCCGGGTTATCGCCGATACCGGCGGCGCCTTCGCCCATAGCCTTATCCTCAATGCCGGCAACCGGGATGGGGTCACCAAGGGCCAGGCGGCGATGACCGGCAAAGGATTGGTCGGCCGCGTCGCCGGCGTTGGGTCGCGTTCCGCGCGCATTTTGCTGATTACGGACCTGAACTCGCGTATTCCGGTCCTGGTTGGCCCAAACCGGACCCGCGCCATTCTCGCCGGCAACAATTCCGATAAGCCGAGGCTCATCCATTTGCCGTCGGGCGAAACGGTCGCCTCCAGCGACCGCATCGTGACGTCGGGTCATGGCGGGGCTTTCCCCCCCGGATTGCCGGTGGGCGTGGTCATGTCGGTCAACGACGGCGGCATCGGGGTGCAGCCGTTCGTCGAAAGGAACCGGCTGGAATATGTCCGTCTTCTTGACTATAGGCTGGGCAAGATTTTGCGGTTGCCGGAAAAGGGCGCGAATTCATCAATGGATAATAAAGCCGGCGATCACAAGGGGGCACGGACCCGGAAGCCATGACCTCCGGCCTTTGGCATCGCATGGATTTGTTGGCGCGCCAGCTTACGCCATCTATGTTTACCCTGGCCCTGGTGTTCATCAACGTCATACCCTTGCATATCCCTGAATTTTCCAGGGTCGCGCCCCTGTTGCCGTTGATGGCGATTTATCACTGGGCGATTTTTCGGCCCAAGCTGTTGCCGGCCTATGCGGTGTTTTTAATCGGCCTTTTCCAGGACATTCTGACCGGCACCCCGATCGGCGTGAACGCGTTGGTTTTCCTGGTCGTCTATGGCGTGGTTCTTTCGCAAAAACGTTTTTTCATCGGTAAATCCTTTCTCATCCTGTGGCTCGGGTTTTCGGTTATCGCCGCCGGCGCCTCGGTCATCAGCTGGGCCGCGGTCTCTATCTTGAACGTCGCCCTCATTGAACCGAAGACGGTGATTTTCCAATATTTGATGACGCTGGGTTTTTTCCCGGCCATCGCCTGGCTGTTCCTGCGTTGGCAGCAGGCCTTCCTGAGGTTTGATTGACATGCTTGTGGATTCGGAGCGCCACAAACTGTTTAGCCGCCGGGCCGCCCTCATCGTGGGTGGCAAGGCGGTGCTGCTGTCGGCGCTGTCGGCGCGCATGTATTACCTGCAAGTTATCGAATCCGACCGTTACCGGACGCTGGCCGAGGAAAACCGCATCAACCTGAGGCTCCTTCCGCCGCCCCGCGGGCGCATCATCGACCGGTTCGGCGTTCCCATGGCCGACAACCAACAGAACTACCGGGTGCTGTTGAACGCCAAGGACGCCAAGGACATTGAGGGGACGCTCGACGTGCTCGGCACCATCATTCCCCTCAGCCCCGGGGAAAGACGGCGGATTCTGCGCGAGATCGAACGTAACAGCCGCTACGTGCCGGCGACGGTGCGCGAAAACCTCGACTGGGACGAGGTCGCCCGGATCGAGGTCAACGCGCCTGATCTTCCCGGCGTCAACATCGATGTCGGACAGAGCCGTTTTTACCCTTATGGCGCCTATACGGCGCATGTTCTGGGGTACGTGGCGGCCGTGTCGCCCGAGGAGGTCGGCGGCGATCCTTTGCTGGAGCTTCCGGGGTTCAGGATCGGCAAGGCGGGGATCGAAAAAATCCATGATCTTCGGCTCAGGGGTACGGGCGGCTCGTCGCAGGTCGAGGTCAACGCCTTCGGCCATGTCATCCGCGAACTGACCCGCCAGGACGGCCAGGCCGGCGAAGAGGTGGCGCTGACCATCGACCTGGAATTGCAGAACATGACCACCCGCCGCTTTGGCGAGCAAAGCGGCGCGGCGGTGGTCATGGACGCGCACAACGGCGATATCCTGGCGATGTCGTCGACGCCCGGCTTCGACCCGAACGCCTTCAACCAGGGCCTCACCGACGAGGAATGGCGGACCCTTTCCACCAATCCGAAGGCCCCCTTGACCAACAAGGCCGTCTCTGGCCAATTCTCGCCCGGCTCCACATTCAAGATGATGGTCCTGCTGGCGGCGCTCGAAAAGGGCATCATCACGCCGGAAAACAGGTTCTTCTGCACCGGCAAAATGAAGCTCGGCGACGCCACGTTCCACTGTTGGAAGAAGCACGGTCACGGATGGATGGACGCCTTTAACGGCGTCATGCAGTCCTGTGACGTCTATTTTTACGAAATCGCCAAGCGCACCGGCATAGACCCCATTGCCGCCATGGCGCGGCGTTTCGGGTTCGGCGACGTCCTCAACTTGGACCTCCCCGGCGAACAGCCGGGCCTGGTGCCGAACCGCGAATGGAAGAAAAAAACCATGAATGCCCCCTGGCACCAGGGAGAAACCGTGGTTACCGGCATCGGCCAGGGGTACCTGTTGGCGACGCCACTGCAAATGGCGGTGATGATGGCGAGGCTGGTCAACGGCGGGTTCGCGGTGACGCCCCGGTTGACGCGGCCCTCCCTCAAGGCGGAAACGGAAGAAACAGTAAATAAGACCACGCCGGCGGAACCCGGCCCGGCCTTCGAAAGCATAGGCCTGCTTCCGGCGCATTTGAAACTGATCCGCCAGGCCATGGAGGGTGTCGCCAACAATCCCCTGGGCACCGCTTATCGCGCCCGCATCCGGAAAGCCAAGCTGGCCATGGGCGGCAAGACCGGAACCGTTCAGGTTAGGCGGATCACCAAAACCGAACGCGAACAGGGCATCAAGAAAAACAAGGATTTGCCGTGGAGGGAACGCGACCATGCGATGTTTATCGGCTTCGCCCCGGTCGACTCTCCCCGTTATGTGGTTTCCGTCGTGGTTGAACATGGCGGCGGCGGAGCCACCGTGGCGGCGCCGATCGCCCGCGATATTCTGCTCGAAGCCCAGCGCCGGAAATCCGCCAGGCCCGGAATCCTTCCCGACCCCCAGCCGAAGCGGCATCAACAGGTTCAGATGAAGGGTGACGGCCATGGTTGAGAGCGTTTTCGGCGGCCCGGAAATGACCATTCGCCAGAAGCTATGGCAAATTCACTGGTTTTTCGTGCTCATGCTTGTCGCCACGGCAGTGGTGGGGTTTGCCATGCTTTACTCGGCCGCCGACGGCCAGGTTGACCCCTGGGCCAATCGGCACGCCCTTCGCTTCGCCTTTGGCATCATGCTCATGATCGCCGTCGCCGTCATCGATATCCGTTTCTGGCTGCGCTATGCCTACGTCATCTACGCGATTGTGCTGCTGCTTTTGGCCGGCGTCGAAATCGCCGGCTCCTCGGGCATGGGCGCCAGGCGCTGGATCAGCCTCGGTTTCGTCAACCTGCAGCCGTCCGAGTTGATGAAGGTCGCCATGGTGCTGGCGTTGGCGCGTTATTTCCACGGCGGCGGCATCGAGGACATCCGCCGCCCCCTTTTCCTGATCCCGCCGGTCCTGATCGTCGTGGCGCCATCGGCCCTGGTGCTCCGCCAGCCCGACCTGGGGACCGGGCTGATCCTGCTGATCACCGGCGCGGCGCTGTTTTTCATGGCCGGGGTCAAAATTTGGAAATTCGCGGCCGTCGGGCTTTTGGGGCTGATTTCGATGCCGATTGCCTGGCAGTTCCTGCACGAATACCAACGCCGCCGGATCCTGACATTCCTGGACCCGGAGAGCGACCCGTTGGGCGCCGGCTATCACATCATCCAGTCCAAGATCGCGTTCGGTTCCGGCGGCCTTTCGGGCCGGGGGTTCATGCAAGGCACCCAGGGGCACTTGAATTTTCTTCCTGAAATGCAGACCGACTTCATCTTCACCATGCTGGCCGAGGAATTCGGCCTGATCGGCGGGTTGGCGCTTCTAGGCCTGTATACGTTGCTGTTGATTTACGGAATCGCCATTTCGCTCCGCTCGCGCTCCCATTTCGGGGGCCTCCTCGCCATGGGGGTGACGAGCACGTTTTTTCTCTATGTGTTTATCAACATGGCCATGGTGATGGGGTTGATTCCGGTGGTCGGCGTGCCGTTGCCGCTGATTTCCTATGGCGGCACGGCGATGATGACGCTGCTGTTCGGGTTCGGGCTGCTGATGGGGGCGTGGGTGCACCGCGACGTGTTGATCGCCAGGCGGGGCGGCGCCTTCGACTCCTAAATAGCGCGCGCGCTTATCGACAAACCTTGCGGGCTCTGCTATACCGCGCGCCTCTCATATTATGGGCCTGTAGCTCAGGTGGTAGAGCAGCTGACTCTTAATCAGCGGGTCCAGGGTTCGAGTCCCTGCAGGCCCCCCAATTCAAGGCCTTAGCCATTTTCGGCTAAGGCCTTGTTTTATAGGCAGGATGATCATACATGCCTGATTATGCTAGTCTTTGCCGGCCGCTAATGCCCGGGCCTGGTTGCCCGGGCGGGGAAGGGAGTTATGCCCGAAAAGAAAAAACCCCGGGGCAAGACAAAGTCCCGGAAAGAGCGCCTCGGCCAAACCAAGGAACAGCTGGTCGCCGAGTTGGAGACCGTGGAAGCCAGCCTGATCAAGGCCGAAGCCGCCGGCGCCCGGCGCCAGCAGGCCGAGGACGCGCTCTATGAATTCGAGGAACGCTACCGCAACCTGATCGGCGGCTCGATCCAGGGTATTTTCGTTCATCGGGAATGGAAGCTGCTTTTCGCCAACCAAGCGTTCGCCAGCATCCTCGGCTACAAATCGGTGAAGGAATTGATGGCCCTCGATTCCATCGCCTCGGTCTTCGCCCCTTATGAAATTGACCGGCTGACGGTGTTCCGTGACGCCCGGAAAAAGGGCGGCCGGCCCCCTTCCCAGTACGAATTCGACGCCGTCTGCAAGGACGGCACCATCATTACCGTGCTCAACATCGCCAGGATGGTGAAATGGGAAGGGGGGAACGCCATCCAGAACGCCGTTGTCGACATCACCGACCGCAAGCAGGCCGAACAAAGGGTGTTGGACGAAAAAAAGCGCGCCGAAAACTATCTTGCCATCGCCGGCACCATGATCGTGGCGCTGAGCGCCCAGGGGGCGGTCACCCTGGTCAACCGCAAAGGCTGTGAAATTCTCGGCTACGACCTGATCGAATTGTTGGGAAAAAATTGGATGGAAACGGTCATCCCCGAAGATGTCCGGGACGAAAGGACAGAGGATTTCAACAAGATGATTTCCGGAGAAACGGGCCTTGTCCGCCAACATGAAAGCGAAGTGATGACGAAAACCGGCGACAGGCGCCTGATCGATTGGCACGTCACCTTGGTCAAGGACGCCGATGGGGAAATCACCGGAACGCTAAGCTCCGGGGAGGACATCACCGACCACGAAAAAGCCGCCCGCGAGCGCGAACACCTGCAAAGCCAGCTTCGGCAGGCCGAAAAGCTCAAGACCATCGGCACGCTCGCCGGCGGAATCGCCCATGATTTCAATAATATCCTGACGCCGATCATCGGCTACAGCCACATGGCGCTTTCCGAAGTGGAAAAGGGCAGCCAGGCCCATACCGATATCGAACGGGTGGTCAAGGGGGCCAACCGGGCCAAGGAACTGGTCAGCCAGATTTTAACCTTTAGCCGCCGGGGCGAATTCGAAATGGCGCCCGTTGAGTTCCACGAGGTCGTCGAGGATGCCTTGAAGCTGATCGAGGCTTCGTCTCCCGCCAACATCGAGATACACCCGAAAATCAACACCCAATGCCCTCCCGTCATGGGCGATTCGTCGCAATTGCACCAGGTGGTGATGAACCTTTGCACTAATGCTTTCGGCGCTATGGAGGAAACCGGCGGCAACCTGGAAGTATCGCTTGAGACGTTCGAGGTGGACTCGAAATTCACCAAACACGAAAAAAGCGCGCTCAGGAGGAAGTACCTCAAGCTGTCCATTTCCGACACTGGCCCCGGTATGGATTCCAAGACCCTGGAGCGGATTTTTGAACCCTTCTTCACCACCCGGGGCGTCGGCAAGGGAACCGGCATGGGGCTGGCCACGGTGCACGGCATTATTGCCAGCCACGGCGGTGAAATCTTCGTCGACAGCGAGCTGGGCAAAGGCACCACGTTCGACATTTACCTTCCCCAGACGACCATCAAGGTCAAGGAAGAGGCGTCTGAGGACCTGACGATCCCGGAAGGGTCGGAACACATCCTGTTCGTCGACGACGAAGAGGAAATCGGCTTGTTGGCGCGCCAATTGCTCGAGAGGGCCGGTTATTCGGTGACCACGAAGACCGACAGCCGCGAGGCGCTGACGCTTTTTCGGAAAAAGTCCGAGGATTTCGACCTGGTGATCACCGACCAGGCCATGCCCAAGCTTTACGGTGTCAAGCTGGCCGAGGAGATTCTGAAAATCCGGTCCGATATACCGATTATCCTGATCAGCGGTTTCGCCGACACCATCACGCTTGAGAGTGTTCAGGAAATCGGCATCCGGGACTTCGTCATGAAACCGCTGGTCGGCCACGAGCTTGCCCAGGCCATCCGACAGGCGCTGGACGGCGAAACCGCCTAGAAAATTTCATAACGGACACAAAACGAAACAAAGTGAAATCGCCTGGAAATTCTGGCGGTGGAATTCCCTTTTATAGTTCGACCGTGTTGAGGCAGGCATACGTCGGCGCCTCAAGGGGCCCCAACATCCAGGAATTAAGCAAAAGAAGAAGAAATGCCGAAGGTTCTGATCATCGAAGATGACGCCGACGTCCGCGCCATGATTCAACAACTGTTGGAGCGCGAAGGCTTTGAGGTTCTGCTGGCCGGGGATGGCGTCGAAGGAATTGAAGCCTTCGTTGCCGGTTCGCCCAAGCTGGTCATCACCGATCTCTATATGCCGCGCATGAAAGGGATCGAGGCCATCAAGCAAATCCGCAAAATAAGCGCCGATACGAAGATTCTGGCGATCTCGGGGGGTGGCCGCTATTCGCCGGAAACCCATTTGAAGCGCGCCCGCAGTGCCGGCGCGACGGAAACACTGGCCAAGCCCTTCGAACCGTCGGAACTTCTCAGCGCCGTCAACCGGCTTACTTGAATTCTTAGGGAACCCGGATTTGTCAGACGCGCGCCACCTTGGCGGCGAACATGTATCCGCCGTTGCGGATAGTTTTTATGAATTGGGGATTTTGCGGGTCGACTTCGATTTTCTTGCGCACCCGCCCGACGCGGACATCGACGCTGCGGTCGAAAGCCGGCGTATCGTTGGCATGGGTAAAATCCAGAAGCTGGTCGCGGGACAGCACCCTGTTCGGGTGTTCGACAAACGCCTTAAGCAAGTTGAATTCCCCGCTTGAAAGTTCGATGGACTCGCCCTTCGGCGATATCAGCGTCCGGGCCGTAATATCCAGGCGCCAGTCGTCGAAAGTAAAGGCCGTCGTTTCAACCGGCGTTTCCGCCTTGTCCTGGCCAAGCCGCCTGAGAACGCTGCGCACCCGGGCCAGAAGCTCACGAGGCTCGAAAGGCTTGGCCACGTAATCGTCGGCGCCGACCTCAAGGCCAATGATTTTCTCGGTCGTCTCGCCGCGGCCCGAAAGAATAATGACGCCGATGCTCGAATGCTCCTTGAGCTTGCGAATCAGCGTCAGGCCGTCATCGGCGCCGGGAAGGACCAGGTCGACGATCGCCAAATCAATGCCTTGTTCGACGACGGTATTGAAAACATCCGAGCCGTCAGCAGAGGACCAGACCTTGTATCCGGCATCCTTGAGACAGCGTTCGACGATGTCCCGGACATCCGGATCGTCGTCTACCACAAGGATTTTCGCCGAAAGCCCGTTATCCGCCGTCATTTTTGACACATTCTGAAATACGTTGAAACATTTGGAAACCGCCCAGGTGTTTGGCCGAAAAACCACCGGAATATTATTATTTCAATATTTTAGACTTTCAAGGTCGAAGGGTCACGGAGAAAGCAGCCCTCAAAGCGCAAGAACAAGGATTTTTCAAAGAACACTGTCAATTAGAGGGCTAGCGAGAGGAATTAAGAAATGGCGAGATTATTGATTTCGGAAGAATATTCCCATGGTTATGAGCTGGATGCCATATTCGAAGCCATCAGAAAAAAGATTTTGGAAAGCAGCGAACGGATGGCCCGTGAAGGGTGTCCCGAAAACGGGCACCTGTTCGCCCACGTGCTGAGTTCCAAAATGAAGGTGTTGGATTTGTTGAACGAGGCCAGGAACACCATCGAAACCATTTTCGGCCTGCCAGCGCCGAAACAGCTGGTGGCCGTGACCTACGCCGCCGAAACGGAACGGCGAAAAGCCGGTTAACGTATTAAGACCCTGGGAAACACGAGCACTTGGTATTCACTTTGAACTTGGGCTGGAGGATTTAGCAGATTTTGAAAGGCCGTCTGTGGCCTTCAACATGAAAAGGCGAACTTCCTCGCCGGTTGTCTGTCCCCCCAGCAACCGGCTAGCCTGACCCCGCCGGTTGCCTTTCCAAAGGCGGCCGGCGGGGATAATTTATGGGGATAATCCATTAGGGCTTCAAAAAAGCCAAGATAACAAAGGAGGAAACACCGTGACCCAGATCAACATTCAGTTCACCCGCTTCTCCGCATTTTACAGCCCGCTGATTTCAACCATTTCGGGCGGTTTCCTTAAAGACCAAGGCCTGGAGCCCACCCACAGCATTTCCCCGCCGGGTAAATCGGCCATTGAGGCGCTCGTTGACGGCTCCGCCCATGTCGTCCAATCGGCGTTGTCACAGGGACTGACGTCGCTGGAAAAAGGCGAAACCCCGGCCGCCGTCCATTTCGCCCAGATCAACGAAAAGGACGGGTTCTTCCTCACCGGCCGCGCGCTCGACCCGGACTTCTCCTGGTCGGCGCTCAAGGGCAAGAAGGTGCTGGTGGACCACGGCGGCCAGCCGCTGGCCATGTTCAAGTTCGCCTGCCACAAGGCGGGGGTCGACTATGACGCCATCGACGCCGAGGACGCCGGCAGCGCCGCCGACATGGACGCGGCCTTCAGGTCGGGCCAGGGCGATTACATACACCAGCAAGGCCCGGCGCCGCAGCAGTTGGAACACGACGGCGTCGGCCACGTGGTCGCGGCGGTCGGCGAACCCATCGGGCCGTGCGGGTTCTCCAGCCTGGCGGCGACCCCAGAATGGCTGCAAACAGATATGGCCAAGGCCTTTATGCGGGCCTACCGCAAGACCCGGGCCTACATCAACGAGACCCCGGCCGCCGACATCGCCGCCGCCGAGGCATCGTTCTTCCCCGAGATCGACGTCAAGGTGCTGGAGGCCACCATCAGCTTCTACCAGGGGCTGGGCTGTTGGACCCCGCACGTGGAAATCACCAAGGCAGCTTACGAGGTCACGTTGGACGTGTTCGAACACGTCGGCCGGCTGACCAAACGCCACGTTTACGAGGACGTCTGCGCCTCGCCGCCTGCTGACGGCTGAACCCGGTTTGGACGGGGGGATAGAGCCCGCCTGCATACAATCGTAGTAGCTCCCGCATGCTGTTTTATGCTAAGAAGGCAAGAATCAAAAATCCAAAAAAACGCGGTTAGATGCCGGAGGCTCGTGGGGGACGTTGAAAAGAAGGAAAAACAAACGGCTCATAATGGGCCTGTTGTGGGGCGGCGGGATCGTGCTGGCGAACCTGGCTGTGGTCGGGATCGTCCTGTTGCTGAGCCAACCGGAAGATGTGACCAAGTTCGAAACGGCGGCCGGCCGGCCCACCCCCGAACCCGCAAAGGTGCCGCCCAAGCGTATCGAGGTGACGCTCCCATCCCATCCCGTCTATGTCGGGACTTCGAGATCGTCCAAGGCGATTGATTACGTCAATGTCCGCTTGGTGATTGACGAGGCCTCCCACAAGAAATTCGTCTGTAACCGCCTGCCCCGGATCAAAGACGTGCTCAGCGTTTCCTTCGGCGGAAAAGAATTCGCCGGGGCCGGGTTGCAGGCGTTTTCGGCGCCCCGGATGGCAAAAATCATTCGCCAGCGCATCAACCACGCCCTTAACGCCAAATATGTTAAAAACGTCACCATCAGCTTCGGCTACCGGTCCTTCAAAGGGGCGGCGGGGTGCAGCCGTTCGGCGAAAAAGGACCGACCCTAACCTTCGGGCGCTTTTTTCTTTGCCTATCTGACATCTTGAATGGGGTTTAGCACCGGGTCCGGTTACCATCCGAATCTGCGGAGCCGAACGAGAAACCATGACCAAGGTCGTACAGATCCACGAGCACGGCGGGCCCGAGGTGCTGAAATTCGAGGACGCCGAGATCGCCGAACCCGGCGCCGGCCAGGCGTTGATCCGCCATACGGCGATCGGCCTCAACTTCGTCGATACCTATCACCGCACCAACCAGATGGGCCACACGGTAACTTTTCCCCTGGTGCTGGGCGTGCAGGGCGTCGGCGTCGTCGAGGCCCTGGGGCCGGACGTGGAGCATTTGAAACCCGGCGACCGGGTGAGCTACGCCAGCGTCCGGGGCTCGTATGCCGAGGCCAAGGTGGTGCCGGCGGACCGCATGGTGGTGTTGCCGGACGATATTTCCGACGAACTGGCGGCAGCCGCGCACCTCCGGGCGCTGACGGCGGAATACCTGCTGAGAAGGCTCCATCCCGTGAACGCCGGCGACACTATCCTCGTCCACGCGGCGGCCGGCGGTGCCGGCCAGATCATCTGCCAGTGGGCGAAGGCCCTGGGCGCCACAGTCATCGGCACCGTCGGCACCGACAAAAAGGCCGATATGGTCAAGGGGCTCGGTTGCGATCATCCGATCGTCTATACCCAAGAAGACTTCGTCGCCCGGGTCATGGAGATCACGTCGGGCGAAGGCGTGCCGGTGGTTTACGATTCCGTAGGCAAGGATACCTTCATGGGCTCTTTGGATTGCCTTAGGCCCATGGGCCACGCCGTCAACTTCGGCACCGCGTCGGGTCAGGTGGAGCCGTTTCCGCTGCAACGCCTGCATTCGAAGTCGCTGACCGTAACGCGGCCGACGCTGGGCACCTTCATTGCCACCCGCGAAGACCTGGAGGCGGCCTCGGATACCGTTTTCGGGGTGCTCAGGGACGGCACGGTCAAGGTCGAGATCACCGGCCGTTATGACCTGAAGGACGCCGCCCGGGCGCATAAGGACCTGGAGAGCCGCAACACCACCGGCGCCATGATCTTGCTTCCCTGATCGCTCAGCCGTTATTGGCGAGAAGGTCGCAGCGCTGGATGGCGCGGTCTTGGATCATGTCCTCGGTGGCGGCCAGGTATTTCCGGTAGTGGGGCGTTTCGCGGTGTTTTTCCAGGCTCTCGGCGCTTGTATAGACCTCGTAGAAGAAGAAAGTGTCCGGGTCGTCCTCGGCCCTGAGCACGTCGAACCTGAGACAGTCCTCCTCGTCGCGGACCGCGGCGGCGGCATTTTCCTCGATCAGCGGGCGAAAGTCATCGGCGGTGCGGGGTTTCAGCTTGATGGTGACGAAGATGGCGAATTGGCTCACGGTGTTCCCTCCCTGGGTTGAGCAATGGGTTCGGCCTTGAGGCAGCCGGGAATTGCGGCCCACCTTAAGACACCCTATGGTGTGCGGCCAAGTGCCAATGAGGATCAACCCGGGAGGGGCAGAAACATGGGGGCAAAAGCGAAAAAAGAAGACATCATCCGCACCGCCGATATTTGTGACGACAATCCGGACGCCGTTTTGATCTGCGAGATTCCGTTCAACGATTATGCCAAGCGCAACCATTTCCACGGCCAGGTGGTGACCTTCGCCACTTACGAGGACAACAAAGGCGTGCGCGATATCCTGGCCAAGGGCGGCCGTGGCAAGGTCCTGGTCGTGGACGGCCGTGGGTCGCGCCGCCGCGCGCTGTGCGGCGGCAACATCGCCGCCGAGGCGTTCGAACACGGCTGGCAGGGGCTGGTCTACAACGGCTGCATCCGCGATTGCCACGAATTCACCGAGCTTGACTTCGGCGTCAAGGCGATCGGCACGACGCCGCAAAGGCCCCGCCACGACGGCATCGCGCTCACCGGCGTGCCGCTTTATTTCGGCGGCATCGTCATCAACGAGGGTGATTACCTTTACGCCGACGCCGACGGCGTCATCGTCGCCAAGGGCCCGCTGCACGGATGACCGGGCGATGAACAAGGCGGCGAACGATTTCCAGACCCTGCACGAGATCGTCAAGACGGCACGCGACAAACTTGACGACAAGAACTGGGATTACCTGATCGGCGGCGCCGACACGGAAACCACCGTCAAGCGCAACCGCCGGGCGCTGGACTCGCTGGCCTTCCGGCCCAGGGTGTTGCGCGATGTTTCGGGCCTCGACCCTTGCAAGACCTTTTTGGGCCAAAACCTGCGCATCCCGGTGGTTCTGGCGCCCATCGGGTCAATGCAGGATCTGGACCCAGGCGGCGGCGTCACGCCGGCGAAAGCGGCGGCCGAATTCGGCACTTTCTCCATGCTGTCGTCGGTCTGCGAACCGGGCCTTGAGGCCGTCGCCGAGGCGGCCCCCGGACGGAACCGGATCTATCAGCTTTACGTGCGCGGCGACGACAACTGGGTCGATGACCATGCCCGGCGCGCCATTGACGCCGGTTATACGGCCTTCTGCCTGACCGTGGACCTGGACCATTACGGGCGGCGCGAACGGGACATCGCCAAGCGCCACCAGAGCACGGCCAGGATGGGGGCCAAGAACGAGGACTTTCAGGTGTGCTTCAACTGGGACCATGTGAAGCGGTTCAAGGACGCCCACAATATCCCCCTGATCGTCAAGGGCATCGCCACCGCCGAGGACGCCGGCCGGGCGGTCGATTTGGGGGTTGACGTGGTTTACGTTTCCAACCACGGCGGGCGGCAGCTCGACCATGGCCGGGGTTGCATCGAAATTTTGCCGGAAGTCGTCTCCAAGGTCGCAGGCAAGGTCCCCGTCATCGTTGACGGCGGCATCATGCGGGGAAGCGACGTGGTCAAGGCGATGGCGCTGGGCGCCGGCGCGGTCGGCATCGGCAGGCTTCAGGGCCTCGGCGTTGCCGCGGCAGGCCAGGTCGGCATCGTCCGCGCGCTGGAGCTTTTGGAAATCGAAATCAGGGTTTGCCTGGGGCTGTTGGGCGTCACCGGTTTCGATGTCTTGGACGATACCTACCTGCAGGCGGCGGAGCCGGTGACCCCGCCCCACGCGTTGAGCGCCTTTCCGCTGTTGGACGAAGGGTATTAGGGGTTGGCTGAAAATTGGATTTGCGGCAATAACCCTTCGACACGCTCGCTTTCGCTCGCGGCTCATCCTTCGAGACGCCCGCGCTGCGGGCTCCTCAGGATAAGGAGTGACTATAGTCTTCCCTCACCCTGAGGAGGACCGGAGGTTCGTCTCGAAGGGTGAGGAGGACCGGAGGTTCGTCTCGAAGGGTGAGGAGGACCGGAGGTTCGTCTCGAAGGGGGCGTTAGTCGCCGTCCCCGCCGTCACCCTTGCTGTCCCCCTGGCCGCTCAGGAATTCGTAAATCCGGCTGAAGTCGCTGTCGGGCAGGGCCTCGTCACAGCGGCGCCACAACTCGGCGACGGTTTGGGCGACCTCGGCCGGGGTGCCGGCGGCCTTGGCGTTGTCCACGAACAGACGCACGTCCTTGGTCAAAAGCCGGGTCTTGAAACCGGCGTCATAGGTGCCGGTGAGCACCCGGTTGGGGAACTTGTCGCTGGTCGCCGTGTTGCGGCCGGTCGACACGTTGACCACGTCGAGCATGGTCTCCATGGCCAGGCCCTGTGACACACCGAAGGCCATGGCTTCCGACGTCGCCGTCATGGCGGTGGCGGAAAGGAAGTTGTTCAACAGCTTCATCGCCTGCCCCTGTCCCGGTTTCGGGCCGACGTGAAAAAGATTTTTGCAAAAAGACATCATCACGTCCCGGTGGCTTTCCAGCACGTCTTCGGGCCCGGCCCACATGACGGTGATGGTGCCGGCCTTGGCGCCCGCCTGGCCGCCCGAAACCGGGGCGTCGATATAGATGACGCCGGCGGCGCCCAGGATGCCGTCGGCTTCCGCCGCCGCCTCCGGGCCGATGGTGGAAAGGTCTATGATTTGCTGGGCCTTGCGGTCCTTCATTGCCGCCAGGTCGCGGGCCACGGCCAGGGTCGCCGGCCCGTCGGGCAGGCTGAGGAACAGCGTTTCCGCGCCCCCAGCCAGTTCCTCCAAAGAACCGGCAATCGCCGTCTTGTCGGGCGCGCGCTCGGCCGTGCCGGCCTTGTCATAGACCGAAAGCTCAAACCCTCCGGCGGCGATGTTGGCGGCCATGGGACCGCCCATCTGACCAAGCCCGGCAAAGCCGAAGCGCCCAGACGTCATTCGTCGGCGCCTTCTGAGTCCATGTGCGAGACGTCGATGCCTTCCTCCTGGAATACCTCGCGGGCGATGCGAAAGGCCTCGACGCCGGCGGGAATGCCGCAGTAGACGGCGATCTGAATCAGCACTTCGCGGATTTCGTCGAGGCCGACGCCGTTGGTCAGCGCCCCCAGCAGATGAAGCCTGAATTCATGGGGGCGGCCTAAGGCCGTCAGCATGCCCAGGTTCAAAATACTCCGTTGCTGTTTGCTCAGCACGCCACGGCCCCAACTGCCGCCCCAGCAGTACTCGGTCACCATGTTCTGGAAGTCCCTGTTGAAGTCGTCGGCCTTGGCCAGCGCCGCATTCACGTATTCCTCGCCCAGCACTTCCTTGCGGATCGTCAAACCTTTATCGAATTGATCGGACGCCATGATCCCGCACCTCCCCTTTCTTTCCTTGCCCGGAATTCCCCGACCGGGCCCGTCAAATTGTCAATTTATCATCAGTACCAACCGCCCGCGCTAAAGGCAATTGACATGGGACTTTGGGAACCCTAGTTTTTCTCCCGCACTAAAAATATAAGCGACCCTAACGAATCAATAATTACAATTTAAACAGGGTGGATATGTGGCGACACTTCTCGAAATCGAGAACCTGAAGACTCAGTTTTTCATCTCAGCCGGCACCGTTAAAGCCGTCGACGGTATCTCGTATACCGTCGATAAGGGCGAGACCGTGGCGCTGGTCGGTGAATCCGGCTGCGGCAAATCGGTCAGCGCCCTTTCGATCCTGAGACTCATTCCATGGCCGCCGGGAAAGATCGTCGACGGCCGCATCGTCTTTGACGGCGTCGACCTGGCGAGCCTCAGTGAAGAGGAAATGCGCAATGTCCGCGGCAAGGACATCGCCATGGTGTTCCAGGAGCCGATGACGTCTCTTAACCCCGTGTTGTCGATCGGCGAGCAGTTGTCCGAGACCCTGATCACGCACTTCACCATTTCCGATAAGGAGGCCCGAAAAAAGTCCCTGGAGCTCTTGGAAATGGTCGGCATTTCGGACCCGGACAGGCGGCTCGATCAATATCCCCACCACCTGTCGGGCGGCATGCGCCAGCGGGTCATGATCGCCATGGCGCTCAGCTGCGAACCGAAACTGATCATCGCCGACGAACCGACCACGGCGCTCGACGTCACCATCCAGGCGCAGATTCTGGAATTGATGAAAGACCTGACCAAGCGCCTGGGCGCGTCGCTGATCATCATCACCCATAACCTGGGCGTCGTCGCCCGTTATGCGGACCGGGTCAACGTCATGTACGCCGGCAAGATCATCGAGACCGGAACGGCGAAGGACATTTACCATAATCCCAAGCACCCCTACACATTGGCGTTGTTGAATTCCATCCCGCGCATGGACCTGCCCCGGCAGGCCAAGCTGGACCCCGTCGAGGGCCAGCCGCCGGACCTGACGAAGCTTGACGAAGGCTGCTCGTTCAGGCCCCGCTGCCGTTTCGTGGTGGACGGTTGCGCCAAATCCTTCCCGGAACTGGAACAAGTCGGTGACGGCCATTTCACCGCCTGTTTCGAGAAGGATAATCTGAAAGAATCCATGAAAGTGGTTTCATGAACACTTTAAAGGGCCCCGAAAGCAACGAAATCCTGGTCGATGTCAAGGGCCTCAAGATGTACTTTCCGGTCACCGAGGGAATCATGATTACCCGCACCGTCGCCGAGGTCAAAGCCGTCGACGGCATCGATTTTTTCATCAAAAAAGGCGAAACCCTCGGCCTGGTGGGTGAATCGGGCTGCGGCAAGACGACCATCGGGCGCTGCATCCTGCAGCTCGAAAAGGCCACCGCGGGAGAAATCCTTTACGAGGGCCAGGACCTGACCAAGCTCTCACAAAAGGAAATGAGCCCCATCCGCGAGAAAATCCAGGTGATCTTCCAGGACCCCTTCAGCTCGCTGAACCCGCGGATGAAGATCGGCGACATCATCGGCGAACCGATGAAGGTCCACAAGATCCTTCCCGACCCCGAGGAACGCAACAAGCGGGTGCAGGAATTGCTGGCGCTGTGCGGGCTTAACCCCATGTTTGCCGACCGTTATCCTCATGAAATGAGCGGCGGCCAGCGCCAGCGGGTCGGCATTGCCCGGGCGTTGGCGTTGAACCCGGAATTCATCATCTGTGACGAGGCGGTTTCGGCCCTGGATGTGTCGATTCAGGCCCAGGTCATCAACCTTTTGGAAGACCTGCGCGATGAATTCGGGCTGACATATTTGTTTATTTCCCATGACTTAAGCGTGATTCGGCACCTTTGTCACCGGGTCGCGGTCATGTACCTGGGCAAAATAGTGGAACTCGCCGATTGCGACGAGCTTTACGACAACCCCATTCATCCCTACACTCGCGCCTTGCTTGCTGCGGTTCCCATACCGGACCCAACAATAGAAGCCAAAAGAGCGCACGAAGTCGTAAAAGGGGAGGTCCCAAGCCCAATAAATCCGCCGAGCGGATGCGTCTTCCATCCCAGGTGTCCCCTGGCGGTAGACGGATGCTCGAAAACAATTCCCGAGTTTCGGGAAATCAAACCAGGCCACTGGGTGGCCTGTACGGAGGTGTGATCATTCGTCTTGGATGTAATGACGCATAAACAAAGAAGCAGGGAAGCAGGGAATAAGCTTCCGAATTCACTGGGAAGGAGTCAAAAATGAAAAACGTCTACTCTAAACTGGCGCTTTCTGTCGCCGTCGGGGCCGGTCTGGCCCTTGGCGCGGTGGGAACCGCCGGTACCGCCCATGCGATCAAGAAGGGCGGTATTTTGAATTTCGTGGTCGGAAGTAAAATTCCGTCTTACGATCTTCACAGGGAGACCACGTTCGGGGTGATTCACCCGATCCGCCCGTTCTACAGCCTGTTGATCCGGATCAACCCGGAAAATCCTTCGTCGCCGACCGACTTCGTCTGCGATCTTTGCGAGGGCGCGTTGCCCAAGGGCACGGACGGCGGCAAGACCTTTACCTTCAAGATCCGCAAGGGCGTGAAGTTCCACGACGGAACGCCGCTAACGGCGGCCGACATCGTCGCCACCTACAAGAAGATCATTTTCCCGCCCGAGGGCGTTCCGAGCGCCCGCAAGGCTTTCTTCAAGATGGTCGATTCGGTCTCCGCGCCGGATGCGACGACGGTGGTGTTCAAGCTGAAGTTCCCGTCGGGCGCCTTCATCCCGGCGGTGGCGACGCCGTTCAACATCACCGTGTCCAAGAAGGACCTGGATACCCACGGCTTCAACTGGCACAAAAAGAACATCAACGGCACCGGTCCCTTCACCTTCGTGCAGCACCAGCCGGGATCGTTCGTCGAAGGCAAGAGGTACGCCGGCTACCACTTCAAGGGAAAACCCTATCTCGACGGCTTCAAGGCCATTGCCGCACCGAAGATGGCCATTCGCCTGCAGGCTATCCGCGGCGACCGGGCGTCGATCGAGTTCCGTGGCTTCCCGCCAAAGGCCCGTGACGACCTGGTCAAGGCGCTTGGCGACAAGATCACGGTCCAGGAAAGCGACTGGAACTGCGCTTTGTTCTACACGCCGAACCAGTCACGCAAGCCCTTCAACGATCCCCGCGTCCGCCAGGCGCTTTCGCTTGGTGTCGACCGTTGGGGCGGGGCCAAGTACCTGCAAAAGATCGCCATCGTCAAGACCGTCGGCGGCGTCGTCTTCCCGAACCATCCGTTGGCGGCGACCAAGGCCGAGCTGCTGAAGCTCACCGGCTATAACCCTGACATGAAGGCCAGCCGGGCCCAGGCCAAGAAGCTTCTGAAGGCCGCCGGCGCTGCGGGGCTGAAGATTGACTTCTCCAACCGCGGCGTCGATCAGCCGTACAAGGTCGTCGGCACGTGGCTCGTCGGCCAGTGGAAGAAGATCGGCCTGAACGTCAAGCAGCGGGTGCAGCCGTCGGGTCCGTTCTATGCGACGCTTCGCAAGAGCAAGGACTTCGACATATCCATCGACTTCAACTGCCAATCGGTGATCAACCCGATCGCCGACGTGACCAAGTTCCTCGGTTCGGCCGGCAACAACTACGGCTCGTACGAAGACCAGGTTCTTGAAGACATCTACAACAAGCTTCTCCGCGCCGAGAAAGAGTCGGAGCAGCGTTCCATCATGCGTACCTATGAAACCCGGGCCCTCAGCGACCAGGTCCACATGGGCGTCACGCTCTGGTGGTACAAGATCAACCCGCACCGGTCATACGTGAAGGGTTGGAAGATCGCGCCGTCGCACTACCTGAACCAGCACTTGGACACCATATGGCTGGATAAGTAGAGGCTTCTAACGGCTAGGCGAAAAAGCAACCGCCCGCCGCCTTAACCGGCGGCGGGCGGGACGCTTTGGACAAGGCTCCGTGTATAAATATATCGTCAAACGCATATTGCTGATGATCCCGACTTTGATCGGGGCGGCGATGCTTGTTTTTTTCCTTTTGCGGCTTATTCCCGGCGATGTATGCGAACTGCGTCTGGCCGGCACCGGCTTATATGCCGACCCGGCTGAGATCGAGCTTTGCCGGACGAATTTGGGCCTCAACGATCACATAATGATACAATTCTTTGATTTCGTTGCCGGGTTCTTCATTTTTGATCTCGGCGATTCCATGTGGACGGGAAAGCCCATTACCTTCGAGCTCGGGCTCCGTTTCCAGTTGTCCCTTCAGGTCGCCTTCATGGCCACCTTCGTCGCCGTGATCATTTCCATCCCGCTGGGCGTCATTTCCGCCGTCAAGCAGGACACCTGGATCGATTACGTGGTCCGGTGCTTCAGCATTTTCGGCATCGCCATACCGTCCTTCTGGCTCGGGATCATGATTATTCTGGGGCTTTTGATCGGGACCCAGGCCTGGTTCGGCGAACCATGGATGCCGCCCATCGAATACGTGTCGCCCTTGGAAGACCTCGGCGCCAACCTGGCGCAGTTGATCTGGCCGGCGGTGGCCACGGGATACCGCTATTCCGCCGTCGCCACCCGCATGACCCGCTCGGCGCTGTTGGAGGTGCTGCGCGAGGACTATATCCGCACCGCCCGCGCCAAGGGGCTTTTGGAGAAGATCGTCATCAACCGCCATGCGCTCAAGAACTCGCTTTTGCCGGTGGTCACCGTCATCGGCATCGAGTTCGCCTTCCTGATGGGCGGGCTGGTGGTGACCGAGCAGGTCTTCAACCTGAACGGCCTCGGCAAGCTGTTCGTCGAATCGGTGCTCAACAACGACTATTCCATGACCCAGGCGCTGGTCATGATCGTGGTCGCCGTGTTCGTGTTCACCAATTTCGTGGTCGATCTTTTCTACGCCTGGCTCGACCCGCGTATCCGGTACAGCTAAGAGAGATTTCCGATGGCAGTTGTTTCCGAAGTTGAGGTCGAGGGCGAATTCGAGGGACTGGTCGAGAAAAGGCCTTGGCTTGAAATCTGCTTCGACCTGACCCGCAGTTATCCCCTGGGCGCTTTCGGCGGGCTTGTCGTGCTGGTGATGATCTTATTGGCAACTTTCGCCAACGTTTTATCGCCATACGATCCGGAACTGAACAACTTCGAATTCATGTTGACGCCGCCTAATGCCGATTTCTGGATGGGCACCGACCAGTTCGGCCGCGACATCCTGACCCGCATCATCTATGGCGCCAGGACGGCGCTGTTCGTCGGTTTTTCCTGCGCCTTCATCGGCGCCTGCACCGGGCTCGTGCTCGGCGTCGCCAGCGCCTATTTCGGCGGCCGCTTCGACCTGATCTTCCAGCGGGTGATGGACGTGTTCATGGCTTTCCCGCTGATCATCACCGCCATGGCCATTGTTTCCATCTTCGGCACCGGCACCCAGAACGTCATCATCGCCATCACCATCCCGTTCATCCCCCGTTGTGCCCGGGTGGTCCGCTCCAGCGCGCTGGCCATCCGCGAGATTCCCTATGTGGATGCGGCCCGCGCGCTCGGCTATACCCATGCGCGGATTATCCTGCGTCATATGGTGCCCAACGTGATGGCGCCTTTCCTGATCATGATATCGGCCTTCGTCGGCCAGGCCATCCTGCTCGAAGCGTCTTTGTCCTATCTGGGCCTCGGCGTCCAGGAGCCGACCCCGGCCTGGGGCCTGATGCTGCAAGGGGGCGCCGAGGAATACGCCGAAAGCGCGCCGTGGGTGGCGATCTGGCCCGGCATCGCCATCAGCCTCGCCGTGTTCGGGTTCAACCTGTTCGGCGACGCGCTCAGAGACGCGCTCGATCCCAAGCTCCGCCAGCAGTAACCACGGCTTATGAGCGCCGGCGGCAATCCGAAACGTATCGCGCTTTTGAGCATGCATCTGGAAAGCAACGCCTTTGCGCCGGTTTGCGACGAAGCGGCCTTCCGGGAGCTTTGCTACCTTACCGGCGGCGAAATCCTTGCCGACATGGAAAGCGATAATCCCGGCCAGCCGGCGGAAGTTCCGGCGTTCGTGACCGAAATGAACCGCCTCGGCATCCCGTGGGAACCGGTGCCCATCCTGGTGACGGCGGCCGAGCCCAACGGACCCTGCGAACAGGGCTTCTTTGACGCGACCATGGAGGAAATGCGCCGCCGCCTGACCGAGGCCGGCCCGGTGGACGGCGTTTATTTCAGCGACCACGGCGGCATGACGGCGACCCAATCGGACGATCCGGACGGTGAGCTTTTCGAAATGGTGCGCAGCGCGGTCGGCCCCGGCGTGCCGCTTATCGCGACGCTCGACCTGCACGCCAACATTTCCGACAAGATGGTCGCCGAGACGGACGTGCTGATCTCGTATATCACCAATCCCCATGTGGATCAGAAGGAGCGCGCCCAGGAGGCCGCCCAGGTGATGGTGGAAATGTTCGACGGCATGAAGCCGGCCGCCGCCTTCATCCGCCTGCCCATCGTCGCCCCGACGGTGACGCTCCTGACCGCCCAGGGCCCCTATGCCGACTTGATCGATTATGGCCAGCAGGCGAAGACCGACGACATCGTCAATGTCTCGGTGGTGGCCGGGTTCGCCTTCTCGGACCTGGCCAAGAACGGGCTCGCCGTCATCGTCACCGCGCGTAGCGACAGGACCGCCGCCCGGGGGCTGGCCGAAGACATCGCCGGCCGGGCCTGGGACATGCGCGAACGGTTCCAGAAAAGCCTTACATCCATCGAGGATGCGGTTGCCGAGGCCGTCAAAAACGGCGAGGACGAAAGCCGCCGGCCCTTGATTTTTGCCGACGTCGCCGACAACCCCGGCGGCGGCGGTAGCGGCAACACCACCTGGATTCTCAAGGCGCTCCATGAGGCCGGCGCCCGGGGCGTGCTGTTCGGGGTCTTCGCCGATCCGGCGTTGGCCAAGATGGCCCATGACCAGGGCGAAGGCGCGGCCTTTGAGGCGATCTTCAACTCGGCCGGCGAAACCGAACATTCAAAACAGTTCAAGGCCCAGGCCCGGGTGGCCAAGCTTTCGGACGGTGAATGCACCGGCCGCCGGGGGCTTTGGGACGGCCGTGCCCTGAGCTTGGGGCCCTCGGCGTTGCTTGATTTGGGCGGGCTTGTCCAGGTTGTCGTCGGCAGCGTCCGCAAACAGTGCGCGGACCCGGTCTTTTTCGAGATGTTTGGCCTCGATATTGCCCAGGCGCGTACCGTGGCGGTCAAGTCCCGGGGCCATTTTCGCGCCGGTTTCGATGAATTCTTCGACCCCGACCAAGTGCTCGAGGTCGATGCCCCCGGCCTGACGTCACCGGTGCTTTCACGCTTCGATTTCAAGAACCTGCCGCGCCCGGTGTACCCCATGGACCCTGAAACCCAATGGGCCGGGCCTGGGTGGGAATAATGGGTGGGAATGATGGCGCGGAGCCTCGCATGGTGACAGGTGCCGGCCATGGGGATATGCTTGCGGGCCCATAGTGGGAGATGCGCATGCGTACCGGTCTTTGTCTATTAGCCCTGATGGCGGCCCTTTTGGCGCCCCTTTTGGCGCCCTTGGCCCTTTCCGGCGACGCCCGGGCCGAGGGAAAGCCGGTGATTGATGATGAGCTAACCGTCGAAATGCGGGGCATCGTCGGCGAAGCCTGCTTCGGCGACCGCTACGAGACCGACAACGACATCAACGAGGGCAACAGGATATCCGAAGAGGAAATCCTCCGTCTGATCAACCCGCCCCGCTCCTAGGTCCGTTTCCCGTCATGACCCGAGGTCCCATCCGGTCGCTACTGTTCGCTCCCGGAAACCAGTCACGCAAGGTGAAAAAGGTCTTCGCCGCCGGCGCCGACGGGGCGATCCTGGACCTTGAAGATGCCGTTCCTTTGGCCGAGAAAGAGGGCGCCCGGTCCGCCGTCGTCGAGGCCCTGAAAGAACCCAGAAAATGCTTGGGACTAGTCCGCGTCAACGCCGAGGACACCGAATTCTCGGAAGGCGACCTCAAGGCCGTGGTCGGCCCCTGGCTCGACGGCATCATCCTGCCAAAGGTGGAATCCGCCGCCCAGCTTCAATCCGTGGACAAACGGCTGCAAGGGCTTGAGCAGGGCCAGAAAATGGAGCCCGGCGGTATTGACCTGTTGCCCATCATCGAAACGGCCAAGGGCCTGAACGATATTTCCGAAATCGCCGGATGCGGCTCCCGGGCCCGGCGGCTTTCGTTCGGCGCCGTCGACCTGGCCAAGGATCTGGGGCTACGCTTGTCCGAAGATGAATGGGAGCTGACGCCCCACCGCTCGGCCATCGTGCTGGCTTCTAGGGCCGCAGGGCTGGAGGCGCCCGTGGATACGGTCTGGCTCCAATACCGCGACCAGCAGGGACTGAGGAAATCGGCCGCCCGCGCCCGCGATCTGGGGTTCCAGGGGAAGTTTTGCATCCACCCGGACCAAGTGGCGCCTGTGAACGAGGTCTTTACGCCCAGCGGCGAAGACGTCGCCAAGGCCGAAAAAATCGTTGCCGCCTTCGAGGAGGCCGAAGCCGCTGGTTCGGCTTCCATCCAGGTGGACGGCTTTTTCGTCGATTATCCCGTTGTCCATCAGGCGCGCAAGACCCTGGAACTGGTGAGAAAGATCAGAGGGTGAAATGATGGCTTTTACCGTACAGGGCATCGATCATGTGGTCCTTCGCGTTGTTGACGTGGAAGGGATGATCCGATTTTACCAAGACGTTTTGGGATGCGCGGTGGAGCGCCGCAAGGACGATTTGGGCCTGATTCAGCTTCGGGCCGGCCGGTCCCTTATTGATTTGGTCGATGTTAACGGCGAAATAGGCCGCAAGGGTGGCGCCGCGCCAGGGGCCGAGGCCCGCAACATGGACCACCTGTGCTTGCGAATTGATCCCTTCGACGAAGCCCCTATCCGCACCCATCTCCGGGCGCACGGGGTCGAGGCGGGGGAATTGGTGACACGCTACGGGGCCGAGGGAGACGGCCCGTCTCTTTATATCCAAGACCCGGAGGGCAACACGGTGGAGCTCAAAGGGCCGCCGGGCGCCTGACCGCCCCCCCTAACCGCCCAAATACATGCCGCCGTTGACGTGCAGGGTCTGGCCGGTGATGTAGGCGGCCTCGGGCTGGCACAGGTAACGGACCATGGAGGTGATTTCTTCGGTTTCGCCCATGCGGGCCACCGGTGGGGTGACCTTCAAGGCCGGCCGTTTGCCGGCCGATTGCGGGCGTTCGGTGTTGATGAAACCGGGCGAAACGCAATTAACGGTGATGTTGTGCTCGGCCATTTCAACGGCGAGCCCCCGGGTGAAGCCGACCAGGCCGGCCTTGGCCACCAGGTTGTGGACCCGGCCCGGCGTGCCGATGTGCCACGAGATCCCGCCCAGGGTCACGATCCGCCCCCAGCCCCGTTCGATCATCGAGAGAACGCTGGCCTGGGCCAGGAAAAACGACCCGTCCAGGGATATGTCGAGGACCCGCCGCCATTCGTCATAGCCCATTTCCGTAAACGGCTTCTGGCCGCGCACCGAAGCATTGCAGACAAGGATATCAACCCCGCCGAATTCGCTGATGGCGGTTTCCACCATCTTTTGCGCCGCTTTGCGGTTGGTGATGTCGCAGATGTGAACAACCCCCTTGCCGCCGGCGGCGGTGACTTCCCTGGACACTTTCTCGGCGGCATCCTTGTCCCGAACGGCGTTGACCACGACATTGGCGCCGTCCGCCCCGAGCGCCATGGCAATGGACCGGCCGATGTTGCGCGCCGACCCGGTGACGATGGCCGTCTTGCCGGCCAGGGTTCCGGTGTTTTTCCCCGTCATGCCTCAATCCTTCCCCGTCACGCACCGTTTTGGCGTCGCGCCTTTTATCGGTTAGTCTCAGATTACCCTAATGCCAACCGACGACAAAGAGCCGAAGCGATGACCAACCCCCGCATACAACTTGTCCACGCGGTGCCGGCGGCCCGGGACCCCATCCAGGCCGCCTTCGGGCGGCTGTGGCCCGACGCCGAAATCGCCGAATTCACCGATGACACCCTGGCGGCGGACCTCGAAAAGGCCGGTTCGTTGACCGATGCCTTTACCGGCCGCATGGCGGGCTTGATCCGCCGGAGCACCGATGACGGCGCCGATGCGGTGCTGTTCACGTGTTCGGCCTTCGGCGCCGCCATCGAACAGGCCAGAACCGGCGTTGATATTCCGGTCCTGAAACCGGACGAGGCGATGATCGAAAAGGCGTTGTCATCCGGAAACCGCCTCGGCGGGCTGGCCACCTTCGCCCCCACCATCGGCTCTCTTTCCCGGGAACTGGCCGTTGCCGCCGAGGCGCGCGGTTTGAAGCCGGAAATCACCCTCCGCCACGTGCCGGGCGCGTTGGAAGCGTTGAACGACGGGCGCGACGACGAACACAACAGCCTGATCGCCCGGGCGGCTGCGGACATGACCGACGTGAATGTGTTGATGCTGGCCCAGTATTCCATGGTCCGCGCCCGCGACGCCATCGCCGGCGTTCCCGGCCGGTCCGTCTTGACGGCGCCCGACGAGGCGGTCCGGAAGCTGCGCGGGCTGCTGGGCAATTGAGGGCCGGGCGCCGCGCCTAGGGCTTGTACTCATAAATTGACGGTCTGCTTAACCCCGCAGTGCAGGCCTTTAAAACCCTTTTAGTTAATTGACTCCCTTCCGGGTTGTCCGCAATATCGCTTCGCCGCTCGCGATCGGCGGGCGCATTACGGGGAGGAGAACTCCATGAAACAACTTTTCATTGTTGTGGCCGTGCTCATTGGTATGACATCGCCGGCTTTTGCCAAACACTGTCCGAAGGATGCCAAGATCATTGACCAATCCATGAGAGAGGCCTTTGAATTGACCATAATGCAGCTGGCGGAGGTCAAGGCATTGCACGACATGGGCCTTGCTTACCATAAGGACGGAAATCACGCGGAGTCGATCAAAACTCTGCACGCGGCCACAAAAATACTTGGGGTCAAGCCATACAAGCCAATGTAACGGCGCGGTTTCTGTGAAGGGCTGATCCGACTGTAGCCGATCCATAGCGAGGACCAGGTCAGCCCGTCTGGGCGCAATGGATCTTGGCGCCGGTGTCCGCTATTGGCTAGGAGCGGACATGGGCATCCATCCGTGGGCACGGCGGTCCTCGTACTTCGACAAGCTCAGCACGAGGGCCTCACCCTAAGCACGAGGGCCTCACCCTAAGCACGAGGGCCTCACCCTGAGCCCGTCGAAGGGGGAGGCCCGAATCTTTCCGTCTACGCCCCGGCGGCCCTTATTTCCCGGGCGTTTTCGGCACCACGGATTTGGCGATGCCTTCGTCGAGCGCCTCGTAATCGTAATAGCCGATGGTCTCGTAAAGCTCGGCGCGCGTCGGCATTTTATCGATCAGCCCTTCGGCGCCGCCGTGCTCCTTGATGTGCGCGTACAATTCCGCCATGGCGCCCGCCGCCACCCGCATGGACGTCGCCGGCCAGATAACGATGTCATAGCCCATGTCCTGAAATTGCCGGGCGGTGAAATAGGGCGTCAGGCCGAACTCGGTCATGTTGGCCATTTTCGGGCCGGGGACAGAGTCGGCAAACGTGCGGAAATCGTCCTCCGACGGAAGCGCGTCCGGAAAGACGATGTCGGCGCCGGCGTCTTTGTACAGATTGGCCCTTTTGATGGCGCCCTTCAGGCCCTCGACGGCGGCGGCGTCGGTGCGGGCGATAATCCGCAGATGCGAACTGGCCCGCTTGGCCGCGCCGACCTTGGCGGCGGCGTCTTCCGGCGCGATCAGCCGTTTGTCGTTCAAATGGCCGCATTTCTTGGTCAGCACCTGGTCCTCTATGTGGACAGCGCCGGCGCCGGCGCGCTCCAGTTCCTTGACCGTGCGCATGACGTTCAAGACCTCGCCGTAACCGGTATCGCCGTCGACGATCAACGGCAGGTCGGTTGAGCGCGACACCATGCGGGTGACGAAACAGAGCTCTTCCAGGGTCAATACGCCCAGGTCAGGAAGCCCCAGGGTGGCGGTTACCGCGCCACCGGAAATATAAAGCGCCTCGAACCCCGCTTCCTTGGCCAGCATCCCGGCGAGCCCGTTATGCGCCCCCGGCACGCCGAGAATTTCGGGTCTGGCAATCAGTTCCTGAAGCCGCTCGCCCGCCGGACGCCCGTCGCCGCCGTTTCCTTCCAGCCAGGTCATTTTTTCACCTCGTTGTCTGAGATAGCCATTCGGTGCTGTAAAGTTAACGGTGATTGACCTTACAATCGAGGGACAAAATCAAGGAACCCCCGAGGAACCCCCGAGGAACCCCCGAGGAACCCATGACCACGCGCATCGCCATCCTCGACGATTATCAGAACGCCGCCCTCGACGCGGCCGATTGGGCCAGTCTCGGGCCGGAGACGGAGGTCGAGGTGTTCAACGACTATATGGAGGGCGAAGACGCCGTCGCCGAGGCCTTGCAAGGCTTCGACGTGGTCGTCGGCATGCGCGAACGCACGCCTTTCCCGAAGTCCCTGATCGAGGCGTTGCCGGACTTGAAGCTGCTGATCACCACCGGCATGCGGAACCTGTCGTTCGATATGGATGCGGCCCGTGAACGCGGTATCGTCGTCTCAGGCACCGCCATGCTCGGCTACGTGGCGGCCGAACACGCGCTGGCGTTGATCTTCGCGCTGTTCAAGAAAATCCCCTTCGAACACCAAACCATGCGTGACGGCGGCTGGCAGGGGGCCGTCTCCGAGGGCATGAACGGCAAGACCCTGGGACTCCTCGGCCTCGGCAAGCTCGGCAGCCAGGTCGCCAAGGTCGGCCTGGCGCTCGGCATGGAGGTTATCGCCTGGAGCGAAAACCTGACCGAAGAACGCTGCCAAGCGCTCGGCGTCAGCCATGTCGGCAAGAACGCGCTGTTCGCCGAATCCGACGTGATCTCCATTCATCTGGTGCTCAGCGACCGGACCCGAGGCATGGTCGGGGGGCGGAATTGGCCTTAATGAAACCCACCGCCTACCTGGTCAACACGTCCCGCGGGCCCATTGTGGACGAGGCGGCGCTCATCGAGGCGCTGGCCAACGGCACCATCGCCGGCGCCGGGTTCGACGTTTACGACGTTGAGCCCCTGCCCCGGGACCACCCCCTCCGCAGCCTGGAAAACACAATCCTGACGGGCCACACCGGATACGTGGTCAAGGAGCTCTATGCGCTGGCTTACGGCGAGGCCGTGGACGACATCCGGGCCTGGATGAAGGGCGAACCGGTGCGAGTTTTAAATGCGGAGTAACCGGCGCATGACCTCACCTATTTTGCAGACCACCGACGGCGCCATCGCCACCGTCGTCCTCAACAACCCGGCGAAGCTCAACGCCATCAGCCTCGATGCCTGGGCCGAGCTGGGCCGGGTGATGAGGTTGTTGTCCGATGACCCTGGCCTTCGATGCGTATTGATCCGGGGCGCTGGCGACAAGGCCTTCTCCGCCGGCGCCGATATCGCCGAATTTCCCGAAATCCGCAACACCGCCGCCCAGGCCCGTGAATACGGTGCCGTCGTCGCCGAGACGTTGAAGGCTTTGTGCGGCTGTATCCACCCGACCGTGGCCGCGATCCAGGGCGTGTGCACGGGCGGCGGGCTGGAAGTCGCCTGCGGCTGCGACATCCGCATCGCCAATGGGTCTTCCCGTTTCGGCGTTCCCATCAACCGGCTCGGCCATGCCTTTGCCTATGCGGAGATGGAAACCGTGTTGACGGCCGCCGGCCCGGGGCTGGTCAAGGAACTGATATTGGAAGGGCGGATTCTGGATGCGGACGAGGCCCTTCGCCGCGGCCTCGTCAACCGGGTGGTGGCCGACGCGGATTTCGAGGCCGAGGTCGAGGCCACCCTCCAGCGCATCGTGGACGGCGCGCCCTTGACCCACCGGGCGGCCAAGAAATTCTTGCACCGCTTATCCGACCCCCGGCCCTTGAGCCAGGCGGAAATCGACGAAGGCTATGAAATCTGCGATTCAGAAGACTATGCGGAGGGCCTCCGCGCCTTTCTGGCCAAGGAAAAACCGGCGTTCAAAGGGAAATAGCCGCAAGTTGTTGCCCAAGTTGTTGCCAAGGCCCCGGAATCGGGTTCTGATAAGGCCCAACGGGGCGGAAACAATCGCCTGTCCGGGAGGAAAACCGACGTGAGCCAGGCTGAAAAACTGCGCAAGCTGCTGGATGGGCCGGACGTCCTGGTGATGCCGGGCTGTTTCGACGCCATCAGCGCGAAGCTGATCGAACGGGCCGGCTATCGGGTCGCCTTCATGGGCGGTTTCGCCGTCTCGGCGGCGCGCATCGGCATGCCCGACACCGGGTTGATCTCGTATTCGGAAATGGTCGACCAGGGCCGCAACATCTGTTCCGCCGTCAACATTCCGGTGATCGGCGACGGTGATACCGGCTACGGCAACGCCGTCAACGTGCAGCGTACGGTCCAGGGGTATGCCCGGGCCGGTTTCGCTTGCGTGATGATCGAAGACCAGGTGGCGCCGAAAAAATGCGGCCACACCCCGGGCAAGAAGATCGTCGACAGGGACGAATCCTTGGCCCGGGTCCAGGCCGCCGTCGATACCAGGGACTCAATGCGAGCCGGCGGCAACCACATCCTGATCATGGCCCGCACCGACGCCAACGCCACCGACGGCATGGATGAAGCCGTTTCCAGGTGCCAGGCCTTTGCCGAGATCGGCGCCGACATCACCTTTCTCGAAGCGCCCCGGGACGAAAAGGAAATGAAGCGGTACTGCTCGGACGTGCCGGGGCCGAAAATGGCCAACATGGTCGAACAAGGCGACACGCCGTTTCTGGCGCCCGAAAAACTGGGCGAGATCGGCTACAAGATCGTCGTCTACCCGATTTCGCTGATGCTGGCGGGGCTCAAGGCCATGGAGGATTCTCTGAAAGCCATGCAGGCGGGCAAGCATCCGGAAAGCCTGGCCGAGTTCGCCCATCTTCGCGACGTCGTCGGTTTCCCCGATTATTACGAGACGGAAAAGAAATACGCCGCCGATTGAAGGGCGGGTCCAAGGTTCCTATGATATTGGAAAATATGGTCAAAACAGGTAAGGACAGGCAATGACACAAATCACACGCCGGATCTCCGAATTTGCCGCCGGTCTGACCTTCGATACCATCCCGTCCGAAGTCATCGAGCGCACCGGGATGCTGGTCATGGATAACGTCGGCATCGCGCTGCGCGCCCGCAACGACGCCGAATCGACGCCCAGCCTGATCCGGGCGGCGCAAAGGCTGGGGCTGGACGGCGGCAACAGTGTCGCCATCGGCGACCGCCGCGGGTTCACCCCCCAAGGCGCGGCGCTGGTCAACGGCACCCTGGCCCACTCGCTCGATTTCGACGACACCCACGCGCGTGCGTCCCTTCATACCAGCGCCCCCATCGTGCCGGCGGCGCTGGCCGCCGCCGAGATGGCCGGCGTCGACGGCGAGGAGCTGCTTCCCGGCATCATCGCCGGCTACGAAATCCAGATCCGCCTCTCGCTCGCGTTGGGGCCAAGCGATCACTACGACCGGGGCTTCCACCCGACGGCCACCTGCGGCGTCTTCGGCGCGGCGGCGGCGGCGGGCAAGGTGTTCTGCCTCGACGAGGAACGGATGGCCCATGCCTTCGGCATTGCCTTGAGCCAATCCGCGGGCTCCATGCAGTACCTTCTCGACGGCGCCTGGACCAAGCGTTTCCAGATCGGCCAGGCGGCCATGTGCGGGCTGATGGCGGCGACACTGGCCGAGGAGGGGTTCCACGGCGCCCGGGATGCCTTCGAGGGCAAGGCCGGGTTCTTCCATGCTTATGCCCCCGACCCTGAACCGGAAAAGGCCATAGACGGCCTCGGCGAGGTGTGGGAGACCATGGCCACGGCGGTCAAGCCCTATCCCAGTTGCCGCTACAGCCATGCAGCGGTGGATGCATTGATTGACCTTCGCGCCGCCAACGATATCCAGGCCGACGACATCGAAAGCGTCGAGATCGGCTTGCCTGAAACCGGCTGGAAGATCATCGGCGACCCGGAAGAAGACAAACACCAACCCAAAGGCGTCGTCGACGGCCAATTTTCCATGCCGTTCTGCGCCGCCGTGGCGCTCCTGGAAGGCGGGCTCGGCTGGGACGATTACGCCAAGCACTTAGGCGACGACAAAACCCTCGATCTTTGCCGGCGCGTCCACACCGTCACCGACCCACGGGCCGAGGCCGAGTTCCCCGCCAATTTAAGCGCCGTCGCCCGCGTCAAGACGGCGAAGGGCGACTTCGAGGCCTTCGTCGCTATTCCTAGGGGCGAGCCGGATAATTTCCTGACCGTTGACGAGCTTCGGGCCAAGTTCGGCAATCTGGTCGGGCCTTACCTGCCGCCCGAGCGGGTCGACGAGCTGGCGTCGCGGCTTTTGTCCCTCCACAAGGAACCCGACATCAACCAAGTGCTGCGCCTGACCCGGCCGGTCCCTGATGAGATCCCGGCCGAGCTTGCCGCCGCCGGCGAATAGGGGCGGGGAATGGTCGCCGAAGCAAAGGAAGTCGGCAAAAACCGGTATCGGGAATCCTACGGGCGCTATCTGGAGGATTTCAAGGTCGGGGATGTGTACGAACACCGGCCCGGCCGCACCATATCCGAATCCGACAACACCTGGTTCACGTTGATCACCATGAACCAGCACCCGCTTCACTTCGATGCCGCCTACGCCGCCAAGAGCGAATGGAAAAAGCCCCTGGTCAACTCGGCGTTGACCCTTTCCATCGTCGCCGGGATGAGCGTCTCGGACGTCAGCCAGAAGGCCATCGCCAACCTCGGCTGGGACAAGATCAAGCTGACGGCGCCGGTGTTCGTCGGCGACACCATCTACGCCGAATCGGAAGTCCTGGCGGTGCGGGAAAGCAAATCGCGGCCGACCCAGGGTATCGTTACCGTCAAGACCACCGGCAAGACCTCCGACGGCACCGTATTCATGACCTACGAGCGCACCGTGCTGATTCCGAAACGCGGCCACGGCGTCGACGACAAGGCCGATTACTGACCCTCCATGCCGCATCCCGCCAACATCATTTCGGCCGAAGACGAGACGCTGATCCTCGATTCCATCGACCAGTTCGTGGAGCGCGACGTCAAGCCCCATGCCCACGAATTGGAAGCCGCCGACGAATACCCCCGGGCCATCGCCGACAAGCTTGCCGAACTGGGCCTTTACGGGGCCACCATCTCGCCCGATTACGGCGGCCTCGGGCTCAGCGCCGCCACCTACGCCAAGATCGTGGAACGGGTATCGGCCGTCTGGATGTCGGTTTCCGGCATCTTCAACGCACACCTGATCATGGCCGCGGCGGTCGAGCGCTTCGGCACCGACGATCAGAAATCGGCCTGGCTGCCCCGGTTCGCCTCGGGCGAACTGCGCGGCGGCATTGCCTTGACCGAACCCGACTGCGGCACCGATTTGCAGGCCATCCGCACCCGGGCGGTAAAGGAGGGCGGCGACTACGTGATCGACGGGTCGAAGATGTGGATCACCAACGCCCTTGAAGGCAATATTTTGGCGGTGCTGGTCAAGACCGACCCCAAGACCGAGCCCCCGCACAAGGGAATGAGCCTGCTGCTGGCGGAAAAAAGCGCCGGCTACGAGGGCCGCAAGCTGGAGAAACTGGGCTACCGTGGCATCGACACCGGCGAGCTGCGGTTCGAAGGGGTGCGCGTGCCGGCGGAAAACCTGATCGGCGGAGAGGAAGGCCGGGGCTTGCAGCAAATCCTGGCGGGGCTTGAGCTGGGCCGCATCAACGTCGCTGCGCGCGGCGTCGGGCTGGCCCGGGCGTGCCTTGAGGAATCCTTGGCCTATGCGCAGAGCCGCCAAACCTTCGGCAAACCCATCAGCCAGCACCAGGCCATACAGATCAAGCTTGCCGACATGGCGACCCGGGTGGAGGCCGCCCGGCTTCTGACCGAACAGGCGGCCTTAGCCTATGACACCGGCGAGCGTTGCGACCTGGAGGCCGGCATGGCGAAGCTGTTCGCCACCGAGGCGGCCCTGGAAAATTCCCTGGAGGCCATGCGCATCCACGGCGCTTACGGCTATTCCAAGGAATTCAATATTGAGCGCTATTACCGGGACGCGCCGTTGCTGGCCATCGGCGAGGGCACCAACGAACTGCAACGGATCATCATCGCCCGCCAGCTTGTCGAGCGGAACCCGATCTAGGGCGGGTGCTCAAAATTCATTGTTCGAATTAGGTGAAAAAAGACGTTTTCACTGCCACGCCTATTCTTTAAGGGCGATTTTCAATATTGGTTATTGAAGGACCGGCGGTTGCAAATTTTCATTGACGAAAGTGGTGCATTTTCGGGATTTCACGAAGGGTCCATTGCCGTCGTAGGCGGACTCAGTATTCCTGATAGCTGCTTGCCCAAGTTGGAGAAAAAATACAAGAAGATTCGACAAGCACTCCCTCTAGAAAAGGGTGAAGTAAAGGGTAAGAATTTAACTGAGGATCAGGTGGCGAGGGTCGTGGCACTTCTTGCTCGTAATAACGTCATATTCGAAATTACGGCTCTAGATTTGAATGCACACACCGAGAGTGGTGTTCTTCGCTATAGGGATCAACTTGCGGACGGAATAACGGCCAGGTTGCCCCGTTTCAATGCCATCGCGCAACAGGAGGTAAGTGAATCTATCGATCAGATTCGCAAGACGCCAGTACCGTTGTTCCTTCAAGCAATGACCACTTTTGACATGGTGGGAAACATAATTTGCCAAGTACCGTTATACTTTGTTCAACGCCAACCTAAGGAGTTAGGAAATTTTACTTGGATTGTAGATGGAAAAGATCCAGCTAGAACTACCAACTGGGAAATTTGGTGGTCCTGTTATGCCAGCGGCGCACTTGCTACGAGATCAAAAGCCAACCCTATGATTACCCTGGAAGGGGCTGATTATTCACACTTTGATCGTTTTGAAGCAACGGACCAATCCGGAAATGAAAATGGTATTGACCTAAAGCTGCTTTTTTCAGACCTCCAGTTTTCAAACGAACTAGTGCCCGGTCTCGAATTGGTGGACATTGTGACGAATGCCGTGCGTCGCGCCATGACTGGTCGCCTATCCTTTGAAGGCTGGTCGAAAATACCGCAACTAATGATTCACCGTAATCATCAATATATTTCGCTAATGCTGTTGGAAGGCGCCAGTAAAGAGCCAAAGCGTCCGCCGTATGATGCCGTCGTTAGGCACTTTCTTTCTGAAGGGAAAAATATGCTTTCTCCACGGTTCCAGAAAATGGCAACGGAAGACTGAACCAATAATAAATGACGCTCCCCCTTGAAGATGTCCGCCCCTACCGGAGGAAACAACACAGGCATGAACAACCAACCTGCCCACCGCCGCCGGGTGACCGTCATCGGCGCCG
>CAZVFL010000002.1:0-103393 GCA_964626025.1 uncultured Thalassospiraceae bacterium
GCTTTCACCTCTTCAATACCTGCAACACCTGGACCGCCCGCGCTCTCGCGGCCGCGGGGTTCGATGTCAGCGCGTCGGGGACGTCTCGTGCCGAAGCGCTGATGCAACAAGTGCGCGCCCTGGTCAGACCCCGATGACGCGGCCACCCCTTTAAGGTTGGCCGCTAATCGGCAGGATACTTAAGCTGATTTGAACGGATTCAAGCGGGATTTCCTCACCCATTATATCGAGCCCCATTCGTTCGTTTTCGGGTAAGCTCCGAGGTCTGCTTTTGGCTATTTCCGGAAGTGAACACCGTCACAGGATAAGGTCCGCTATGAGCCGAAAAGCGGACGGTGGCCAAACTAACCCACTACCGACGTTTTCGCCCTGGGGCGTCAACGCCAACCAAATCACGACCTACCCCCCGACACCTCTTCCAACAATTTCCCCATGAAGTCCTCGCCCTTGGCGATCTGGTCCAGGGTAATGAACTCGTTCGGTTTATGGGCCTGGGCGATGGCGCCGGGGCCGCACACCACGGTCGGGATTCCGGCGGTGCTCTGGAACAGCCCGGCCTCGGTGCCGAAGGCGACCTTGGCGTGGTCGTTGCGCCCGGCCAGCGCCTTGACGAAGGCGACCACGTCGTCGCCCGGGTCCATTTCGAGCCCCGGCATGTCGTTGGTGCACTCGATGGTGATGCCGGTCTCGGGGCTGACGGCGTGCATGGCCGGCTCCAGGGTGCCGGTGACGTAGTCGCGGATTTCACGTTCCAATGCTTCCGGGTCGTCTTCGGCCAGAGTGCGGAACTCGAACTCGAACCGGCACGCCTTGGGCACGATGTTGAGCTGGGTACCGCCGGAAATGACGCCCGTATGCACGGTCGAATGGGTGACGTCGTAAAGCTCGTCATGGGGGCCTTCGGCCTCGATCCGGCGCGCCATGGACTTGAGGTAGGAAATCAACTCGGCCGCGTATTCGATGGCGTTGACGCCCTCAGTGGTCAGCGCCGAATGCGCCTCCAGCCCGCTGACGTTGGCGGTGAAGCTGCGCTTGCCCTTGTGGCCGGTGACCACCTGCATGGACGTCGGCTCGCCGACGATGCACATGGCGGGCTTGACGGGCATGTCCTTTAATTTGTCGATCAGCCGCCTGACGCCGATGCAGCCCACTTCCTCGTCGTAGGAAAAGGCCAGATGGATGGGGGTCTTGAGCCCGCGCTCCAGAAACCGGGGCACGAAGGCCAGCACGATGGCGATGAAAGACTTCATGTCCGCGGTGCCGCGGCCATAGAGCTTGCCGTCCTTCTCCGTCACCTGGAACGGGTCGGTATCCCAGGCCTGGCCGTCCACCGGCACCACGTCGGTGTGGCCCGACAGCATGATCCCCGGCTTGTCCTTATCGCCCAGTGTGGCGTACAGGTTGGCCTTGGTGCCTTCCTGGTTGTGCACCAGCATGCTTTCGACGCCTAGGCGGTCAAGGACGTCCTGGACGTAGCCGATCAGTTCCAGGTTGGATTCCCGGCTGGTGGTGTCGAAGGCCACCAGCTTTTTGATGAAATCGAGGCTTCGGGGTTCGGCCATGCTTGTGCTTGTCCTAAAAGGGGGCCTGAGACAACAAAATTGACGGATCGGCCCGAGTTTGCAAGCCTCTCGGGAGTCAGGAAGGGACGGAGACAGATGGACGAAGGCCTCAGATCGCGAATCCAGGAAAACCTGGTGGCCCATCGGGCCGGGCAATTCCAGTTCCTTGCCGACCTGGTCAAGACGCCGTCCATGCCCCCCTCCATGACCCCCCCAGGGGAAATAGAGGGAGAAATAGAGGGGGAAATGGCCGGGGAAATGGCGGGGGAAATGGCCGCCCTCTCGGAACTGACGGAAAAGGCGCTGAAACGCCTTGGCCTCGGCGTCGAACGCCACGCCCCCCCGGAAGAGCTTCACCTGGAGCACGGGCTTTCGGAGATCACCAATCTGGTGGTCCGCCACGAATTCGGCCCGGGTCCGGTGGTGGCGCTCTCGGCCTACGGCGATACAGGCGCCAAAGGCGACGGCTGGACGGTGGACCCCTTCGGCGCCGAAATCCGGAACGGCGTCCTTTACGGCCTGGGCGTCACCTCGAAAGCCGATTTTGCGGTTTATGCCTATGCCCTGGCGGCGCTCCGGGACGCCGGGCCGGCGCTGTCGGGAACCGTGGAACTGCATTTCACCTTCGACGGCGAGGCCGACGGCCAACTCGGCCCCGGGTGGCTTCTGCAAACCGGTGTCGTCAACCCGGACTACGCCATGGGCAGCGGTTTCGCCTATGGAATCGGCACGTCTGCTATGGGTGATTTGCAGTTGCAGGTGAAAATCGAAAGCAAGGCCGCCCCCGGGGGCATAAGCCCAGGGGACATAGGAGACAACAAGGCGGACGCCCTGGAGACGGCGATCGGGGTGCTCGACGCCCTTTACCGGATGCGGGAGGAAATCAGCGAAATCCGATCGGAAATCCGGGGGATCGGCTCGCCGACGCTGGTCGTTGGCCAAATCGAAGGCGGCGAGCGCCCCGACGCAGCGCCGGCCAGGATCACCTTCAAGCTGGACCGGCGGCTGATTCCGGAAGACGACCCGGCGACGGTGGAGACCGAGCTGACCGGCCTGATCGCCCAAACGGCTTCCCGGACCGACGGCATCGTCTGTACTATCCGCCGCCTTAAAATGTCGCCGCCCATGAAGTCCGGACCCGGCACGGAGAAGCTTGCGGGCATCCTGGCGGGCGAGGCGGCGAAGGTCATGGACGCACCGATTTCCGTTTACGGCGTACCCTTTGACGCCAACAGCCGCCATTATGCCGCGCTTGGCATCCCCACGGTTCTTTACGGCGCCGGGCCAAAGACCGGCGACCAGGCGCATCGGGGCGGGCCGGACGAAAGGCTGGTCCTCGACGATCTCCGGAAAGCGACGGAAGTGGTGGCGCTGTCGCTGGCGGCGTTCATGACTCCCGCCGCTTAGGCGGGCCAGGCCTAGGCAGGGAAGGCCTCGGAAAAAGCGATCGCATTTGACCCGGAGCGGACATTCGCCGGATTATGTTATTCGGCGGATATCCGGGTCGCGAATTAGCCGCTATAATGCCTGAAAAGGGCATTGATCCAGGGAGCGTCCTTATGAAAGCCACAACGATTTTGAAAAAAATTTCGGGCGAAATCGAACATCTTTTTTCCCTTTCCAAGGAACCGGTGTCGATCAACATAAAAGCCGGCGAAGTCATCATCAAGGCGCGCCAGCCGGGGAAATTCATGTACATCGTCAAGAAGGGCGCGGTCGATATTGAGTACGATGACATTCACCTGGAGCGGGTGACCAGGGACGGCATCGTCGGCGAGATGACTATGGTCGATGAAGCGCCGCGCAGCGCCACCGTGGTCGCACACAAGGATTCGGAGCTGCTTCCCATCGGTCGTGCGCGGTTTATGCACTTGATCCAGAAAAATCCGGAGTTCGCGCTTTTGGTTATGAACACCATGGTTCGCCGCATCCGCCAGATGAATCTCCGCATGGAGAAGGCGGGCAACAAGAGCCGCTGATTTCCCGTACAGCGGACCAATTATACGTGGGCGCTAAGGTCCGCTTGTGACCCAAAGCGGACATCGGCGATGCGGGCGCTGGCGGCGTTCATGACTCCCACCGCCTAGGCGGGCCAGGCCTCGGCGGGGAAGGCCTCGGCGGTTTCTTCAAGCCACCCCTGGGGGTCCTTGGGCGCGCCTTGGGCGGGCATCAGGCCGACAAGAAGCGGTTTCAACTCGCCTTCCAACAGGAAATTCAGGACCGGCGCCTTCAACTTGACGCCATAGGTGGGCGACACCCAGCCCTCGCCAAGGGTCGACGTCCAGGCATCACCGCCGGCCGAGACCAGCAGGAATTTCCCGTCTCCGGATTCGATCCGCCACAGCCCCGGCCCCGCCTCCGCCACGGTTACGCCCGGCGCCAGGTGATAGGGGATGCGGACCGAATGACGGCCCGAGCCCTCGAACCGGTCGGCGACGAAGAGCCTGTGTGCGCCCTTTTCCAGCATGATGCTCCTGACCGGGGTGACCGGCCCAGCCAAGCGCCGGTAGCCGCTGTGCGCGCCGACGAAAAGATCGGCCTTATCGCCCGGTTGCCAATGGCGGACTTCGGGCGCCGCGTCGTTCTTCAGTGTCCACAGGTAATTCGGGTCAACGAAACGGTTTTGTTCCTGGCTGTCGACGACCGGCGTGTTGTGAAAGGCGGTGGAGCGGAAATCGTTGCGCCATTCCGGATTGGCGGAATAGACGTAAGTCCCGCAATCGGTGATCAGCGGCACACCGTCGAGCACCGCCTCGAACGACAGGCAATCGTTATGCCCGTGGCCGCCGCGGCCTTTGAACCCCACCGGCCCGCCGTCGATGAACACGTGATCGTTCCCGCCCCGCATGATATAGACGCCGCCATCGGGAAAAGCTTGAGAATCGGGCGTTTTCGGCGAGGCGGGGATTTTTGCCGCCGCCTCCGGGCCGAGGGTCCAGAACACTTCCGATCCCGTGTTCGTTCCCTGGCCCGACGCCAACGCCAAAAGATCGGCGTCCCCGAACGCCGAGCCGGTGATGGCGATCAGGTAACGGTGGTCGTTGATGGCCTGCGTGTCATGGGGGCCGAAGGGAAGGACGCGGCCGTCGTCGGCATCGCCCCAAAGCGGCGCCGAGCCGTCCGGGCGGGTATAGGCGGCGGTGAACGCCGCCATCCGGCGAAGGCGGGCGGCATAGTCCTCGGCCACCTCCAAACCGCGGGCGCGGCGGTAAAGGGCGGGCAGCAGGAACAGTTCCTGGGCCAGCCGGTGATAGGCGCATGACGCCTCGAAGTCGGTGCCGTCGTCGAACACCTGCTTGGGGAGTTCGTCTTCCAGGATCCGCCAACCCGCCGCCTGCCAGGATTGAGGTGCCGTACCATCGCCGAAGAAAAGCCCCATCACCACCAGCCCGCATGCATCGGCCAACAGGTGGTTGCCGTTGACGTCGGACCATTCCAGGTGGCGCAAGGTGAAATCGCCATGCAGGTACAGGAGCTTCAGGAAATCGTGGCGGAATCCTTCGTCCCGCCATGCCGCCGAATGGTGAAAAACATGAAACAGCCAAACCAAAGTGATGCCGCGAAGTGCCACGTCCATGGTACATGCCCAGTTGACGCCCCGGGCCAGCGGGTTGGCGTCGGCCCATTCACCGATGACGCCCTGGGCGGCTTCGGCGTAGCGTTCGTCGCCGGTCAGCAGATAGGCCTGGCCTGCCGGGATCAGCCATTGCAGGCGCGACAGCTCCCACGGCACTTTGACGTCGCTTTCGCGGCCCAAATCCAGGATGTCGAGGCGGCGGAACGGAACCATCGGCCACGAATGGCCGCTCTTGAAATCCTTGTGCCATGGGATGGGCTTCCCCAGGTGGACCTGACCGGAGCCCAAAAGGTCTACCCGGCGCTGAAGGGCGTCGTCGGCGGCTTTGAGGATGCGCGCGCGGTCGCCGGGGAAGGTTCTTTCGTAATCCTCGGCGGTCACGGGAAGGGTGTGGAGAGGGAACGGCGCTTCCGATAGCCGCCGCCACAGGCTGTCCAGGCTTTTCTCGCCGAGCCGGGCGAGCAGGCGCTCGGGCGTCAGCCGCCTGGCGCGTCCCGGCGCCCGGTATTGGTCGATTTCGGCCTTTAATTGGCGCCACAGCCAGCGGAAAATCACATGGGGCGGTTTGCGCCAACCGCGGCGGATGAGTTCAAGCAGACGCTTTGTCATCTTGGCCGGCGACGTTTTCCAGAAACCATTCGTAGGTGCGGGCAAGGCCCTCCGTGAGAGGCGTTGCGGGCGCCCACCCCATATCGGCTATGCGGGCATTGTCGAGGAGCTTCCGGGGGGCACCGTCGGGCTTGCTGGCGTCGAAGGAAAGGTCGCCCTCGAAACCAACGGTTCGGGAAACGGCCTCGGCGATGTCGCGGATGCTCAGTTCCTCACCACCGCCGACGTTTATGGGCGCCGGATCAGAATAACGCTGCATCAGGAAGACAAGGGCGTCGGCGAGGTCATCCACGTATAGGAATTCCCTGAGCGGTTTGCCCGAGCCCCAGACGGTAAGGTCGGCGGCGTTGGCCTGCTTGGCCTCGTGGGCCTTGCGCATCAGCGCCGGGATGACGTGTCCGGCCTCGAGATCGAAGTTGTCACCGGGACCGAAAAGGTTGGCGGGGATGACGGTGATGAAATCGCAATCGTACTGCCGGCGGTAAGCCTGGCACAGGGTGAGGCCGGCGAGCTTGGCGATGGCGTAGCCTTCGTTTGTTTTCTCGATTGCCCCCGTCAACAACGACTCCTCGGCCATCGGCTGCGCCGCCAGCTTCGGGTACATGCAGGCCGCGCCCAGGAACATCAGTTTCCCGACCCCCGTCTCGCGGGCAGCGTGGATGATGTTGGTCTCGATGGCCAGGTTGTCGTAGGTGAACTCGCCCGGCCGGGTATCGTTGGCGAGGATGCCGCCGACGGTGGCGGCGGCCATGAGCACGGCATCGGGACGGTTGTCGGCCATCCACACCTCGACGTCGGCCTGGCGGCGCTGGTCGACTTCGCCGCGGGGGACCGTCAGAATCTCGCAATCCTCGTCCGCCAGCCGCCGCACGAGCGCCTGGCCGACCATGCCGGCATGGCCCGAAACCCAGACGCGTTTGCCGGCGAGGGGGTAGGGAGGATTAGCCGCGCCCGGCATCACACCCCCCCGGTGGGCAGGGCAGGGACCCGCGACCGCGTCCGTCACCAGCGCCCATTATGAGAACAACATTTCCAGGCATCACCCGGCTCGCTTCCGTTCTTCCCTCTTGGCGATACGCTGGTGGACTGTAATGCCTTCGTGCCGATGAAGGAAAGGCCCGTGCAATGGGTTTTTCCGACGACGCGAAGAACCATCGATGAATGGTCAGGCAAAGTCTCCCAGCCCTGCGTCGGAGAGGTGGAACGCTGATGACCGCGGACGAGGCGATACTGGGTTGGCCTGGCGAATTAATGCGGCAGGATGCCCGAAACTAGAATAAGGGCCGCTGTCGTGGGTATGGCGGAGTGCTACTCCAATAACAACGCGCTTAGCTTTGCGGTGATTTCATTCATCACCGCGTTCGGGGCTTTTCCTACAACTTCAATATCGCGAATGTGCCGATCTAGGCTTTTCACTTGATCCGATAATACCGCACCAGTGACGGGCAACCCCTCGGGGAGCGTGACCTCGAATGGATACCCCTTAATCGTCGTGGTAATTGGACAGACAACAACAAAGGTCGTTTTTTGATGGTATTCGCGAGGAGACAAGACAACCGCCGGGCGACGACCCGCCTGCTCGTGGCCGGCTTGGGGCGTAAAGGTAATCCAGACGAGATCGCCCCGACCCGGCGTGGCCATTACAGTATTTCCTGGCCCATCGGACTGACGTCAAACGATTCGGGTTGGTTCTCTTCGGTTATTTCGGCCAAGAGTTCTTTTAGGTCATATGAGGGCTTCGCCGGGGTAATGAGGAGACGTCCATCATCAACATCCAAATCGACGGCGTCCCCTTCTTTCAAATGAAGACGATCAACAAATGCTTTAGGAAGCCGCAGGGAAAGGCTGTTTCCCCATTTGGCAACATGGCTCCTCATAGATTTCTCCTGTTTTAAAATATTCCGTATTTTACGCAAATGTATATACGTAGTATATACTTAAAATATCCTTTTGGTAATAAATTTTTCCAATGATCGCAGACCTTCGGTGAGACTTTGGTGAATATCGTTGCCGCCTGGCAACAGGAATCTTCCGGCGTGTCCACCACGTACCACTGGTTGGTCGAATAGCTAGATCCGGCAGAAGTGGGTTTCGTTAGTCATCGTTGCTGCCAGAAACCTTACGCTCGGTCTTGGCCATCTCTTTTAGTTTTGGGAGTTCATTTTTTACAAAATCCCAAATCAGTTCCGGCCGAATAACATCGTAGTCGTGACGGAACATGCTTCCTAGGCGTCGCAACGCATGAAGGTTTATTTTCGTATATTGATCATCAAAACGATCGCCAATTTTTCGAGCCGCTTCTGCGATCCGTTCTAGGCATCGTTCAACCCCGTCGTTCAAAAGATCGTCGTCAAGAAATTTCGTTTTCGTCGTTCCACTGACATGATTTTCGATCCGTTCGATATTTTCAAGAATATCCGCCAATCGCTGCGCCACACGTTCAGAAGACATAAAGAGCCTCCGCCTCGGCATTTTTTCGAATGCGTAGCTTCATTGTTTGGTGATCGGTAACGTCCACATCGACGTTGGGAAAAGTTCGTTGGATGGATTTTTCGATGATCCCGATGACGTTCACGTAACCAAACAGTCCTCCAATTTTTTTCGAATCGAAATCGATAAAGATATCGATGTCACTGTCCGGGCGATCGTCCCCGCGAGCCGTGCTGCCAAAAATTGCGGCATGATCAACACCGGCAGTGATCAGATTTTGCTGAATTCTTTTCAGTGCTTGAGCGGTTGGAGCCAGACGGTTGGCAGCGATGGGATAATTGGGATTCTCGCGGAGAGCCTTAGCCAGTTCACGCATAGCGGGTCTCGTCGTCAATGGCACTTTCACCGTCATATCAATGATGCCTTGATCGCGGAGTTTTCTTCGGCGCTTTCGCTGGCGTTCCGCTGCTGTCGTTGTCATCGTCAATCGTCCTCCGTTGCAACATGCATCTTACCTTGTGACGTGTCACAAAACAAGAAAACAAGTTACGATAATCCCTTTATCGTTCTGACGGAGTGACCTACCCCGAATATCGGTCCAGACGTAATTATTTTGGGGCATTGGATGAAGACAGGGGCGCTGAGTAGTCACGACTATCTCTAGAGTATTGATTAAAATATCAATAATATGTATAACATTCTTTCATAAATGATGTATTTATCAATGGCCATGACATGACCAAGCTTTCAGTTGATCTGAGCGAATCAGGCGCCATTTCGGCGCAACGAGTTATTGAACTGATCGTCGCGTTTGCCGGAGAGCGGGGCATCGACCAGGCGACGCTTGCTGAGCGGGCAGGCATTTCTGCAGAATCCTTGTCGCGTCTCAAAAAAGCCGGAAGCTGCCGACTGACAACCGCGCTTGAACTGACTCGCGCGGCTGGTTTCAGGACACTCGATCTCACCGCGCCGGTCACAGGCCGTGTGGCGGCATCGATCGCCGCGCGCAAACTAAGTGCGGGGCGGCGGCTCCCGATTAGTGCAGAAGAACTTGTCTCGGCGCTTGCTTCTGGCGAGTTTGAAGAGCAGCACATGGTACATCTTTATGGCTTTTTGGAGGAACTACCGATCGAGCCCGTGCATGATGTGATCCTCGACGAAAATCTCGATTACGCTCGTCTAGTCTTGCTCGCCCACAAACTTGGAGTGGAAGGAGACACAGTTGACTGGCTCGAGGAAATGGCTGGCGACCGCATGGCGCACGCTGCTTGAACTGGCGTTGCCCGCCCTTGATGAGGTCGACCCTGATCTTGAATGGACGCTCGGTGGCGGAACGGGGCTCGCCCTCAAGATCAATCACCGCATCAGCTACGATATCGATATCTTCTTGGAAGATGCCGGGCATCTCAGAGCACTTTCTCCGAACCGTAATTCTGCTTCGCGTGCAATCACCGACCGTTGGCAAGAGCCTGGCCACTACTTAAAACTCGAGCGCGAAGAAGGCGCGATCGACTTCATCGTGGCCGCCCGGCAGACGGACCTTGCTCCATGGCGATATGACTTCAAAGGCCGAAGCATCCCCGTTGATGAACCGGCCGAAATTCTTGCGAAGAAGCTCAAGTACCGCGGCTCACAAATTATTCCCCGAGACATCTTCGACCTGCTCGCTGTTCATCGCTTTAATCCGGAAATTTTTAAAGAGGCCATCGCAGCTGTACCGGATGGCGCCCGCCGCGCAGCCGATCGTATTCGACGAATCGAGAAACGGTATCGTGAGACAATCAAAGATGAAGTGAACCCGACGGCAAATGGTGCCGAGCTCCTCGAAGCCGACCCAATCGAAGTCGCAGAGATCCTATGGCCACCTTGATTCCATCAATAGACTGGTACTGTGGGCGTCGCGAGTATAGTGAGGCGATACTCCACTAGTTGCTCGGGATTGCACGGATTGTTCGACACCTCGCACGCACAAGTTCAAGCCCAGGAAGTAACTAAAATAATTTAAAGGCTTAGTTGATTTTTTGCGTACCGTCTCTCGTTACGTTTTTATTGACGTGGCGTACCGTTTTGCGTTACGCTTGATCATGATTAAAAGCTTTGCCGACAAGCGGACCGCAGCCATCTTTTCCGGTTATGCTGTTCGCGGCCTGCCGGCGCAGATCCAAAAACGAGCCCGCGCGAAGCTGCTGGCAGTCGATGCAGCATCCTGGCTCGACGATCTACGTTCACCTCCCGGAAACCGCTTGGAGGTATTACGCGGAGACCGGCAGGGTCAGCATAGTATTCGCGTCAACGATCAATGGCGCATCTGTTTTGCATGGCGCGACAACGAAGCCTGGGACGTCGAGATCGTCGACTACCATTGAGGAGCAAACCAATGACCATTAAGCGTGAAGATCTCGACAGCCGTCAGGTAGACTTTTCCGATGTCGCTAGTGGACGTCGGTTACCGCCAGTGCATCCGGGGGAAATACTGCATGACGAGTTCCTGGAGCCCATGAGCCTCAGCGTTTACCAACTTGCCAATGCCATCAAGGTGCCTCGCTCGCGGGCCAACGACATCGTGCGTGGACGTCGTGCGATCACGACAGACACGGCGTTACGTCTTGGGCGGTATTTCGGGACGTCACCAGAGTTCTGGCTCAATCTGCAGGCGCGCCACGATCTCGATATTGCCGACCGTACCGTGCGCAAAAAAATAGAGAAAGAAGTCGAGCCGTATGCAGCGTGATGCCAGAGTTACTTGAATACCTCGTATGCGTTTAGCCGCTTGCCGAACCGGACTTCACGACATCACTTCGCTCGACGCCGCGTCCCCTGATGGTTACCGACGAGTGCTCAATTCCAAAAACATATTGGAAACCGCAAGATCCAAAACTCGACCGGAAGAAGTTGATCACGGATTTGAACGCAAACGGAACGGTCCCAGGCGCTTGCCTCGGCAATGGTGGGGTGACGGTCTCGGTGAGGGTGCAGTAATGGCGTTTTCAGAAGAACAGGTTAAGAAGCTATCGGGCAAGCTTAGTGGCAAACACGTCAAGACGCGTGTTAGGGATGGCTTTACGCTCTCCTACATCGAAGGCTGGCACGCGATCTCCGAAGCCAATCGGATATTCGGGTTCGATGCCTGGGACCGGGAAACGGTAATGGCCCAGTGTGTCTGGGAAGGAAAGCAAGGCCAGCGCAGCACCTGTTCATATATCGCCCGCGTGCGGATCACAGTGCACACGGGGGGTTCGGTCGTGTTCCGGGAAGGTAGTGGTTCAGGAAGCGGGACCGGCAAAAACCCGGGTGAAGCGCATGAGCGCGCCCTGAAAGAAGCCGAGACTGATGCCATGAAACGGGCGATGACCACTTTCGGTAACCTTTTTGGCCTTGCCCTATATGACAAAGAAAAAAACGGCGTGCGCCAATCCCGATCAACCTCAAACAAAAAACAGGTCAAGTGGACCCTCATCTGTGAGACCGGCGAACCACAGGGTAGCTATGAGGACCCGGTAATCTTCTGTTCCAGGATTCGGGAGCGCCTTGAAGGTATTTATGATACCAAAACTCTCATGGCGTTTTGGGCTCGGAACAAAGGTACGGTGGAAGGGCTCCAAAAGCATCTACCTGAACTAACGACTGAGAAAGGACAGCATTTTGGAGAGGTGCTAGAGGCGATCTACAAATCACGTCTCGAGAAAGTTAAGCTACGAAACGAGACCAAAAGTTCACGCGCAGATCAAAAGTCTCTAAAAGCGGAGGACAAAGACCCAAAAACCGACAAAACGGTCGACCAGAAGATCGACGCAACCAACAAAACACCTGATGAAGCCAATACCGGCGACACATTGATCATCGAAAAAGGCTCACGTCGGATCAGGGACAGAAATCATCTCCGGTTCGTGGCCAAACAAAGTTGCCTCATCTGCGGCAGAAGGCCTTCCCAGGCCCACCACATCCTTTATGCTCAACCGCGGGCCATGGGGCGTAAAGTCAGCGACGAATGGACAGTGCCTCTTTGCGCCATTCACCACCGGGAACTTCATGATCTTGGTGATGAAGCGAAATGGTGGAAAAGATTAAAGCTTGATCCGTTGCAGGAGGCGCGGCAGCTTTGGGGTGTCTCGAAGCTCAAAACAACGTAGGCAAGCTATGGTATTTGCCTACCAGGCGTAGGCGGCGTGCTGCTTCCGTCCGCTGGTTTCGAATTCAATCTTTTTCCGCTTTTTCTTTGGGCAGGAGCATCAATCAGTACCGATCCGTTCCCTGATGTTGCTGAAGGCCCGTCTTATGCGGCTTTTTCGGCCTTGATCTGGTCGTAAATCCACTTGTAGGTGATCTCGAGGCCTTCAGAGAGGGTAACTGACGGCGCCCAGCCGAGACGTTCCTTGATGAGCGTGTTGTCGCTGTTCCTTCCGCGCACGCCCAGAGGCGCATCCAAGTTGTAGTTCCGTTTGACCTTGATGCCGGCGATATCCTCGATCATGTCCACCAGCTCGTTGATGGAGACCAGCTCGTCGCTACCCAGGTTCAACGGCTCGCGGACGTCGCTGTCCATGGAAAGGAACGACCCCGTTGAGCAATCGTCGATGTACATGAAGCTCCGCCTCTGTTCGCCGTCGCCCCAGACTTCGATCTCGTGGTTGCCGCTAAGCTTCGCCTTGATGGTTTTCCGGCACAGCGCGGCGGGCGCCTTTTCCCGTCCCCCGTCCCAGGTGCCGTTGGGCCCATAGACGTTATGAAAGCGCAGGACCCGCGTTTCCAGGCCGAAGTCCTCGGTGAAATGGCGGCACATGCGTTCGCTGAACAGCTTCTCCCAACCGTAGCCGTCCTCAGGCATACCCGGATAGGCGTCTGATTCCCTAAGCGCGGTGACGTTGACGTCGGTTTGCTTCTCGGCGTTGTAGACGCAAGCCGACGACGAGAACAGGTACCGCTTGGCGCCGCATTCCCGGGCGGCCATCAACATGTGGGTGTTGATGAGCACCGACATCATGCACAGCGCCCGATTGTCCTCGATGAAGCCCATGCCGCCCATGTCGGCGGCGTAGTTGAAGACATAGGCCGCGTCGGTGGCGGCTTCCATGCAGGCCTCCTTGTCGCGAAGGTCGAGTTGCCTGTTGTCGGCTTCTTTGAACAGTTGATACCACTGCTCGAAAGGCTTGATATCGACGGCGCGGACCTTTTCAAACCCCTGGTTCAGAAGCTCGCCAATGACGTGACCGCCGACGAACCCACCGCCGCCGGTGACGAGAATGAGGTCCTGTTTGTCGGCGATTTTCATGTTTCAAGGCCCGGAAAGTCGTTGTTCTCAATTTCGTCGCTGGTCAACCGTTTCTAATCGCCGACCGGGGCGAAATCAATTCAATTCAAATGAATTTCTTCAAGGTTTTCATCGGCCAAGCCCCAATTTTCACCGTTAAAGGTGTAGTCCGGGGGGGCCGGGGCAAGGGCCTCGATTTTTCGGTCAAGATCGGCGCTTGTCAGATAGGGAACCTTGGCGTCCCTTAATCTCTGGAATAGTTCCTCATGCCGGTCGGACGCCCAGCCTGATCCATGTTCCATATGGAAGATACACCGTTCCGGCGCTTGCGCTTCTTCGGTGATTCCATGTTTTCGCGCCAGGTGGAGCAACAGGCCGTCAAGATGCCAGGAATACATCGGCCATTCGGGATACCCGCGAAGCCGCCGCCAGTCCTCGCCGGACAATAGGGTGAAATCCCCGCAGGCGTTGGTATGCAGACCCGGGCGCGCGGCCCCGGGGCCAAGAGCCCGCACCGCCTTCTGGGCCACCCGGAACAAGGCCTGGGCATGGCCTGCCGGGGTTCCCCCAAGGGCCTTGTCCTCGTCCTTGAAAAAATTGAATGCTCGAACCGGCAGTGCGGGCCGTTTCAGTCTGAAACCGGAACCTTTGACATAGGTTTCCGTGTCGTTTCGCAGGTAATTGCCATCCCGCTTGTGGATGCGAAATGCGTTTTCGGCGCACCAGGCCAGCAGTTCTTCGCGGGCCGTTCCTTCGGGGACATCGTTCGGCACGTCATAACGGTCGACCCGATATAACTTCCCCGGGGCCAGGGGCCGGCTCGCGATCCACGACATCAAGGCATCGGAAAACAAGATGTCGATGTTGGTCACCAGCACGTATTCTCCGCGGGCGCTGCGGATGCCCGCATTCTTGCCGATCATCTGAAAAAGCGGCAACGACGCGTCGGCGGCGAAACGGCGGTGAATGGTTTCCGGCACACGGACGATCCGGGCCTTTAGTGGCGTCGAGCCGGCCTCCGGCCAACGAAGGGCATCGGCTAGGCCGTCTCGTTCCATCGGCGGGTTCCATTCGACGAGGACGAGTTCCGCGTCAAGCCCGTGGTGGCGGCATTGATCCGCCAGTCCATCGAGAAACGATTGCATGCGCCGACGAAGGCCGCCGCCATGATCGTCGTTGCGGGAAACGGCGACGATGGAAAGGTAGGGCGGATTGGACGCGCTTGTCATCGGTCTCTCCCACCTTGAACGTGGTCAGGCCGTCGCGGCCCCGGAATCGTCTTTCGTGCTTTCGGTTTGAACCGAACCCGTACCCAAGAGGACGTGCGTACATTTTCCGGCGAACACATCGACCGGCAAAACGCGCCAACAATCAATGACGGTCGAGACGCCGCCTTCCTTGAGATCGTCCGGGGTGAGGCCTGCGTATTCCTTCCACGGCGTGGCGATAACCAGGACATCGGCCTCGCCGGCGCAGGCGGCGCCTGTCTCCGCATAGGCGACCTTGTCCTGGAACAGGGCTTCGGCGCCAGTCATGGCCATGGGGTCATGGACGACGACGGCAATCCCCCGGTCAACCAGTTGGCGGACGAGGTCTACGCTGGCCGAGGCCTCGATAACCGGCGTGTCCGGTTTGTAGGACAGCCCGAGGACCCCCGCCGTACCGCCCTTCGGCAAATGACGGATCACGGTCTCGGCCAGGTGATCCATCTGCTGGTTGTTCATGGCGTCCGTTGCTTCGGCGAGGATCGCCGATGCCCCGATGCTCCGGGCCAGATTGCCGAACGCGATGTTGTCGCGGGGGAAGCAGGGGCCACCGTAACTAAGCGCCCCTTTGAGGTACTTGGAGCCGATGCGGCTGTCGAGGCCGATGGCCGTGGTCACGGTATCGACATCAGCGCCCGGCAGCCGTTCGCAAATCTGCGACAGCATGTTGGCGTAGGATATGCGGGTGGTAACGTAGGTGTTGACCGAAAGCTTGGCCAATTCGGCGTTGACGAAATTCATGTGGGCGACGGGCGGGTCGTTTTCGCAAACCTTGCCGTGGATGCCGGCCAGCATTTTGCCCGCACGCTCGTCCGATTCCCCGACGAGGAGGAAATCGGGGTTGAGCAAGTCGTTGACGACGCTGCCCAAGGCGATGAATTCCGGGTTGTAGCAAAGGCCGAAATCGGCGCCGCAGCTCTTCCCCGATTTCGATTCAAGGTGTCCAAGCACCTTGCCGCCGATGTCGCCGGGCATGACCGTACTGGTCAAAACCACGAGGTGATATCTGTCCTTCCGCTTGAGGCCGTCGGCGATGTCGTCGCAGGCCTCGAGAACGTATTTCAATGAAAATCCGCCGTCGGCTTGGCTGGGCGTCGGTACGATGATGAACGTCGCGTCGCTATCGGCGACGGCGTCGGCGGTCCCTGTCGTCGCCTTTAGCCGGCCTTCGGCGCGGTCGATCATGTCCTGAAGCCGAGGTTCCTCGACAGGGGCCCGGCCCTGGTTTATGGCCTCGACGAAGGCCTCGTTGACATCCGTGCCGATGACCTCAAACCCTTTCGCCGCCAGCACCGCCGCCAGTGGCGCGCCAAGCTTGCCCAGCCCTATAACGGATATCCGCATGCCGTTTTCCGTGCGCAAAAGGTGTTTCACTTAACGTCGAAAAAGATCAATAAAAGTAGGCAGATGCTTAGGGCAAATCGGCATGGCCTTCAACCGATTTGACGTTTTTGCTCTTGGCTATTAGCCGGAATTATCTCTGGAAGATCGTCATCGACCAGCCCCCAGTTTAGGTCGTTGAAGAGAGGCGAAAGCTTTCCCGCTTTCATATCCAGGGTCATGGCCCAGAACTGACTGTCGCTGAGCCGCTCTATCCTGGATTTTTCCATTCTCGACCATAATGCCTCTTGTGCCTCGGGGGTGAAGCCCGAGCCTTCGGAATGCTCGATATGATAAATTCGCGCGGGATCGTCCAGAACCCGTTCCCTGATCCCCATGGTGGCGGCGGAATGACACAAAAGGCTGTCGATGTGAAAGGAATACATCTCGAACTCGGCATAGCCGCGAAGACGGAACCAACGGTCCCTGGACAGCAACGTGAAGTCGCCGCAGGCGTTCGTGTGCAGGCGCCGGCGGCGGAATTCAAACACCACATCGCGCCACGCTTGGCGGCGCTCCCAGATCAGTCGGCGTGTTGCCGTGTGGCAAAAAACGATGGGAATGAACCCGAGGACTTTCAGGACCCTTACAGGCCATGAATCCATTTGCCCGCGCCCCAGGTGCCGTCGATAGAGGAGGAACCGCTTCAGCCGGTGGAAGGGATGGCGCCTTGATCTTCTGAGTCGGCGGCGCCAGTCCCGAACTGGGGTGCGCGCCAGGTTGACCAGCATCATGCGACAAAACAACCAAAGGGTTTCCCCGGCAGACAGCTTGCCCTCGGGCCGGCGGCAGGCTTGCAGTCGCAGAAATTTCTTCGTGCCGTAGAACAGGGGATGCCTGTGGTGGCGTTTCTTCTGGCGCTTCTTCCGGGCGAATTGAATCTGATCCTTGAGCCGGTAGAGGTAGTTGAATTGAATCTGATCCTTGAGCCGGTAGAGGTAGTAAAGAATGATCGGAAAAACCAGCGTCAACGCCAAAGCCCACGCCAGGACTTTCAGCCTCGATTTGTAGATACGATCGAAGTTTCCCGTTTCGGGATAAAGGGTGCCGTCCCGCTGATTGATCCGGATGACGTTTTTCTCGCAGAAATCCAGCTTGTCGGTGCCGCTGTCGTCGATGAGGACGACTTCGTCGGCGTCGTGGCGGTCGATGCGGTAGAGGTATTTTTCCGACAATTTCCGGGCCGCGATCCGTTCCATCAACTGGTCGGAAAACAGGATGTCGATGTTGGTGGCGAGGATGAATTGCCCTCTGGCCCGGTGGATGCCGACGTTCTTGGCGATCATCTGAAACAGCGGCAGCGCCTCGGCATACTCGAACCGGGCATGAATTTCCGGCGGCACCTCGATGATGCGCACCGCCAGCGGCCCCGGTTCGGCGGGCCACGACAGGGCGTCGGCCAGCTTCGAGCGGTCCTCGGGCGGGTTCCACTCGACCAGGATCAACTCGGCGGGAATGTCGAATCTCCGGCATTGGTCGAACAGTCCGTCGATGAAAATCTGCATGCGCGGGAGCAGCTTCCCGCCGTGGTCGTCGTTGCGGGACGCGGCGACGATGCTCAAGTACGGCGCATCACCCGCACCATCGTTTCGGAGACTTTCTGCCATCAAATTTGCTCGTTCGAAACCGCTAAAAACCGAACATTAACGTTTCCTGGATACCCCATACCCCATTGGCAAAGGGTTCAAATCCCGGGTCGGGCAACCCTATGCCGTGTTACCTTAGCAAGCCAGTAAAAACGCTAAATGGTGCATATGGCACCGGCCTCGGATGGTTGCCGATGGAATGCTGTGAGATGGCCCCACATGAAATTCATCACTAATACTAGACTGGCGGTTGCGCCGATTCTGTTAGTGATTTTCTGTCTGCTTGTTTCATTTATGGTTCCCTATCCCGGAGACCTGAGGTGGGAGGTCAGGATCGAGCCTTTCGACTCGAAAGCGGCAACCATGATCACAGAAGCGGGAATTTCGGCGCCAACTTCAACGTCAAGATCCCGATCACCAACACCTGCGGCGAAACTTCCGCGCCACTGGTGGAGCAGCTGTCGGGCAAGGGCGTCGCCGTCAACATGACGGCCATGTTCACGCTCGACCAGGTGGAAGAGATCACCGCCGTGCTCGACCCGGCGACGCCGGCCATCCTGTCGGTGTTCGCGGGGCGCGTCGCCGACAGCGGACGCGACCCGATGCCGCACATGAAACGCGCGGTCGACATCGCCAAGGCGAAGCCCAAATCCGAGGTTCTTTGGGCCAGCTCGCGCGAACTCTATCATAAGTTAGCCGCGGTCATACGTTCCCAGCAAGAAGATAGTGTGCTGGCGAATGCGCTGAAGATACGCATCAAGGAAATGCGGGAGCGCCATGCACGCTTCGAGGATCGTGTTACAAAGAAACGCGAACTGGTTACGACCGTAATGGATCGGGCGGGTATTACAAAAATTGCCGAATCAGAAGCTCGACGGCACCACGCTTGTTCGCCTGGATAAGGGCGGCCTTCATTCTTCGAAGCCGCTGCGCTTCCCAAGAATAGTCGATAAAATCCTGTAACCAGACCCGTTCAATCGCATCATCAGGCTTGACGGCACGCAGGCATGACGCCTGAAATGACTCATAATCGGTGCAGATTTCTCCATCAATTAGGGGAAGAGTTGGATGGTAAGCGTCGAGTACATCGACGCCCCCTGGTTTTTCTTCGGGGAAGATTTGCTCCGAACTTTGTTCGAAGGGATGTTTTCCTGCTTCATAATGGCTCCCATGTTACGCACTCAGAGTTAACCTGTTCCATGTAGCGCCACCCTAAAGACACAACATATTGATTTAATGCGTAAAATAACGAAATATAGGGTATCAAGCAAGTTATTCTTCCGATGTTAACCACAGCCCCTTTCAAAAGAAGACCAGCAAAATCATTCATTGAAACCTGCACGTCTAGGGCTATAGGGTTTTGGTAGTCTCCGGCATCTGGCGTCGGGACCTTATGCGGCAGAGAAGTAAACGGGGATGTGCAATGAATATACTGGTGACGGGGGGAGCAGGCTTCATTGGCTCGGCGGTCATACGCCACATTATCCGTAACACCGAAGACAACGTAGTCAATGTCGACAAGCTGACCTATGCCGGAAACTTGGACTCTGTTGAGGAAGTCAGTGGCAACAGCCGCTATTCGTTCAAGCAGGTAGATATCTGCAATCGTGCCACGTTGAACCGAATATTCGAACAGTTTCGCCCCGACGCTGTCATGCATTTGGCGGCTGAATCCCACGTAGACCGTTCCATTGACGGCCCTTCGCCTTTCATCGAGACGAATATCTTCGGCACCTACACCTTGTTGGAGGTGGCGCGAGAATATTGGGAGGCGCTGGATGAGGCAGCGCAACGGAGGTTCCGTTTTCACCACATTTCGACCGATGAGGTCTACGGGGATTTGGGGGGTACGGACGACCTGTTCGTGGAGACGATGGCCTACGCACCAAGTTCTCCCTATTCGGCGAGCAAGGCCAGTTCCGACCACCTGGTACGGGCCTGGCATAGCACTTATGGTTTGCCGTGTGTTGTCAGTAACTGTTCCAACAATTACGGCCCATATCAATTCCCCGAGAAACTAATTCCTTTGATGATCATTAATGCATTGAACGGAAAGGGGTTGCCGGTCTACGGAAAAGGCAATCAGGTGCGAGACTGGTTGTATGTCGAGGACCACGCCCGCGCGTTGTGCATGGTGCTCAAGAAGGGCATTCCTGGCGAAACATACAATATCGGTGGCCACAACGAGATGCGTAATATCGATGTTGTTGCTATGATATGCGACATCCTGAACGAGCTTGTACCCCATAAACCGCGCGGTGTGTTGGCATTCGAGGACCTGATAACGAATGTTCCGGATCGACCGGGCCACGACCTACGTTACGCGATCGATGCGAGCAAGATTGAGCGGGACTTGGGGTGGATTCCCGCCAAGAGTTTCGAGGGCGGGCTCCGCAAAACGGTTGAATGGTATTTGGGGAACGAGGGTTGGTGGCGGCGCGTGATGGATGGTAGCTACAATCGTCAGCGCATCAGTGGAAGAAATGTATCGTGAAGTGGAGGGGGATTGTCCTGGCCGGAGGATCGGGTTCGCGCCTGCATCCTGTCACTCGCAGCGTTTCTAAGCAGTTGCTGCCAATCTATGACAAGCCGATGATTTATTACCCGTTGTCATTGCTGATGCTAGCGGGGATTCGCAATATTCTTATCATTAGCACGCCGAACGATTTGCCGCTGTACCGGCACTTGCTAGGCGATGGCAGTGACATCGGCGTGTCCTTCTCCTACGCGGAGCAGCCGCATCCAGATGGACTGGCGCAGGCTTTCATCATCGGCGAGGAATTTATCCGCGGAGATCATGTTTGCCTCGTCCTGGGCGATAATATTTTTTATGGCCAGGGTCTGAAGGACAGCCTTGATAGGGCGAGCCATCACGAAACCGGGGCGACGGTATTCGGTTACCAGGTGCTCGATCCCGAACGTTTCGGAGTTGTCGAAATAGATGCAAACGGGCGCGCCGTTTCAATTGAGGAAAAGCCGGTCAAGCCGCGTTCGAATTACGCGGTCACGGGACTTTATTTCTATGACAATAATGTTGTGGACATTGCCAAGGGCCTGAAACCCTCGGCCAGGGGCGAACTTGAGATCACGGATGTGAACCGCGTTTATCTCGAACGTGGCGATCTCAATATCGAAGTATTAGGACGTGGTTTTGCTTGGCTCGATACCGGTACTCACGACAGCCTGATCGAAGCCGGGCAATTCATCCAGACCATCGAGCGTCGCCAGGGACTGAAGGTCGCCTGTATAGAGGAAATAGCCTGCCGAAACGGCTGGATCAGCGCGGAAAGTCTGATCGAATTGGGCAACCGATCGACGTCCAATGTCTATGGCCAGTATCTTCTGCACATCGGGCGTGAACTGAGGTGACGCTTGGCCGGCAAGTGTTGTTTTGTAGACTGGACGAAAAAGAGTTGAGTGGAATCAGCGACCTGTGATTCTTTTACGGTGGCCGAACAGCAATGAAGTTACAAGATGTAGACCAACTTGCAGCCCTTGGAGAACGGATTGAAAACTCGGCATATGGCCGTCATCTACTTAAGGGCGCCTCTAAAAATAAGAGCCGCCGCTTTCCGACCTGTTTAAAATCAATAGGTTGACGTGTGGGATTTCCGCAAAATGAGCTTTTTTAGAGATGCTCTTAAGCTTGCTGGTGTTTCTGGGGAATCATAGTTCTCTGAATTTTATAATTTACAGTTGATGTTATGAAAATTTGTATTAGCTGTGGCCATCACTTTTCAGGAGAATCATGGCGTTGCCCGGAATGTACATTTGAACCACCCGTTGAGCGGGGGTTTTTGACGTTTGCGCCGGACCTTGCCTATGTAAATACAGGGTACGATCCCTCCTGGTATGAAGAATTGGCAACTTTGGAAGAGGGCAACTTCTGGTTCGTCACTCGAAACAAGTTAATCCTATGGGCCTTACAGAAGTTTTGTCCGGGTCTAGAGAGTTTCCTAGAACTTGGGTGCGGAACCGGCTATGTCATTCGGGACATCTCAGCCCGCTTCGCCAATTGTCGATTGATGGGAAGCGAATTATGCGTGGAGGGTTTAGAGTATGCTGAAAAGCGGGTGAAGGGGCGTGCTACTTTAGTCCAAATGGATGCCACAAACATTCCATTCAAAGAGGAGTTCGATGGGGTCGGAATATTTGATGTAATTGAGCACATCGAGGATGATTGCAAGGTATTAATGGAAACACATAAGGCTCTTAAAACGGGCGGCTTTCTTATTGCATCGGTGCCTCAACATATGTTTCTGTGGAGCAAATATGACGAATTAGGGCACCACTCTAGGCGATACGAGCCTGGAGAACTCGAAAATAAAATGAAAGATGTGGGATTTCACGTTTTGTATACTAGTTCGTTTAATACTCTTTTATTGCCGCTCATGTTGTTGTCTCGAAGTTTAAAAAAGAAATCAAAAGATGAGAACATAGATGTTTTGGAAGAGTTGCGAATACCCAGCGCCATTAACTTTGGGCTCAAAAGCATTTTAAATGCCGAAGTTATGCTGACCAAACTGGGCGTGCGCTGGCCCATTGGAGGCTCTCGCCTTATTTTGGCAAGAAAAAATTAGTTATTTACCGATTTACCGGCAATTATCACCTTGACATAGTAAGGCGCAATCGCTAGATTAGGGGTGCAAGGTGAGGACTCCCCAATGAGCGACTTTTCAAATCCTATCTTCCACAACGAAACCAAGGCCCGCAAGTGGCTTGAGGCTCGCCTTTGGCCCGATGGCCCGATCTGCCCTCATTGCGGCACGATTGACGAAGCCACACTCATGAAAGGCGAGTCACACCGTCCGGGCCTCTACAATTGCAACGCTTGCCGCCAGCCATTCACGGTGACTGTCGGGACGCTGTACGAGCGCTCGAAAATCCCGCTTCACAAGTGGCTTGCCGCCACGCATCTCATGATGGCCAGTAAGAAAGGCATGTCCGCACTTCAAATCGGTCGCTTATTGAGCCTGAGTAAGAAAACTGCTTGGTTTCTTTGCCACCGCATCCGCGAGTCGTTGCGCGAGTCAAAATTCGATGAACCGCTTGGCGGGCAGAACAAGGTTGTTGAAGCCGACGAAACCTACGTCGGCGGGAAGGCCAAGAACCGCAAAGGCAAGGTTCCGCCCAAGGAAGCCGTAGTCGCCTTGGTCGAGCGCGACGGCAAGGTGCGCTCTTTTCACATTCCGGCCGTCAGCGCCAAGACACTGCGCCCGATCCTGGTCACTCAGGTTTCGCGCAAGAGCTACCTCATGACCGACGACTCGACCGTCTATCCCAAGATCGGTGAGGAATATGCCGGACACGGCACCGTCAATCACTCAATCGAGGAATACGTTCGCGGTGGCTTCTGGCATACCAACACCGTTGAAAACTATTTCAGCATCCTCAAGCGCGGGATCACCGGAACATATCATCACGTCAGCCAGCAACACCTTAAGCGTTATCTTGCCGAGTTTGATTTCCGTTACAACGAGCGCTCTGCCCTTGGCGTGAGCGATGCCGAACGCATGGAAAAGTCGATCCAGGGCATTGTCGGCAAGCGCCTTACCTATCGGCGGGCTGATTTCAGGCCGAACGTCTAAGCCGCAACTGACTCGTAAGCAGTTCTGCAAGATGTTGCGCTTGATCCGCACTCAATATCGTGCCGAGTGCCGAGCCGCCGCGTTCAACAAGCAGTCCTAGGTTTGATTCGGCCCCGCTACACGAGACTTGTATAGTTCCGTTCTTAGTGTCCACCACGCGAACGGAGGCTTCCATGGGCGTGCTTGACGACATTATTAAGACCCTTGACCGCATCCCCGTTTGGAAGCGGCTCCAAATTATTCCAGAAGAGGTTGACGATCTACGCAATCGCGTAGTTGAGCTAGAAGAAAAGCTTGGCGGCAAATGGCCGCCTGACGTTTGTAAGTTTTGCGGGGCACGCGCCGCGCGGTTAACTGGAACCCGCGGCCCAGACGCAAAGGGGAAATTGTATCAGCTTTGGGGGTGCGGAGAGTGCAGCAACGTAGAGCGACGACTAGCCTGATCGATTTTCGCCCTTCTGCACCTTTTTCTTCGGCTTCCGCTTTTCTCCCTTCGCCGTTCGGTGCTTCGGTCCGCTCTTGACCGCAGCGTCAACCGCGCGCTCGAACTGTTCCCATGCGTCGGGAACCAGCTCGATATTCTTACCGGGTTTCTGATCGGTTTTGGTTTTTAGTTTCATCTTGGTCATAAGGAAACTATCCGCAGACACATCGAATGAGCAAGGAGGGGAGACGAGCAAATGGCCACAAAAAGACAGATCGCCGCAATCGAGCTATACGCGAATCTCATGGCCGAAATTAAGGTTCGCACACGGTCGATTGAAACGGCGTGTAGCGGCCAGACCGGAATCCCAAGCCCACTAGTCAGGGAGTTTTGCTACCTCCAACTCCGAATGATCTGCGAGCTGATCGCCCTGGGCTGCCTCACCGCCCATGGCGATATTAAGGGGGCACAAACAAGCAAATTCGCCAAAGAATACTCCGCAGATCGAATCCTTTCGATGCTCGAAAAGCTACATCCCGACTTCTATCCGAAGCCTGTGAAACACACAAAGGTTGGCCCCAGTCGGCACCAACTTGTGGACATTAAGGACGGCTTTATGACCAAAGCTGAATTATTGCGGCTGAACACAAAATGCGGTGCCGTACTTCACCGGGGTAGCGTCAAAAAGCTGCTCACCGACAACATGTCAATTCAGGCGAACTATCCTGAGATAATGGGCACGGTCGAAAAAATCGTCGCCTTACTCCGAGACCATCGCCTCTTACTTCTCGGAGGCCAAATCGGAATAATCTGTGCGCTCGAATTACCGACCACCGGCAAAGTGCAGGTGGCTATTGCTGAGGCGCAGGAAGAATAGCTACGATCTTCCAGTTTACGATGCCGCCGGCGTCATCTAGCCAGCTAACCTCATCCCCGACCCGAAACTCATGCTCCACCTTAGGCGCAGCCTCAATCTCATCCTGTATAGAATCGCGACGTTCGCGGGCTGAAGCATATTGGACCACCCCGCGAATCATCTCATTCTTGACGGATAACTCAGAGACGCCCGTCTCGGTCATCTCGGGAGTAATCTCAATCTCGGCACCGGCCTTTCCGTCCCTATTTACCATATATCGGGCCTACTATGTCAAGGTGATAATTGCCGATTTACCGATAAGTATTTATTGCTCAATTTTACAATTAATATATTCATACTTAGCTCTATAGAAGCAACTATTTCAGGTTTTCTCACCTGAAGAATTAACTCGGTCATGACTATTCCTGGAAAATCTGGATTGGTTACTAAATTTGGCGGCAGCAATTCGCATATGGCCATTCGTTGTGCTGAACTGGGTATTCCAGCGGCGATTGGGTGCGGTGAGCAGACCTTCGACCGGGTCATAGAAGGAAAAACAATTTACTTGGATTGCGCTTCCAAGCTTTTAAACCAGGGGACCGCATCCAACGGCGGTGGGACATCGGTTACGAAGCGTCCGTCGCGAATGGAGGGCTCCGTGGAGATATCTGAAAGCCGATGTTCAAAACTCTTCACGCCGGCACGGAGCCGTTCGCGCTCATCTTCCGAGAGCACGTTCCGGAGGACAACAACTCCTTTGTTATGCAGTTCGCCGGCAATTTCAGCCAATCTTTCTGGCGTTAGATCAGCAGACATCACCGGCATAGGTCAGCTTGTCCAAATTGAGGACAAGGTGCCCCTCGCGCACTGAGATGACGCACAAGGGCAGAACCAATGAAGCCATGCCCTCCTGTGAGGAGGATTTTCATTCATCCCTCCATCGCGGTTCAAAACTGCTGAATGACAATATCACAGCCAAATTCTGTTCATGAGAATCGTGTGCGGAATTTGTTGAGAGGCAGCAGCGATACTTCCTCACCATCTTCATTATCACTCACCGCCGAGCAGACCCGAAGAAGTCCTGAACCACAAACCACGATGGGGTGTCCTTCTTGAACAAAGATGATTTTCCCCGGCGTTCTATTTTCAATATGCACATCGCCTAGCGCGTCTGCTTCCAGCACGCGCGCGGGACGGTTATTGATTAGCGTAAACGCGCCCTTATAGGGAAAGCTAACGGCATCCACAAAGCGTTTGATCTCGGCCGCAGACTTGGTCCAGTCGATATGATAGTCCTGATCGTCCCGCCACAGGCTGTAGCTTGCGTCGGCCTCTTCCTGTGGCTGACCGTCCAAGGGGTGGCCCCGCATTATTTTCGAAGTTATTTCGGTGGCAAGACTCACATAACAATCGGTTATCGTATCGATGGCTTGTTGTATTGTTAGCGGGTAGGTAATGCTCTTCGCGTCCTGCGCGATGATATCGCCTTTATCATATTCATCATGAGAAAATAAAGCGGTTACGCCGATTTCATGGTCTCCGTTAATCAAACTTGAGACCAGCGGGCCAAAGCCACGGTAGCGCGGCAATAAAGAATCGTGAAAAATAATTAATTCGGTTTGTTCAAGATTGATAAGCCAGCGCCATGATATGGCAAAGGCGTATTCGGACGTTATTTTTATTTCATCTCTCCTGTTAAAAAACTTTATATTATGCTGTCCGCAATGCCTTTTTATCTCATCGAAATAATCTTTTAATACATTTTCATCGGAGGCTGAAACAACAACGTCTATAACGTTTTTGCATTTCGCTGTCAGCGCCTGAAGAACGGCTAAACCTTTTTGCCCAGTAAGAAAAAGAGCTAGTGTTGGCATTGTTTCGGAAATCCTCATCTTGTCTTCTGATTGTCTTCTGACAGGTGACGACATGTGAACCGATATTTCCCGTGTAGCTTTCTATTCGTTGCCGATCAAACTCAAATTGCGCCGCCGTTGTTGTGGTTTTACCTCCGCAGTCGTCCGATTGCTTGATTTTGGTGAGTTAGCCGATGAGGACAACGGGATAATATTCGTCCAGAACGTGCTTGTCGGCATGGTCTCGTTGCCCGGATGATCTCATACCCTGAAAGAGGCGCAAATTATTATCGAAGAATGGAGAAACCATTACAACACTAAGAGGCCGCACAGTGTTTTGGGCGACCACCCACCGGCTTCGGAAACCGCCATTCCGTTAGACCAAAGGCCGGTAATGCACTAACATTTAAGGCTGACCGCTTCGTGGGGGCAGGTTAACTTGGACTGACAAATTTTAACCCACCCCTTATCTAGAGTAGTTATGGGTACTTAATGAGCTCTGAGCGTCCCCACATATCTGCTGTTAGCCCCGTTTTCCAAGCGGAAGAATGTATCCCCGAATTGTATCGCCGTCTTAGTAACGCATTGGGAAGCATATCCGATAATTTCGAGATCATCCTTGTTGAGGATTGCGGCGATGATTCATCTTGGAATTTAATTACCAAAATCGCGGAAAAAGATAGCCGCGTTAAGGGCATAAAGCTGGGCCGGAACTTCGGGCAGCACTACGCCATTACAGCAGGGCTTGATATCGCCGAAGGTGATTGGGTGGTAATCCTGGATTGCGACCTCCAGGACCCACCCGAGGCTATTCCCAAACTCTATGCTAAAGCGCAGGAAGGGTTTGATGTTGTTGAAGCAGAGTTTGTTAATCGCGATAGTGATTATTTTGGATTCCGATCTTGGTTATTTTGGAAAACTCTAAGTTTTCTGTCAAAGATGAAATTTAATCACAAAATTGGAAACTTTCGTATTATATCAAGAAAAGTTTTGATCAATTTTAAGAACTTCAGGGAACAACTCCGCTTTTTGGGCGGCATTTTATTGCTAATGGGATTTGATACCGCACGGATACCTATTGCGCGGGAAAATCGCTTTGCTGGAAAGACAAGCTATTCCTTGCGAAGAATGATTTTCATGTCGATGGATATAATAATTGCGTACTCGGATAGGCCTCTAAAACTATCTATCGCATTTGGGTTTTTTATTTCTACTTTATCATTTTTATTTGGTATTTATGTATTTATTTTGTACATATTTGGTATTACTGAAATAACCGGGTGGCCAAGCTTAATAATTTCGATCTATTTTATTGGCGGTATTATTATAGCAAATTTGGGACTACTGGGAATCTATGTTGGGCGGACATTTGATGAAACGAAAAACCGCCCCCTATACATCATAGATAAAACGACATTTAATATAAATAACGTTGAGAAAAACTGACTTGATTTTCTAAAAAACTAAATAAAACCGATATCAAAAATATTAGCACTGCGTTTATCATCTAATATTTTTAGCGGATTTATTAAATATTTATAAGGATTTTAAATCCTTAGATGGTCAGGGCCAAGTCCGCTGAGATAGTGGGCTTTCTTTTTATCCTATATACAGCGAGATTTATCTCACCGTTCAAGCGCGAAAATTATTTAATCCGACGTTGGAGAAAAACGTGCGAATTCCCTTAAGCCGTCCACGAATTACCAGCAAAGAACGAGAGTATGTCCTTAAGGCTCTCAATAGCGGAGATATTTCGGGGGATGGCAAGTTTTCCCAGAAGTGCCATCTACTTCTAGGCAAAGATACAGGATGTGAACATGCTCTTCTAACTCACTCCTGTACCGCGGCTTTGGAGATGGCGGGACTGTTAATCGACCTTCAGCCGGGCGATGAGGTTATTATGCCATCGTACGCTTTCGTCTCTACGGCGACAGCAGTGACCCTTCGTGGGGCGATGCCGGTCTTTGTGGATATTAGGGAGGACACTTTCAACCTTGATGAAAAACTGATTGAGCCTGCCGTTACTGACCGCACAAAAGCTATTTTTGTCGTCCATTATGCTGGGGTGGCATCCGATATGGAGCCAATAATGACCATCGCAAGGGAACATAATTTGTTTGTCGTAGAAGACGCGGCTCAGGCTTATAAAGCCACATATAACGGACAGGCTTTGGGAACCATTGGTGATTATGGGGCATTAAGCTTTCATGTTACGAAAAATATTCAATCAGGAGAGGGGGGCGCCCTACTCATAAATAATCATGAAAATATAGAACGTGCTGAGATATTAAGGGAAAAAGGGACTAATCGGAGGGCATTTTTAGCAGGTGAAGTCGATAAATACACTTGGGTTGACCACGGATCCTCTTATCTTCCATCGGATTTGATAGCGGCTTGTTTGCTTGCACAACTCGAAGATGCGGAGGAGATAACTGCAGCTCGGTTAAAGATTTGGAACAGGTATCACGAGTTGCTGACCCCCGAAACGAAATCTGGAAACTTTCGCTGTCCGATTATACCTGATTATGCGTCACATAATGCCCATATGTACCCAATACTTTTAGAAAATTCAGAAGTGCGTAATAAAGTACAAGCAGATTTATGCCGCAAAAGTATTCAAGCGACGTTCCACTATATCCCATTACATTCTTCTCCTGCGGGGCTACGTTATGGTCGGGCCGCAGGTCAGATGGACGTAACAGACAATGTGGCCGCACGTATTTTGAGGTTGCCATTGTATCCAAACTTGAGCACGGACGAACAAAGCAAGGTTGTTGAGTTATTGTTAGACTCAATGCCCTGAATTTTTAGTTGCATCTTTCTATTGTTTTTAGAATTTTCGCGTAAGGGAGTTTGTTTTGTACTGGCAGCGCGTGGAGGTCTTGTCGTGAGAGGCGTTGCCGTAAGCCAGCGCGTCGACGTCTGGGAAAGTCGGAACGAACGGCGCGACGCTTTGGATCAACGCTTGGCCGGCTGGTTAGCGCAAGCCGGTTTTGTGCCGTTTCCCGTTCCCAATTCCCTGTCGCAAGGGCAATTGGAGGAATGGCTTGGCGGGGTGAAGCCAGGCGCCTGTCTGCTGTCGGGAGGAAACGAAATCGGCGATCCGCTCGAGCGTGACCGGACCGAGGCGCAATTGCTGAAGTACGCGCAACGCCAACGGCTCCCTCTTTTAGGGATATGTCGAGGCATGCAATTCATGGCGGCCCGTGCCGGGGTGGAGTTGCGTCGCCTCGACGGTCACATTGCAACTCGACACGCGATTACGATGGCTCCCGATGCGGAAGGGGAGCTGCCGGGCGAGGTGAACAGTTTCCATGGTTGGGGGCTAAAGGAGCCCCCCTCCGGGTATAAGGTCCTTGCACGCGCGACGCACGACGGCACCGTCGAAGCGATAAGCCACAATTCCTTACCCTGGGAAGGATGGATGTGGCACCCCGAGCGAGAGGAGTCATTTTGTGATATTCAGTTGGGGCGATTGCAAGGCTTGTTCGGAAAGTAGAAAGCATTCGTGGCACCGCTGACCGATGGAATATATACAGATTCTATTGGCTTGGGCATTGATTGGCTTCGAGCATGAATATCAGGTGATCTATGAATGCGATTATTTTGGCGGCTGGCCGCGGTCGCCGTATGAAGGATAAGACCGACGGTCGTCCCAAGTGCCTTGTCGAACTTCGAGGTCGTCCATTGCTTGAATGGCAGTTGGACGCGTTGCTCGAAGCCGGCATCGACGACATCGGCATCGTGACCGGATACAAGCGAGAGATGCTGGCCAAATGGGCGTTCAACGAATTTCATAACCCGCATTGGGCACAGACCAACATGCTGTCCTCACTTGCCTGTGCGGAGGAATGGCTGAAGGAAGGCCCCTGCATCGTCAGCTACTCGGACATTTTCTACGATCCTTCCGCGATCCAGGCACTGATGGAATGTGATGCCCCGATTGCGATTACCTATGACCCGCGCTGGCTTGAGCTTTGGAGGAAGCGGTTCGAGGACCCTTTATCCGACGCAGAGACCTTTCGATTGAACGCGGACTCAACACTTGCAGAAATCGGTGATAAGGCTTCAACGACTGACGAGATCGAAGGGCAGTATATGGGACTGTTGCGCTTTACCCCAGAGGGATGGGGCGAGGTGGAACTCATCCGGACAAGTGTAACATCAGACGTTTGCGATAAGATGCACATGACCGGTATGCTGCAACGGGTTATTGTGGCGGCCCGCATGCCGATCACTGCCCTACCTTTTGAAGGCGAATGGGGAGAGGTGGATACCCCGGATGATCTGGCCGTCTACCAGGATTTGCAGGGCGGTTCCTTATGAACGATCTTCCGGCGCCGCAACCGGACTGCCTGCCAAAGGGGGAACCTCGCGCAGCATGCTGATGATATGTTCAGGGGTATAGGCGTTTACGGCTCATTCGTTCCTCCTTATCTAGGATTAGAATGCGCCAAACTCTCTCATAGGCGTTGGACCACTTCGTGGGGGCAGGTCACGACTTCAAGGTAATTTCTTGAACCAGGAAAAAACTTAGTCACCACCCAAAAGATTAGCCGATTACATCCCTTGAACCAAAAGCTATCGTCCTCAATGGACGCGAGCGCCTCGAATGCGGCGGGATCAAAGATGTCCTCCGTTTCGCTCTTTGAAAGCGGCAGCAATTGGACCACGCCTTCAATAGCCAGCGGCCTTTTTTCGCAACGCAGGCAAATCCATTCTTTCGTATGGATCGTGGCGGAACAAAAAAGACAAAGTTTCATGAGATGCGCCGACAATCTTCATGTAACCGACAACACGGCGTTCATTGCGATTCGGGGATCGAGAATACGGTCACCGAGAAAATCTTTGCCCGTGTTCCGACGGGGCTCGCGGAGTTCCTGAAAATAAGGTATTCGGCATCGGATATTTCGTCGAGCCGGACATAGGCGAAGCGACTGTCGCCGGAAGGGCCGATCCTCGCCTCGTCCAGCAACTTGGAAGTATTTCCACGCTCGGTAACGGTAATTCCAAGAAATCCGTCTTCAACCTTTAACCTTACCCGGACGATCGCCGGTCCTGCCAGGTCGGCCAAAGCATTCGGCAGCAATTTTGTTTGCGCCGAATAGTTCCATGACACAGACGTCGTAGCCAGGGATATGCCGTCCGGAATTGTTTCAATCCGGCCGCCGTTGATCCCTTCCAGATCGTCCAGCGACACCTGAAACAGTACTTTGCCGACTGGTCTTGGTTGCGGAATTATTTCCACAACGGCGAGAGCATAACCCCAATCTTGCCCCTTGAATTGGTCGGCGACGACCGGCTTGAACGAAACCCCGTTTTCTGCCAACGCCGCGATGCCGTTCGAAACCTCTTTTTCGGTCATTCCAAGAAGGGCAAGAAAGCGCGCCTCCCCTACGTGATCGAGGAAATACTTATCAGCGACCAACATTCCCACGGTTTCAGCTACATAGGCGAGACTGTAGCTATAAAGAAACGTCGATTGGACCGACGGTAAATAATAGCCCTTGCCCGGCTGGCCGGAATACTGGCCGGAATACCAAAACCGCACGCGGCCGACCCGTGGCGGCCCCAAACCATTGATCGTTTTCTGGAGAAACCGCGCCCCCTGATAGACGTCCCGCTCCAAGGTACGCGCGGTCTCGGAATGAAGTCTCGCCATCCCATCGAACGCATAACCCTTTACCGCCCAATTTATTGTGGCCAGAAATACAAGACTGGACGCGATCGCGACGGAGGATAAAGCGAAGCGTGGTAGGACCCTTGAAAGAACGGCCCCCACCGGGATGAACACCAACATGGCCGCATAGATATCTTGATTCTGAACGCCAATCAGGCCTGGAATATGTTGGCCGGCAATCCAAAAAATCAAATGAACCGCCAAACAAGAAAAAATGACAGTTTTCTGTGTCTCCCCTCCTTTTACGTGCAACTCTCCAATGATAACAATCATGGACAAGAAAACGGCCGGAACAAAATATATTAAATAATAATGAAGACCCCAGATTCCAGATTTAAAAACAATGTGCAAAATAAAATATATAATTATTACAATCAACAGATATACGGTTGACGCGCCAAATAAACGTTTATGTTGAAGCCGCCCCCCCGCCGCCACGCCAAGGGCGATCGCGCCGGACAAAAAGGCGAAAGGGAATATCGCCTGATAGAGCCCGCGTGAAAATATGATCTCGAAGCCATGATACCAGCGCGCTCCCCCTCCCTCGAGCAGCCACCGCGCCATCGAAATCGCCGGTTTTTCAAAGAAGAAACCGAACGCCGGGTAGAACAGGGCCATGGCGGAACCCATCACTACGTAGGCGCCGACAAAGCCGCCAACGATCCAGGCGGTCTTCGCGACTATCCTGCGATAGGGCAGCCCCCATTGTGTTATGAGCCACGGCAAGCCGAAGGCACCGGCGATTGCAAACGTGAAGGTGTTCGTGTTTGTCGCAAGGGCAAACATCATGCCGGCGAAAAACGACTTCGCGGACGACGACCTGTCCTCAATGACCAGTAGCCCAACCCCCGCAAGAAGGTAGATCGCGGCCACTCCGTCGTAGTGGTCGCTAAGAAGCGAGAGCAAAATCCAGGGATTGAACGCAAAAAAGACGGCCCAAAAAACGCTCACGGACACCGAGAAAAATTTCTTGGATACGCCGAAAACAGTCGCCGTGCCGGCCACAAGAAGCACGTACCGGAATACGTGGTATCCGGCATCTTCGCCCAGAACCCAAATGAAAAACCGCGCAGGGAAGATAAATGCAATCCGCGCCGCGTAATAAGTCGGCCCATAACGCTCAATCAGATTGTCGTAATCGTGGATGTAGCCCGTATAGATGAACGCGTCGAGCCCACCTGCCTGGAATATCGTCGCCTTGATACTCAATAGCGCCAGAAGCGGTAAGCCCCATATCACCGCGACCGATTGCCACTCTCGAGCCAAATACTGTTTCAGCGTCTTCAATTTCATGACGGTCTCAATAACGCAAAAAAACTCCACGAAACAGCGATTTTTGGCAATGTCGCGGGTTTGGCCATTCACAGCCATACGCGGATATCGGCCACCCGGACCAAAGCGAATCGATCGGTCATCACGGCATGGCATCCCGGGGTGGATTCCCTAGACCGGTTGCAGTATTATCGGGCGTCGGCGGACGTTACGTGCGTCGCCCGTTGTTTTAGAATCGGATCCTAAGATCGCGGCGACCGGACCGGCGGCACCTATTCAACCCGTCATGGATCAAAGCGGACTTCCGTGGAAAACATCAACGACCAACCGAAAGTGCTTTCACGCCTCGTCGGCGCGGGGGTTTTCAGCGACCAGCCTTTTACGTTGTTCGATGTCGGATGCAGCGGCGGCATTCACGAGGCTTGGCGAGCGTTCGGCCCCCGGACCGCGGCGTATGGATTCGATCCGCAGGCAACCGAGTGCCAAAGGCTTCAGGCGGCCGAGCCTTCGCCGTCGATCGAATACGTTTCGACCTACGTCGGCCTGCCGGACGATCACCCGATAAAAAGAGACCGGCTTGCCGCCAACAACGCGGGAATCGCCGGGCAGATCAATCCGTGGTCACGGTTGAGCACGGCGGAGGCGATTTCGCGAACCGATCTTCAATCCCAGTCCCAACCCATTCACGAGGACCTTGTGCCCGCTGATCAAATCGTCTCCATCGCCGACTTCGTGGCGGCGCAGGAATTAGCGTACGTCGATTTCATCAAGGTCGATACCGACGGATCCGATCTTGATGTCGTCATATCCGCCGAACCCATCCTTGAAAGCCATCGCGTGCTCGGACTGTACATCGAGGTCAATTTTATCGGCGGCCACGAAGAATACGAAAACACCTTCCTGAATATCGACAGGGTGCTTCGCCGGCACGGTTATTCCCTGTTCGACCTTAGCCTTCGCCGCTACTCGCGCGCAGCACTGCCGCTGCCGTTCGAATACAACATCCTTGCCCAGACCCATGGCGGCCAGCCGATCCAGGGCGATGCGTTGTACCTTCGTGATTTTGGCGCCCCCGACTATGAGGAAACCTGGCCCGACATCATAAGCGCTGACAACATTCAGAAATTATTGGGCCTTTTCGATCTTTTCAGTTTGCCGGACTGTGCCGCCGAGATATTGACGAACCGCCGCGAGATGCTTGCCCCGATCATCGACGTCGATGAATTGCTTGACCTGTTGACCCCGCCCCTCGACGGTCGTCAAACCGACTATCAGTCATACGTTTCCGCGTTCAGGGAGAACCCGGCCCGGTTCTTTCCCGGAACCGCCTCCAAGGCTGGAGGGAACTAACCCACTTCCCGTCGCCGGTGGCTAAAGGAAAAGGCCGCCGGATTGTTTCGTCGATAAAGACATGAGTTTGGCGCGAACGCCGTTTGGGGATGAAATGCACAACGATCATTACGCAACGGATGAATTCAACGGGAAATTCCCAACCCAGGGCCACTTCGTGGGGGCAGGTCACAACACGACGCGTAAAATCGTATTTACTGTGGATGAAACTAGATAGAGCCAATTGAAATTTTGCGGAGAGTTGCATGGGCTTCCAAATTCGAGGATTAACACTGAAATTCGCGGCTGAGATAAGTGGCCTCAATCTTGCGAACCCAGTTAAGGAGCAGGACAAGTCATCCTTGAAAAAGGCCCTGTGCAACTTTGCAGTTCTAGTTATTTGTGGGCAAGAAGCGCTTACCAAGGCTCGTATGATGGAGTTCGCCAGCCTGATTGGTCACCATAGACGATGTCGTCTATAGCGTCTTGCTCTGAGGCTAAATGGCAGGTGTTAGCAGAATATAAGAAATATTTCCCAATATGGGGGCCGATGATCGAAGATATCAAATCCAAAGAAAGCTTTCGAAATCTCGTCGAACAAGACATTTCAGATTTAAACCTGACCTTTAAAAGCGGACAGATTAGTTACTATATCCGCAAAGTTCTAAGTGGCTCCTGACACACATCGAAACAGGATCTGTCTTCAAAATGCCTTTCAAACGGCTGCTGGCACGGTGGCGACAAGACGGGGCGCGTAACCAAGCGTCGGTCGTCCACCGCGAGCTGGCGACGGAGAAACCACCGCCGGATGGGGGTACCGAGGCATTCGATACCCCCCGAGGCCGTGTCCATCAACAAGGCGCGGCTGGACCATCTGGCCTCTTTGGACCTCCCGCTCGACGGCAAGCGTGTGCTCGATGTCGGTTGCGGTGTCGGCCATCATGCCAAGTTTTATGTCGATCGGGGGTGTGAGGCTAATTGCGTCGATGCCCGCGAGGCGAACATCGAGGCTCTCAAACTCCTGCACCCCGAACTCGACGCCCATACGCGCGACGTCGAACGCGACGATTTAAGCGATCTTGGCCGCTTCGACGTCGTCCACTGTTACGGGCTTCTTTACCACCTTGAAAACCCCATGGCCGCCTTGCGCAATATTGCGGCCGTATGCGACGAGTTGATGATTATCGAGACGATCATCTGCGATCATCCGTTGCCGGTCCTTCGAATCGAGGACGAATACCTGTCCGCGAACCAGGCCCTGCACGGCGTCGCCTCGCGGCCGAGCCCGGCATACATCGCCATGGCCTTGAACCGCATCGGGTTCGATCACGTCTATCGTTGCCTGACGGTGCCCGATCATGAGGATTTTCACTTTCCGATGATCAGCGATCTGAGCAGCCAGCGCGACGGACACAATATCCGCATGGTATTCGTCGCGTCCCGCAGGTCCCTGGCCAGCGATCGGTTGGCCCCCATGGTCCGTTCTTCGTGATCCAAGCCATCAAAAAGCTGTGGCTTGGGTCCTACGCGCGCCATGCGGCTGACGCCGGCATTGAACCATGGCCCGGCTGGATCACGGGAACCGGAACGGACGCCGAGACCAAGACCATGATCCAGAGGCGAACACATTGGGAGGCCTTGAAACAGCCACGCCCCATGCTCTGGCTCGATAACTTAAAAGTCCTCTTGTTTCCGGGCAATGAAACCAGCCGCGTCGTGTTCCTGACCGGACTCTATGAACCCAGCGAATTTTCCCGGCTTGCCGGAGTCCTCAAGCCGGGCATGACGGTCATCGATATCGGCGCCAATATGGGCCTCTACACGATGTTCGCCGCGAAACGAATCGGCCCGACGGGAAAGGTCGTCGCCCTTGAGCCCAGCAAGCGGGAATTCGGCCGGCTCGAAACCCATGTCCGCCTCAACGGCCTTGGCAACGTCCATTGCCTGCAAACCGCCGTCGGCCGAGAGGTGGGTACGGCGACACTGAAAGTCGCCGAGGAATGGAATGCGGGACACAATACCCTGGGCGATTTTGGTTACCCCGAAACCCGGCTGGAACGGACTGAAACCGTCGACATCCACACACTCGATGATCTCATGGAATCCTTGAACATCAAAAAAGTCGACATCATCAAGCTTGATGTCGAGGGCGCCGAGGAAGCCGTTCTCGACGGGGCGGCACGTACGCTCGCGAACCATCGGCCCAAGATTTTGGTTGAAATGTCGGAACGCAGCCTCGCCAATCAACATAGCAGCGTAAGCCGCGTCGCAACAAGGCTGCGCGAGGCAGGATATGCTCTCCATGTTTTTAGCATTGAGACGGGACTTCCGGTTCCGCACGAAGGTGAATTGACGGTCATGACGGGCTTCGGCTCGGAAAACATCGTCGCCCTGCCCATGTCTTCGTAGTAGTCAGTTGGGGGTGCGCCGCAACAGCCTGGCTTGCCAAGGTGCTCAATTCCCATCCGGAGATTCTCTGTCGTCATGCGTTAAATGTTTGGCTCAGCAATCTTACAAACCAGGAAAGGCTGGAGGGTTGGCAATACATGAGGTTGATGGCTTGGAAAGGAGGGCATTATAAGGCTGTCGGAGATATCCACGGATTCGTGGAAAGCACGCGGTTTTATATGCATACCGACTCCTACGCGTGCTTCCAACTTTTCATGTCCGGATTGAATCAGGCCATCTTCGTCGGAGACCACGTGGTTTATCACGCGGACCATGACCGGAGCGGTCGCGCCAGCCGCGCCGAGCACATCGATATGGCTTCGCATATGCGCAATTTTTCGGACATGTGCCACAAGGAGATCCCCGCCAAAATCAACGGCGAATGTTGGGGGAACCCTCAGAGCTTTTTACCGTCTAAATATTTGGACTCCTAGGTGGCTAACATTTCCACGAACAAGGGGAGCGGAGACCGAAAGTCATGAACGGTATTTCGCCCCGGCATTTGACCGCCGTCCGATGTTAGAAGTGACGAAAACAGCGTTGGATGGGGTGTTGATCGTAAAGCCGCCTACTATCTTCGAGGATTTTCGAGGGGATTACGTCGAAACCTATAATCGCGAGCTATATCGCGAAGCCGGAATTATTGATGAATTCGTACAGGACGACTACGCGACGTCCCATAAACACGTGCTGCGCGGACTACATGGCGACGACATAACGACCAAACTCGTTTCCTGCACATTCGGCGAACTTTTCTTTGTTGTGCTCGATGCTCGGGCCGACTCCGAGGCATTCATGAAATGGGAGTCCTTCGAACTCAGCTCAAGAAACCGCCTTCAGGCCTATGTTCCCGTCGGATACGCGATCGGCTATCTGGTGATGTCGGAAACCGCCATTTTCCACTACAAGCAGACCACGTATTTCGAAGAAGCCACCCCTTTTACGATCAAGTGGAACGACCCTCGGGCAGCAATCGATTGGCCTGTCGACGTCACGATCCGCTCCGAGCGCGATCAATAGCCGCTTCCGGATGTAACGACTATCCAGACCTTAGTGACCGGCTCTCCTTAACTGGATGCAAATGTTTAGTTAGAGGGGCTTGGTATCTCGGTCATTGCAAGAAGAAGTCAAACGGATGCCCAGAAAACTATTTTCCGTCAAGCAGATCATCTATTATCTGAGGGAAGCCGAGGTTTTATTAGCAAAGGGCCAGATTTTCGGCGGTGCCTGCCGCCATATCGGCGTGTCAGAGCAGAGCATTGATAATCGGAATCCCGTCTAGTTAAACCGAAACCCATCAATAGGTTGAAATAATTGGTTTAAGATCGAATACCAAGAATCAGGGGCATGACAAAACCAACAGGCGCATGCAAGAGAGGACAAGTTTAATGCAGCCGGATAATGCCGAGACCTTGTCGACTTCGAAATCGCGATTCGCCCGCAAAATGATGCGGATCGACTCAGAACCGAGGAAGTTGTCTGGCTTGTTCGGAGAGCTTTGGGAATATCGAAATTTGCTCTACGTTTTTGTCTGGCGCGACGTAAAGCTGCGTTACAAGGAAATGGCGGCCGGCGTCGCTTGGGCGATCCTGCAACCCCTTTTGATGATGATCGTCTTCAGCGTCTTCTTTGGTCTTGTGATGCGCGTTCCCACCGGGGACATCCCATATCCGCTTTTCGTTTACAGCGGTTTGGTGCTTTGGCAATTGTTATCCAGAGCCTTGATGCAGGCCAGCACCAGCATCAAAAACAATAGCCTCCTAATTTTGGGAATCTACTTTCCACGAGTGATCCTTCCTCTCTCGATACTTCTGAGCGAATTGGTAGATTTCACCTTCACCCTTTTAGTGCTTATTCCGCTGATGCTTTACTACGGTATTTTCCCATCCTCGACGGTTTTGATGTTGCCGGTTTTTGTGCTTTTTGCACTTTTGGCTTCTTTGGCGATCGGCTTGTGGTTTTCTGCACTCGACTCGAAATATCGCGATGTCCAGCAATTGTTGCCGGTTTTGCTTCAGGCATGGTTTTTCATGACTCCGGTTATCTATCCGATCAGCCTAATCCCGGAAGGCTGGCGTTCTCTTTACGCCCTCAACCCGATGGTCGGAGCCGTTGAGGGATTGCGCTGGTCGTTGCTTCCGGGGTTGCCGCCGCCGGACCCGCTGATTTTGGCGTTTTCCGGAGTGGGACTTATTTTGGTGCTGGTCGGCGGCTTGGTTGCATTCAACCGCCTTGAGGGCACCATGGCCGATACAATCTAGGCGTGCTTCCCAACATGTCCAAAACCGTTATTAAAGTGGAAAAAATTGGCAAGGAGTATGGATTCGGCGAAAACCAGCCGCATATGTTGTTGCGGGAATCCATCAACCGGTTTCTGACGAGGCCCTTTCGCCGGTTTTTTCCCCAAGAAAACGAAACCACGCTTCAGGATCAAACGTTTTGGGCGCTGAAGGGTATTTCCTTTGAGGTCAAAGCCGGCGAGACCGTGGGGATCATAGGCCCCAACGGCGCCGGAAAAAGTACGCTTCTCAAGTTAATCTCCCGGATCACTTTGCCGACCGAGGGTCATATCGAAATATACGGCCGAGTAGATTCTCTTCTCGGTGTTGGCATGGGGCTCCACCGTGAATTTACGGGCCGCGAGAATATTTTTCTTATGGGCTCCATTCTCGGCATGAATTGGTCGGAGATCAGACGCAAATTAGACGATATTATTTCTTTCGCCGATGTCGGAAACTACATCGACACGCCGGTCAAATACTATTCCAATGGCATGGTGGTTCGCCTTGGTTTTTCCGTCGCGGTCCACCTGGATCCTGAAATCTTGATCATCGACGAAGTCCTGTCGGTCGGCGACGCGGCCTTCCAGCAGAAATGCTTTGCCAAAATAACCGAGGTCACCAGCAGGGGGCTCGCTATCTTGTTGGTCAGCCACAACATGGAAATGGTGCGAACTCTTTGTAACAGCGCCCACCTTATCGAAGGAGGGCGCATTGTCGTTAGCGGTGACGTAGAGAAGGTGGTTTCCGCTTATCTTGAAAAGGTGGAAGGCGAGTCCTCCGCTGATGGCGCGAATAAAGTCACCCTGGGGAATATCAGCGGTTAGGAGCTAGCTTGCGCCATGCCCCCCGATCCAATGTTCGTGCCAAGCCGTCAGGTTGAACAGAAGCCAGAGATGCAGCGCATTGTCCTGGCGGCAGTCCCGGTGGTTCTTGAACCGCCGGGCGATATGGTCCTGGTTGAAATAGCCGTCTTTCATTAGCGGTGATCCCATGACGGCGGTCTCGGCCTGTTTGCCAAAATCACCCCTCAGCCATTCCGCCATGGGCGCGCCGAATCCCATTTTCGGGCGGTGGAGCACATCTTCGGGGAGGATGCCTGAGAGAGACTTTTTCAAAAGATATTTAGATACCCCGCCTTTGACCTTCCAGGATTGCGGGATGTCCATGGTGAAGTCCACCAGCCGGTGATCGAGGAACGGCACCCGACCTTCGACGGATGTGGACATGGTGATCTTGTCGACCCGCATGAGAAGCAATTCGGCCAGGCGCACCTTGAACTCGTTGTGGATCATCCGGGTCAGTTCGTCTTGTTCCGGATGGTTGGAATCAAACGACCGCATCAGGGCCGAAATGACCTCGCCGCTGTCGCCCGAACCCAACCCGCCTGTGTCCAGCCCCGCTTCTTCCAGCACCGGCCACGGCCCGCCTTCGACTGGGGCGGTAAGGACTCTATCCTTGTGGACATTCCAATAGGCATGCGCCGCGCCCCAGAAAAGTTCCTGGCCCCTGGCGCCGCGCCCGAGAATATCGGCGATGCGGTCGAGCCTTGGCGTATGGGGGCAAGTCAGCCCTTTCGCCAACGAAGCCGCCCCCTTCTGGGCCGGCCGGGGCAGGGCATTGAAAGCGCCCCAGAACCAACGATGCAGTTTGAGATAGAGCCGGTAGCTGTCATAGCCGGCGAATTGCTCGTCCGAGCCTTCGCCCACCTGGACGACGGTGACACCGGAGTCCTTGGCCAGCTTGGAGACAAAATACAGCGGCACGCAGACCCAGTCGGCGATGGGCTCGTCCTGGTGATGCACAAGATCATCCAGGTAACCCTGCATGTCGCTTTCGCCGATCAGCACCTCGTGGTGGTTGGTCTTGAAATCCCGGGCCACCCGCCGAGCGTAATCCAGCTCGTTCAGATGAGTGTGGTCCTTGAAGCCGACGGTGAATGTCTCCACCGGACGGTCCATCAGGCGGCTCATCAAGGCGACGTTGGCCGACGAATCGATGCCGCCCGACAGAAACACCCCGAACGGCACGTCAGACATCATGCGTTTTTCGATGCTGGCCTCAAGCCGTTGGCGGATGCCGGTGGTGTAAAAATCTTCCACCGCCGATTCGGACAACCCCTTGAGATCGCCCGGATCGATGCCTTTGCCGGGAACGGCGTCCCAATAGCGTCGCGCGATCATGGCGCCGGAGGAATCGACTTTCAGGATATGCCCGGCCGGGAGCTTGAAGATATCCTTGAACATGGTCAACGGCGCCGGCGCCACCATGAAGCTGAGGTAATGGTTGAGCGCCGCCGGTTCCACGTCGCGGGGAACGTCCGGATCGCTCAGGATGGCCTTGATTTCGGACGCGAACCGGAAAGCGCCGGCGGTACGCATGAAATAAACCGGCTTGATGCCGATGCGGTCACGAGCGAGGAAAAGGCGTTTTTCGCCGTTATCCCAAAGGCCGAAGGCGAACATCCCGTCCAGCCGGTCCACCAGCCCGTCGATTCCCCATTCCTTGTAGCCGTGGACGAGGACCTCGGTGTCCGAATGGTCGGTGCGGAAACGATGACCGGCCCGTTCCAGGGTCCGGCGAAGGTCCAGGTGATTATAGATTTCACCGTTGAAGGTGACCCAGACGGTCTCCTCGGCGTCGCACATGGGCTGGGCGGCAGCGTCGGAAAGGTCGACGATGGCAAGACGGCGGTGGGCCAAGCCGATGTTACGGTCGGGCGATAGCCAATTTCCCTCGCCGTCCGGCCCCCGATGGGCCATGCTGTCGCCCATGGCCTTGAGGGCGCTTCCATCCACCGAGCGGGTGCCGCCGAACCTGAGAATGCCCGCTATGCCGCACATGAGCCCTCAACGCCCCTGCGGGCGTCCAAGAGGCCGTTATGTCTCCCGCCCTTGCCCATCCACAAAAGGCCCGGGCTTTTGGACAAAACCCGGATCGTTGGCGTTTCGTTCATCTGGTCCATGCGGACGACGACTGTAATGGACTTATTACCGGGAATGTATAGAAATTATAAGCAGTTGGAACCGGTCAGCCATGGCACGCGGATATAATATTTAAGGGCCCATGAACGAATAGGCGATGAACCACCTGATATCCCAATATCCGGTAACGCGGGATTACCTGAACCGCTTGGTTGAAATAACCGGCGACCCCCTGGAGCCGGTCGTTGTTTCGTCAATTACGGCCCACGGAGGCTATCTGGAGATTTTCAGATATTTTCGTAGCCTTAAATCCGAAACCGTTTACCTGCCGGTCCTCGATCCTTCGGGCCGGCCGTTGTTACCGCCGCTGCAAATCCTGTCGATGCTGGTCCGGACCCGGAAGCGCCTGATCGTGGAGCCAGATTTTTCCACCCACACCTTCGGATTAACTGAAGTTCTCCTGGGCGCACTCTGGATGGCATATGGCACCGTTGCCGGGCTTCTGACGGTCCTGAACGATTGGCGGCGTTTGGGCCGGCTCCTTAAAGCCGAGCGAACGGCGCCCCGCGAAACCCGCGACAACCACGTCGTCTATCTCAAAACAAATCTCTGGCTGGGTATCCAGGCGGGCGGGTCCGTGGCCCATACCAGCGGCGTGGTCAAGGGCCTGCTGGCCAAAGGCCATGAAGTTAAATTCGTTTCCGTGGAGGCGCCGGTCGCCATGCCGGAAAACAACGCGCTGAAAATCAACCCGATCACTCCTTTTGGCGCATACGTTATCCCGCGCGAGCTCAACCATTACCGCCATAACGGACGATTTATCGACGGCGCGTCGGGTTTATTCCGTAAATCCAAAGGATTTATCTATCAACGCCTGTCGCTTGGAAATTACGCTGGCGTGATTTTGTCCCGTCGCCATGGGGTGCCGCTGGTGCTTGAATACAACGGCTCGGAAGATTGGCTGGCCAATAACTGGGGAACGCCCCTGACCCTGAAAAAACTGGTGTTACGGTCCGAGAACGTCTGCTTGAAGCACGCCCACCTGGTGGTGACGGTATCCGACGTTCTCCGGGACGAACTTATCGAACGGGGCGTTGATCGGAATCGGATTGTCAGCAATCCGAACGGCGTTGATGCCCATCTCTTCGACCCGGACCGTTTTTCCAAAAAAGCCATTAGCGAACTTCGGGAGGGATACGGAATTCCCAAGGACTCTCTGGTGGTCACCTTTGTCGGCACGTTCGGTCCCTGGCACGGCGCCGAGGTTTTCGCCCAGGCCGCCGCCGAATTGGCGGAAAACGATTCGGCGCTCCTGGATAAGCACAAGCTTCATTTCCTGTTCATCGGCGACGGCGTTCGGCGCCCGATGGTCGAGGACATCGTCGCCAGGTCACGCGCGGCCGACCACGTGACCGTCACCGGTTTGATCGACCAGGAGCAACCGCCGATTCATCTGGCGATTTCCGACATTCTCGTTTCCCCCCACGTTCCCAACCCCGATGGCTCTCCCTTCTTCGGCTCGCCGACCAAGTTGTTCGAGTACCTGGCTTCGGGGCGGCCGGTGATCGGCAGCGACTTGGGTCAGATTGCGGAGGTTCTGGAAGATTGCCCCCATGTAACGGATATCCCCTCCGCCGAAAAGGCCCCGGTATCCAAGGCTTGCGGCATTCGGGTAGGACCGGAAAACGTCTCGGAACTGGTGACAGCCATCAAATTCCTGGCCGAAAACCCTGAATGGCGGAAAACAGCCGGCCGTAACGCGCGTGGGCGGGCGCTTGAACGCTATACCTGGGACCATCATGTCGGGGCTGTCCTCGAAGGGTTACGAAGAGTTCAGGCCCTGGATGCCGTCCCGGCCAAGCCACGCGTCAGGCTGCTTTTCAACGGCCTTCACTCGAAAAGCGGCGGCGGCGTGACGTACTTGAACAACATTCTCCCCCATTTTGCTGCCGACCGTGACCTTGATATCCATCTTTGCGTCCATGACGACCAGAGGGAACTCCTGCCCGATACCCTGGACAACATCACCGTCCACACCCTGGATTTTCCACAAGGGTTTTGGCGGCTTCAGTTGAGAGAACAGATTGATATTCCGAAACTGGCAAGGAAGATCGGCGCAAACGTCACCTTCTCGCCAGCCAACTACGGTCCGTTGACGGTCCCCAATTCGGTGATTTTGCTACGAAATGCGCTCAGCGTCGCTTTCGTCGAACGCCGGCCGGTGAAGCTGGCCTATTGGGCATTGGTTTACCTGGCGACTTTTCTCTCGCTTTTGAGGGCCCGGGGCGCCATCACGGTTTCCGACTATGCCCGGCGGGCGGCGAGTGGCAGCCTGGCCGGATTTTTCAGGGACCGCCTTACGGTCATCCCCCACGGAGTCTCCGAGATTTTTCTGCCGCCTAAAAAAAGCGCCAAACGCGGGAAATTCCTGCTGGCCGTTTCCGACCTTTACGTTCAGAAAAACTTTAAAAACCTGATATATGCGGTGGCGCGTATTGCGTCCGATCATCCGGGCGTGACGCTAAAAATCGCCGGCCGGCCAATCGACACGGAATATTTTGCAGAGTTAAAGAATTTAGTTTCCAAGGAAGGACTCGACGGCAAGGTCGAATTCCTGGGCCAGATCCATCCCCAGGAACTCGTGGCCCTCTATCAACGCTGCGGCGTCTTCGTCTTCCCCTCGACCGTCGAGACCTTCGGCAATCCCCTTGTCGAAGCCATGGCCTGCGGGGCGCCGATTGCTTGCTCCAATACCGCGGCCATGCCCGAGGTGGTCGGTGACGCGGCGGTGTTTTTTAACCCGCGGGATGTAGAAAACATGGCGTCTGTGATCGGCCGCTTCTTAAACGATGCCGAATTGTGCCGGGACCTGGGCAAAAAAGCCGTGGTGCGCGCCAGGAATTATTCCTGGGAACAGACCGCCGAAAAAACACTGGCCGTCATCAAGGACGCCAGCATGGGGACCGGCTTGCCGTGACCGCCCTCATCCCCAAACGCCTGATTGTCATGTTCGCCTTTTTGATGCCGGCGGTTGGCGTGCTGGCGCCGAAAGGAACCGTCATCTTGCTGGTGGTTACGGGGTTGGCTGGCCTTCTTTGGTGGGCGAAAGAGGGATTTCCTGCCCTTCCGGTAAATTATCGGATCATTGCCGCCCTCGCCGCCCTGGCGCTGTGGGCGGCGATCAGTGCCGCTTGGGCGATTGCGCCGGCCAAGGCTTTGTTGCTGGTCGTGAAATTGACCGGCCTGGCGGTCGCCGGCATCGGCCTTCTGTTCGCTGTCTCCCGGCTTGATGACGGCCACCGGCGCGATGCCGAAACCGCCCTTCTTTGGGGCATGGCCCTGGGCCTGGCAGCGCTTGTCGTCGGTTTCGTTTATGCGAAGACGACGGGGCGCCCCCTTTGGAGCGCCTCTCAATCGGATCCCCTGACGACGCTGAATAACGGCGCCGTGGCCATAAGCCTCCTAGCCTGGCCTGTGTTGGCCGTTTTGTGGCGCCGCGGCCGAAAACGGCTGGTTGCCGCCGCAGCCGCGGCCGTCTACCTGGCGTTCATGTTTCTATCCAGCGGCGCCGCCTTGTTGGCGCCGGTGACGGGGCTGGCGGCGTTCCTTGTCGTGTGGACTCTTGGCCGCCGGGGCGCGCTGATATTTGCAGCCATCATTGCCGCGCTGGTCCTTTTCGCGCCCCAGGTCGTCTCTTCCTTTGTGTCGGGGGACAAAGTCAAGGAAATCAGCGCGGAACTTTCTCCGTCGGCGCTCCATCGTCTCGACATGTGGGGATTTACCGCCGAGAAAATCGCAGAAAAGCCATTATGGGGATGGGGCATGGACGCTTCACGGTCTATCCCCGGGGGCGGCCGCCACTTGGCCCCCGAGGTGGAAATTCTGCCGCTGCACCCACACAACGCCTTCCTTCAAGTGCGGCTGGAGCTGGGTATGCCCGGCATTATCATCGTTGCGGCCTTGGCGGGTTTGTTCTTCGCCGCCGTCGTCGGCGGTGCCGGCGATCGTTTCGCCGCCGCGGTCATGGCCGGGGCGGGGGGGTCTTATTTGACGGTGGCGTCCGTGTCCTATGGAATTTGGCAGAACTGGTGGGTGGCGTTCGCCTGGGCGTTGGCGGCGTTGACCGCGTTGGCCGTTCGTTCGTCATCCCCGGGGTAGGGAACTTAACGCCACCGCTCCTGCCAGGCCTGGAACATCAGCACCGACCATATGCGGGCGTCGGCGGCCGGCTCGTTCCTGAGGAGCTTACCCCAGGCGCCGCCGACGGCAGCAGGATCGAGAACGCCATCCTCGGAAAGGCGTTTCTCGGTTAACAATTCCTCCGCCCAGTCCCTGAGCGGGCCGCGAAGCCAATCACCCAAAGGCAGGCTGAAGCCCATTTTCGGGCGCTCGGTCAGTTCCGGCGGCACGTAGCGGGCGAGCACCCGGCGTAGTAGCCATTTGCCCTTGGCCCCACGAATCCTGAAATCGGCAGGCAGCCGCCAGGCGAACTCGAATATGCGGTGGTCGAGAAGCGGCTCCCGCGCCTCGAGGCCGAAGGCCATGCTGGCGCGGTCCAGCTTGGCCAGTATGTCGTCGGGAAGGTAGGTGAGGCTGTCCAGATACATCATGCGCTCCCGGATGTCGCCTTCCGTATTTTCCTCCCATACCGGCGACCCGGCATCCGCGGCGCCGGGAACCAGCGCCTCAGGCGCATCCCAAATGCTGACCAGGCGGCGGAAAAAGGCCTCGAAATCGCCGCTGGCCAGGTGTTCCGCCAGCCAGCGTATGGTGCGGCCCTTCTGGCCCGGGGTGAAGCGTGCCGGCAATACGGAAAACAGGGCATTCCACGCCACCAGAGGCAATCCCCTCATCACCCCCGCCACCGCCGGGCGGAGCGGAGACGGAATTCGTTGCAGCACGGCCCAAATCCGGGGGGCCTGGAGATAACGGTCATAGCCGCCGAACAGCTCATCACCGCCGTCGCCCGACAATGACACCGTGACCTCGCGCCTAGCCAGTTGGGACACCAGCGCCGTCGGGATTTGCGAGGAATCGGCAAACGGCTCGTCGTACATTTCGGCCAGCCGGGGAATGATCTCCCGCGCCTCGCCGGGCCGGACCATGAGCTCCGTGTGGTCGGTGCCCAGGTGTTCGGCGACCCGCTTGGCGTCCCGGGCCTCGTTGACGGCTTCTTCCTCGAAGCCGATGGTGAACGACTTCACCGGCTGCCCGCTTTCCGCCTGCATGGCGGCGACGACCGTGGACGAATCGATGCCGCCGGAAAGAAAGGCGCCCAGCGGCACATCGGCAACCATCCGCATCTTCACCGAGTCGCGGATCAAGCGGTCAAGCTCGTCCGTGGCCTCTTCGGCGGAGGCGGTGAGGGGATTCGCCTTGCCGGCCTCTCTGACGCCGGCAAGCGACCAATAGGTGGTCGTCTTTTCCTTCCCGTCGGGGCCGATGGAAACGATGGTGCCCGGCATCAATTTGCCGATTCCCTTGTAGATCGAGAACGGCGCCGGGACATAAGCGAAACGGAAATAGGCCGCCAGCGCGTTGCGGTCGATTTCAGGGGTCCAATCCGGATGAGCGCGGAGCGCCTTGAGTTCCGAGCCGAAAATCAAAAGGTTCCCCTGCCGGCCCCAATAAAGGGGCTTCACGCCGATGCGGTCGCGGACAAGATGGAGCGTCCGTTCCTTCCGGTCCCAGAGCGCGATGGCGAACATGCCGATGAAGCGGCGGACGGCTTGCTCAAGGCCCCAGGCCTCGATGGCTTCGAGGATGACCTCGGTGTCGGATGATCCCTTGAACCGCGTTCCCGCCGCCGCCAGCTCGTCCCTCAGTTCGGGGAAGTTGTAAACCTCGCCGTTGAAGACGATGACATGCCGGCCGCTGGCCGAAACCATGGGCTGATGGCCCTGGGCCGAGAGATCGATGATCGAAAGACGGCGAAACCCCAGCGCCACGCCCGCCTCGGCGTCCACCCAAACACCGTCGTCGTCCGGACCCCGGTGACGGAGCGTCTCGGCCATCGCCCCGACGCGCCCGCGAAGAACGTCGGCTGGCGTGCTCCGGGTAAAATCAATAAACCCGGTCAGGCCGCACATGGCCGTTTCCGATGGGTGTTTTGAGAGGGCCGGTGAACCATTGCCTGGGGATAGTATCGTGCCACGGGCTACCGCGTCCACTTGGGCCAGACGGGGGCCGGTGAACGGGGTTTTATTCCGCTTCCCCGCCGACGGTCCGTTCCAGGCGCGGGTAAAAGGCGCCCAGGGTCAAGGCGCGGGTGATCATGAACAGAGAGAACGCCAGCCACAGCCCGTGGGTGCCATAGGCCGGGACCAGCGGAACCAGAACAATGGCGAAAACGGCCAGCGATGCCGCCATGCCGTTGCGCATTTCGGCGGTCCAGGTCGCGCCGATGAAGATGCCGTCAAGCTGGTAGCTCCACACCGAGATCAGCGGCAATAATTGGGCCCAGATAAGATATTCGCGGGTTGCCTGGCGGACCTCGGGCACGCCGGTCAGGATATCGACGAAAACCGTGCCCAGGGCCAGGTAGAAAAAGGTGAAACAGACCGAAAAGACCACCGCCCACAGGCTGGTCGCCTTGACCGCTTTGCGAAACCGGCCGCGGTTGCGGGCACCGACGGCTTCTCCGGTCAGCGCCTCGGCGGCGTTGGCGAAACCGTCGAGCGCATACGACGTGAAAAGATGAAAGTTCAACAACACCGCGTTGGCGGCCAGAACCACGTCGCCAATCCGGGCGCCAATGGCGGCGACGATGACGAAGGCCGTCTGCAGGCACAGCGACCGGATCAGGATATCGCCGTTGACCCGGAACATGCGGGCCAACCGTTTGCCGTCGAAGGCCCGTTCCAGGTGCCAATGGCCGCCGACGCGCTTTAGGTTCACCCGGACCAGCCACAGGCCCAGGCCGATGGCGCTGATCTCGGAAATCAGGGTCGCCCAGGCGACGCCCTCGACACCCCAGCCGAGCCCGAGGACGAACCAGAGATCCAGGGTGATGTTGACGCCGTTCATGAATATTTGGGTGGCCAGCGCGGCGCGAGTGTTCTGGATGCCGAAGAACCAGCCCAGCAGGGCGAAATTCAAAAGCGCCATCGGCGCCCCCCAGATGCGGATGGAGAAATAAGCGTCGGTCAGGGGCCGGACCTGGGGCCCGGGATCGACGATTCCAAGGGAAGCCCACAGGATGGGCAATTGAATGGCAATCAGGCCGGCGCCGATCAACAGCGCCAACAGACCCGCCCTGGCCAGCCAGGCGCGTACTTCGTCGGGGTCCCGGGCGCCCAATGACTGCGCCGTCAGGCCCGTGGTGCCCATGCGCAGGAAATTAAACCCGTGGTAGATGAAGTTGAAAATGAGCGCACCGACGGCAACCGCACCCAGGTAATGCGGCCCCGGCAGGTGGCCGACGACGGCGATGTCGACGGCGCCGAGCAACGGCACCGAAACATTGGAGATAATCACCGGCCCGGCCAGCGCCCAGGTCTTGCGGTTCCAGTTTTCGCCCGCCATGTCCTAATGATCCCTGAATTATTGGCGCCCGTGGGGTCATAGACGGCCCCGACGCCAAAGGCCGCGCACAATGGCACAGCGAATCAGTTGAAAACAGCCCTTTTGCCGTTTCCGTTGTCGCTTTCGGGGGCGGCGGTTTATTTAACGAAGGCCCGGCAATTGACGGCGATAAACGGCTCCTTGCCGGTCGGCCTGGCCCTGATTTCGATCCCCTGGTCAGGCAAAATAACCCGCCAGACGACATCGGACCGGGCCGGACATTGGGCGCCGATGATTTCAACCGTCTTATCCCGTGGCCCCTGGATAAGCGCCTCTGCTTCCGTTCGGGGAAGGCTGAGGTCCACCCAAACCTCGTCGGCGCCGGTGGAAACGCCGGTGATTTTCCAGTTTTCGGGGACCGGGTTTTCCCGGTAATAGGCCTTCAAATGCTTTTCGGCATCTTTTAAAGCCCGGCTTAGCTGGGGATTTGGCGGCGCCTGGACGTACATAAGCGTGGCCATGATCAGGACAAAGCCAAGAACCAATAACGGTCGCGGGCGGGGGCGCATGGCTCCACTGTTTCCGGTTTCGACCCTCGAATCAAGTTGACTCCCGGCCCCGGACAGTGCATATACACTGATTATGGCGAGGAGAACAAAAAATCCATCATCGGCGATGCTCGGCGAAACCGCCGGTTGCGTGTGCCTCAATCTGCGTGGCGCTGCCCGCGCGGTGACGCAGTTGTATGACGAAATTCTCAAACCCAGCGGCCTCAAGGCAACGCAGTTTTCCGTCCTGGCGGTGATTGCCCAGGTCGGCCCGGCCAGCATGTCCGTTATTTCCCGGACCCTGGTCATGGACAGGACCACACTCACCCGCAACCTGAAGCCCTTGTTGGAGCGCCGCCTGGTCAAGCTGCGCAAGGGCGAAGACCGCCGCCAACGGACCATCCAGCTCACCCGGAATGGCAAGACGGCCTTGGCGCGGGCCCTGCCGTTGTGGAACAAGGCCCAAAACCAGGTGGTGACCGGCCTCGGTCAGGCCCGGTGGCGGGGAATGGCTCAACTGCTTGGGGAAACGGTCCGGCTTTCAAGGGTACAAACCGCCAGGAATCGAGACTGAGCAAGGCTTTGATAAGGGACATGGCCCCCCGGCCGGGGGTTGTGCTAACATCGGCCATGACTGGTGGGGGGTTGCATTGAAGCGACTCGTCACCGGCTTTTTTCAACCTAATGCCCGGGTCATTAACCAAGGTGGCGGGAGCGGAAAAATCGTTAAATATTTTATATTGGCGCTTGGTATCCTGCTGTTGCCCTTCTCGGGGGCGGCCGCCGAAAAATCCATTAAACCCACCTCCATGGTAAGGGGTTATGTCCCTGTTCAGCTGGAGTCGTTCTCCGTTCCCACCATCATCGGCAACAACCTGCCGGGCCGCGGCCCGATCACCTTGTTCCTGGTCGTCCGCGGCCAATGGAACGTCACCAGGCTTTGCCGTTACCTGCCCCGTGTTCACGAAGCCATAACCCTTACGGTCGATCAAAACCCGGTGCCCGTCGTCGGCGAGACATATCAGCTCGATGACATCGGCCAACGCCTGCACCGGGCGATCAACAATGCCCTGCCGGCCCCTCTGGTCATCCGCCTGCACTTATTTCCGGTGGCCCGTGAGGTAGGCCACAAAGCCGTCTATCTGGAATTGCCCGGCACCAATGAAAACTGCATGAGCCTCCGGGAAATGCCCGCCGATACGATGATTATGCTCAAGGGCGAAAACCCGATCGCCAAGACCTTCCGGATCCCCGATCCCAAAGGCCCGCCCCAACCGGCGGAAGGCCCTTCCACGGCATCCGCCAAACCGGTCGGGCGCGCCGTCGCCGAACCTCCCATCATCGTCCAGCGGGCGACACCCCAACCGGCCCCCGAGCCCCGTTCCGAGCCGAACGGCTGCGTAAAATTGGGCGATGTCTGGAAGGATAGCTTCCACAAGGTTTCAGGGGCCAAGTATTGGCTTGATCGTGCTTTTTCACTCGATGAAAACAAAGACGGCGCCATTGACAACGTCGTTCTCATCCTCAAGGCCGACAACAGGAAAGATATCTCTGTCTATTACTTTCCCACCAAAGGCCGGCAAACGGTCAAAACCGTGCCGACGCTCCGGCTCGAAGATGACCGGGTCGTGTTGAGAACCTGTTTTGGACAGGCGCATTTCAAAAAACCGGTGATCAAGATAAAAGAGCCTCCCAGCGGCTTCAAGGTGGACCTGGCCAAGGAGGTGGCGGACAAGGCCGCCGAAGAGGCAAAGCCCACGCTACCGACGCCGGTGGTGAGAAAAAAATTCCTGGAAGGCGCCGGTATGGTTTTTGCCATCGTAATGGGGGCGGGCGTTCTGCTGGTCCTGGGTGGCGGCGCCGGTTTCGCCATCGCTCGCCGCCGCAAAGACCGCCTGCGGAAGGAACGCAGGGGAGGCGAGGAACGCCGGGTCGGAGAACGCCGGCAGCGGGAGAGTTCCTTCGAAGGACCCGATAAGCGAAAAGACAAGGACCGCCGCGCCGACGCCGACAGGCGTGAGGAACAAGACCGGCGCCAGGATGAAGACCGCCGTACCTGATTAAAACAGTTCGCCGCTGCTCTCGCCCTTTGACAGGGCCCGATGGTCGCGGACACTGAAGGGGATGGAGGCGATATAGACGATCCCGATCACCGACAGGGTCATCCAGGGCGCGTTAATCAGGAATACGGCAATGCCGGCCGTAATCAGCATGGTCGGAAGAATCCATCGGCGCTCGATCTTCAGTTTCTTGAACGAATAGGTCGGGATGGTGCTGACCAGCATTCCCGCCAACACCAGCAGGAACAGGCCGACCACCCAGGGTTGGCGGAAAAAGGCGTCACCTATTTGAAATGAAAAAACTATCGGCAGCAAGGCCAGCAAGCCGCCGGCGGGCGCCGGTATGCCGGTGAAAAACCGGGACTGCCACTGGGGCGCGTCCTGGTCTTCCATCATCACGTTGAACCGCGCCAACCGAAGCCCGCAGCAGATGGCGAACAGCATGACCAGAACCCAGCCAAGCCTGCCGGCGTCCTGCATGGTCCATAGATACAGCACCAGCGCCGGCGACACCCCGAAACAGACGAAATCGGAAAGCGAGTCCAGTTCGGCGCCGAACTTGCTGGCGCCCTTGAGCAACCGTGCGATGCGTCCGTCCAGGCCATCGAGGATGCCGGCCGCGACGATGGCAATCACGGCGTGTTCCCACCGGCCGTCCAGGCTGAAACGGATGGCGGTCAGACCCGCGGCCAGCGCCAACAGAGTCAGGATATTGGGGATCAATCGGTTGAACGAAAGCCCCTTGAACCGTTTTCTCCGGACTGAGGCGATGGCTCGCGGTTTTCTCATTTAGGTGTCCCCCTGGTATTTCCCAAGGTCCCGTTAACCTAGCGCCTAGGACCTGACCTCTCCGGCCCGGGCCGGTTCCTGGGCCCTGATATCGGCGATGACGGTTTCACCGCCCACCGAACGTTGGCCCACGGAAACCAACGGCTCCACGCCTTCCGGCAGATAGATGTCAACGCGGCTTCCAAAGCGGATCATACCGAACCTTTCGCCGGCCTTCACGGCCTGGCCTTCGGCGACGTCGCAAAGGATCCTCCGGGCGATAAGGCCGGCAATCTGAACGAGGGCGATGTCACGGCCGTCGGCCATGGTCAACTGCAGGCTCTGGCGCTCGTTGAACTCACTGGCCTTGTCCAAAGACGCATTCAAGAACCTGCCGGGCCGGTAACTCAACCCGGTGATGGTGCCGTCGATGGGAATCCGGTTCACGTGCACGTCGAACACGTTCATGAAAACGGCGATGCGGGCGCGCGCCTTGTCGCCCATCTTCAATTCCTGGGGCGGCGTCGCCTCGTCGATTTGCTGGACGACGCCGTCGGCGGGGCTGATGATCAACCCGTCGCGCGCCGGCGTCACCCGGTCGGGATCGCGGAAGAAATAAACGCACCACACCGTCAACACGGCGCCCAAGGCGCCCAACGCCGTCGAAAAGGCGCCCATGACCACCGCCGCCACGGCGAACAGCGCAATGAACGGCCAGCCGGCCCTGTGTATGGGAACGAAAAGGGTTTTCACCGTGTAACCAGGCCCTCCGAGGTTTGCTCAGGCGGCATTCTAGTCTTTCCCCCCGGCCTTCCCAAGAACGGAAATGCCCGGCATCCTTAGTTCCCCCTCAATTGGTCGCCGGAAGCGCGAATACCTGGCCCGGATAGATCAGGTCAGGGTCCCTGATATGGTCCTTGTTGGCCTCGAAGATCATCGTATAGCGGATGCCTTTGCCGTAGGCCCGCCGCGCCAACCGCCAAAGGGAATTGCCGGGCTGGACGATGACAAAGGGCTCTCCTGTCGCGTCGGCCAACGGGGCGGCGCGTGAAAACGGCATCGACACCCGGGCCACGACCTTGCCGGCGTTATCGACCTGGTCGGTGCGCAGCGTATAAAGCCCCGGCTCGATCCGGCTTTCGGGTTTGAGACGCCAAAGGCCGTCGTCGTCCGCCCTGGCGCGGCCGATGAACCCGTCGTCCAGATAGATGTTGACGCTTGCCCCCGGTTCGGCATGGCCGCTGATGTTGAGCTGCCCCAACGTGTCGTAATCCAGGGTATCGATGCTGAGCCCCGAAAGGCTTTTGCCGGAAGGCGTCTGCATAACCGTGCTGGCGCCGCCGCCCTTCGGCATCTTGAGCGCAAGCGCGCCTGAAGGCCCATGGGCGGCCCTGCCGGCGATGTCCCTGTCTCGTTCGGGAACAACCAATACGACGACGCTGTCCGACGTCACGCTTTCGGCGCCCGGAACGCGCATCTCAAGGCTCAATTCGCGGGTTCCTGGCGCCAGCGGCTGCCGTGGCACGAACACCCATTCGCCGCGGGCGTTGGCGGTCACTTCGCCGAGGGGCTTCGCGTTGTCCAGGATGACGACGGTGCTGCCCGGCCGGGCGCGGCCCGCCATCACCGCATCACCGCCAGGCTCGACCCGGACCACGTCGAAACGGGGCGTTCCTTGTGTGTCCCCGGGGGCGTCCCCGGGCATGTCCCCTGGCGCGGACCCAGGCTTGGCGTCCGCCGTTGCCTGTTGGCGGCCGGGTTTGCCGCCGATCTCGTCCTCCCACAGCACCACAGTGGCGGCGATGGCGCCGATGATGGCGGCAGCCCCGATGCCGGCGGCAATGAGAAACGGATTTTTCGGCATGGGCCGGCCCCCTCGGCGGAGAAATGGATTCTTGATATTACCAATGCTGATCGGTAATGGCGGCAAAATTATGGCGCCGGGATCAGCGGTCCCTGGCGGCGCCGGATTTGCCCTTTTTCTTCTGTTCGACCCGGTGACGGACGGGTTTGAGAGAGCGGAGATAGAGAATCACCGCCTTGAGGTCGGCATCCTTGAGCCGGCTGGTGGTTTCTTCGACGACTTCTCCCATGGGCCCGCCGACGAAATCCCCATCGGGAAGCATGCCCAACTTAAACAAGTCCTTGATATCGGCGTCGGACCAGCGGCCGATGCCGGTTTCCTTGTCGGGCGTGATGTTGGGGACGATCCCGCCTTCCGGGCCTTTGCCGGTGCCGGCCAGCGTCATGCCGGCCTTGGGGCCGCCAAGGATGTTGCGGGGCGTGTGGCATTCGCCGCAATGGCTGAGCGCCCTGACCAGATAAGCCCCCCGGTTCCATTCGGCGCTTCGGGCCTTGTCGGGGCGGAACGGTCCGGGGGTGAAATAAAGCGCCTTCCAGAGCGGAACCATGAACCGCCAACCGAAAGGCGGGGCGGCGCCGTGCGGCTCGTTCGGCCTTGCCACGGGGGGGCGCGTGAACAAATAAGCCTTGATGTCCAGAATGTCGGCGTCGGTGAGGCCGGTGTAGGACGGATAGGGAAAGACGGGAAAATAATGGCGGCCATCGGGGGCGACGCCCAACCGCATGGCCCGGATGAAGTCCCCGTCGCTCCACTTGCCGATACCGTGTTGGGGGTCGGGGGTGATGTTGGGGCTTGTGAAAACCCCGAAGGGCGGTTTCAACTTGCGCCCGCCGGCCAACGGCGCGCCTTTGCCTTTTTTGTCCGTATGGCAGGCGGCGCAGCCGGCGGCGTCGAACAGGTACTTGCCCCGCCCGGTGTCGCCGCCGAAGGCCGGCGCCGATAGGGCGGCGATCAAACAGAAAGCGGCCCCCCGGAAAAGCCAAACCGCCAGGGGCCCAAGGATTCGGCTTAGGTCAACCACCTTCCGGCTATTTGACCTTCGGCCCGCGGAAGGTCTTGTGGCAACCGCCGCAGCCCTTCTTGCCGGTGGCGACGAACTGTTGGGCGATCGCCTCCTTGTCGCCGCCGCCGGCGATTTTGGAAAGCTTCCTCGCCTCCGTCTCCAGGGTCCTGGTGGAGGCCACGAACTTGTCCCAATCGAGCCAGATTTCGGGATTGGCGCGGGTTTTCTTGGCGTCCACCTCGGGCCGGCCCGTTCCCTTGGGGAACAACGGCGGAATCTTCGGCGCCACGGCGGCCAGCGCCATGGCGGCCTTCTTGACGTCCGCGGCGGAGCCTTTGCCTTTTTTCAAGAAATCCTTGACGACGGCAAAGTTCTTGAGGACGACGTTTTTCATCACGTCCTTGCGCTTGTCGATCACCGACATGTCCACCGCCGTCGCCGGCGCGGCGGCGGCCACAAAACCCAGGGCGAGGCCGGCGATCACGGCCTTGCGGAAATTGAAAATCATTATGGTCCTCCCGATTTTTGGCTTCCCCGTTTCGGCGTTGATAAATCAACGAGACGCGCCAACCCTTACTACTATATAAAAACCCGCAACGAACAAAACAACGATGCGGCCTCTCGAAAAATTGAACGGAACCCCATGACCAAAATTTCGTCGCTTTCAGTTTTCTGCGGCTCCAAGACCGGCGACGATCCGGCCTTTGAGGCCGACGCCCGCCGATTGGGCGAGCTGATGGTCGAGCGCGGCGTCAAGCTGGTCTTCGGCGGCGGGCGCATCGGCCTGATGGGGGTGGTGGCGAAGGCGGTTTTGGATGGCGGCGGCCATGCCATCGGCGTTATCCCCGAATTTTTGAAGGAATTGGAGGTCGGCGACGACAGCGTCACCGAGCAGATCGTCACCCAATCCATGCATGAACGCAAAAGCCGCATGTTCGAGCTCGCCGACGGTTTCGTCGTCCTCGCGGGCGGTCTCGGCACCCTCGACGAAACGCTTGAAATCGTCACCTGGAAGCAGCTTCAGCTTCACGCCAAGCCCGTGGTCGTGGTCAATTCGGGCGGCTACTGGTCGCCGTTGGAAGCCCTGGTCCAGAGCATCATCGAAGGCGGTTTCGCGCACCCGGCGGTGGCCGAGCTTTTCACCATGGTGGAAACGCCCGAAGACGTGTTCCCGGCGCTCGAAGCGGCGCCCGAACCCAAGGCCGAAGTGCTGACCAGCCACCTTTGAGCGTCCAGGGTTACCGCATATGAGGCGCGGCGGACTTAACTCTCCTTCGAGACGGGTCTTCGACCCTCCTCAGGATGAGGAAATCCTCATGCCTTACCCCAAGCCTTATGCTGAGGAGGCCGTCTTGACGGCCGTCTCGAAGCACGGGGCGGCCATCGCGGATAGCCACTTGTAAGCCCCGCCGCCCCTTGCCAACGGCCGCCGGGCCCCCTAAGTTGCGGCAAAACCCGCCTGGAACCTCATCCTGGGAGACCCTCTCATGGCAAAAATCAAGGTCAAGAACCCCATCGTCGAGCTCGACGGCGACGAGATGACGCGCATCATCTGGGCCTTCATCAAGGGCAAGCTGATCCTGCCTTACCTGGACGTGGACCTGAAATATTTCGACCTGTCGGTGCAAAAGCGCGACGAAACCGGCGACCAGATCACCATCGATTCAGCCAACGCAATCTTGGAACATGGCGTCGGCGTCAAGTGCGCGACCATCACGCCGGACGAAGGCCGGGTCGAGGAATTCGGCCTCAAGGAGATGTGGCGCTCGCCCAACGGCACCATCCGCAACATCTTGGGCGGCACCATCTTCCGCCGGCCGATCATCTGCAAGAACGTGCCCCGGCTGGTGCCCGGCTGGACCAAGCCCATCGTCATCGGCCGCCATGCCTTCGGCGATCAGTACCGGGCCACCGACATCATCATCCCCGGGGCCGGGAAACTGACCATGCGGTTCGAGCCCTCGGACGGCGGCGAGGTGATCGAGCGCGAAGTGTTCCAGTTCGAGGACGCGGGCGTGGCCATGTCCATGTACAACCTGGACGAATCTATCCAGGGCTTCGCCCGGTCGTGCTTCAACTACGCGCTGGATCTGGGCTGGCCTTTGTATCTGTCGACCAAGAACACCATCCTCAAGATCTATGACGGGCGGTTTAAGGACATTTTCCAGGAAATCTTCGAGGCCGAGTTCAAAAACAAGTACGACGACGCCGGCATCACCTACGAACACCGGCTCATCGACGACATGGTGGCGGCGGCCTTGAAGTGGGAAGGCGCCTTCGTCTGGGCGTGCAAGAACTACGACGGCGACGTGCAGTCGGACACCCTGGCCCAGGGCTTCGGCTCGCTCGGCCTGATGACGTCGGTGCTGCTGACGCCGGACGGCAAGACCGTCGAGGCCGAGGCGGCGCACGGCACCGTCACCCGCCATTACCGCCAGCACCAGGAAGGCAAGGAGACCTCCACCAACCCCATCGCCTCCATCTTCGCGTGGACGCGGGCGCTCTCATACCGGGGCAAGTTCGATGACACCCCCGATGTGGTCAAATTTGCCGAAACCCTTGAGGCGGTCTGCATCGAAACCGTCGAGTCGGGCTTCATGACCAAGGACCTGGCGCTGCTCATCGGCCCCGACCAGGCGTGGCTGAACACGCAAGCGTTTTTGGACAAGCTGGACGAAAACCTGAAAGCCAAGATGGGGTAGGGGGGGGGGTCGGGCTGGCGGGCGGCCGAAACACCCTATTTACCCCGCAAAGCGAACAAAGCTCAGCCTCGGCGTTGAGGTCCGTTTTTGACCCAAAGCGGACGTCCCCTAACGGCGTTTAACCGTTTTGGAACGTTAAAGCGCGTCGGCAACCTGGTTAAACATGTTGCTCAGTTCGGTACCGACTAGCGTAACGGCGGCGATGATGACGACGGAGATAAGGGCGGCGATAAGCCCATATTCGATGGCGGTCGCGCCGTCTTCGTTTCCCCGGAGGACTTTTAAGTACCGGATGATCAAGTAAGTCATTTTAATAACTCCATTTTAAATAAAGGACACTTTCTCTAAGTAAAAAATAATGTCATCATGTAATATATTTTGCTAATCCTTTATTTATTTGCATTTTATAAATAAAAAAACATAAAATTTTAGATAACGCCGTTTTTCTGGTATTTTCCCAAAAAACCAGGATGTCCGTGGCTGCGGCCACATTTGGAAGGCAAGGAGACCTCCACCAACCCCATCGCTTCCATCTTCGCGTGGACGCGGGCGCTCTCATACCGGGGCAAGTTCGACGACACGCCGGACGTGGTCAAATTTGCCGAAACCCTTGAGGCGGTCTGCATCGAAACCGTCGAGTCGGGCTTCATGACCAAGGACCTGGCGCTGCTCATCGGCCCCGACCAGGCGTGGCTGAACACGCAAGCGTTTTTGGACAAGCTGGACGAAAACCTGAAAGCCAAGATGGGGTAGGGGGAATCCCGCCGAATCAATGCCCTGAACGTCCGCTTTATCCCCTCAAAACTGACCTAATGGACATCGCCGGCACTCGACCGCATATGTCCCCGAGGAAGATGATGCTAGGATACATAAGCGCGGACTGTGGCGTGGTACGTGCATCCCGCCGTGGGGGCGGTGGTGCGGAACGTGATATCCTGCTGTTTCTGATTCTGCGAAGGAACCCGTGCCCATGTGCGATACCCTCGTCGCCCTGTCCTCCGCGACCGCCGACGGCTCGGTCATTTTCGCCAAGAACAGCGACCGCCCCGCCGGCGAAGCTCAGAGCATCCGCCGCTACACCCGCCAATCCCATCCGGCCGCCGGAGCGGTTCGCTGCACCTATATTGAGATTCCTCAGGTGGAAACCACGGCCGCTGTCCTCCTGTCCCAGCCGGACTGGATGTGGGGTGCGGAAATGGGCGCCAACGAGCATGGCGTCGTCATCGGCAACGAGGCCGTCTGGACCCAGGCGCCGATGGGGCCGCCGGCGCTCCTCGGCATGGACTTGGTGCGCCTCGGCCTTGAGCGCGGCCGCTCGGCGCGTGAGGCCGTGGATATCATCACTGCATTGCTGGAGGATCATGGCCAGGGGGGTGCATGCGGCGAGGACGACCCCTCCTTCGCCTATCACAACTCGTTCCTCCTGGCCGATGCCCGGGAAGCCTGGGTCGTGGAGACGGCGGATCGGGAGTGGGTGGCGGAGCGCGTGGCCTCGGGGACACGTAACATCTCCAATGGTCTGTCCATCCGAACCGAATACGAAAAGTCCTCGAAAAGTCTCAGGGGGCACGACCTGGATTTCGCCACCCATTTCAGCGCCGCCCCCGTTCAGTTGGACCCGGCGTCCCGAGAATCCTGGGGCCGGCGTCTCATGGCCGAGCACATGGGCCAAATCACGGCGGAGACGATGATGAATATCTTGTCGCACCATGACAGCGGCATTTGCATGCACGGGGCTTTTGCCACCACGGCCTCCATGGTTTCACGCTTGACCACGGACGGCGCCGACGAGCACTGGATGACCGGCGCGCCATATCCTTGCCGGACGGCGTTTAAACCGGTTTCCGTCGCGGCTTGAACTGAGCGACGATGTCTGCTTTACCCCGCGAAAGCGGACATTAATTTCCACTTTACGCTTCCAGCCCATCAAATTTAAAACCGGGATACGGCCGACGCCGCCCGCCCCTTGACAATCCCCCGCCGCCTGACTATGTTCTGTGTTCGTTCTTTGACATTGTAAATAGGAAAAACCGGCAACGTCCGGCCGCGGCGGCGGTATGCTGCGGCTGCGAAATAAAATGCGTACATTTGCGTACTTTTAGGTACCTTTGCGTACATTCCTATGGGATTTTCCATAATCCCGCGCCTCTTGGTTATTGTCCCGGTCGGACCTTCGGTCCTCCGCGCCTCCTGGTTATTGTCCCGGTCGGACCTTCGGTCCTCCGCGCCTCCTGGTTATTGTCCCGGTCGGACCTTCGGTCCTCCGCGCCTCTTGTTTTGTCCCGGTCGGACCTTCGGTCCTCCGCGCCTCTTGGTTATTGTTCCGGTCGGACCTTCGGCCCTCCGCGCCTCTTGGTTATTGTCCCGGTCGGACCTTCGGTCCTCCGCGCCTCTTGGTCAAAATGCTAACGGATGTTGAAGTTTCACCGGTAATCGGGGTTGTTTTGTTTTGAATCAAGTGCTTATTGCGTTTCGACCAGGAGGCAAGGCTCTTGCGTTTGCACGCCGGGGATAATGTTATAACATTAAGTATAACTACTTGTTCAGGAGAATCCAGTGTCCAACACCTTGACGGTCCGCAAGATCGGAAATTCCCACGGCGTGATTCTGCCCAAGGCCGAACTCGAGCGGCTTGGCGTCGGCGAGGGGGATAAATTATTCGTTGTTCGCACCACAGACGGCATCCGCCTGACGCCTTATGATTCTGATTTCGCCAAGGTTATGGAAGCCTCTCGCGATTTCATGCGACGACACCGCGATACGATGCGTGAACTGGCGAAGTGACGGCCAAGCCCCCCACTGAACCCAAGTGGCTCACGGTGGAGATGGTGTTGGCGTTCCATGCCGAACAGTTGGCGCTGTATGGCGGTGGAGAGGGGCTCAGGGACCCGGGTCTTCTCGAAAGCGGACTGGCCAGGGCGGCCAACCGCCATCACTATGACCCGGCCTCGACGGTGTTTGAATTGGCCGCCGCCTATGGCATCGGCATCGTCAAGAACCATCCCTTTATCGACGGCAACAAGCGCACCGGATTGCTTTCCATGCATGCTTTCCTATTCCTGAACGGCTGGGATTTTAATTCCGACCAAGCCGAGGAAGTCCAAATGATCATGAAACTCGCCGCCGGGGAGTTGGAAGAAGAAGACTTGGCGCGCTGGGTCGGGGAAAACAGCCGCAAGGCCTGATTACACCCCAACCATACCCCCAAGCGCCTTATAGACGTCCCCGGGCCCGGCATTTCTTGCGACTTGAGCCACCGGCACGCCGGGCAGAAATCGCGCCAGGGTTTCCACCGTGTCGGCAACCGGCATGGGGCTTTCCAAGGACTCATCCACCACCACGCCGGCGATCCGGATGCCACGCCCCTGCATGGCGGTTACCGTTGAAAGCGTATGGCTGAGGGTGCCCAGGTACGAACCGACGATAACAAGTGCAGTTGCACTTATATCCGCCATCCAGTCCAAAACCGTGTGGGTTTCGTCCAATGGCACCATGGCGCCGCCGATGCCTTCGATCAGGAGCACGTCTTCGGGCCCGGCCATGGCGTCCAGGCAGAACCCGGTGAGCGCATTGAAGTCGATTTCCCGGCCCTCGCGCCGGGCCGCCCAGTCCGGCGACAAGGGTTCCAGGAACCGCCACGGCGAGCACGCCTCGATGGCGTCTTTCGTCGGCTCGGCGCCGAGGCTGCGGATCAGGACGGCGGTGTCCGTCTCCTCCAACGCTTGGTGGTCAAAGCCGCTGATGACGGGCTTGAGGGCGCGCACCGAAACGCCTTTGTCCTTGAGCGCGGTAGCGAGGGCGGCAGTGACGTAGGTCTTGCCGGTGCCGGTGCCGGAAGCGGTAACGAAAAAAGTTTTCACGCTTTTCCGTCGAGGATACGGGTCTTGATAATCTCCGCCAGCCTTTGCACGTCCTCGTCCTGGTGGGCGGCGGTGAAGGTGACGCGCAGCCGGGCCGTGCCTTCGGCTACCGTCGGCGGGCGGATCGGCACCACCAGATAACCCTCGTCCTCCAGCAGTTTCGCCGCTTGAAGCGTGGGCTCCGCCTCGCCGATGACGATGGGGACGATGGGGCTTTCGGCTTCGGCCAAGCCCAGCGCTTCGGTGAAGGCGCGGGCTTTCTTGAGCGGCAGCGCCGCGAAATCGGGATCGCCCTCGATCAGGTCCAAGGCCGCGATCGCCGCCGCCACCACGCCCGGCGGCAGGCCGGTGGAATAGATGAACGTCCGGCACCGGGTGCGGACCAGGTCTATGACCGACTTACCGGCGCACAGATAGCCCCCGTAGCCGCCGATGGCCTTCGACAACGTCCCCATCTGCAACGGCACCCTTCCGCCGCCGCCGTTGGCGTAGGCGGACCCCCGGCCGCCGCCGAGGACGCCAACGCCATGGGCGTCGTCGGTCATCAGCCAGCCGTCGTGCTCGTCCGCCGCGTCCGCCAACGCACCCAGGGGCGCCAGGTCGCCGTCCATGGAAAACACCCCGTCGGTGACGATCAACGCCCGCGGGTGGTTCGCCCGGTGTCGGCCCAGGATTTCGCGGAGATGGCCGACATCGTTGTGGCGAAATATGTGTATATGCGCCTTTGTCAGCCCGGCGCCGGCGTAAATGCAGGCGTGCGATAGCTCGTCCACGCAGATCATGTCGTCGGCGCCCGCCAGCGCCGGGATGATGCCCGTATTGGCGAGATAGCCCGAGCCGAAGACGCAGGCGGCCTCGGCGCCCTTCAACTTGGCGAGCTTTTCCTCCAGCGTCGCGAACAGCGGGTGGTTGCCGGTGACCAGCCGGGAGGCGCCCGCGCCGACGCCCCATTTTTCGGTCGCCTCCATGGCCGCCTTCTTTATCTTTTGGTGCTGGCTGAGGTTCAGGTAATCGTTGCATGAAAACGAGATCAGGCGCCGGCCCCCGCGCATGACCTCGATGGGACCGACGCGTTCGGTCACCACCAGGGTGCGCAGAAGGTTCCGCTGATCGAGGGCGGCCAGCTTTTGGGAGGCGAACTGGTCGAGGGATCGGGACAATTTTCAAGCCTCCCCGACCACGTTGACGACGGCGTCCGTTAGCCGTGTTAAGTCGTCTTCAGCGATGGTGAACGCCGGCATCAGATAGACGATATTGCCGAACGGGCGGACCCAGCAGCCTTCCTCGACGAACCGCGCCCTGAGCCCGTTCATGTCCCTGATTTCCGCAAGCTCGACGACACCAATAGCCCCCTTGACGCGGACGTCCTTGACGTCCCCCCAGCGGCCTTTCATTCCCCGGCAGGGTTCCAGCGCCCGGGCAAGGTGTTTCTCTATGGCCGCCACCTGTTCCAGCCGGGGCTCCGTTTCGAACAAATCCAAAGAAGCGTTGGCGGCGGCCGAGGCCAGTGCGTTGCCGGTGAACGTGGGCCCGTGCATCAGCGCCTTGTCGAGCTCGTCCGAGAGGAACCCCTCGAAAACCTGCCGGCTGGCGATGGTCGCGGCCAACGGCATGGTGCCGCCGGTCAGCGATTTCGACAGGGTCATGATGTCCGGCGCGAGTTCGGCCTGTTCAGAGGCGAACATGGTGCCCAGCCGGCCCAAGCCGGTCATGATCTCGTCCAATATCAGCAAAAGCCCGTGGGCGTCGCAGGTTTCGCGGACGGCCTTCAGGGTTTCCGTGGAATGGAAGATCATGCCGCCGGCGCCCTGGACCAGGGGCTCCAAGATCACGGCGGCGCTTGTGTCGGCGTGTTTGGCGACGAAGGCCTCGAAATGCCGGCGTGATTCGTCGTCCCGGGGAAGGGCGACCCTGGGCTGGCCCCCCATCAGGCCCGAAAACCGGCCGTGGATGCCGTCGTCGGGGTCGCCGACGGCCATGGTGGCGATGGTGTCGCCGTGGTACGCGCCCTTGAAACAGATGAATTTGGTGCGCTCCCCGTTTCCCTGGTTGAGCCAGTACTGGACCGCCATCTTCATGGCGATCTCGACCGAGACGGAGCCCGATTCGGAAAAGAAGACACGCTCCAGCCGACCGGGGGCCATCGCCGCCAACCGTTCCGCCAGGGTGAAGGCGGGCTCGTTGGCAAGCCCGGCGAGCATGACGTGGGGCATTTGTTCCAATTGGCGGGAAACCGCGTCGCGGATGTGCGGGTGGTTGTAGCCGTGGCACGCCGACCACCAGGACGCCACGCCGTCAATCAGTTGCCGGCCGTCGGCCAAGATGATGCGGGTGCCTTCGGTGGCGGTGACGGCCTCGGGCGCGGGCGCCGTCTGCATCTGGGCATACGGCATCCAAATATGGCGGTAGCCTTCGTCAAGCCACGGCGCCAAGGATTCGGGTTTGGGTTCGGGCCGGGCGGTCATTGCGGCCGGCGGGCGGGTTCTAGCCCCAGGCGCTCAAACAGCCGGGCATCGGCGTCCATCTCCGGGTTGGGGGTGGTCAGCAGTTTTTCGCCGACGAAGATGGACCCGGCGCCGGCCAGGAAACACAGCGCCTGCATCTCGTCGGTCATCTGCTCGCGGCCCGCCGACAGCCGGATCACCGAGGCCGGCATCATGGTCTTCGCCGCTGCGATGGTGCGCACGAATTCGATCCCGTCCAAATCACCGACACCGGCCAGCGGCGTGCCCTCGACCCGGACCAGCATGTTGATGGGCACGCTTTCCGGGTGCGGTTTCAGGTTGGCGAGGGCACACAGCATCCCGGCCCGGTCAGCCTGGCTTTCGCCCATGCCGACGATGCCGCCCGAGCAGACCTTGACCCCGGCCCGGCGCACGTTTTTTAGGGTTTCCAGCCTGTCCTGGTAGGTCCGGGTGGTGATGATTTGGCCGTAGAATTCCTCGGACGTGTCCAGGTTGTGATTGTAGTAATCGAGCCCGGCATTTTTGAGCCTTTTCGCCTGGGCTTCGGTTAGCATACCGAGCGTCGCGCAGCTTTCCAGGCCGAGCGCGCCGACGCCCTCGATCATGGCGCAGATGTTGTCCAGGTCGGAATCCTTGGGTTCCCGCCAGGCGGCGCCCAGGCAGTACCGCGTGGCGCCGGCGTCCCGGGCCTGTTCGGCCTCGGCCAGCACGTCGGCCACGGCCATGATCTTTTCGGCCTTGACGCCGGTGTCGTAGCGGGCCGATTGCGGGCAATAGGCGCAGTCTTCGGGGCAGCCGCCGGTCTTGACCGACAAAAGACGCGACATTTGCACCCGGTTGGCGTCGAAATAACGGCGGTGAAGGGCTTGCGCTTCCATGATCAGGTCGTTGAAAGGCAACCGGAACAAGGCCTCGGCTTGATCATGGGTCCAATCGTGGCGGAGGGCGGTTTCAGTGTTTGACGGCATCGGGGGCGGACCGGAACATTGCGGAAATCACGATTTGAAGTCTAGGGTAGGGCGCGTATGGTAACAAGGCTTCGCCCTCCCACTGTGTCCTTGACTGTGGGGGGGGCGTGGCCTAAAAAATCGCGTCTCCGGGGCCGCATGGGGTGGCCCTGGTCTTTGTTCCGGAAAAGGCCTAAGCCAATGTCCAGACGGTGCCAGCTTACGGGCCGCGGCGTGCAGAGCGGAAACAACGTCAGCCACGCCCATAATAAGACCCGCCGCCGGTTTCTGCCGAACCTCCAGAAGGCCTCGCTTTTCAGCGAAGCCTTGGGAAAGTCGGTGCGCCTGAAGCTTTCGGCCTATGCGATCCGGACGGTGGAACGAAAGGGCGGCCTGGACGCCTTCCTGATGAATGCCCGGACCGCCGATCTGGCGCCGGAAATCCAGCGGCTGAAAAAGCGGATCAAAAAGGCCCGGGATAAGGCCGCGGCCTGAAAATTCAGAAATTTCAAGGATCTCGGGCCCGCCTGGCGGTCATCGGCCCATCAATTCGAACATCAGCAAAAGGGTCCTTTGCTCGGCGTTGAAATTGTCGTCCGAGACAAGATAGACCAGAACCTCGCCCCGTGGGCCCCGGCGGGCATCGACGCCCTCGAAGTTGTCGACGCTGAGGGGCGGACGGATTTCGGCCAGGGTGGCGCCCTTGAGCCGGGCGCCGGGCTTTATGGAGTCCCGGTGAAGCCGCTTCACGACGACGTGGTTGTTGCCGCGGGGCGAGAAATATCCCTCAAGCACCAGCACGTCGCCGCCCGGCAGGGTCGCCGCGCCGGTGACCCGGTAGCGGTCCTCCGGGGCGTAGGTCAGGACGGACCAGCCGTTGACGTCGCTGATCCAGCCCACGGTTTCCTTCAGGCCCTTCTGTCCTTCGCTGAGCGCCAGCAGGCGCCCGTCGGCCAGCAGGGTCAGGGCCTCGATACCCTTGTTGAAGGGCATCGCCGGCAGCTCCGCCGGTCCCGGCAGCGGCTCAGGCACCGTTACCCCCGGCAGGTACCTCAAAAGCCGGTGGCGTCTCTCGAAGGCGACGATGATTTCGCCCTCGACGCCGGGGCTCATGGATTCCGCGTCGCCGTCGGCCATTGACAACAGGGGAAACCCGTCCAGCCCGGCCAGCGAGTCCAGTTCCGTTTGGCTGAGCCCGGCCAGGTTCCCGTCCTCGTCGTAGACCAGGCGCGCCGAAAACCGCTGTCCCCGGTCGGAAAGGGCGATCATGCGCTGCCCATCGGAACTGATGCCGAGGGCCGACAGCCCGCCGAAGTTCGCATCGGGGACCTGAAGATGAAGCCCGCCTCGATAGCGAAGGCGCCCGACCGTTCGTTGGGCCGGATCATCCGGATTGAGCGGCACCGGCGTGGCGTTTACGGTGATGGTCTTGGCCGAGGCAAGGCCCGGCATGACGGCGGCCACAAAGACGGCCCCCAGGAAAGCCAGGAGGCAAGCCAAGAGGCTGATCTCCGCAAAACCCGGGAAATGAATGCGAAAACTCATCATCCGATTATTTCCAACACCGGCCCTGGGCTACCCGGTGCCGCCGATGATCATCCGCCATAGCGTACGCGGCTGGCCCTCGTAGCCGCCGGTGGCCGAATGCATGGTGGCCCGGTTGTCGCAGGCGACGATCTGCCCCGGTTGCCATTTATGACGATATTGGAATTCCGGCTTGGTGGCGTGGTCGAACAACTCATCCAGAAGGGCCTGGCTTTCGTTCTCGTCCAGGCCGGCGATGCCGACCGTAAAACCGGGGTTGACGTATAAGGTCTTCCTGCCGGTTTCGCGGTGGATGCGGACCATGGGGTGGGCGACATCCGGGTGGCTGTTTTGCTGGTCTTCGCTGAGATCAACCACCGCGGCGCCACCCTTGTAGCCGTAGCGATGAACGGCATTGAGACCCTCGATCCTTTTTTTGGTTTCATCGGGCAGGGTTTCGTAGGCCTTGACCATGTTGATAAACAGCGTATCGCCGCCTTTCGGGGGCACATTTACGGAATAAAGCATGGTCGCGTCGGAGGGATTGACGTCATAGGACAAGTCAGAATGCCAAAAAGCGCCCGCCGTCATATCCGTGGTCCGGCCGGCGCCGGTTTTTTCATCGGTCGAAACAATGGAAACCTCGGAGGTGTCGGGGTGGTGGTATTGCTCAAGGATATGCGGAACCAGTTTCCCGAAACGGCGTCCAAACCCCACCAACGCCGGCAAATCGGCCTCAATGCCGGAGACAACGAAGACCAGATGATCCAACAACGCTTGCCGGACAACGGCAAGGTCGGCGGGGGCCAGGGGGACCGAAAGATCGATTCCCGATATTTCCGCGCCCAAGGGCCCGTCAAGCGGCGAGACGGTGATGGCCATGGGTCTTGAATCCTGAAAAATTCATGTCTAGTCCCTAAATTTTATAAGATGATATTTTTGTAAATTTTGTCTCTCAAAAAAGTGTATTTACACTATATATAGGCATTAGAAACTTAGTAAACTGAATTAAATCAATAAGATAATGTAATTTATTTGAAAGGCTATGGTGCTAAAAATTGAAGATTATGATAAAAAAAAGAGTGTGACTACAAATGAATTATGCGTGCCCGGAGTATATGCGGGCTATATAAAGGTCAGGCGCGCCGCTTTTTCAGCGTCGGCCCGTCCTCGTCGAAAAGTTCCGTCAGGTTCCGCATCATGGTGCCGCCCAGTTCCTCGGCGTCGATCAACGTCACGGCGCGCCGGTAATAGCGGGTGACGTCGTGGCCGATGCCGATGGCGGTTAATTCCACCTCTGAACGGGTTTCGATCCAGTGAATGGCCTCGCGCAGGTGTCTCTCGAGGTAATTGCCGGGATTGGCGCTGAGGGTGGCGTCATCAACGGGCGCGCCGTCGGAAATCACCATCAGGATGCGACGCTGTTCGGTCCGGCCGAGCAGCCGGTGATGGGCCCAAAGAAGCGCTTCGCCGTCGATGTTCTCTTTCAACAGGCCCTCGCGCAGCATCAGGCCGAGGTTCTTGCGCGCCCGCCGCCAGGGTGTGTCGGCGCTTTTATAGACGATATGGCGTAAATCGTTAAGCCTTCCCGGGTTCTTGGGCTTGCCGTCGTTGACCCATTTTTCCCTGGCCGTGCCGCCTTTCCAGGACCGCGTGGTGAAACCCAGGATTTCGACCTTGACGCCGCAGCGTTCAAGCGTGCGGGCTAGAATGTCGGCGCTCATGGCCGCCACGCTAATCGGCCGGCCCCGCATGGAGCCCGAATTGTCGATCAACAAACTGACCACGGTGTCGCGGAATTCCATATCCCGTTCTCGCTTGAAGCTGAGCGGGTGAGTGGGGTTGGCGACAATGCGGGCCAGCCTGCCGGAATCCAGCAACCCTTCTTCCAGGTCGAATTCCCATGACCGGGTCTGCTTGGCCATCAGGCGCCGCTGCAGGCGGTTGGCAAGCCTGGAAACTACGCCCTGCAGGTGGGAAAGTTGCTGGTCGAGCTGATGACGGAGCCTGGCCAGTTCGTCGGGTTCGCAAAGGGTCTCGGCCTCGATGATTTCATCGAATTGGGTGGTAAAGGCCCGGTAAAGGGCCTCGCCGGGAAAGTCGTTTTTCATCCATTGTTGGTCCCATTGGGACGGTCCGGCCGGTTCTTCATCGCCTTCACCGGCCATGAACTGTTCGCCGTCGCTGTCCGAATACTCACCGTCATCGGTCAATTCGCCTTCGCCCCGCTGCCCCGCCAACGCGCCATCGGCCTCCATTTCCCGTTCGCTGCCGTCTTGTTCGTCCTGGTCGGAGTCTTCCGTGTCCTCGTCCTGGTCGTCCGGGGCCGGAGGCTCTGCTTCATCGTCGATCAGGTCGAGGGCCTGGATCACCGCCGTCACCTGGACGGCAAAGGCTTCCTGGTCATTGGCGGATTCCCCAAGCTTGCGCATTTTTTGGCCTATACGCTTATCCAGCCACTGTCGCCAGACGTCGACCATGCGCTTAGCCGAATGAGGCGGGGCCTCGCCGGTCAATTGTTCGCGCGCCAAAAGCCCCAGGACATCGGCAAGATTCACCTCCTTGCGTTCGGTGACGCCGGCAAAACCCTTGGCCCGGCAACGTTCATCCAAGAGCGCGCCTAAATTTTCCGCGACCCCGGCCATGCGCCGGGCGCCAAGCGATTCGCAACGCACCTGTTCGATGGCCTCGAAAACGGCACGCGCCTCGGCGCCCCGGGGAAGGTGCTTCGAGTGCACGGCATCGTCGTGGTAGCGGAGCCTAAGCGCCAGCGCGTCGGAGACGCCACGCAGCTTCGTCATCGCCGCCTTGTTCACCTGCGGCGCCGGCGCCGGCAGATGGGCGGTTTCCTCGCCAAGCGAGGCGCCGCCATGGCCGAATTGAACGTTAAGCCCGTCGCGCCCGGACAATGCCTTCAAGGCGGCGGCGGTGACCCGTTTTACCAGATCGGGAATGGGTTCTGTCGGCGTCAAGGGAACTTTCCCTAGCTCACCTCTTGGGCCGCCGATTCGGGCAGCTCCTCGCCCATGCAGCGTTGATAATATTCGGCGACCACGGGGCGTTCGACCTCATCGCACTTGTTGAGGAACGTCATCCTGAAGGCGAAGGCCTGATCGTGGAAAATCTCGGTGTTTTCGGCCCAGGTGATGACGGTTCGGGGCGACATCACGGTCGAAATGTCGCCGTTCATGAAGCCGGCGCGGGTCAGGTCCGCGACCTCGACCATGGCGCTGGCTTTTCCGCGGCTTTCCTTGGTGTTATAGGACGGCACTTTGGCGAGCACGATTTCAAGCTCTTTGTCGTGGGGCAGGTAATTCAGCGTCGCCACCACGTTCCAGCGGTCCATCTGGCCCTGGTTTATCTGTTGGGTGCCGTGGTAAAGCCCGGTGGTGTCGCCCAGCCCGACCGTGTTGGTGGTCGAAAACAGCCTGAAATAGGGGTGCGGGCGAATCACCCGGTTTTGGTCCAGCAACGTCAGCTTGCCCTCGACCTCCAGCACCCGCTGGATCACGAACATCACGTCGGGCCGCCCGGCATCATATTCGTCGAACACCAGCGCCGTCGGATTCTGTACCGCCCAGGGCAGCATGCCTTCGCGGAATTCCGTGACCTGCTGGCCGTCGCGCAGCACGATGGCGTCCTTTCCGACCAGGTCGATACGGCTGATGTGGCTGTCCAGGTTGATGCGGATGCAGGGCCAGTTGAGCCGCGCCGCCACCTGCTCGATATGGGTGGACTTGCCGGTCCCGTGGTAGCCCTGGATCATGACCCGGCGGTTGTGGGCGAAACCGGACAGGATGGCCAGCGTCGTGTCGTGGTCGAAGCGGTAGGCGTCGTCGACGTCCGGCACGTGGTCCTCGGGTTGGCTGAAGGCCGGGACCTCCATGTCGCTGTCGATGCCGAACAATTGCCGCACCGAAACCTTCATATCCGGCATTTGTTGCGACAGCGTTGTGCCTGTGTCGAAAGAGGTGGTCATGATGTCAAGGTTCCAAATGGCTCAAGCGGCAGGGTCGAGCTAAATTTGGGCGCAATAGCGGGTAAAAACAAGGGCGTAAGCCAAACGGCTCATCCCGTCAAGAGGCCAGCATATCCATGATAATCTGGTAGGCCTCGTTGATTTCCTTGATTTTTTCTTCTGCGGCCTTGTCGCCGCCGTTGGTGTCGGGGTGGTGCTGTTTAACCAGTTCCTTATAACGCGCCTTCACCGCATCGGTTTTCACCGGGCCTGTAAGGCCGAAAACGGCGACGGCCCATGCCTGGCGTCTTCCTGGTTTGGCGTTCCGGTCGGGGCGCTTTCCAAATCCGCCCTTTTCATCCCATTCGGGCCCGAATGCGCCCATTCGGCCCATTAGATCCTCGGCCGTGAACGGTCCATGGTCACCTTTTCCGTTTCCGCCTCCAAGCGGCCAACTCGGGCGGTTCCAGACCGTATCCTGCCGGACATCGACTTCGACCTCGTCGTCGCTCATTCCGGCGTAATAGTTCCAGCCGATATTGTATTCGCGCGCATGCAAGAGGCAGAACCAGTGATAGCTTTTGATTTCGTCCCTTGATTTTGGCGCCCGATGCAGGCCCTCGTCCACGCAACCCGGCCAGTCGCAATAGCGGATTTCCGGGCCATCCGACTCGAAGCACTCAAACGAAATGGAACTCGATGGGTTCGCCATAACCCTAAAACTATGGGCAATCCCTCGGGGGCTGGCAAGCGCCGGCGGAAAATTTCCTTCTTGACCTCGTTTCTTTTCAAGGACTTAGGTTTTTTTCGCTCGCCTGAGGTCATCAAGGGCGACCACTAAAACCCCAAGGGCAATCAAGATCAGTCCCGAAATCATGGTCAGCGTGAGTGTCTCACCCAGAAACAGGGCTGAAGAGGCAACCCCCAATACCGGCACGCCCAGAGACCCCAGCGACGTGCTCATCGCCGGGAGCGTCCTGGAAACGGTGACATAGGCCCAAAAAGCGAATCCGGAAGCCACCAGCCCGTTATAAGCCATGATCAGCGTCAGAGGCGCTGTCCACCGAATATCGGCATCGCCCTCAATGACGGTGGCGGCGGCATATAGAAGCCCCGCACCCAACAGCATTTGCCAGGGTATCAATTGGATGATGGGGGATGTCCACGTGTAGCGGCGGATATGAACGATGGCGATGGCGAAACTGAAAGACGCCAAAAGCATCAGGCCGTTGCCGATTAGCGCCTTTTGATCGCCTAAGTCGAAGGCCAGCGGGTTGAACAGCACCCCGATACCCGCCAATCCCAGCGCCAACCCGCCCAACTTGGCCCGGGTCGGCCGTTCGCCGAGAAACAGGAAGGCCAACGGCAGGACCCACAACGGGATGATAAAAACCAGGATCGCCGAACGCCCGGCCTCCATGTATTGAAGGCCCGTATGGATCAGCCCCGCCGGCAGGCCGATCTGGAAAACGCCGACGGATATCAGGATCGGAAACTCATTGCGGCGGGGCCAAGCCAGGTTCCCCTGTAGGGCCAAATAGGTAAAAAGACAAAGGGTGCCCAGGAACATCCGCGTTGCCGCAAACCACAACGGCGTGACGTAGAGCAACCCCAATTTCATTATCGGCCAGTTCACCCCCCAAAAAATGATGACCAAGGCCAGGAGAACGTAAGCTCGCCCCAGGGTTTCCGTATGGTTATTTTTGTTAATGGCGGTCTATGTCCTTCTGCATACTTGTAATTCTATTGTATTCTGGCCGAAAGTTATCAATTGGCAGGGTATGAAGAGTTGGAAAACTTAATATACGGCTTTAACCGTAAAAACCTTGTTGAGGCGTTGGGAGATATCGCGAAATTCCGAAGCATGGTGAACATGCCGCGACCGTCCTGCGTGCCGGCTGCAGGGATTATGGCTTTGTGAATTACGATTCTGGTTTTGTCGGCGGCGCGGAGAACGGTTCGGCTTCGTTTTTGGAAAGTGACTAGTCAAAAGATAATGAGAGCGAAATTGATAAGCAAAAATGTAACCATCCACGGCCGCAGAACGAGTCTCCGCCTGGAGCAGGCCAGCTGGGAGGCCATAAGCGACATCTGTAAATGCGAAGGGCTGACGTTACACGAATTGTGTTCGTTGATCGAAAACCGACGCAATGGCGCCAGCAGGACATCGGCGGTTCGGGCCTTTATCGTTACCTATTACCGCACCGTGGCGGCCGAATACGGCGCCCTTCAGGGGGGAACGGCGTCTTCGATTCTTCCCGAGCTTGCCGCCCGGCGCTAAGCAAGCCGCCTTGGCCCGGCGCCCCTAATCGGGGACCGTTCAGGTTTCCTCGTAAAAATCCGGCCATTGCCGCCGGACGATTTCGCTGCCCTGGGCGTATGCATGGCAGGTGTTAATCTGCGGAGGCTTTTCGCCAGGCGCGGCCGTCTTGCGCCGTTGCCTGGCCGAGAAAATGGTTTGATGGGCCGTCACCGCCACCGGCCCCGTTACCAAGTCGGTGATATGGGTGCATCCCTTGATACCACCCATCCGCCTGATCACTTCCTTGCGCCAGCCGGAGACGATGGCAAGCCCTTCCAGCGTGGCGATGGTATGGGTAATGTTCCCACAGATGTTGTAGGGTCCGGCCTCGGTCGAGGCCTCGGCCTTCTGGACAACCAAATCGTCGTCTACGGTCAACCGGACCACCATATGATGGACCGGCTCGCCGATGGCCACGCCGCCCCGATCGACGTTGTCGAAGGCATAGGTCTTGGTGTCGACGATCTTTCCTTCGATATCCCAAAGGCCGTCTTCCCTCTGGTAGCCGAGGCATTGAATATCGCGGGTATGAAGGTGTTTGCGCGGTTGTGGTTTCGATAGCGGCATGACGGACTATCCCTCAATGTTGGATTCAAGCGACCGGCCCCCACCGGCGGGCGGCGGTCTTGGGAGCGGAAGGTTGAAGAAGCCTCTTCAGGCACCGTAACGGTCGCCGAAGATGAAAGCTTCCGTTTCGCGGATATTTTCCTCAAGCGACGATTTCGCAGCCGCAAAGAGGTCGCGGAGCGACACGATGCCAACGCATTTACCGTCATCAACCACCGGCAAATGCCGGTATTGACGCGACTGCATCAATTCCAGCGCATCGCCGGCGGAATCATCGGGCGCCAGCGTATCCGGGTTACTGGTCATGATATCGGCGATTTGCGTTTTTTTTGGGTCAAGTCCCTTGCCGACGAGACGCCGTGTTATGTCGCGTTCGGTGACGATGCCGGACAAATTTCCGTCTTTGTCGAGAATGATGACGGCGCCGATATTGGCGCTGGTCATCATGGTAGCGGCTTCGAAAGCGGTGTTTTCCGGCTTTAACGAACTGATGGACTGTCGCTTGACGATGTCGGGAATTATTTTGCGTTGCATAATCCCATCCCTTTGACATTTCCTGCCCTGAGTGACCGTTCCGTCAATTTTAGGGCAAGGAAGGGGGGGCCGCACAAGGGGGTTTAAGAATCCTTCTAGATTCCAATGCCTAAGCAAGAATCCCCTAAAAACTCTAGGGAACGAATCAGTCAATTTCCCGGGGCGGGATGATGCGCACACAGGTAATTTGATGGCGGAGCCGGCGGATGATTTCAAACTGAAACCCATGGAAGCGGAATCTCTGGCCGACTTCCGGGATACGCCTCGATTCATGCAATACCAAGCCTGCGATGGTGGATGCCTCTTCGTCGGGAAGCTTCCATTCGAACTCGCGGTTGAGGTCGCGGATGGTGGTGGCGCCGTCGATGAGATAGCTTCCGTCGGCGCGAGCCCTGACACCGGTGACGGAAACGTCGTGCACGTCGTCAATCTCGCCGACGATTTCCTCGAGAATATCTTCCAGCGTCACCACCCCCATCAGGCTGCCGTATTCGTCGACGACAAGGGCAAAATGCTCACGCCGCCGTCGAAAGGCTTCCAGTTGGTCAACAAGCAGGGTCTGTTCCGGGATGAACCACGGTTCGGCCGCCAGCGACGTCACGTCAAGGCCGCTCAGATCCTGGCCGCGTGTTCGCACCTCGCGTAGCAGCGCTTTGGCATGTAGCACACCGATGACGTTGTCCGGGTTATCGCGCCATAACGGCACCCGGGTATAGGGGCTGTCCAAAACCTCGGCCACCACTTGTTCCGGATCGAGGTCGCCGTCGATGGCGGTGACGTTTTTTCGGTGAATCATGATTTCGCCAACCTGCACTTCGCCCAAATCGAGGACGCTGCGCAGCATGGCGCGTTCTTGTCTTCCGCCGTCGGTTTCGGTGTGAAGTTCTATGGCGCCCCTGAGTTCCTCAGCGCTTGAGCCGAAAACGTCTTCTGCGTGGTATTCGGTGTCGAATATCTTGAGGATGCCGCGAACGGCAAAGTTGATGACCGCCGTCACCGGCGTCAGCATCCAGACCAGGCCGCTGACCACCGGAGCAACGGCGAGCGCCGCCTGGTTGGCGTTCCTGAAGGCATAGGTTTTCGGCAGGATTTCGGCGAAGACAAGGATCAGCAAGGTCATGGTGATGGTTGCATAAACCACCCCGGCGTCGCCGAAGATCACGATCAGCAAACTGGTGGCCAGGGCCGAGGCCATGATGTTTACGAGATTGTTGCCCAGCAAAATCACCCCGATCAGTCTTTCCTTGTGCTCGAAAAGGCGATTGACGACCCTGGCCCGGTGGTCGCCATTTTGATCAAGCTGGTGCATCAACGGCCTGGAAGCGGCGGTTAGCGCCGTTTCCGAACCGGAAAAGAAGGCGGATAATATCAACAGGACGGTGATGGTGATAAGGGTACCTAACATGGCAATACTCTGGTGATGTCTAAAGGTTGAAGGTTACGATGCGTTGCCCGGGATTTAGTCGGTCCCGGGGGCCAAATGTTCTTCGAGGACGGCACTCAGATCCTCAGGCTCGACGTCACGGTTGATGAAGGCCTTGCCGATGCCACGGACTAAAACAAACGTGAGCGATCCGGCACGGACCTTTTTGTCCTTTCCCATCCATTCGACGAGCTTGGCCGCCGACCAGGTTTCATCGGCAAGGCCTTCAAGACCCACCGGCAGACCCATGGCCTTGAAGTGGCCCTGGACCCGGTCCCGGTCCTCGGCGGGGCACAACCCCATCCGTACGGACAGGTCAAAGGCGAGGCCTATGCCGATGGCGACGGCTTCGCCGTGAACAAGGTTCTCGCCATAACCCGACTGGGCTTCGAGCGCGTGGCCAAAGGTATGGCCGAGGTTCAAGAGCGCGCGGGAGCCTTTCTCTCTTTCGTCGTCGGCAACGATGGCGGCCTTGGCTTGGCAACTGGTCAACACCGCATGGCGGCAAGCATCGGCTTCGGCCTCTATGACGGCCTTGCCGTTGGCTTCCAGCCAGGCAAAAAAATCAGCATCCCCGATCAGGCCGTACTTGACCACTTCGGCGTAGCCGGCCCTCAGGTCGCGTGGTTGAAGGCTACCCAAGGTGCCGATGTCAGCCAAAACCAGACGCGGCTGGTGGAAGGCGCCAACCAGGTTTTTGCCCTGCGGGGTGTTGATTCCTGTTTTACCGCCGACCGAACTGTCCACCTGGGCTAAAAGCGTGGTCGGTATTTGCACTAAATCCAGCCCGCGGAGCGTAATCGCAGCGGCAAAGCCGGTGATGTCGCCGATGACACCGCCGCCGAGGGCCAGCAAGGTCGTCGCTCTATCAATGCCGGCATCCAATAGTTTTCCGATCAGATCCTCGGCATGGGCATAGTCCTTGGTCTGCTCTCCGGCCTCCAGCGCGATGCTTTCATGGCCGATCCCTACATCGTCCAGCGATGTTTCCAAGGTGCCGAGCCAATGCTTCTTAACGTTATCATCGGTGATGATGACCACTTTCGGTTCGGCCAGCAGCGGTTGGATAAGCCGGCCGGCGTCGGCAAGCAATCCTTCGCCAACGACGATGTCGTAGCTGCGTTCGCCAAGTTCCACGGTCATGGTCGAATACTCGGCGCTCATGAGCGGGCCTCCCTTCCGGCGGGCCCGGAGAGCGCCCCAAGGGCCTCGGTGATCATTCCGACCGTGACATCGGCGCCTTCTTCCTTGGAATCGACGATGATATCGGCTTCGGCATAGACGGGGTAACGCTTGTCCATCAGTTTTTTCAAGACAGCCTTGGGCTCCCGGTTTTTCAACAATGGCCGTCCGCCGCGCCGCCGGGTGCGCTTCACCAGAACATCCAACTCGACGCGCAGCCAGACCGATACTCCCTTCTCGGCGAACAGGGCCCGGGTCTTTGGGTTCATGAAAGCGCCGCCCCCTGTCGCCAGGATTACCGGCCTTTCTTCCAAAAGCCGCTGGATCACCCGCTCTTCCACATCGCGGAAGGCCGATTCGCCGTAAAGTTCGAAAATATCCTCGATCGAACATCCGGCGGCCTTGACGATTTTCTCGTCGGCATCAATAAACGTCATTTCCATTTTTTCGGCGAGCTTACGGCCGACGCTGGTCTTCCCAGCCCCCATGAGGCCAACCAGAATAATGGATTTGCCGGACAATCGTGATTGATCCGCCGTCATGCGAAACGAGGTTTATGACCGGCAACAAGACCGGTTAAGACGCGCCAAGATTCCGCCCCCTGATCCAGGCCTGGGGGCCACGGTCGTTGAAAGCGCATGCCCGAGCCGATAAACTGCGGGCCTAGGGATTGCCGAAAAATTGCCATAGTCGAAACTTAGCATAAACAATATAGGCTGTCGTTAAATCACCAACGGCGCCAATTTCGGATGAACAACCGGAGCATCAAGGATGAAAAGCTTTTCCAGGTTTGTGTTTCTGCTGGTCATCCTGGCGCTTATCGGCGGCGGCGCATTCCTGGCGACGTGGGATATACCGCCGCCCGTAAAAAAAGTTGAAAGAGTCCTCCCCGATGACCGCTTCCCCCGTTAAACAGCACCGCCAAGGAATAGCCGCACTTAAGGCGGCAGCCATAATGTTGCTGGCTTTGTTGATGGTTGCTGTCCCCGGGTCCAACGGTCAAGCCCAGCAGAATCAGCCGGTGCTCCTGTCGCCCCCGCAGAAACTGGCTCCACCGACCGCCGTTCCCCCGGCTCCGGAAAGTGAAGGCGACGGCTCATCTGCCGATACGGTGCAACCCATTGCCGCCACCCCGCCACCCGGCGGGACCGGGGTGCAAATCGACAGCCTGCAAACCATTGATTCCGATACGGCAGGGACCTTGACCGCCGAACAAGGCGGTTTCGGCGCCGACATGTGGAAGGGAACCGAGCGCGCCATTGTCGAACGGTTGCTGCCGCAACTGCCGGTCAGCACATCGTCTGCGGCCATGCGGAATCTGATGCGCAGAATGCTGTTAAGCATTGCACGGGTGCCCGAGGGCAAATCCCAAGGGGCAAGCCTGGTGGCGATCAGGGTCAAGTTGCTGGCCGCCATGGGGGACTTGGTTGCCGTCAATATTCTTCTCAACGTGACGCCGGGCCGGGCGACGGACCAGGAACTGATCCGGGTGGAAACCGAAGCCCGCTTCCTGGCCAACGATAATGCGCGGGCCTGCGCGTTGGCCGGCGGACAGGTTCGCGATCACAAAATTCCCTATTGGCAGAAAGCTTTTCTTTTCTGTCAGGCGCTGACGGGCGAACACAGCAAGGCGGCGCTTGGCGTTTCGGTGATGCGGGAAGCCGGTAATGAAGACGAAGTTTTCTTTTCGTTGATCGAATCCCTTGGTTCCGGCACCCCGGCGATCCTTACAACGCTCGCCAATCCGACGCCCTTGCACCTGGCCATGGCGCGGGTAGCCAAGGCGAAACTGCCGGCCGATGTCATTTCGTCCAGCGGCCCAGGTATTCTCCGCACCATCGCCATTAGCCCCAACGCGCCGGTCGGGCTTAGGCTTGAAGCGGCCGAGCGCGCGGAATCGGCCGGCGCGTTGCCCGTGGATTCGCTGCGCCAGCTCTATACCAGCGTGTCATTTTCCGAAAACGACCTGTCCAACCCCTTGTCCCGGGCCGAGACCGAGGGCGGCCCCATGACCCGCGCGCTTCTTTATCACACGTCCCTGATCCAGACCGTGCCGACGGCCCAGGCGGAGGTGGTGGCTAGGGCCCTGGCGTTGGGGCGCGAGGAAGGGCGGTATGCATCCGTTGTCAGGGTCTTCTTGCCGGTTTTGAAACGCATTCCCCCCTCGGCCGAGTTGATATGGTTTGCCCCCGAGGCGGTTCGGGCGCTGCTGCTCAACAACGAAGCCATCGCCGCCGAGGCCTGGGTTGCCCTGATGAGAGCCAGCGCGTTGTTCAACAAGGATACAAACAAGGCGATTTCCCAATTAATGCCCATCGTCCGTTTGATGGGTTCGTCAGAGGCCGATGAATGGCACACGGCCAAGATTTCCACCTGGTGGGCAAGCGCCAAGGGCCGAAAAGACGCGGTGGCCAAAGCGGCGCTCTTGTACTCGCTGTTTGACGCCCTGGGCGAACCGGTGCCTGCCGAATCATGGGAAAATCTTGTCACAGGCGGCACCCGCCGGTCGGTTTCGATGCCCAACCCGGCGCTTTGGTTCAGGCTTCTTGAGGCCACCGAAGTGGCCGGCCGGGGAAAAGGGGTCTCGAAAAGCGAAACGGCCCAATTAGCGGATATCGCCACGAATATCGCCACGGATACCGGTGAAGGCGCTTTGGATGCCGGCGCTGCCTTCGGCGCCGGGCGGAGGATTGCCGAAACGGTCCTGTTGTCGCTTCTGGCGCTTGGCGAAGCCGGTCCCGCCGGGGCCGATCCGTTGCTTCTTCGCCAGGTTTTGATCAGCCTTCGCACCGCCGGTTTTGAAAAAGAAGCCCGCGCCATGGCCGTTGAAGCGGCGCTTGCGGCGGGCCTATGAGCAACCAGGGGGGGGCTCGGAAATCCGGTTCCCGGATTCCTGATTCGGTTCACGTTGACGCTTATATGGACAAGTTGGCGGCGGAAGGCGCGGCGATCAACACGATTGATTCATACCGGCGCGACCTCCGGCATTTTTCCGACTTTACCCGGGCCCGCCGGCGGGCTCCTGAAGATGCCAGCCAGGCGATGCTGCGCCAGTACATGAAATCCCTTTCCGAAGCCGGCATGGCGCCCGGCACCAGCGCCCGACGGTTGTCGACGTTGAGGCAGTTTTTCCGCTTTCTCTTTGGCGAACAGGTCCGTGCCGACGATCCGACGACGGTTCTCGACAGTCCGCGTCAGGGCAAGCGCATTCCCAAATTCCTAAGCGAGACCGAAGTCGAGGAACTTCTGACGGCGGCCGGCAAATGGAAGGGGCCCGAAGGGCTTAGGCTGGTTGCGTTGTTGGAAGTTCTGTATGCGACGGGGCTTCGGGTTTCCGAGCTTGTCGGCTTGCCGTTATCGGCGCTCGGCCGGGATAGACAGATGCTGGTGGTTCGTGGCAAGGGGGAAAAAGAAAGGATGGTGCCTTTGAGCGAGCCGGCGAAAGACGCCCTGGAAGCCTATTTGGCCGAGCGCGAGAAATTCATCCCTAAAAAGCGCTCCCAGCCGTCCGTCCGGGACTGGTTATTTCCCTCGCGGTCGTCGGAGGGCCACCTGACCCGGGCGCGGTTGGCGCAGCTCCTGAAAGACGTGGCTCGAAAGGCCGGCATCGCCCCCAGCCGGGTATCGCCGCACGTGCTTCGACATTCCTTCGCCAGCCATCTGCTGGCCCACGGCGCCGACCTCAGGTCCCTACAGCAGATGCTGGGACATGCCGACATCGCGACAACGCAAATCTATACCCATGTTCTGGATGAACGCCTCAAGGCGCTGGTGAAAGAGGCGCACCCATTAGCGGATATGCCGGCGAAACGATAACCTGGGCGGACAGCCTGAGACCCTAGATTGAGTTCCCGTAGAATTTTAGTTTCAGCTCTTCCACCTTGAGGCGGGCTCCCGGAAGGTGGGGATTGATTTCCAGCGCTTTCTCAAGGGCTTTCAGGGCCGCCCCCTCGTTGCCCATTTCCAGATAGATAAGGCCAAGCCCCGTGAAAGCACCGAAGTGTCGGGGTTCGAGCGACACGGTCTTTTTGATGTCTTCGATGGATGCCGGAAAATTGCCCATCAGGAAATGAACCGTCGCCCGCTTGTGCCATCCCTCGGCGAAATCCGGGGCCGACTCGGTGACAAGGGTAAACCCGCCCAATGCGGAGTCCAAAATTCCCAACTTCATGAACTGATGGCTTTCCTCCATCATCCAATCCACCGGGGGAATGCCCGAACGGTGCCAGATGAACCAGATTTCGGCCGTCACATCCGCGACTTCATATTTGTTGTCGGAGTTTTTGAGTTGAGCGAACAATTCGTCGAGCCGAGGATCATCCTGGGCGGCAATCGCAACCGTGCTGCCCAAAACACCCCCTGCCAAGCATAAGGCGGTCACCCAGACCGCTAAGCGTCCCCACATGGGGTTATTATGCTATTCTGGCGGACTGCCGCCAATAAGCAGGCCTAAACCCCAGGGAAACCCTTGCCGGAGAAAATTATGGGAAATCGGCCGTTAGGCCTAAAAACCGCGAATCGGGGAATTAAACCGCGCCGGTTCAGCCCTTGGAACCGTCGCCTGCGACGTGTTCGATCAGCCAGTTGGCGGTCCTGAGGAGCCTGGCATCGTCGCCGCGGCGGCTGACAAGCTGCACGCCCAACGGCAACCCATTCGGCCCTTCCATCAGCGGCAGGGTTATCGCCGGCGTACCGCAATAGGTCCAAAGCGTTGAAAACACAGGACTACCAGTGGCATCCAGCCCAGCCGGCGCTTCCCCCGTTGTCGCCGGGGTGATGATCGCGTCATAGCGGTCGAACACGCCCCCGAGCCCGTCATTCAGGTTTTCGCGCCAATCCACGGCATTGTTGTAATCGACGGCGGTGACCTTTTGCCCGTCCTCGATCATGCCTTTCAGGACATCGGTCAGCTTGTCCTTTCCGTGCTCGTAATAACCGGCGAAGCTTTTGGCCAGGTCCGCGTTCATGATCTTTCGGTGCTGTTCGACGGCGTGCTCGAAAGGCTCGGGCAGGTCCAGGTCATCGCACCCTTCGCCCAGAAGCTCTTTCAGTTCCGCGAATGCGTCTTGGGTTTCCTTTTCCGCTTCATCCCAGACGGCGGTTTTGGCAAAGGCCAACTTCGGCGGCAGGGGTGGCTCCTCGACGGCGGTGGTGGCGAGGGGCGGGCGGGCCCGGGCCCGGGTATCCTTGTCGCCGGGATCATGAGCAACAATATTTTCCGCCAGCAACGCCGCATCCTCGACCGAGCGGGCAAAGACGCCGACGGTATCCAGCCAGCTCGATTGTGCCAGTATCCCGGTACGGGGAATTAGCCCGTGGCTGGGCTTGAAGCCGACGACGCCGCAATAGGACGCCGGGCGGATCACCGACCCGTTGGTCTGGCTGCCGACGGCCAGCGGTACCATGTAAGAGGCGACAGCGGCGGCCGACCCGCTGGACGAACCGCCGGGCGTATGATCGGGATTGTGGGGGTTCCTGGTCTTGCCGGGCCCGAAAACGGCCAGTTCGGTGGTCACCGTCTTGCCCATGATGACGGCGCCGGCTTCCATCAGCAGGCTGACGACCCTGCAGTCCTCCATCGGCTGGCGGCCGGAATTGAGCGGGGTGCCATTTTCCGTCGGTAGGCAATCGGTATCGAAGATGTCCTTGATGCCGACGGGAATGCCGTGCAACGGTCCCACCGGGCCACCGGCCTGACGCTGGGCATCGAGCATCCGGGCCTGATCGAGGGCATAGTCGGGTTTCAGGTGCGCCCAGGCCTCGATTTCGCCATCGGCTTGCTCGATCCGGTCAAGGCAGGCCTGGACCAATTCTTCGGAAGTGATCTCACCGTTGCGTAATTTACCAATAGCCTCGGTGGCGGAGAGTTCAATCAATGTCATGGGCGTAAAGTTCTTAACGCCTGCTACGGACAGGGCATCGGGGTTGCGGGCAAGCCCTTACTTCTTGCGCAGGCACGTATCCCAGAAGTCATAGACGACCAGCACCAGGACAGAAAAGCAGATCACCCAAAACGGAAGGCCGCCCCAAAATCCAGCGGCACCGGAAGAAATACTTTCCGCCAGACCGAGGACAAACGCGGCGACCAGCGTCACTCCGATCAATCCGAAAATTCTTTCAAGGGTGGCTGCAGACATTATATTTTCACTCCTGAAAACTCGATCCGCATTTTGTTCAGATGATATCCCATCTCATTTAACCTTAAGGAATATATTTACCAAAAAAGTAATCAGGCAGCCAGAGCGCGATCTCCGGGAACTGATACATCATGACCATGATGAAAATGACGATGCCGAGATAGGGCATGATGCCCCTGAAAATATCAACCAATTCGATGGCTTTCCCCAACACCCCTTTCAGGTAATAGGCGGACATGGCCATGGGCGGGGTCAGGAACGAGGTTTGAAGATTGAGCGCCACCAGCATGGCGAAGAAATAGGGGTTAATGCCGAAAGTGGGCAGCATGGGCAGGAAGATCGGCACGAAGATGATCAGGATTTCCGACCATTCCAGGGGCCAGCCGAGAAGGAAGATGATAAACTGCACCATGATCAGGAACTGCCATGGCTGAAGGTTAAATCCGAGAACGAAATGTTCGATAATTTCATGGCCGCCCAGGTATGAGAACACGGACGCGAAGGTCCATGATCCGACAAAAAGCCAGCACACCATCGCCGTCGCTTTGGCCGTCAGGTAGACGGACTCTTTAAGCATCACCCAACTGAGAGAGCGATAGAGTCCCGCCAGCACGAGCCCGCCAAATGCGCCCATGGCGGCGGCTTCCGCCGGCGTCGCAAGGCCCATCAGAATGGACCCAAGCACCAGCATAATAAGCGCGGTCAATGGAACGAAGGAGGTCAGAAGCTGGAAGTAGACAACGCGCCTGGGCGGAATATCCTCTTCGCGTGGCTTCGGCGCAATCGACGGAGTAATCATGACCCGGATAATGACGTAGATGATATAACATCCGGCCAGGAGGAACCCTGGGACAATGGCGGCGGCGTATAGGCGCAGCGGTGAAAGTTCCGCGATCGCCGCATAGACGATCAGCATGATCGAGGGCGGAATCAAAATGCCAAGCGTGCCGCCGGCGCAGATGACGCCGGCGGCGAAACTCTTGTTATAGTGAGCCTTGGCCATGGCCGGGAACGCCAGCAGTCCCATCAGGGTCACCACCGCGCCAACGATACCGCTGGCGGTGGAAAATATGGCGCAGGTGACCAAAGCCGCGACCGCCATGGATCCCGGCAAATTACGGGCCGCCATTTGCAGCGAGGAGAACAGCTTGTTGACGATGTTGGCGCGCTCAACCACATAGCCCATGAACAGGAACAGCGGGATGGCGACCAGGGTGTCGTTCTCCATCACCGAATAGGTGTTCTGGTTCAGCAGGTAAAAGATTTTGTTGTTTAAGGCATCGGCGATCGAGTTAACGGTGCCGGCCTCGTAATAAGCGTAATAACCAAAGCCGACGCCCATGGCGAGCAGCGTGAAGGCGACGGGAAATCCGAGCAATATCATCACGATAAAGATCGACAACATCAGAATTGCTACTTCGGGGTTGGTCATCCTTGAGAGCGCTCCGTCAAACCGGATAGGGTTATGAAAAGAGGGTTATTCGGTTTCAAGCCCGGTCGCCTGGCCTTTCAAAAGGTCTTCCGTTTCCCGGACATCCTCCAGACGCGGCAGCCATTTATTGGTCTTCATCGCCAGATAGCATCGCATGCATTCCGCAACGCCCTGAAGGATGAACAACGCAGCGGCCACCGGGATCAGGGTCTTGAAGTAATAAATCTGAATACGGGCCGGGCTGTTCCAGCTGACTTCATGATAGCGCCATGAGTCCATGGCGATTTCCCAGCCGTACCAGAGCAGGGCTGCCATGCCCGGGAAAAAGAAGACCATGTATAAAAGTAAATCGATACGGGCCTGCCAATAGACCGGCACCAAGCGGTAAATCACATCGGCGCGCACATGGGTGTCCTGGGCGAGGGCGTAGGGCCCGGCCATCACGAACAGCGCCCCGTACATCTGCACCATCATGTCGAAAGCCCATACGGTGGGCGCGTTGAGGACATAACGGACGAACACTTCATAGGCGACCGAAAGGGTTAAAATCAGAATACACCAGCCGAAGGCGCGCCCGACCCAGATGCTGAACTGTTCAATAGCATGAATAGTGAATATCACGGCTGGGTCTCCCGCCTTGATGGCCTTGGTCAGATGTTAGAGGGACAGCCTTGCGGCTGTCCCTCCATATCCGATCGATCTTGCGTAATGGTCTCGCAAAAAACGGATCTGATCAACCGAAGTAGTGCTTGTAAGCCAAGCCGTAATCCGGCTGGTTCAGAAGCAGGTAGTCCATCACTTTCTTGGCATAGACTTTCTGCGATTTAACCACCTTGGCGAAGAACTTGTCTTTCGCCGAAATCCGGTCAAGAACCTTATCCCACGCCTTCAACTGGTCCGACATAATGGAATCGGGCGTACGGTACACGTTGACGCCATGCTTTGTCTTCAGTTTGATCAGGTCATTGGCATAACGAAGGGTGCTGTACCAGTAGAAGTTAGAGTTCTCGGCTTCGGAAGCGTATTCCAGGATCGCCTGAAGTTCTTTTGACAGGGAATCGAACTTCTTCTTGTTGAAGGTAACCTCGAAGCATTCCTGGGACTGGTGGAAGCTGGCCAGGTGATAGTGCTTGGAAACATCTTGCATGCCGAAGTCGCTGTCGGAAGTCGGGTTGTTGAACTCGGCGGCGTCGATCAGGCCGCTCTTCATGGCCGGCTGAATTTCGCCACCCGGCAACTGCACCACCGACAAGCCCATTTCATTCATCACGTCAGCCGCCAGGCCAACGGTGCGGTACTTGAGGCCCTTCATCTGAGCCGAGCTCTTGATCTGCTCCTTGAACCAGCCCAGCGGCTGCGCCGGCATCGGGCTGTTGAAGAAGCTGATCAGGTTAAGGCCGAGGGTGCCCATCAACTCATTGAAGAGTTCCTTGCCGCCGCCATAATGGATCCAGCCCAGCATTTCCTGCGCCGACCAGCCGAAGCAGGGGCCGGTGCCGAACAGGGACGCCGCCGGCGACTTGGAATACCAGTAGGCGGGCACGTAATGGGCGCCGTCAAGGACGCCGCGGTGGACGGCATCCTGCATCTGGCTGGTTTTGACAACGGAGTTAACCGACAACAGGTCGATCCTCAGGCCTTTGCCGGCCATCTTGTTCACGCGGGCAACATAGTTTTTGGCATCTTCAAGGAAAATGCCGCCGCCCCACGCAGCCTGAACCTTCAGGACCGTCGGTGCGGCCGTGGCGATGCTGGGCATGGCCAGGGTTGCGGCCCCTGCGCCCGCGACAACGGCGCCAGTTTTGATAAATTTACGCCGCGAAACTTTGGTCTTTGTGGTCGCCATATTTAATCCTCCCTATGGCTTGGCTTCAAAAAACACGAACCATTAAATCCCATCAGACGCCCGAAGCGCCGCCATGGAATTCAAACATTTGCGGAAAACATGCGTGAAGTTTGTGCCTGCCCCCCGACTACGCCAACCGCCCTCCGAAGGTTTCAAAGGTGGTTGTTGTTGCCGGGTAATTTCCAGCATTCTCATCTAGATGGCAAGGCTTTTCACGACAGCCGGCCCAGGGTCACAAACAAGTGACAAAGGCCGGCAATCCTCCCCGATGGTCCTCCCTCTCTCCCCAGGCCAATTTGACGGCCCAGAACTGTTTATCCCCGGAATTTTCCGTTCCAGGATGCGTTAAGTTTGGCATACCAAAGACTTAACCCGAAATAGCCTTATTTATCAGGCCACCCGGTCGCCCGGCTCGGTGCCGGCGAAATAAGCATCCAGATTGTCGAGCGCCCTGAATCCCATGCCATCGCGGGTTTCGGCGGTGGCGCTGCCGATGTGGGGCATCAGGAAGGTATTGGGAAGTTCCCGGAAACGCTTGTCGATATTGGGCTCGTTGTTATAGGCGTCGATGCCGGCCGCCTTGAGCCTGCCTGATTTCAACGCCTCGATCAGGTCGTCGTCGACATGGATGGCGCCGCGGGCGGCGTTGACGAAGATGGCGCCGTCGGGAAGCAGGGCCAGACGTTCGGCGTTCATCATTCCCGTGGTTTCCGGCGTCGCGTTGCAGTGGATGGACAGGAAATCCGAGACCGGCAGCATGTCCTCGAGCGTCTCATGGAAAATGGCGCCTTCTTCTTTTTCCGGCGGCAGCTTTTGGAAATCATGATAGTGGATTTCCATGTCGAAACCGCGGGCCCGCTTGGCCACCACCTGTCCGACCCGGCCCATGCCCAGGATTCCCAGCCGTTTTCCCGTTACCTGGGTGCCGACCATGAAGGCCGGGCTCCAATCCTTCCATTCGCCGGTCCGCACCAGCCTTTCGCCTTCGCTGGCGCGCCGGGCGGCGCCGATCATCAGCATCATGGTCAGCTCGGCGGTGGCGTCGGACAGCACATCGGGGGTGTTGGTCACCACCAGGCCCCGTTTCTTGGCCGCCTCGATGTCCACGTGGTCGAAACCGACGGAGAAATTAGCGACGATCTTGACCTCCTCGGGCAGGCGCTTGATCACCTCGGCCGAGAAATGCTCGGTATGGCAGGGCAGGATTCCTTGGGCGCCCTTGGCGCGCTCAAGCAGTTCGTCCTTGGAATATAGGGCGTCGTCGGGGTTTAGCCGGGCATTGTAATCACGTTTGAGGCGGTCTTCCACGGCCTCGGGCAGCTTTCGAGTGACCAGGACGACGGGGGGGACGGGGGGCTTGTCGCTCATGATGGGGGCCTCCTCTGAAGATGATTTCGATTATTTCCCCGGGTTGTAACACATCGGCTGCGGGAATCGAGTCACCCCTTGATGAACGGCCATGTTGCGGACAAACGGTTGTTCCTCTTGCACTTTTTGATCATCTGCATCATGTTCGCATGTGCGGAATCGATCTGTCCGGCCCGCTGACGGCGAATTTCAATAATTATGCGAAAAGCCTAAATCACCAAATCAAACGAACCCAAGGAGTCCTCCATGAGTTTCCACATCGTCGAGCAATGCACGCCGCGCCTTAACCGCAGCGAACTGGCGGTGCCCGGCTCTAACACGAAGTTTCTGGAAAAGGCGACCAAGAGCAAAGCCGACGTGACCTTCCTCGACCTTGAGGACGCCGTCGCGCCCGATGACAAGGAACAGGCCCGCAAGAACATCATCGAGGCCCTGAACGACCTCGATTGGGGCGGTCGGACCCTGTCCGTCCGCATCAACGGGCTGGACACCCATTACATGTACCGCGACGTGGTCGATATCCTGGAGCAAGCCCCGGGCAAGCTTGACCTGATCATGATTCCGAAGGCCGGCACGGCGGCCGATATCTACGCCCTCGACATGCTGGTGACCCAGGTCGAAGACGCCACCAAGGTCGAAAAGCGGATCGGCTTCGAGCTCATCATCGAGACCGCGCTCGGCATGATGAACGTGGACGAACTGGCCGGGTCCAGCCCCCGGCTGGAAGCCCTTCATTTCGGCGTCGCCGACTATGCCGCCTCGACCAAGGCGCGGACGACCGTGATCGGTGGCCCCAACAAGGATTATCACGTGCTCACCGACCCCGACGGCGACGGCAACCGCGACGTCCACTGGGGCGACATGTGGCATTATCCGATCACCAAGGTGGTCGTCGCCGCCCGCGCCCACGGGCTTCGTCCCATTGACGGGCCGTTCGGCGATTTCTCCGACCCCGACGGCTTCAAGGCCCAGGGCATGCGCGCCGCCACCTTGGGGTGCGAGGGGAAATGGGCGATCCACCCGAGCCAGGTCGATCTGGCCAACGACCTGTTCAGCCCCAGCGAGGAAGACGTAAACCAGGCCAAGCGCATCATCGAGGCCATGGAACAAGCCCAGAAAGAAGGCAAGGGCGCCGTTGCCCTCGATGGCCGGCTGATCGACATCGCCTCCATCAAGCAAGCCGAGGTGATGGTGGAAAAGGCCGAGCAGATAAAAACCGCCGGCTGACCACGGCCTAAGCCCAACAACGGGGCGGCGGGGGTTTCCTGCCGCCCCTCGCTTTTTTGGCCGCCCATACTGTGCTAGAGAACCGCCATGCATAATTACCTGGATTTCGAGAAACCGATCGCCGAGCTGGAAGGCAAGATCGAGGAACTGCGGCACATGACCGGTTCCGGCGACGTCAATATCGCCGAAGAGATTTCGAAGCTCCAGGCGAAGGTCGAAAAGCTGCTGGTTCAGACCTATTCGAAACTGACCCCATGGCAGAAAACCCAGGTCGCCCGCCACCACGAGCGTCCCCATGCGTTGGATTACATCGGCGCCCTGATCGAGGACTTCACGCCGCTGGCCGGCGACCGGCAATTCGCCGAAGACCCGGCTGTCGTCGGCGGGCTCGGGCGTTTTCGGGGGGCATCCGTTGTGGTGATCGGCACCGAAAAGGGCACCGGCACCGACGGTCGGCTCAAGCACAATTTCGGCATGGCCCGGCCGGAAGGTTACCGCAAGGCGCAGCGGTTGATGAAGCTTGCCGACCGGTTCGGCCTGCCGGTCATCACGCTTGTTGATACGCCGGGCGCCTATCCCGGGATCGATGCCGAGGCCCGCGGCCAGGCAGAAGCCATCGCCCGCAGCGTCGAAACCTGCATCGGGCTCAAGGTGCCGCTGGTCAGCGCCATCGTCGGCGAGGGGGGATCGGGCGGCGCCATGGCGTTGGCCGCCGCCAACACCACATTGATGCAGGAACACGCCATTTATTCGGTGATTTCGCCGGAGGGCTGCGCCTCGATCCTGTGGCGCGACGGCGACAAGGCCGAAGACGCCGCCGAGGCCCTAAAGATGACCGCTGAACATCTTTTGGAACTGGGCATTATCGATAAAATCATCGACGAACCGTTGGGCGGCGCGCACCGCAATCGGCAGGCCGCCATCGAAGCCGTCGGCAGCGCCATAGAAGACGCGCTGCAGGCGCTTTCCGGGTTGGATGGCGGGGTCCTGAAATCGCGGCGCCGCGAGAAATTCCTGGAAATGGGTGGCAAGGGCTTAAGTTAAGACCCATTGATGAGCGATGATTGACGGCCATGGAGGCGGAAATGCTTGATGCAGCCTTCAGGAATCCGGGTACCGGTCATTCAGAAATCTCATGATTTTGTTGAATAACGCCGGTTCTTGGCGGCGTCCGGTAAAGTGATAAATCTTGGCTAGGGGAAAATCTTCGAAAGCGACGTTTTCCATGGTGAAAAAATGTAACGATCGCATGGCACCATGCGAAGACGAATCGGTCCTGTCTCAAGATCGATGGCTGACGCCGTGTTTTCGACGAAGGCGTCGGGAGCATGGCTAGCGATAAATCGAACCAATGCCGTTTGTTCGCGTAGCCATTCATCGGTTACCAGCGCACGATTCCACCATCCTTGCAAAAATTCGCGCCGGGCGTCGTCTCTGGAACCAAAAAAGATGACGCCGCTATTAAGCACGATGCATCTGTTAAATTCCCAAGACAGTTTTCCACCTATTAGCGTGACGGTTATGTCGGCATCGCTCTCGAATATTTCATCGAAAGGCTCGAAGGGAAGTGCATCCGCATCTAAAAAAACAAAGGGTTCGCCGATGAACCTTTCGGCGGCATCCTGCATGCATTTGATTTTTTGCAGCATCAGGTTTTCAAAACGCAATGCTTTGATCTGGTATTGTTTTGAAAATGCGGAGTGAGGAAAGCGTTTGAGCACCGCCTTCCGCAATCGTTTAACTATCCCTGTGTAGCGGGCGTTAAACCCAAGCGCCAAGGCGTGAATTTGTTCGGGAGAAATGCGTTGCTGAACAAGGCTGATATCATTCAGTTGCGCCCTCCAATCGATAATTTCAGCCTCGGCTTGTTGCTTTAATTCAGCCTGTTGCCCCGCCTTTAATCCAAAGTCGTAAACGATGATGCGTGCGTGGGGGTATATTTTTCTTATTTGCCCGCAGTTCGCTTTGAGCAAATGGAAATACCGCTGGTCACCAGCCAACATCACGTTCATTGAGAAGCATCTTTCATGTGGCTACCGGGAGTGGGGGCGCGCCCATATCCATTTCATGGTTTGGGGGCGGTTTTCAGAGACCGCCAACCATCGGTCCATGGAGGCAAGGGGGCGCAGCCATTCGAATTTATTTGGGTCACGAGGCCCTTCAACAATCACCTCGACAGCGTGAGAACCACGAAAAAGCTCATACAGCTTGTCGGTAATGCCGGGGACCGCGAATTCATGTGCCTCGATGAGAAGATAGTTCTCAGCGGCAAACTCGGCGATCCGACGATTAAAAAGATATGCTTCACATCCTTCGCAATCAACAAACACTAAACTCCGTGGGTTCTTTTCAAGATGCTTTGCCCAGTCATCCGATGTCATGGCTTCGGTGCGAAAGCTCATTTTATCGGTGACGTTATTGAGTTCGGCATTTTCACGGCAAATTGCCATAGCCTCAGTGTCGATTTCCACGGATAGAACTTGGGTCGTCTTGAGTGTTCTCGCGAACCCTACGGAATAGTAACCTTCGGCGGCGCCTATGTTAATGACACTGTCAAGGTTAATGGATTTAAGATGTTCAATTGCCGGCGTTAATTCAGCCTCGTAGGTGCCAAGCAACCCTGCCAACCGCTCATAGCCACGCCATTGATCGCCACCGCCAAGCACCATCCCCGTGAAAGGGCCGCTTTGAACCGTTGCGCCCAACTCGGAATGGCAGAGTTCGCCCAATTCCATCGCTCGTATCTGTTGGGCCTGGCCGAGTATTTTTTTCACTCGGCGGCGGGATGCCGAACTCAGTTTATGGGTTGATCGAACATCGCCCAGGCCCATACGCATGAGATAATAGGAGGCGCGTATCAATATATCGCGTAACAAGGAAGCAAATCTCTGTCATTAGTTTGGGTTCGGCGGGACAGGGGCAGAATCAAAGCAGCGTTTAAGTCTACTCCAAACGTTCTTTTGGTTTCACCCGATACTTTTAGCCCCCTCCCTGCCACGCGGACGTCATGGAAAACCCGGAATGTTTGCAACGGAAAGGTGTTTGGTTAAGGTGCGCCCATTGAAGCCGCCCCCGGGGGAGAGGTCATGACGTTCGAAAAGCCTGAGGATTTCTACAAGGTCTATGCCGCCTTCAAGCGCTATCAAACGCCGGTGCTGAAAAAAAAGCACCTCAATTGGTACGGTCGGGAAATCTGGATCCCCGCCCAATGCTCGGCGGAGACCTCGTTTCTTGAACTGGGTTCCGGCCCCGGTGAGTTTCTCGCCTATTTGAAGCAGATGGGCGTTAAGCGATTTCTGGGTGTCGAGATGGATGCCGCCGCCATCGCCGCCATGCCGCCGGGGCTGGAGGGACATCTGCATCAGGGTGACATCTAGGAGTTTCTGAACGGCAGCGCCGGGAACGAACCCTACGACCGGGTGGCGATTCTGGACGTCCTGGAGCATTTTACGGCCTTCGAGGGCGCACGTCTTTTGGAAAAGATCAAAGGCGTGCTTGCGCCGGGCGGGCTGGTGATTGCCCGCATGCCCAACTTGGGCTCGCCCTGGGGCGGCATTCACCAGTTCGCCGACCTGACCCACAAATGCGCCTATACGCCCAAAAGCCTGGAACAACTGGGAATGGCGGCGGGCTACAAAACGCTACGGTTCCTTCCCCAGCGGCGGGGCAGCCCATTTCGGCGGTTCGCGGAGGACTGCCTGCACGGGCTTCTTTCACGGGTTCTCACGGTGACGCCCGAGGTTTGGACGGCCAACATGATCGCCATCATGCAGCGGGAAAACGGCGGCGAAGAAGGCTAAGCCCCCTTTACGCCACCTGGCCGTGGCAGTGCTTGTATTTTTTGCCGGACCCGCAGGGGCAGGCCAAGTTGCGCGGCACCCGGCCCCAAGTGGTGGGGTCGTCCGGATCCACCATTTCGGCAGCCTGGCGCCGGAGAATGGGGTTTAAAACAATTTCTTCCTCGGCGTATTCCATGGCCGTGGGCATGCGGTCTTGGAAGGCCGGATCCTGGCGGGTTTCGGTCATCTCTTGCTCGGTGTGCCGGAACAAATCGTCGCCCCCGGAAACTTCCAGTTCCACATGGGACAGCACCTGGGTCACCCTATCCCTGAGGAGCGCGAGCATCTCCTCAAACAGGTCAAAGGCTTCGCGTTTGTATTCGTTTAAGGGATCGCGCTGGGCATAGGCGCGAAGCCCGATACCCTGACGAAGATGGTCCAGGGATAGAAGGTGATCTTTCCACAACTGATCCAAAAGTTGCAACAGGAGGCTTTTCTCGACGCCCTGCATGACCTCGTGGCCATAGGCGTCGGTTTTTTCCTTCCACCGGTGTTCTGCGGCGGCCGTGATCCTTTCCAGGATTTCGGCATCCGCGATGCCTTCTTCCTTGGCCCATTCCTGAACCGGCAAATCGAGGCCGAAGATTCTCAAGACTTCTTCATGCAGCGTCGCGGTGTTCCATTGTTCCGGATAGGCTTTTTCGGGGATGCACTGGGCGACCAGATCGTCGATGACCTGTTGGCGCATGCCTTCGACGTCTTCGGACACGTTGTCCATCGCCATCAGCTCCTTGCGTTGCTCGTAGATAACCTTGCGCTGATCGTTCATGACGTCGTCGAACTTCAGCAGGTTCTTGCGGATTTCAAAATTGCGCGCCTCGACCTTCTGTTGGGCCTTTTCCAACGCCTTGTTGACCCAGGGATGGATAATGGCTTCGCCTTCCTCGAGGCCGAGCTTCTGCAACATGCTGTCGATGCGCTCCGATCCGAAAATCCGCATCAGGTCGTCTTCCAGGGACAGGAAAAACTTTGACGCCCCGGGGTCGCCCTGGCGCCCCCCCCGGCCCCGGAGCTGGTTGTCGATGCGGCGGCTTTCATGCCGTTCGGTGCCCATAACCAACAACCCGCCGGCGTCGATGACGATTTTCTTATTGGCCTGGACCTCGGCGCGGATGCGCTGGGCGGCCTTGGCGTGGGCGTCGGAATCCTTGGGGTCGTTGATTTCCTGGGCGATTCTCATTTCGACGTTGCCGCCAAGCTGAATGTCGGTGCCGCGGCCGGCCATGTTGGTGGCGATGGTGACGCCTCCCGGCGCGCCGGCCTGGGCGATGATTTGGGCTTCCTGTTCGTGGTAGCGCGCGTTCAAAACGTTGTGGGTGATGTTCTTTTTCTTCAGCAACTCCGACAGGTGTTCGGATTTTTCGATACTGACGGTGCCGACCAGAACCGGCTGTTTCCGGGCCTGACAATCGCTGATCAATTCGCGGATGGCGTTGTCTTTTTCGGTTGCCGTCCGGTAGACCTCGTCGTCCATGTCATCGCGGACGCAGGGTTCGTTGGTCGGGATGTCAATGACCTCAAGGCCGTAAATCTCGGAAAACTCTCCGGCTTCGGTCATCGCCGTGCCGGTCATGCCCGCCAGTTTCGGGTACATTCGGAAATAGTTCTGGAAGGTTATCGAGGCCAATGTCTGGTTTTCGTATTGAATCTCGGTCTTTTCCTTGGCCTCGAGCGCCTGGTGCAGCCCTTCCGAATAGCGCCGCCCTTCCATCATGCGGCCGGTAAATTCATCGATGATGATGACTTTGTCGTCTTTGACGATGTAATCCGTGTCGCGGGCGAAAAGCATGTGCGCGCGAAGCGCCTGGTTGGTGTGGTGGACCAGCGATACGTTGACAAGGTCGTAAAGGTTTCCCTCCTTGATAAGCCCGGCATCGCGCAACAATTGTTCTATTTTTTCGGTGCCCGCTTCGGTCAGCGTCACGGAACGGGTTTTTTCGTCCTTTTCATAGTCGTCGGGCGTCAGTTTCGGGATCAGCTTGTCGATGGCGACATAGAGGTCCGAAGCATCGTCCGTCGGGCCCGAAATGATAAGCGGCGTGCGCGCTTCGTCGATAAGGATCGAGTCGACCTCGTCGACGATGGCATACGAGAACGGCCGTTGCGCCATGTGCTCAAGCTGGAATTTCATGTTGTCCCTGAGATAGTCGAAGCCGAGCTCATTGTTGGTGGCGTAGGTCACGTCGCAACCGTAAGCGGCCTTGCGCTCGGCATCGTCAAGGTCGTTCTTGATGACGCCGACGCTGAGGCCCAGAAGCTTGTAGATGCCGTTCATCCAATCGGCGTCGCGCTGGGCTAGGTAATCGTTGACGGTGACCAGGTGTACGCCGTTGCCCGTGAGCGCGTTCAAATAGACCGGCATGGTAGCGACCAGGGTCTTGCCTTCGCCGGTCTTCATTTCCGAGATCATGCCCTGGTGAAGGACGATACCGCCCAAAAGCTGAACGTCGAAAGGGCGCTCGCCGAGGGTGCGTTTCGCCGCCTCGCGGACGGTGGCAAAGGCGTCAACCAACAAGTCGTCCAGGTTCTCGCCGGCTTCGAGCCGCCCTCTAAGCCAGGCCGTGCGGGCGCCGAGCTCTTCGTCGCCGAGCGCTTCCAACGTGGGCTCAAGCGCATTGATGGCGTCAACGTCCCTGCCGAGTTCTTTCAGAAAGCGCTCGTTGGCGGAGCCGAACATGCGCTTGGCAATGGCTGCGAACATTCACTAACACCGTAGAATCGATAGAGAAATAACAACCGGCGGGCCGCCAAAAAGCCTGATCCGGCCGATGAAGAACCCGGAAAAGAGATAGAGTCCCCCGCGCCCTCTGTCAATGCAACGGGGGCGCGGTTTTTGCCGCGCCCAGCCTAACGTCCGAGGGAGAATTGCGGTTCAACGACAAGGGCGCGCTCGGGCGGGAAGCGGAGCGTCACCGTCCCACCCGGCGGGCCCCATCCGGCCGCTCACCGGGGCCGGATTTCGTCGAGGATCAGGCGGCCCTGCTTGAGCGCATCCAGGCGCGGCATGCCGGCGGTGATCCGGGGGTCGTAGAGCATCCTCAACATCAAGCGGTCGTGTTCGGTGAGTTCGAAAAAACGGCTTTGGTCGTTGAAAATGGAGGGCTCGACGGCGTTCGAATCGTTGGGAAGCCCCATGACCTGGGTCAATTCCTCGACCACGCAGGCCCGCATGTAGTCCTTGGGATGATGGGACGGAAACACCGCGATGGCCCAGCGAATCTCGTTCTTTTTGGTGCCGAACTTGGCGAAACAGGTGGAGGCGGCGATCATTTTCCGCACGTTTTCCGGGTCGTTGCCGAAATAACGCGCGAGGCGGTCCGGAATCCTTTCCACCGGCAGGTAATAAAGGATCAGGTTGATCTTGGTGCGGTCGAAAGCCGGGGCCAGGCGGCCCTCTTTGTGCATGGTAGGCGAATAATAAAGCCGGATGGGATGCCCCGTCAGCTGCCGCAAGGCGCGGATGTGCTGTAACACAAAGACTTCGAAATACTTAGGCACGTCGCCCTCGATGCCGACGCGGATGGGCACCCGCCATTTGCGGACGTGGGCATAGCGTTTCCCGGTGTATTCGTTGCCGAAAGCGACGGTATTGAAGTTCCTGATAATGGTGTCGTTGCCGGGGGCTTCAGGGCCGGCGCCTTCCGCCGCGGCCGTGGCGAGGACGGTCATCACCGACAAAACCACCGCCAAGCGCCAATATCCACTGCCGTTTCCGCTCATGGCCCGCTGCCTTCCCTCGCTATGATCCAGACTATCCTAGATCGTTCGCCGGGCCGGGGTCACGGGCTTATGATCGTGCGTGGCCTTGTCCTAAAAGGGGCGATATGCTTTATCCCTGTTAACCGTGTGTCGTCGGCAAGAAGAAGCCATAGGCGCCTCTAGCCCCCCAACCGATCCGGCCCGTACCATGAATTCGAAACTTTCCCAGCCAGCCCTGTCGCCGCTGGCGCCAAAATCCTTCCCTCCCATGCCCGAGGTGCCCGGGGTCATGCTGGCTTCGGGCGCTTGTGGGTTAAGGAAGAACGGCGGGATGGACCTGGTGCTGGTGGATCTGGCGTCCGAGACGGCCGTCGCCGGCGTATTCACCCGTTCGTTAACCGCTTCCGCTCCGGTTCAATGGTCAAGGAAGGCGCTTCGGGGCGGCCAGGCACGGGGATTGATCGTCAATTCCGCCAACGCCAACACCTTTACCGGGCCGGCCGGCCTGGAAGCGGTGGAACACACCGTCGAAGCGGCCGCCGATCAATTGGCGTGCCGGCCCAGCAAAGTCTTCGCCGCCTCCACCGGGGTCATCGGCGAGCCCCTGGACCATCAACAGATCATCAAGGCGCTGCCGGGATTGAAGGCCGATTTGGGGCCGGTGGCCTGGGAACAGGCGGCGACGGCGATCATGACCACCGATACCTTTCCCAAGGGCGCCTTCCGCGAGGCCGAAATCGGCGGCATCGACGTTGCCATCAACGGCATCGCCAAGGGGTCCGGCATGGTCCACCCCGATTTGGCGACCATGCTGGCGTTCGTGTTTACCGACGCGACACTGTCCCATGGCGTGTTGCAGGCGCTGCTCGTAGACGCCGTGGACAAGTCGTTCAATTGCATCACCATTGATTCCGACACGTCCACCAGCGATACCGTGCTGTTGTTCGCTACCGGCAAAGGCGGCGAACACCGCGCTATCGAAAGCGCCGATGACCACAGCCTCGGCGATTTCAAGGCGAAACTCGGCGATCTCATGACCGATTTGGCCCATCAGGTCGTCCGCGACGGGGAAGGAGCGTCGAAATTCATCACCGTCACCGTCTTGGGCGCGGAATCGGCGAGGGCGGCCAAAACCATCGCCTTTTCCATCGCCAATTCCCCCTTGGTCAAGACCGCTATCGCCGGCGAGGACGCCAACTGGGGCCGCATCGTCATGGCGGTCGGCAAGGCCGGCGAAAAGGTGAATGACGGCAAGCTGGCGATTTCCATCGGCGGTATGCCGGTGGCCAGGGACGGGGGCGCGATTCCCGGATATGACGAAACCCCGGTCGCCAAGCACATGCAGGGGCGGGAAATCACCATAACCGTAGACGTCGGGGCCGTTGACGGAGACGGGGGCGGCGAAGCCACCGTCTGGACCTGTGACCTGACCCACGGCTACATCGACATCAATGCCGATTACCGGACCTGACCCGGGCTGCCTCGACGCCGAGTTCAAGCGTCCGGCGGGGGCGCTGGAGACGGTACTGGTGGTGGCCGTGGCGCTGGTGGACGCCGACGGCCGGGTGCTGATTGCCAGGCGGCCCGAAGGCAAAACCATGGCCGGGCTTTGGGAATTTCCGGGGGGCAAGGTCAATGACGGTGAAATCCCGGAAACCGCCTTGGTCCGGGAGCTTTCCGAAGAGCTCGGCATCGACATCACCGAAAGCTGCCTGGCGCCCTTGAGCTTCGCGTCCCATGTCTACGACGACTTCCACCTGCTGATGCCGCTTTACGTCTGCCGGGTATGGAAGGGCGACATAAGGCCCCGGGAAGGCCAGGACGTGAAATGGGTGCGTCCCCAGCGGTTGGGTGATTACGACATGCCGCCGGCCGACAAACCGCTGGTGGCGATGCTCAGGGATTTGTTGTAGGCGGGGCCATGACAGAAAAACCGACCGTCACCGCGGCCCTCGTCATCATCGGCAACGAGGTGCTGTCCGGCCGCACCGAGGACGCCAACCTGCAGTTCCTGGCCACGGGCTTAGGCAGCATCGGCATCCTGTTGAGGGAGGCCCGGGTCATCGCCGACGTCGAGGCCGAGATCATCGCCGCCGTCAACGAGCTTCGCTGCAAACACGATTACGTTTTCACCACCGGCGGCATCGGCCCGACCCATGACGACATCACCGCGGCCTCGTTGGCCAAGGCCTTCGGGCGGGGATTCGGGCGCAACGCCGAGGCCGAGGCGATCCTGCGCGCCCATTACAAGCCCGAGGACGTGACCGAGGCCCGCCTGACCATGGCCGACACCCCCGAAGGCGTGACCTTGATCGAAAATCCGGTTTCCAGGGCGCCCGGGTTCCAGATCGAAAACGTTTATGTCCTTCCGGGCGTGCCCCGGATCATGCAGGCCATGTTCGAGGGGCTGAAACACCGGCTTCGGGGCGGCCGGCCCGTTCATTCCAGGACCATCACGGTGTTCATCCCGGAAGGCGTCGTCGCCCAGCCGCTGGGCGAGGTGCAGGAAAACCATCCGGACGTCGAAATCGGCAGCTACCCGTTCGTCAGGCACGGCAAGATCGGCACCAGCCTGGTCTCCCGGTCGGCGGACGAAAAAAAACTGGACGCCGTGGCCCAGGCCATCCGGGACTTGATCGGGGACCTGGGCGGCGAGCCGATGGAGGACTAAAGCGAATTTTCTGATATAAACCAGACGTCAAACAAGGGGAGGGCGCCCACATGACCAAACCGACCGAACCCGTTCCGGATTTGGAAGTCGCCACCGTCGGCGGCGGCACCTGGAGCCTCAAGGACCAGAAGCCGGAATGGTTCACCGTCATCGAATTCTACCGGGGCTATCACTGCCCCCGCTGCAAGGTCCATCTTCTCGATCTCGACCACAAGATCGCCAGGTTCGAAGAACGCGGCTGCGGGGTCATCGCCATCAGCATGGACAACCAGGAACGCGCCGAAAAGGCCAAGCAGGAATGGGGCATCGGCGGCCTCGCCATCGGCTATGGGCTCTCGGAAGAAAAGGCCCGCGAATGGGGGCTTTATATCTCCACGCCTATTCAAGAGAAGGAGCCCCATGACTTCTCGGAACCGGGCTTGTTCCTGGTCCGGCCCGACGGCACGCTTTTCTCGAAGGTCATCCACACCACGCCCTTCCACCGCCATCACTTCGCCGACGTCATGGAAGCCATCGACATGATTCGCTCCCGCGATTACCCGCCAAGAGGCAACGTATAAGAGGAAATGTTTAAGGGAAACATCTAGCGCCGGGTGACGAATTGGCCGGCGTCCAGGCGTTTCTGCCAGCCGGCGCGGTCCAGTTCGGGGTCGATGTGTTCCTCTTCGGGGTGGCCTAGGCAGAGGTAGGCGATCAGCTTCCACGACGTCTCGACCTCCAGGATTTCGGCGATCTTGTCCGGGTCGAGGATCGACACCCAGCCCATGCCGAGCCCCCGGGCGCGGGCCGCCAGCCACAGCGTCGTCACCGCGCCGACGACGGAATATTCCAGCATCTCGGGCATCGTCTTTTGCCCGAGGCCGCGGCCGGCCGTGGTTTCGGCGTCGACGAAGACGGCCAGGTGCACCGGCGCTTCCCTAAGCCCGGCCAGCTTCAACGACGCATAGAGCCTGGCCTGCTCGCCGTCGTAATCCGACAGCGCGTCGGCGTTGCGGGCCTCGAAGTCGGCGATCACCTTATCCCGGCGGCCAGAATCGGCGACGGTGACGAAACGCCACGGCTGGCTGTTGCCGACGCTGGGCGCCAGCGCCGCCAAGCCGATCAACTCGTCGATCAGCGCCTCGTCGACCGCATTGGGGCGGAAGCGCCTAACGTCGCGGCGCCAGCGGAACAGGTCCTCCAGCCGGGCCCGAAAGGGCGCGTCGAAATCGGGCGGCCGGGGCGGAGCGCTGTCGTCCATGGACGCACTTTAGACCCAAGCGGGCGGGCAATCGAGCCCCAGAAAGGATTAGGAGCGTATGGAGGACCGCGAAAGGGGCCATGGGCACCCCCCGGCCTTGCGCCGGATGGGTTGCGGGCATACGCTTCGGGCCACAGCGGGCGTGGCGGAACTGGTATACGCGCAGGACTTAAAAAGTTATTTTATTCACGCTAACCTATTGATAATAAAGGGGATAAAGCAAGAAGAGGCCTTTGTATACTCATTGTATATTTTGTATACTCGATATTTTTTCGATATTGATTGGAATAACGCGGACGTGGTGGAATTGGTATACACAAGAGACTTGATGAAATTGAGTGCCTCTACGGAAACGTAGGGAGTAGAACTGCTCAAATTCGGGGAAACCTTACAGGTCATGCTGATGGCAATCCCGAGCCAAGCCAACGAAAGTTGGAAGGTGTAGAGACTAGACGGGCAGCACCTAAGGTAGATGCTATGGTGAAGGGATAGTCCAGACCACAAACGCCATTTGGCGGCAACGAAAGTTGTAGTTGGTACGAAAATCTCTCGGGCGTAAGCCCATGCGGGTTCAAATCCCGCCGTCCGCACCAATTTTGAAAGTCTAAAGACGATGGTATCAACAGGCGACTTAAACACTCATTTATACCGACTTGCCAACATCGCCCACAGTGCGCATTTAAAAAAATCGCTCACGTCTGTCGAGAGGGACCCGCCATTAAACTTCTGGAGAATAATATACGGAAACCTTCTTGATGTGACGGTTCTTGAGTGGTGCAAAATTTTCGGTGCTCACTCTGAACCTACTCATTGGAAGAATCTTGTCACGGATCATGACGCATTTCGAAACGGTCTTCTTGAATCGTTAGAAATCGATATGGCAACTTGGGAAGGTTATTGGGGGGAAATGAAGAACTACCGCGACAATTTGATAGCGCACCATATTGAGGCCAATGAGGTAGTTTCAACATATCCCAAACTCGATTTAGCCCTTGAATCTAGCTACTACTATTATACGTATCTTATTTCGGAACTTAGAGAACGTGGAGAAAAACGGTTTCCTGATGACCTTAAAGAGTACAGCGCTGATTTCGCGGAGCAGGCCACCGAAATTTCTGAGAAGGCATTAGATGCCACTAATGGGATGACCGAACGGGTATTTTAGCAATGGATGTACTCTCCAACACCCAAACGGGAAAGGGGCCGACATGCGACCATTGATGCCAGTGGTTTTAACTGGGTTGTTTACGCTATTTGTTTTTATGAAAGAGGCAATTTCAGAACCATATTATTCGGTGCCAGGGCTGGAATTGGCTCAATATCCTAACGGGGATTTTTGTTTTACAAATGAAGAATGGCGAGGATTTTATGCTATCGACTTTGTAGCCAGCCAAACAACATATTCGTTGGAGTGCGATAAGTTTTTTGCTGACACGTCCGAACCTACCAAAGGGAGATTTTCCAACAAATCACAGGCTATACAAAAAAAATATGAAAAATTCTTCGAGAGATATATTTCAAAATTGAACAATTTTATTGTTCGATACAACATTACAATGAAAAAACTATTTCTCGGACAAATGGCAGAAGCACAAAGAACTCTCCGCAGAACTTCAAGTATAAATGCTAATCAATGTTTTGAATTTTTGAAAAAATTGGACCTTCAAGAACAGAATTTCTGGTTGGTTGATTCCGCAGTGAGTGTTGGTGGGCTAACCATTAAGAACCCTAAACCCTGTAACTGAAAACCCAAGGGACACAGAGTCCCTTCCTTTTAGCTATATTTTCCCACCATAACTAATTGATTTTATAGAAGAAAAAATTAGTGGTATACTGGCAGATCTTAAAATCCTGTGTCTTAGTGACATGTGGGTTCGAGTCCCACCGCCCGCACCATTCCCGCCTCGCCGCCCGCACCACTTCCGTCCCGACAGGGGGCACATGCGGGACGCCGCCGCCGGGGCGACGGAGCGTTTGACCTAGCCCATTTCCTAAGCCGCGCATGATATCAGGATCACGAGAAATTCTTGCGGACTTTCCAATGAACTTTCAGCCGAAGCCGGGTTTGGCGAGTAGGCATAGCCTCCCTACCGGGAGCCGGGGCGGTCCTGTGCGGCATGGTAAATGCGCAGGATGGTGATCGTCTTGTCTTCGATTTCATAGACGACGATATAGGGCGCGCCCGCGACGACAAATTGGCGCGTCCCTTCCACGTCGCCTTCGCGGCCATAGGATGGAAATTGGATCAGCCGCTCAATGCCGGCGCGGATGGCGCGGCTGACCTTTCGGGCGGCCAGGGAGTCGTCTTTGGCGATGAACTCGAACAGCGTGGCAAGGTCATCGTGGGCAAGGCGGGTATAGCGGAGCTTCATGCCCCATACTTGGCGTAAACCGCGTTGATTTCCTTCTCTGTC
>CAZVFL010000003.1:0-98283 GCA_964626025.1 uncultured Thalassospiraceae bacterium
TTTAATGTCCGCTCTCACCCCGAAAGCGGACATATTTGAAGGTGGCTAAAAAGGTCTGCTTATGACCCAAAGCGGACATAGCTGACAGCACGGTTGGCTGGTTTTTCCGGTAGAAGGCAGGGGGGCCGGGCTATAGGGGGCGGACCGGGGGAGTCGTTACCTGGCTGTCAGCATCCAGCCTATTTTTCCGAGGGGGCTCTTTTTATCGGGGGAGGCCATTTTTTGAGGGGTGTTTCTGACCTGAGCGGCATTTTCGCCATGTGATCCCGAGACTGTATTAAGAGCCTGTTGTATTCATCTTCTAGCCGCACATAGGCGTCGTCGTCACCGTCAATCCTTGCCTGTCGCCGCTGTTCGTCAACGCGGATAAGTTCGGCCTGAACCTTCTCGCCTTCGGCTTTCCATTCTTCGTAATTTTTGTATTCCATGTTGGCCCCAAGGGGTTCGCGCAGGGCCGTCACTTCTTTGGGCAGCGCGTTTCTGACTCCTACGCCTTCTTACCCTTGGGTTTCTTGGCCTTCGCCCGTTTCTTTGTGTCAGGCTTGGCAGAAGGCTTGGACTCCGCGAAGCAACGGCACATACGACACAACATTCTCAAGAGCATCTAATAACTCCCCTTCTAACCAGCACCCCAACCAGCGCCGCGAGTATGATGCGGCGGGTCATAGTTCGAATTGCGTTCATTTCTTCTTATATTGAACCCATTTTATGTTCGCAAATCGCGGTGCATCTCTCTTTCTTCCATCATGGTGAAATGATGGAGGATATGACTTATGATGCCTGTAAAATGCTGGTCTAGCCTCTCCTGCGTTTCTCGATTTAGTCGGCCCATTAATCTTCATTTATCGCGCCCCCACACCGGCCCACTGACCAGCACCCCGACCAGCGCCACGAGTATGATGCGTTTCATGTCAGTCTCGCCGATCTTCCCCTGACCGACGGCTACCCTTGCGGTGGCCAAGCCCGTAATGGTCCCTTGATGGGCTGTGACGGCTTCTACGATTTCCACCGCCCCTCCGATCACCCGCCCGTTTAACCATAGTCTTGCCGTCTTTACTGTCTGTCACGCCTCTGGCTCCTCTATCGCGTTAGCCCCATCCCTTACACACCCCCCAAGGATACAACCAAAACACGCCCTAATTATAGGTCCGTCGGCGTTAGCAGATCGGGCCGTCTTTCTTCACTCACCCATTAAGTTTCTTAATCGGCTGCCAATTATTGAGATATTTACTAAAGTTACGCTCGGGGTCCTTATACGTCCCTTGCGCAATGGCCCGCTGGTCGGCTTTCTTGAGGCCACGCGTCTCCCAGCATTTATTTTTCTTCGTCACCAACAAATAACTCTGAATTCTGGCGGTTCGCCCCTTTCGCCCGTGAATCGTTTCGAGCCGTTTAAGCAATTCAGTAGGCTTGATGATGACGAAATCGGTTTTGCGCCCGGCGAATCCGGCCAGAACGAAGACCCAATAATCTGCGGGCGATTCTATAATCTTTGGCCGGTTCAGAGTCCACCACCCGCGGGCCCGCAGCGGTTTCTGAAACTCCGCTGGCCTACCCGTAATAAGATAGTCGCGAGAGAACTTAACTTGGAGGGACACGGGCTTTTTGCGACTTTTTTTTTCTTTGTTTGTGACAAGAAGGTCAATGCCCCGGTCCTTTGCCGGAACCCAGACATCCACGTTGCGAAATTTGCGTCCAATGTAATCGCCCGCAAGGAACTCCCCGGCATGAACGGTAAAAAGCGGCCTCATTCATAACCTCCAAACGCATGACGCTCTAAACTCAAGCACAAATTGTCTTGTGCCCACGCTGGCCCACTGACCAGCACCCCAACCAGCGCCGCGAGTATGATGCGTTTCATGGTGCTCCCTTATGCGTTAGATCAAGGGTCATTATTGGGTGTTTTGCTATGCTCACCCCAAAGAACTTCATACCACTCGTGCCAGTAATGCGGCTCACTCGCTTCGTCGAAATCAAATTCGTAATCTAACAAATCGTCCTTCACCTCTTCGAAACGATCTGGAACCCTATCGTAGATTTCCCTAACCAAATTCATTGATTGGCTCATAATCCATTTGCCAAGTTCCTCCGGGTTTAGGTCAGTTGGCTTGTCAAGAGATGGCTCCAACTCCCGGTGCACGTGCGGGAACGTGTCCATAATCTTATAAAGCCACCGGGCGGATACAGCGAACCACTCACCCGATATCTTCTTTTCACTCAGGTAGTCATGGAACAACCACTCTACGCACTCAGCGGTGAGGCGGTCTTCGTATTCCCTGTAACACAGGAGGGCAAGCGGCCTCGCGTTGCCGGTCTTAAGTTCCCGCAATCGTTTTTGCGGATCATCGGCTACCCCGATCTTTGCGGGTCCATCCCACGACTCGGCAATTAAGTATACGCAAGGCATATTTCCCCATCCCTTACACACCCCCCAAGGATACAACCAAAACACGCCCTAATTATAGGTCCGTCGGCGATAGCAAATCGGGCCGTCTTTTTTATTAGGGGGTATATCGGAATCCGTGGGTATTTGGGGTAGTCTAGGTCCATGCCTATCTGGAAACTTGAGCCCGTAGACCCCATGGCAGACCATTGGCGGCGTAGCACATGGGGTGCGACTGTATTCATTCGGGCAAAGGACGAACTCGCGGCCAGGGAGATGGCGCAAAATGCCTACGGGGTTGCTGCGGGAGGCTTCGCGGCCACCCTGCCACCAGGGGCGGAAACGCCCTTATTGCCCTGGGTCCATGATTTGATTTCCACCTGTGAACAGGTCGAGGATTCGGAATATGACACTGATGGGCCGGATGAAATTCTCAGCCCCAGGTAAGCATTAAAGAGAGCGCACCCGCGTCCGTGGTGAGCTTTCTTATGATGTTGAACTGGTGCTGGGCCCCGCCTTCGGGTGGGGTTCTTCTGACCGGTGATCAAGGGATGAATCCGTAAGAGCCTTAAAACCGGAACGATCCTTGTTACGCTCAGAATCGATACCATAGGTCGAGATTTGTTTCAAACCATGGCAAAGAGCCTGAATCCCATACCGGAACAAAGGCGCTTAAATAACATGTTGATGGAGGACCAGATCCTCAAGATTGAGGACATATATGTGCCGGTCAAGCGACAAAAAACGCTTAATCCCAAGGTCGCGAACGAAATCGCCGACAGTATGTTGGAGGAAGGTCAACTGACCCCGATATGGGTTCGTCGGGACGGCAAACGTTTTGTCCTTGTGGAAGGCCTCCATCGATTGGAGGCGTGTAAGGCACTCGGCGAAGAGACGATTGTGGGTCTATTGGTTGAGCCTCGTCGAAAATAAGCCCAATCTGAAACGCTCTTGAACCGCGCCAATAAGATAAACACTGGTTTTCGATACGCCTTCACGGCCCGACTCTTGGTTTAAAACAGAGGCCAGCCCAATAATGCGCAATGTCCGCTTTGGGTCATAAGCGGACGTAGGTCGCAGTTGCCAGCAATGTCTGCTTTCGGGGGAAAGCGGACATCACTGGCAAGCCCCACGTCATCGACGGCGACACCATTGAGATTCTGCAAAATCGTCTCTGTCGTGAAAAATGCTATTTTTCAGCCGAAATTGCTTAATGATTTCAAAGTGTTACAAGAACCCTGGTTGCTTTTTTTGTGTGTTGTGTTCTCCCGCACCACCCTCACCCCTCCTTCTCGATCCGTTCCATATCCTCGTCGGAAAGCCCGAAGTGGTGGCCGATTTCGTGGATCAGCACGTGGCGGACGATACTGGACAAGTCGTCGCCGGTCTCCGACCAGTAATCCAGGATCGGGCGGCGGTAGAGGAAGATCATGTCGACATGCTGGGGCGTTGCGCTGACGCTTTTCCGGTCTATGGAAACGCCGTGATAGAGGCCCAGAAGGTCGAACGGGCTTCTGAGGCCTAAGTCGCGCTCGGTTTCGGCGTCGGGGAAATCGGCGACGCGGATGACTACCTCGGTGACGTGGCCGGCGAGCTCGGCGGGAAGGGTCTTGAGCTCCGCCTTGGCGATGGCTTCCAGGGCTTCCAGGCTCGGCGGCGATTCGGGGGGGCGTTTGGCCATGGCCGGACCTTAACGCCGCTTGATCTCGCCGCCAAGCGCACCTATGTGAAACCGGGGAGGAAGCAGCTCATGGCCGAGAAACTGAACGAGGGCGAGCTGGCGGGCGCGCTCGAGGAACTCACCGGCTGGGTCCGGGCCGACGGCCGCGACGCCATCCAGAAGACCTTCAAGTTCGAGGACTTCACCCAGGCCTTCGGCTTTATGACGAAAGTCGCGGCCAAGGCGGAGGAAATGGACCACCACCCGGAATGGTTCAACGTCTATGCCACCGTTGACGTGACCTTGGCGACCCACGATGCCGGCGGCGTCACCCAATTGGACATTGATCTGGCGCGCTTCATGGACGAGACCGCCGGCTTGGACTGACCGCCCCCCGGTTGCCTGGGGCCCCTGCCGGTTTCATACTGACGCCGAAAGAGAGGCCCCGGTGAGCGAACCCTTGTGGCAACCGACGGCGGAACAGGTCCGCCAATCCAACATGGCCCGGTTCATGGCCGACGTGGCGGAACGGTGGGGCGCCCGTGTGCCGGACACCGATGCCCTGCACCGGTTCTCCATCAACGAACGCGAGAAGTTCTGGCAATCGGTCCGCGACTTCGCTGGAATCAAGGCGGAAAGTTGGGGCGAGCGGGTGCTGGTGGACGCTGATAAGATGCCCGGCGCCCAGTGGTTCCCCGACGCGCGTTTGAATTACGCCGAAAACATGCTCGGCCGCCTGGATGATTCCGACGCCATGGTGTTCTGGGGCGAGGACAAGGCCCGCCGACGCCTTTCCTTCCAGGAGGTCTATGATCAAGTCTCGGTGCTGGCCCAGGGGCTCCGGGACCTGGGCATTGAGCCCGGCGACCGGGTCGCCGGTTACCTTCCCAATATGCCTGAAACCATCGTCGCCATGCTGGCGGCTTCGAGCATCGGCGCCGTTTGGTCGTCGTGCTCGCCCGATTTCGGCGTCACCGGCGTCCTCGACCGGTTCGGCCAGATCGAGCCTAAGATCCTGTTCGCCACCGACGGCTACCGTTACAACGGCAAGCGCCACGGCATGCTTGAAAAAATCGCCGGCATCGCCCAGGCGCTCCCCAGCCTCGAAAAAACCGTGATCATTCCCTATGGCGACGAAGCGGTAGAGCCCCCCGATGGCATCCCCGGGGGCATCCCCGGGGGCATCCCCGGCGCCGTTTTGTTGGACGATTTCACGGACGGCTTCGAGGCAACCGACATCGGTTTCGCCCAGCTTCCCTTCGGCCATCCGCTGTTCATCCTGTTTACGTCGGGGACCACGGGAAAGCCCAAGTGCATCGTCCATTCCCAGGGCGGCGCGCTTCTCAAACACGCCTCCGAGCAGCTTCTCCACTGCGACATCCGGGACAACGACCGGGTTTTCTTCTTCACCACCTGCGGCTGGATGATGTGGAACTGGCTGGCCTCGGTGATGGGCTGGGGCGCAACGCTGTTGCTTTACGACGGCTCGCCCTTTTACCCCGGCCTGGACGTTTTGTTCGATTTCGCCGACGCCGAGAGGATGACGTTGTTCGGCACGTCGGCCAAGTTCATCGACGCCATTTCCAAGGCCGAGATGGCGCCGGCCAAGACCCATGATCTCAAAACCCTCAAGATGATATGTTCCACCGGCTCGCCGCTGGCGCCCGAAGGATTCGATTACGTCTATGAAAAGATAAAAAAGGACATCCACCTGGTGTCGTTTTCCGGCGGCACCGACATTATCGGGTGCTTCTGCGGCGGCGACCCGACCAAGCCGGTGTGGCCGGGCGAAATCCAGGCGCCCATGCTGGGCGTGGCGCTCGACGTTTTCAGCCCCGACGGTAAGCCCATCCGCGGCGAAAAGGGCGAGCTGGTCTGCACCAAGGCCTTTCCCTCCATGCCCATAGGCTTCTGGGACGACGACGACGGCAGCCGCTACCGGGCCGCCTATTTCGAGGTTTTCGACGGCGTCTGGACCCACGGCGATTACATCGAGCAGACCCATCACGGCGGCTATGTCATTTACGGGCGGTCCGATGCGACGCTCAAACCAGGCGGCGTCCGCATTGGCACGGCGGAAATCTACCGGCAGGTGGAGAAGCTCCCGGAGGTCATGGAATCCATCGTCATCGGGCAAGATTGGGAGAACGACATCCGCGTGGTCCTGTTCGTGGTGTTGAAGGAAAAGCTTGAACTGGATGACCGGTTGGTACAAATGATCAAGGATCAGGTGCGCGCAAACTGCACGCCCCGCCACGTTCCGGCGGTCGTCCTGCAGGTCGGGGACATCCCGCGCACCAAGTCGGGAAAGATTACCGAACTGGCCGTGCGCGACATCGTGCACGGCCGCAACGTCAAGAACATGGAAGCGCTGGCCAACCCGGACGCGCTGGCGCTTTACAAGGATCTGGCGGCGCTTCAAACGTGAGAACGAGGTCTATGCGGATGACCGTCAACGCAAAAAGGATTTTCTGGACCGTCGTCATTGCCGGGGCGTTGGTGTCCAGCGTGGGCATGGGCATCCGCCAGAACTTCGGCCTGTTCCTGCCGCCGATGACGGCGGATTTGGGCCTGGGGCGGGAAGCCTTCGCCTTCGCCATGGCGTTACAGAATATTGTCTGGGGGATAACCACGCCCCTCGTCGGCGCGCTCGCCGACAAATATGGTTCGGGCCGCATGATCGCCTTGGGCGGCGTCGTCTATGCCGGCGGGCTTGTCATCATGGCCAATGCCACCGGGGCCACGGATTTGAACATCGGCGCCGGCCTGTTTATCGGCTTCGGCCAGGCGGCGGCCGGCTTCGCCGTCCTGCTGGGCGCCGTGGCCCGGCGGGTGCCGGCTGAAAAACGCTCCGTCGCGCTCGGCATCGCCACCGCCGGCGGCTCCTTCGGGCAGTTCTACATGGCGCCGGTCAGCCTCGGCCTGATCGAGGCCATCGGCTGGTCGACGGCGCTTCTGTACATCGCCGGGCTGGCATTGATGATGGTGGCGCTCGCCGCCGCCTTGACCGGCAAGGCATCCGACACCCAAGAAGGCGACCCGGCGCAGACCCTGGGCCAGGCGGTCCTGGAAGCCACCGGTCACAAGGGGTATTGGTACCTGACCTCGGGCTTTTTCGTCTGCGGGTTTCAGATATCGTTTATCGCCGTTCACTTTCCGGCTTTCCTGCAGGACGCCGGCTTCTCCGCCGCCACCGGCGCCATGGCGATCGCCCTGATCGGGTTTTTCAACATCATCGGCACCTATGGCTGCGGCGTGCTGGGCGGGCGGTATTCCAAGAAGTACCTGCTTTCCACCCTTTATTTCCTGCGCGCGGTGCTGGTCGCCGTGTTCCTCATGCTGCCGGTGACGGAACTGTCGGTTTTGGTGTTCGCGTCGGTCATGGGCGTGTTGTGGCTGGGCACGGTTCCCCTGACATCGGGACTGGTGGCGCAGATTTTCGGGGTGCGTTACATGTCGACCCTGTTCGGCATCGTCTTTTTCTCCCATCAGTTAGGGAGTTTCATCGGCGTCTGGTGGGGCGGCTGGTCGTTCGATGCCACCGGGTCCTACGATCAGGTGTGGATGGCCTCGATCGTGCTCGGGTTGCTGGCCGCCCTGTTGCATCTGCCGATCGCGGAATCGCCGCTCCGCCCCGTGGCGCAGGAGGCCTGACCCGGGACTCCCATGCGCGGCTATTTTGCCATAGGCGTCGAAGGCATTTCCAAGCCCATGAACGCGGGCGGGCTGTTCCGCACGGCGCACGCCTTCGGCGCCAGCTTCGTCTTCACCATCGCCGCCCAATACCCGAGGGCCGAAGGGGCCAAGGCGGACACCTCGGACGCGCCGGGGAGCGTGCCGTTCTACAGCTTCCCCGACGCGGGCTCGCTGCTTTTGCCCGAGGACTGCACGCTGGTCGGGGTGGAATTGACGGACGACGCGGCCGAATTGCCGTCGTTCCGCCATCCCCCGCAGGCGGCCTACGTTTTGGGCCCCGAACGGGGGGCCCTGAGCCCAGAGCTAACCGAAAAATGCGCGTTCGTGGTCCGAATCCCGACCCGGTTCAGCGTCAACGTCGGCATCGCCGGGGCCATCGTCATGTATGACCGGGTTATTTCCCTGGGAAAATTCCGGCGCCGTCCCGAACGCCCCGGCGGGCCCACGGAACCATTGCCCGAACACGTCTTCGGCGATCCCAAAATCCGAAAAAAAATGGAAAAGTTCCGGGACACCCCGCCGGCGGTGGAGGATGTGGAGGACGAGAAGGACGACGGGGGCAATCCCGCCTAGCCCGCCCAGCCTTATCCAGGCCAATCGGGTGCCATGCGGATGGAACCGACGCGGATGCCGGGCGAATTCATGATCGGCGCGTCCAGGTATTTCTCCATGCCCTTTACCGCGTTCGCGTCCAGCACGCCCAAGTGCTCCAGGACCGCCGCCATCGCCACCTCGGCGGCGCGCTTGGCGCCGTCGTCGATCTTCAGCGCGACGCCCAACCCCGGCCCCGGCAGGATCGCCCCGTACACGCCCTCGGCCCCGGCCTTGACGGCGAACCCGCCTTTCACCGCCTCCATGACGACATTGTCGAAGCGCCCGGGCCCGGCGATCAGGAACGGATGCGCCGTCATGGCGCCGACGATCCGCCGGCAGGCCCCGGCGCGCCCTTGGTCCAGGCCTTTCGGATCGGCCATCAGGGCCAGCGCCCGGGCCATCGCCGTTAACGGCATCCCGAGGACGGGAATACCGCAGCCGTCTCGGCCCCGGGGCGCTTGGGTCAAATCCGTGCCGCTCATGTCGCCGAGCACCCGGGCCACCCGTTCCTGCACCGGATGGTCCAGTTCCGTGTAACCCGAGACCGGCTCGCCCAGGTGCTTGGCCGTCGTCAGCATGCCCGTATGCTTGCCCGAACAAGTGTTGTGGAGAGGCCCCGGCGTCTCGCCGGCCTCTACCAATGCCTTGGCCGCCCCCGGATCCATCGGCCGATGGCTGCCGCAGGCAAGGTCCTTGGGCCCGAGTCCCAGCCGTTCCAGCCAGCGCCCGGCGATGCCCGTATGTTCCGGCATGCCGCCGTGGGACGCGGACGCCAGCGCCAGCTCTTGATCGGTCACGTCAAAGGCTTCGGCGGCGCCGGTTTCGATCAGCGCCAGCGCCTGCAACGGTTTGACCGCCGAGCGGGGAAAAACGACGCGCTCCCCATCGCCCCAGGCGCGAATGGTCTTGCCACCGGCGTCCATGACCACGCAGGCACCCAGGTGGCGGCTTTCCACCATGTCGCCCCGCGTCACCTCGACGGTTAACGGATTGTTAGAAGCCATCGGTTATCAGTGCCAGCCGAGCCGGTGGTTGGCAAGACCGGCGGCGAGCATTATGAATGTCTTCATGAAACCCCATCGCTTCATATTTCCCCTCCCCGCGATTTTTGTTTTGGCCTTGTTCGGGGTGCTGGCGGCGGCCCCCGCCTGGGCCCAGGAATCAAAACTGATCACCAGCTTTGAGGACTGGGAAGCCTACCGGGAAAAGGACGGCGGCAAGCTGGTCTGTTACATCGGCTCGGAGCCCAGGAAGTCCAAGGGCAAATACAAAAAACGGGACGAGACTTATGTGCTGATCACCCACCGGCCGGCGGAAAAAAGCACCGGCGTGGTCAGCATCAAGGCCGGTTATGCCTATGAAAAGGACTCGGAAGTGGAGGTCACCATCGGCGCCGATACGTTCAGGCTGTTCACCGACGCCGGCCACGCCTTCGCCTATGACGCCAAGGCCGACAAGGCGCTGGTCAAGGCGATGATCCGGGGCGCCCGGATGGTGGTCAGGGGAATTTCCAGCCGCGGCACCCGAACCACCGACACCTATTCCCTGACCGGCTTTACCGCCGCCTATAAGGCCATCGGCAAGACCTGCAAGGTCGAATAAGTTGCCTTGGGGGGGCCGGACGGCATGAGCGACAACGAAACAGAAACGGAAGAAGGCGGCGGCAATTTCATCCGCGGCATCGTCCAAAAGGATGTGGCGGAAGGCCGCGCCAAACAGGTGATCACCCGTTTCCCGCCCGAGCCCAACGGGTACCTGCATCTCGGTCACGCCAAGTCGATCTGCCTGAACTTCGGCATCGCCGATGAATTCAAGGGCCGCTGCCATCTCCGGTTCGACGACACCAACCCGATCAAGGAAGAAATGGAATTCATCGACGCCATCAAGGATGACGTGCGCTGGCTCGGCTTCGACTGGGGCGAACACCTTTATTTCGCGTCCGATTATTTTCCCCAACTCTATGACTGGGCCGAACAACTGATCACCGACGGAAAGGCTTATGTGGATGACCTGACCGCCGATGAAATCCGCGAATACCGGGGCACCCTGACCGAGCCGGGCAAGCCCAGCCCGCACCGTGACAGGGAAGCGGACGAAAACCTGGACTTGTTCCGCCGCATGGCCGCCGGCGAATTCCCCGACGGCGCCAAGGTGCTGCGGGCCAGGATCGACATGGCGGCGGGCAACATCAACATGCGCGACCCGGTGCTTTACCGCATCCTCCACGCCGCCCATCCGCGCACCGGGGACGACTGGTGCATCTATCCGACTTATGATTTCGCCCACGGGCAGTCGGACGCCATCGAGGGGGTAACGCATTCGCTGTGTACGCTGGAGTTCGAGGACCACCGGCCCCTTTACGATTGGCTGATCGAAAACCTGGCCGTCCCGGCCCGGCCCCGTCAGTACGAATTCGCGCGCCTCAACCTCACCCATACGGTGCTTTCCAAGCGAATGCTCAGCCAATTGGTCGAAGGCGGCCATGTTGACGGATGGGACGATCCGCGCCTGGCGACGCTGGCCGGGCTCCGGCGGCGCGGCATTCCCCCCGCCGCCATCCGTGATTTCTGTGCCCGCATCGGCGTCACCAAGGCCGCCAGCACCGTCGAGCTGGGGGTGCTGGAATTCTGCACCCGCGAGCTCCTTAACAAAACCGCAGCCCGGCGCATGGCCGTTTTGCGTCCCTTGAAGGTGGTCATCGACAACTACGCCGAAGGTGAGACCGAGGAACTGATTGCGGTCAACAACCCGGAAGATGAAAGCGCCGGCACCCGCAAGGTCACGTTCGGGCGCGAGATCTACATCGAACGGGACGACTTCATGGAAGAGCCGCCGAAAAAGTTCTTCCGCCTGGCCCCCGGCCGCGAGGTGCGCTTGCGCTATGCCTACTTCATCACCTGCACCGGCGTCATCAAGGACCGGGACGGCAACGTCACCGGGCTGCGCTGTGCCTATGACCCCGAAACCCGCGGCGGCAACGCGCCCGACGGGCGCAAGGTCAAGGCGACCATGCACTGGGTTTCCGCCACGGATGCCCTGGAGGCCGAGGTCAGGCTCTACGGCAAGCTGTTCACCGAAGCGGAGCCGGATATCGGTGAAGGCGGGGGCGATGGCGATTTTGAGGACGCCCTCAACCCGGATTCCCTGGAGGTGCTCGAGGATTGCAAGCTTGAGCCCGGCCTCGCCGGCATGGCCCCCGGCGAGACCGTTCAGTTCGAACGCCTGGGCTATTTCTGCGCCGATAAGGAATCCACGAACGCGCGCCCGGTGTTCAACCTGACGGTCGGCCTCCGCGATACCTGGGCCAAGGAAAAGGCCAAGGAAAAGGCCAAGGGAAAGGCCAAGAGCGGCGGCAAGGGCTAGGCCTTACGGGTTCCGGATGTCCCGTTCCGGCGGCGGGTAGTACGGTGGTGGGTCAATTTGAATTTTCCGGCATTAAAAAAATACGGGTAATCTGGGTAATTGGTCGCCCATGCCCAATTACCCAACCCGCTGGTATCACGTGATACCTCTAGGTGGATTGATTCCCTCTAAGGCTACCCCCAAATTGGGGGCCACCAACTTGGGAATGCCGATCAACCGGCTAATCCAATAGATCGCCTTCAAGGGGTTCTTACTCGTCGTCACCGGTATCATCGGCGAGGATTTCCTTACCAGCGGCGTGGTGCGGTGCTTTGAACCAACGCGCTGATACGGTTAGATAGTCTTTTAGCCATCTTGTGGATGAGTTTCTCGCGTCAGTTCTTATGTCGCCTTGGCGGTTCAGGTAGGTTGGCCCCCCAACGCCTGGCCAATTTCTCAAGTTCAATCCAAGTTTCTTCCTCTCCTACTTCTTTTTTGCCGCGGGCGGCTGAAATGAAAGGATAAAGCTCTTCAACTTGCCAACATAACCGTTGGTTTAGAAACCGTTTGATGGTCGCTTCATCTATAATCTTCTTAGAAATAGCGATAGCTATGGCTTCGTAAAAACTCAGTAAGTGTAGTATGTAAAGATGCTGTCTCTGTTTGGTCGGGAGATTGTCCTCTGGTAATGCTGTCTTCCAAGTCGAGCGGGATGCCCCGACAGGTGAGTGGTCGGCTAGTTCAGCGATATTCACATTTTTAAGTAAGAGGAGTGTTACGGCCCGGTTATCAGTCCTAACTTCACGTGTCCTCTGTAAAATCAGAGAAAGAGCAGCACTTTCCCGAGCGAGCTTTCGATTAACATACCAGCCCACTACCGCAACGAAAATCGCTGCGGACGCAGAAATCAAGATTGCGATAGGTGAGAGGTAGCCTGTTAGAGGCGCAAGAGCCTCCATGGGACACGTCTAAAACTTTGGCCAACTAAGCATAGGTACCTCCGAGAATCCGATACTAATCTACACAACTCATTCTTAACAAGATATAAATAGGTTTGTGATGTCTGTAACGCCAGTCAAATTACCGTGAATTTGACTGGCGATTGCTGTTTTTAGGCTCTTTCTAAATTAGGACACCACCTAAATTAGAACACCACCGACCGCCCTTGGCCCTTGACAACGCCGGAAAATGTTCTATATTTGTTCTATATATTGTTTTGGTCCCGGCGGGCCTTTTTCACCCTTATTTCCACCCGGGGCGGCGTGCTCTTTGACATTGTGAATAGGAACAACAACCAACGCCCGGCGGCGGCATCCTAATGCTGCGGCTGCGAAGAAAAAGAGGACAAATGCGTACATTTACGTACATATGCGTACATTCCGACCGGGATTTTCCATAATCCGGCCCGGGGCAGTTATTTCGGCGGCGCCAGGCGGCGTTGGTGCTCGCCTTGTTGCGGGGAAAATGTGGACATTTGTGGACATATGTAGACGTTTGCGGACATTTCCCTGGGAACTTCCGCTTATTTCCCTTTGCAATCAATCCCTTGGCCCATTTCGCCGGAACTTGTCGGCGGAACCTGCCGGCGGATGGTTCCCTGTTGGCTAAGGCCTGGCCTCACGTGCTATACGGGGCCCACCATGACCGAAGCCATGACCGACAAGCGCAAAAACCTGATCGGGCTGGACCGTAACGAACTGGCCCGGGAGATGACCGCCATCGGCGAGAAGCCGTTCCGGGCCAAGCAGCTCTGGCACTGGCTTTACCATCAAGGCGAGAGCGATTTCTCCAAAATGACGACCGTGGCCAAGACGGCGAGGCCCATGCTTTCCAGCCTGTTTTCGGCCGGCCGGCCTGAAATCAGCCGCCAGGAAACATCCCGCGATAAGTCTCGGAAGTGGCTTTTAAGATTCGCCGACGGCAGCGAAGCCGAATGCGTCTATATCCCCGAGACCGGCCGGGGGGCGCTTTGTCTGTCGTCGCAGGTGGGATGCACGCTCAACTGCACGTTCTGCTACACCGGCACCCAAAAACTGGTGCGCAACCTGAGCGCCGGCGAGATCGTCTCGCAGATGATGGTGGCCCGCGATTCCTATGGCGAGTGGCCGAGCTCCAGAGGCGAACGCAGGCTTACCAACATCGTCATGATGGGCATGGGCGAGCCTCTCTATAATTTCGACAACGTCGCCAAGGCGCTCAGGATCATCATGGACCCGGAGGGCATCTCCATCTCGAAGCGCCGCATCACCCTTTCCACGGCGGGCGTGGTGCCGATGATGAAACGCTGCGGCGAGGAACTGGACGTCAACCTCGCGGTCAGCCTCCATGCCTGCACCGACGCGCTCCGCGACACGCTGGTGCCGATCAACCGCAAGTACCCGATCAAGGAGCTTCTGAAGGCGTGCCGCGCCTATCCGGGGGCCGGCAATTCCCGCCGCATCACCTTCGAATACGTGATGCTGAAGGGCGTCAACGATTCCGACGCCGACGCCAAAGAGCTTTTGAGGCTGGTTCGCGGCATCCCGGCCAAGTTCAACCTGATCCCCTTCAACCCCTGGCCCGGGTCATCGTTCGAATGCTCGGCCCCGGCGCGCTCGAAGCGGTTCGCCGAAATCCTCAATGCGGGCGGGCTGTCGGCGCCGATCCGAGTGCCCCGCGGGCGTGATATCATGGCCGCCTGCGGGCAATTGAAATCGGCGAGTGAGCGAACAAGGCGGGGCCAGGGCGCCCCGGCGCCGGAGAAGGGGCTTGGGAAACTTCCCTAGCCTTGCCCGGGACTCCGTTTTCCCTATACTCGGCGCGCTTTTGGGGCGTTCTCTTCCGCGTCCTTTTGATTGGCAAGGACCAAAAGCCATGACCGGTAAAGTCAAAAAAGCCGTGCTCGCCTATTCGGGCGGCCTCGATACGTCCGTCATCCTGCACTGGCTCAGGGATACCTACGGCTGCGAGGTCGTCACCTTTACCGCCGACCTGGGCCAGGGGGACGAACTGGACGAAGCCCGGGAAAAGGCGGAGCACCTGGGCATCAAGGAGATTTTCGTCGAAGATCTCAGGGATGAGTTCGTCGGCGATTTCGTTTTCCCCATGTTCCGGGCCAACGCCCTTTACGAAGGCGCCTATCTTCTCGGCACCGCCATCGCCCGGCCGTTGATCGCCAAGCGGCAGATCGAGATCGCGGCCGAGGTCGGCGCCGACGCGGTCGCCCACGGGGCGACGGGCAAGGGCAACGACCAGGTGCGGTTCGAGCTCGGCTATTACGCCCTCAACCCGGATATCAGGATTATCGCGCCATGGCGGGAATGGGACCTGGACAGCCGCTCCAAGCTCATGGAGTACGCGGAGAACAACCAGATTCCCGTTGCCAAGGACAAGAAAGGCGAAGCCCCCTATTCGACGGACGCCAACCTGTTGCACATCAGCTACGAAGGGAAAGCATTGGAAGACCCCTGGAAAGAGCCCGCCGAAAGCATGTTCACCCGGACCGTCAGCCCCGAAGCCGCCCCCGACAAGCCGGCCACCGTCGAGATCGAGTTCAAAAAGGGCGACCCCATCGCTGTCGACGGCAAAAAACTTGGCCCGGCGGCGCTTTTGCAAAGGCTCAATACCCTCGGCGGCGAAAACGGCGTCGGCCGCGAAGATATCGTCGAAAACCGGTTTGTCGGCATGAAGTCCCGGGGCGTCTACGAGACGCCGGGCGGCACGGTGCTGCTGAAAGCGCGCCGCGCCATGGAAAGCATCACCCTGGACAGGGGTGCGGCGCACCTCAAGGACGAGATCATGCCGAGATACGCCGAGGCCGTTTACAACGGGTTCTGGTTTTCGCCCGAGAGGGAAATGATGCAGGCGGCCATCGACAAGGCATCCGAAAATGTCTCCGGCCGGGTCCGGTTGAAGCTCTACAAGGGCAACGTCACCGTCACCGGGCGCAAGTCGCCGGTCAGCCTCTATTCGGAGGAGACGGCGACCTTCGAGGCGGATCAGGTTTTCGACCAGCGGGATTCCGAGGGCTTCATCAAGCTCAACGCGCTCAGGCTCAGGCTCGGCCGGAAGTCCGGGAAATAGGCCCCCGGGGATTAGGCGGGAATTGGGCCGGGGGCTTCAGTCCTTGGCGTGGAAGCGGCGAAGTGTCGGGTCGCGGGCGAGCCAGTAGGCATAGAGTGAAAGCGGCGCCAGGGTAATGTCGGTCCGGCCCAAGGTCCCGGTGCCGGCCGTTGTCCGGGTCAGGATATAGGCGTGGGCCCTTGGGTTGGTTTGCTCGACGAAGCCGGCCAGGTTTTGGGGGGGCCTGGCGGCGGTGGTGGCGTCCAACCAGTCTATTTCGTAAACGTGATCCGGCTTGTCGCTTTTGGGGTCCAGGGACAACAGGTCGATACCGCCTCCCTTCCAACCGGCGTAGGCGAGATTTGCCGCGGCGGCGGAGCCCAGCCATTGCGAGGCCAGGGCGGTTTCGGCAAGGCGTGGGAAAATCTCATCTTCCGGTTCGGCCGGGCCGAACAGCGCCGTATAGAGACTGGCCGACGTCAGATAGACCTTGAAGGCCCGGGCCCTCTGGAAACGCTTGGCCGAGCGGTCGACCCGGGCGAGCCGCCGGATCAGGAAGGCGTGCTCAAGGTAATCAAGATACTTGCGGAGCGTGTTCTTGGCCATGCCGGCGGCCTTGGCCAATTCCTCGATGCTCACTTCAAGACCTGTGTTGAAGGCCAGGGTGGCGAACAGGCGGTTCAATTCCCGGGGGTCGTTGACACCCGCGAGACTGGCCAGGTCGTTGCGCAAAACCCGGTCGGCGAGGCCATCCGGGATGAAAGTAGGCGCCGGGGCGGCGTTGGTTTTGGTAAGCACGCCATCGGGGAAGCCGCCGGAATTGACGTAACGGTGGAATTCGTCATTCAAGATCCGGAGCGCGCTGGGGGACACCGCCATGGGGGTTCCCGCCTTCCCGGCATCGGCCCCGAACAGCTTTTCCTCGGAACCCCTGAAACGCAGGAATTCAAGAAACGTCAGCGCAGGCAGCACAAAGACCGAAACCCGGCCTTCCGAGGAAGTCCCGCCGGTGGTGATCTGGGGTGCCGCAGAAGAAACGGCGCCAATGAACCGTGCCTCCCGGTAAACGTCGGCAAGCGCCAGCATCGCTTTCTCCCAGTCCGGGACGTATTGGACCTCGTCGAAAAAAACGTAAAGCTGGCTGGTGGGGCCATGGCCGTGGCGGGCGGTGAACAGGTCCATGAGTTTTTCCAGCCGGGCGCCGGTATAGCCGGGCGATGCCAGCGGGCAGTAGAAAACGTTTTTGGGGGAAACCCCCTTTTCGATCAGTTCCGCCACCATCTGGCGGGCCATCACCGTCTTGCCGGCGCCGAGCGGCCCCGCCAAAACCAGGACGTCATCAGCGCCGGCCTTCATGACACGGGTGAGAAAGGGCGGAAAGAAGGCCCGTTTGAGGGGATGGGAGAGCCGGATTTCCGTTTCGCCCCCGGGTTCCCACCAGGGGTTGTCAAAAGCCAGGCGCCTGAACAGGTCGTCGTCGGCAATGAACTGCATGGCGTCCCCCCGGCCAAAAACAAGATTAAGATAATGATCTAAGGGGCTTTAAAAATTAGGATCACTAAATTGATCTTGATGGTCTAGAGGTTCGTGGATTCGCCCGCCGAAAGTCAAGAAGTTCCTGATTGAGAACGTAAATTCTCAGGCCAGCCTTCGCACCTTCTGGCGCAGTTCGGGCAACACCTCTGTTTCGAACCAGGGGTTTTTACGTATCCAGCCGGTATTGCGCCAGCTTGGATGAGGCACCGGCAGGAACCGGGGCAGATATCCCCGCCATTCCCGAACCGTTTCGGTCATGGTCTTCTTGGCCGCATCGCCCAGATAATATTTCTGGGCGTAACTTCCGACCAGGACCGTCAGCTCGATATCCGCCATCAGCGGCAGCACCTTCGGATGCCATTCGGGGGCGCATTCGGGCCGCGGCGGTTTGTCGCCGCCGTTGGCGTCGCGGCCGGGATAACAAAACCCCATGGGCACGATGGCGATGCGGGTTTGGTCATAGAAAACGTCTTCCGACATTTGAAGCCAGTCGCGCAGCCGTTCGCCCGACTTGTCGTTCCACGGCACGCCGCTTTCGTGGACTCTGGTGCCCGGCGCCTGGCCGACGATCAGGAGCTTCGCCGTCGCGGCGGCGCGGATAATGGGCCTCGGGCCCAACGGCAAATGCCGGGCGCAAAGCCGGCAGTCCCGAATCTCCGCGAGAAGAGATTCCATATCCTTCATTGGCAAACCTGCCGAAACGGAAATGCCTATTCAACCACCAAATAGTGCAGGGAAAACAGGTTACCGGAATCGACCCAGGTTTTGGCGGTGCCGAACCCCGCCGCCGCAGCCAGGGCCGAGAATTCCTCGACGTCGTATTTGTAGGAATTCTCCGTGTGGATGGTTTCGCCTTCCCGGAACCGGAAGGCGCGATCCTGAATATGCACCGTCTGCTCCTTGGCGCTAACCAGGTATATTTCAATCCGGCCTTTTTCCTGGCTGTATTGGGCCAGGTGGCGGAACTGGGAGACGTCGAAGTCGCCGCCAAGCTCGTGGTTGATGCGCTCGATAATATTGAGGTTGAAGGCGGCGGTAACGCCCGCGGCGTCGTTATAGGCGCGGAGCAAGATTTCCTCGTCCTTTTTCAGGTCCGCCCCGATCAGAAGCGCGCCGCCGCCATTGACCATTCCGGCGACGGTTTTCAGAAATTTCACCGCGCCCACATGGTCGAAATTGCCGATGGTCGAACCGGGAAAGAACCCGACGCGTTTGCCGTTGCCGGTCCTGGCTTTTTCGGGAAGGTCCACGGGCCGGGTGAAATCGGCGACCACGGGCTGCACGTCGAGCCCCTCGTAATCGGCGTCCAGGGACTTAGCCGAGCGGATCAGGTGGTCCTCGGAGATATCGATGGGCACGAACAGGGCCGGGCGGTCCAAGGCGTCGAGCAGGCACCGCGTTTTGGTCAGCGACCCGCAACCGAATTCGATCAAACAAACGCCGGGACCGATGAGGTTCGCCATTTCGGGCCCGTGCTTTTCAAGCAACGCCGTTTCCGTCCGCGTCAGGTAATACTCCTCCAGCCCGCAAATTTCGTCGAAAAGTGCCGAGCCGCGGTCGTCATAGAAATACTTGCACGGCAGTTCTTTCTGCCGCCGGGCCAGGCCCTCAAAAACATCGTCCCGAAATTGTTTCAAATGGTCCGAAACGTCCGGGATCTGAACGGCGATATCCACCCTCAACCATCCTCGGCCAGGCGCAGGCCGCTGAATTGCCAACGGTCCGGCGGGTAGAAGAAGTTGCGGTATGTGGCGCGGACGTGGCCTGCCGGCGTCGCCGCCGATCCGCCCCTCAGCACCATCTGGCCGCTCATGAACTTGCCGTTGTATTCGCCGATGGCGCCGGTCTCAGCCTTGTATCCCGGGTAGGGTGAATAGGCGCTTCTCGTCCACTCCCAAACGTCGCCGAACACCTGGATAGCGCTCTTGCCATCGGCCTTGCCCGGAATCGGATGATAGTGGCCGCCGTCGGCGAAGTTTCCCTGCTGAGCTTCGGCGGGCGGGCAATCGGCGGCCAGCCTTTCCCACTCGTCCTCCCGGGGCAGGCGTTTTCCCGTCCATTTGGCAAACGCATCGGCCTCGAAGAAGCTGACATGTGAGACCGGCTCCGCCAAATCCAGCGCCCGCATGCCGGAAAGCGTCATCAGCCGCCAATCGCCGTCCGTTTTTTCCCAGTAAAGGGGGGCTTGCCAATGGCGCTCCTGAACCGCCGCCCAGCCGTCGGAAAGCCACAGTTCCGGCACCAGATAGCCGCCGTCTTCGATGAATTCCAGGAATTCCGCGTTGGTCGCCGGCCTCGACGCGATCCGAAAAGCGTCCTGCCAGACCTTGTGACGGGGACCTTCGTTGTCGAAGGCGAAGCCCGGGCCTTCGTGCCCCACTTCGATCAGCCCTTCGGGAAATTCGATCCATTCCAGCGGCCCGGCACCGTCGTCGCCAGAGGGAACGCCGCGGAGTTTGCCGGGGGGCTTTAAGGGCTGATACGCCGGACGCAGGGGATTGCATGAAAACACGTGCTTGATGTCCGTCAGCATCAGTTCCTGGTGCTGTTGTTCGTGGTTGAGGCCGAGCCCCACCAAAGGCAAAAGTTCCGTCCACGCCCCGTCATCAACATCGGCGATCAGCCCCTCCATGGCGCCGTCCACATACCGGCGGTAGGCGTGGATGTCATCCAGCGGCGGGCGCGATAAAAAGCCCCGGTTCGGCCTTTCGTGGTGGGGGCCGACCTGCTTGTAATAAGAATTGAACAAGTAGTTGTAATCGGCGTGGAACGGCTGATAGCCGCCGCCGTGGGGTGTCAAAATAAATGTCTCGAAATACCACGACGTATGGGCGAGGTGCCATTTGGTCGGGCTGACGTCCGGCATGGTCTGGATGCACTGGTCTTCCGCCGTCAGCGGCGCCGCCAGTTCCATGGTGCGGGCCCGGACGTCGCCAAACAAGGCCAGGGTTTCATCCCTGGATTGGCCGGGCTTCGCGGTTCGAGCGCGTTTTTGAGGTTGCACCCCCATGCCCCTAATTTTCACAAAAACCAAACAGCCAATCAAGGGCCGCATTGGGTTTATCTTAAGTATAGACGTTTAGGGCCTGACACGCCTGGGCACCATCGGGCAGGCTCGGCCCTTACCAGCCTTCGTTCAGGACCTTATCCACATAGGCGGGAACGACCTCCGTTGCGGGACCGTAACGGGTTTCGGCGAACAGCGTCGCCCCTTCCGACGGTTCCAGGTTGAGTTCCGCCGTATGAGCCCGGCCGCCATCCATGACGTGGGCGACGAACCCGGCGGCCGGATAGACGTTGCCGGACGTGCCGATGGACAAAAACAGCCGGCACCGGTCGAGGGCGGCATAAATGCCGTCCATCTCGAGCGGCATTTCGCCGAACCAGACGACATGCGGCCGGAGCCCCCCCGAGACCCCGCAATGGGGGCAGGTTTCTTCGATGCTGAGCTCCCCCGTCCACCGGTTGACCTCGCCACAGGTCTTGCAGCGAATCTTCAGGAGCTCGCCGTGCATGTGCAGCAGATTGCTGCTGCCCGCCCGTTCGTGAAGGTCGTCGATGTTCTGGGTGACGACCAGCACGTCGCCGGGCCATTCCGCTTCCAGCCGGGCCAGCGCCTCGTGCGCGGCGTTGGGCTTGACCATGCCTGCCGCCAGCTTCGAACGCCGGGCGTTGTAGAATTCATGCACCCGGACCGGGTCGCGGGCGAAGGCCTCGGGCGTGGCCACGTCCTCGACGCGCACTTTCGACCAGATGCCGTCGGCATCGCGGAAGGTATCGAGTCCCGATTCCTTGGAAACGCCGGCGCCGGTAAGAACGACGATGTTTTGTCCGGTTTTGTCGGTCATAAAATTCCCTCGGGCCCCCTTGCCGGAGAAGCCCCGGGCCATGATAATCCATCCCGTCGATTAAACGCCAACGGGCAAACGCCAACGGGAGGGATGAGCTTTGGTCAAGGTGCTGTTTGTCTGCCTCGGGAACATCTGCCGGTCACCCACGGCCGAGGGGGTTTTCCAGACACTGGTGGAGCGCGAGGGGCTCGGCGGCCAAATATCGGCGGATTCGGCCGGCACCGGCAGTTGGCACATCGGCAGCCCGCCGGACAAACGCGCCCAGGCAGCGGCACGCAAAAGGGGAGTCGATCTTTCCGGCCAGCGCGCCCGTCAGGCCAAGCCCGCCGACTTTCAGCGGTTCGATTACGTGATCGCCATGGATTCGGACAACCGCCACGATCTTTCCGGGCTGTGCCCCCAGGGCGAGGAACACCGGCTTCATCTGCTCATGGACTTCGCGCCCGACGTGGGTGAGCGTGACGTGCCCGATCCCTATTACGGCGCCGGCGGCGGCTTCGAGGCCGTGCTCGACATGATCGAGGCGGCGTCCCGGGGGCTGCTCGCCGACATCCGCGAAAAGCACCTTTAGGGAGCCCGGGAAAGGCATGGAGACGGGGCCATGCGGCAAGAAATAAAAAACACCATCACCCAGGTCACCGGCTCGGCCCCGGTCCGCTTTCAGCCCATGGGCGGCGGATGCATCGGCGACGTCAGCCGGGTGACGCTGGAAGACGGCCCAGCCATCGTCGCCAAATCCGGGGACCAAGGAAGCGGCCTCGATCTCGAAGGCTTCATGCTCACGTATCTGCGCGACAAAGGCGGCCTCGCGGTGCCGGACGTTCTTTTCGCCTCGGACGGGCTTCTGCTGATGAGTCTGCTGGAGACCGAAGGCGGGATAACGGACTCCGTGGAGATCGACGCCGCCGACAAGCTGGCGGCGCTGCATGGGGTCGCGGCCGAAACTTTCGGGTTCGAGTTGGATACGGTCATCGGCGGCCTCCACCAGCCGAACACTCAATCAGAGCGCTGGGTCGAATTCTTCCGCGACCAGCGGCTTTTGTACATGGCCCGCCAGGCGCTGGACGCCGGGCGCATGAAGGCGGGCCTGATGGCGAGGCTGGAAAAGCTGGCAGGCCGGTTAAGCGATTGGCTGGCGGAGCCCCCATCTCCTTCGTTGATTCACGGCGACATGTGGACCGGCAACGTGCTCGCTAACCGGGGCCGCATCGCCGGTTTCGTGGATCCCGCCATCTATTACGCCGACGCCGAAATCGAACTGGCGTTCTCGACCATGTTCGGCACCTTCGGCGACGCTTTTTTCGGGCGCTATGGGGAACTGAGGCCGCTTCGCCCCGGCTTCTTCGAGGAACGCCGCGATCTCTACAACCTCTATCCGCTGCTCGTGCACGTCAGGTTGTTCGGCGGCTCCTACGTCGGCTCGGTCGAACGCACGCTGGGTAAATTCGGCTGCTGAGTCGGGCTTTCGGAGGAAAGCGGCCGGCCATCCGGTATTATGGAAAATTCCGGTCGGACTGTCCTGAAATATCCCGAAATGTCCTTATTTGTCCTCTTTTTGAAACCAACAGGCGCGGACGGGCAAAGCCCGGACAGGGACAAAAACCAAGGCGCAGCAAAACGCCGCGGTTCCAGTTTCTTCCTATTCACCATGTCAAAGAGCGACGTCCCACGCACCAAAGGTGCGTCACGTCCCACGCACCAAAGGTGCGATAGAACATATACAGAACATAGTCGGGTGGGCAACGGATGTCAAGGGGCGGGCACCGGCATTATTCATTTCCGCTCCTAGCCATAAGCGGACATCGTGCCCTTCCGTTCTATCTGCGTAATCGCCCGTCTTGCAAAATGCAATCGGCCGGTGCGGCGGTAAGGATATCTAACGAAGCATTTCCTTCCTTTATCACAGCCCCGAGGTGCCAGCGCGATATGCCATTGCGTTCAATCACGGTAAAAAGAGGCCCCCCACTCATTCCCCCCGTTTCATAGTGCGGTCGGGGTTCTTGGAATCCTGGAGCCAGGGCCAGATATTCGCGCTCAAATTGGCATGAAATCTGCTGTTCGCTGACGCTTGTTGCAATCATTAAGGCTGGAAAGGGAGCAAAGCTTAGTTCTCTGTGCCCGACTTCTAGAATTTCATTTCCCGGATAGCCAGTGAACACTACGGCCTGTCCAATTTCAGGCAGGATAGGTGGCCATAACATGGTTTTTGTGGTCCCTATAGCCTCTGCTTCACTCTCCGTAACGTTAAACGTCGCTATGTCGGGATCTTCTAGCCGATCAATAAGGCGTTCCTCCAAGTCGAACGGTATGGTGTCTTTCCCTCCCGCCTCAAATGCCTCTGGGGCAATCAAGCAAGTCGTCTTTGGAAATTCCGCTTTGTCTTTAAGATAACCTTCGTAAACATGATTGGCCGTTACCGCAAAGCATCCCTCTCCGAAATCAGCTAGAAACATGGTTCCATTTGTGATTGGACTAGGCTTTTTTTTGCTTTGTGACTCCCAGAAAATAGGCGCTGCGTATTTCGCAACAGATTTAAGCACCGCATCCCCTAACGGCCCTTTGACAAGCTCTATGGCCTTCTCTTTGGTGATGGGAGAATTCATTGGTTATTGGCTTGGCCTCTCAGGGAAACGGCGTCCCAGGCCAAAACCGAGTAACCCCCCCGCTAGAGTTACAAGGTTCGGATGCCAATCCATGTTGTCAAGATGCAGTGGCCAGACGAAATAGAGCAATGACCAAACGACCAGACCACTACCGATAAGCCCCCAGGTGATTCTTTGATCAATCTTTTTTTTCGGAACTCTGCCCTTGCTCAAGAAGTTCTCGAACTCTTTTAACCAGCCAAAACTTGAAAGGTCTTTTTGAAACGACTGAATCTCACCATCGTAAATCTTAATGAGGCGTGTTGCAGAAAGTAGGGGCCTAATAACGCCAAACAGGAGGTTAACACCATCCCCTTCGGCGATAACGCGCAGTGCCTTATCGCTCAGGTAACCGTTTTGGTTAAGCCGCCATGCTCGTTTATAGAAGTTAGTTACGTCACGCCTAGCTGGTTCGAGTTTATCACCCCACCCATTGATGTATCTTTGTGCATTCTCAACATCGTCATCATCTAGGTCATTTGGTTCTTCTACCAGCCGGACCAGATAGTGGAGCAACGGTTCCTCTTCTCTCTCAAATTTCCCTAAAGCAGCTAGATGTTTGTACATCTCTATTGAGCCATACCTCTCAAGGAAGGTTGTTATTAGGTTGGCTTGAGATGTCGCATATGCCTGTTTGCTTGTCCAAAGGCTCACAATCAAAGCCAAAATCGCAACAATAGCGATAATGATTGTCGGCCAATCGAATGCATTTAGCATCGCTTCCCTCCCGCCCCAAAAATTTGACACCCCAGTATATCTAAATACGGGCGGAAATTACGCTTCGGTTTCATGACAGGCTTTTTGTCCGCTTCGGGTCAAAAGCGGACACCGGCGGGTTCGGGCCGTCAACCCCCCTAACCCTCCAGCGGGTAGTCCGCCAGCGCCTCGTAGTGCGATCCGTCGTTGCTAAGGTGGCTTCGGTAGAGCGTGAAGTGATTGACCTGGAAAGGGTCAGCGGGCAACGGATGTCAAGGGGCGGCCCTTAAGCAACAACCGCCCGGTCACCACGTTTAATCGCGTTGGCGAACTCGTGGTTGACGTTCCGGTGGCCCGCCTCGTCGTCGCGAATCACCCGCACAACGTCCCCGAGTCGCGCATCGGGCGCCAGGTTCCAGTAATCTATGGCAATCTGGGGCGCCGGTACGTTTTCGTGCCGTCCGGCATCGATCTCTTCCAGGTACTGGGTGTAGCTGACGACCGCCTCTTCCTCGAAGTAACCGACGACCCGGTGCGCGGTCTTGGGCGAGACCAAGTAAAGCCCGAAGAAGAAATTGTAGAACACCCCCTGGGTGATAAGGACCAAAAATCGCTCCAGCCGACTGGGCTTGGCGATATGCATGAAGGTCATCAGGTGCATGCGTTCGTTTTCGGCCTCGTCGAGCAGAATGCGAATCCAACCTTGATCGTCCTCCATGCGCCGCAAGGCCCGCAAGTGTTGCAAGGCGCCGCCGACCATGCCGGGAACGGCGGCGACGGTTTCCAGAACGATGGCCCGGTGGCCATATCGTTTGGCGAAGAAAGTATCGGCAAAAAAGCGCAGAACCTTCACGAAAAAGAGCGCAACCCGGTCCGACAGGTCCTCGGGGGTATGGTGCCGTGAAAGATCGACGGCACCGTCCGTTGTCATCGCCATCGTTCAATCCTCCCTGAAAGGATTTTTTTTATCGTTATTGCCATCGAAGGTAGCACAGCGGAGGATTTGCGGCGACTCCTGCTACCAAGCAGGGATCTCGTGCATCAACCCCCTAACCCTTCAGCGGATAATCCGCCAACGCTTCGTAGTGCGGCCCGCCCGAGCCCAGGTGGCTTCTATAAAGCGTGAAGTGATTGACCGGGAAAGGGCCGGCGGTGAACTCGCCGACGGATTCCAGATAACGGCCGACGTCCCCGGCCGGGGCGCCCTTAAAGCGCGCCAGGGTCACGTGGGGCTTGAATTTTCGGTGTTCGGGCTCCATCCCCGAGCGGACCAGGGCCGCCGCCACCTTGCTCTGGAGCCGCATCAGCGGTTCCGACGCCTCGATGCCGGCCCACACGGCGTGGACCCGGCCGCGGCGGTCGAAACACCCGAGGCCTTTGAGCGCCAGGTCGAAGACCGGGCCGCCGACCGCCCGCAAGACCTGGCCGATGTCCCGTTCGTCGCCGCCCGGGACCTCGCCGATGAACCTTAACGATAAATGCAGGTTTTCAGGTCTAACCCAGCGCCCGCCCGAGAGCCCGCCTGAAAGCTTATCCAAACACGCCCGGATGTCTTCGGGAAAAGCAATGCCGACGAAAAGACGCACGGGTCTCTCCCCCCCTTAAGGAGCCGGATTGGCGTGCTCGGCGTGAATGGCCTCGATGCCGGCGACAACGTCTTCGGAAAGGGCCATGTCTTCCGACGCCAGGTTGGATTGAAGCTGTTCCGTGGTCGTCGCGCCGATGATGTTCGATGTCAGGAACCGGCGCGAGTTGACGAAGGCCAGCGCCATTTGCGAAGGCTCGAGATCGTGGTCCCGGGCCAGCTTCACGTATTTCTCCGTCGCCTTGACCGCGTCGGGCTTGAAGTAACGCCCGAACTCGGGAAACAGCGCATGGCGGGAGCCCTTGGGCTCGTTTCCGCCCAGGTACTTGCCGCTCAAGGCGCCGAAGGCCAGCGGCGAATACGCCAAAAGCCCGCAGTCCTCGCGGATCGCCACTTCCGAGAGGCCGACCTCGAAGGTCCGGCAGATCAGGCTGTAGGGGTTCTGGATGCTGGCAACGCGGGGAAGGCCGGTCCTGTCGGCAATTTCCAGGAACTTCATCAGCCCCCAGGCGGTCTCGTTGGAAACCCCGAAGGCGCGGATCTTGCCGGCCTTGACCTGTTCGGCGAAGGCGTCCAGTTGTTCCTCCATCGGCGTGAAATCGGCGCTTTCGGAGTGTTGGTAATCGAGCCTGCCAAAATAATTGGCCGGGCGTTCCGGCCAGTGGGTCTGATAGAGGTCGATATAATCCGTGCCCAGCCTTTTCAGGCTGAGTTCCACGGCGTCCGACACCTGCTTCCTGCCGAACCCGAGATCGCCGCCGCGGATATACTTGAGGCCCGAGCCGGGCCCGGTGATCTTGGTGGCGATGATCACGACCGAGCGGTTTTTCCTGGCCTTCATCCAGGTGCCGATGATTTTTTCCGTCGACCCCTGGGTCTCAGGCTTGGAGGGAAAGGAATACATTTCCGCCGTATCCAGGAAGTTGACGCCGTGATCGAAGGCCATGTCCAGTTGGCGGTGGCCTTCGGCTTTTGAGTTCTGCTCGCCGAAGGTCATGGTGCCGAGGCAGATGCGGCTGACCTTGATGCCGGTCCGGCCCAGTTCGTTCAGATGCATGGCCACCAAACCTTTGAAAAAAAGTCCTTCGCTACGCTCAGTGTACTTTTTTTCAGTTTTGATACACGGAGGAAAAAGGCTTGGGGCGGCCAGGCTATCGCATATGGGCGCGGCATGCTTCGAGATGGCCGCCCTCTTCGACTCGCGCGCCTCATCCTGAGCGGACCGCAGGCCCTGTCGAAGGAGAGGCGCGCGGCTCAGGGTGAGGGCGGCCTCCTCAGCATGAGGCGGGTGGGAAATCCGTTCCCATGCCAAATGCGATTGCCCTGCTTGGGGCGGCCCATCACCTTTTTCCCCTTAAATTTATGAAGTTCGATCCGGACCGTTTTTCCGGATCGAACTAAAAAAAATAAAATCCACCCGTAGAGCCGCCTCAAGGGTGGATTTGACTTTGGTTGCTTCCGGGAAAAAGTACACCGAGCCCTTATCCGGGCGAGGGACTTTTTCACGAAATCTTTACAGGAAAAGCGCCAGCACGCCCGTATAGCCGTAAAGGCGGTTGTTGGAAATTTCGCCGTTGCCGAAAAAGCCGACCAACGGGAAGTCTCCCATCAGGTCCCGGATCAGGGATAATTCCTTGCCTTCGTCGCCGAACATATTGGGGCCGCGGGCGACGCAGGAGAAATACAGGCCGCCCCGGGGCGGGCCCGGCAACCGGTTCTTCAGGTTTTTGATCATCGAAGTCAGGTCCTGCTCGGCGCTTTTGGGGTCGCGGCGGACGAACATCACCCGGTCGCCGGCCTCGACCTCTCCGCCGACGGCCAGCCAGCCGCGTTCGGGGTCTATGCCGACCAGGTTGCGGACCAGGTAATCGCCCGTATCGGAGCCTTCGATGGGAAACGCGGCATGGATGTAACCGGCGGCCCGGCCCAGGTCACGGGCCAGCAATTCGCCGACGTCCGACTTGAACACGTCGAGCGCCTTTTCCCCGTCCAGCCCGATGATGATGTTATCCAGGCTGTCGGAGACCACGTGGAAGCCCGCCACCGGCAGGCAGCCCTGGCTCAAGCCCGTGGCGACCTCGACGGCGGACGAAAACATGACGCCGGAAATGCCGCCTTCGGTCACCTGGCCGGCGATCTGGGCGTGGGCGCCCCTGGACGCGCTCAGCCCACCGACCAGGAACCCGGACGTCTTGATGCCCAATTCCTCGATCAAGCCGGCGGTGCCCTGGTTGTTGGGGTCGCCGTGAACGATGCCGAAGGGCGGTGTCCGGTTTTCGATCCAGGCCTGGCCCTCGGCGGAAAGGTCTTCGGTCCCCTTCTCGATGGTGGGAAAGATGAAATAACTTTCCTTCGGCAGCGGGGCCGCCATCGCCACCGCCGCCGGCCGGTCGAAATACTCGATGCCGGACGCGCAAATGCCCATACCGACGGTCCCCACCCAGTCCTCGATGCCGGTGGTCTGGCGAAGATAGGTGAGGATGGAGCCCAGGTCTTCGGCGATCGCGTCGGTGACGTAAAGGAAGCCGAGAAAGGATTCATCGCCGCCGGCATCGTCGCCCGTCAGGCCCTTGGCCAGGTTCTTGGCGATCCCGGCCCAATCTCCGGCGTCGGAATGAGAAAATCTGAACGGTGTCATTTTTAAAGGCGGTCCTTGGCGCCGGTGTTTCCAGGGTGGCCGACCCCTTGTTTTTATCCCGGTCCGGGCCTTGCCCGTCCGCACCCCTTGTTTACCCCGGTGCAGGCCCCCCTTCAACGGCGGAAATGGGCGGGGTGCTAAACAAGGAGGAACGCCGAATTCCGGCCTTGCCCGTAACAAACCGCTGAACGCGGACTTCAAAGTGTTGATCCGGGGCCGTTTTGTGCCATATATAGCCGCAAGTGGGTTCACCACATTAGATCAAATGACAGGAGTTTTTCATGGCTCTCGAACCTGACGGAAAATTCACGCTTCGCACCGGCGAGATGACCCGGGCCGAAGCCGAGGCCGCCCAAATAGACGTCGGCCTCAGGGAGTATATGCTCCGCGTTTACAACTACATGGCGTCGGGCCTGGCGCTGACCGGCATCATCGCCTATGGGTCCGCCAACACGCCGGCAATCCTCAATCTTCTTTACACGACGTCGCCGGAGGGCCTCCTGCAGCCGACCATGCTGGCCTGGATCGCCATGCTGTCGCCGTTGGGATTCGTGCTGGCGCTTTCGTTCGGCATCAACCGGATGAGCCCGTCAACGGCGCAGGCCGTGTTCTGGGGCTTTTCGGCGGTCATGGGGCTGTCCCTGGCGCATATCTTCCTCATCTATACCGGGGCCTCCGTCGCGCGCGTGTTCTTCATCACCGCCGGCACCTTCGCCGGCATGAGCCTTTACGGCTACACCACCAAGCGCGACCTCACCGGGCTGGGCTCGTTCATGTTCATGGGCCTGATCGGCATCATCATCGCCAGCATCGTCAACATGTTCCTGCAAAGCACGGTCATGCATTTCGTGATTTCGGTGATCGGCGTTCTGGTGTTCGTCGGGCTGACCGCCTACGACACCCAGAAGATCAAGAACCTGTATTCGGAAATAGACAGCGCCGGCACCACCACCAAGAAGGCGATCATGGGGGCGTTGACGCTCTATCTGGATTTCATCAACCTGTTCTTGATGCTTCTGAGATTGTTCGGGCAACGGCGCTAGCCGGCGAGCGGCGCGGCGAACCAATTCAAACGAACCGCCCGGCTGCCGGGCCGCCGGGCGGTCTTTTCCATAGAGAAGGCCGATGAGTGGAAATGTCCCTGCCGATTCGGAAACGCTGGTCAGGGTTTACCGCTCGCTTCGCCTGATCCGGCGGACGGAAGAGGAAATCGCCCGGCTCTATCCCTCCGACAAGATCAAGAGCCCGGTGCATCTCTCCATCGGGCAGGAATCGGTGTCCGTCGGCGTCTGCGACGTCCTCGACGCGGGCGACGTGATTTCGGCCACCTACCGGGGGCATGCCGCCTATCTGGCCAAGGGCGGCGACTTGAACCGGATGATGGCGGAGCTTTACGGCAAGGGAGGCGGCTGCGCCGCCGGCAAGGCCGGCTCCATGCACCTGGTCGACATGGCGGCCGGCGTCATGGGCATGTCGGCGGTGGTCGGCACGACCATCCCGATCGCGGCGGGGTACGGGTTTGCGCTTCAGAGCGAGGGCAAGGGCCGTATGGTCGTTAGCTTCTTCGGCGACGGCGCCACCGAGGAAGGGGTTTTTTCGGAAACCCTCAATTTCGCGTCGCTGCACAAGCTGCCGGTCCTTTTCGTCTGTGAAAACAACGGCTATGCCATTCATTCCCCGATCGAAAACCGGTGGGCGACCGAGCGGCTCTCGGAACGGGTCCGCACCTACGGCATCCTCACCACGGAGCTTGCCGAAGACGACGTCTTCGCCATCCGGGGCGTGGCGGAAAAGGCGGTGAACGACATCCGTAACGGCAAAGGACCGCAGTTCATGGAATGCAAGACCTACCGCTGGCGGGAACACGTCGGGCCGAATGAAGATTACGACGACGGCTACCGGACGCGCGCCGAGCTGGAGACCTGGCTGGCCAATGACCAGGTGGCGGCCGTCGGCAAAATGCTGGAAGACGCCGAACGCACCGCCATTGACGAAGACGTCGACAAACGGATTTCCGAAGCCGTGGACTTCGCCGAACAAAGCCCGTGGCCCGAACCGGAGGAGCTTTTCAGCCATGTCTTCGCCGACTAAGGGCCCGCGCACGCTTTCCTACGTGGACGCTCTTCAAGAAGCCGTCGAGCAGGAAATGGAGCGGGACGAAAAAGTCTTCGTCATCGGCCTCAACGTTGACGACCACAAGGCCATCCAGGGCACCACCCGGGGCCTGGTCGAAAAATTCGGCCGCCGCCGCATCATGGACACGCCGCTCAGCGAAGACGCCGTCACCGGTATCGCCATCGGCGCCGCCATGGCGGGGATGCGCCCCATTCACGTCCACATCCGAATGGATTTCCTGATGCTGTGCATGAACCAGCTCATCAACATGGCCGCCAAGGCGCACTACATGTACGGCGGCCAGGTCAGCGTGCCGATGGTATCGCGCTCCATCATCGGCAAGTCCTGGGGCCAGGGCGCGCAGCACAGCCAAGGCCTGCACGCCATGTTCATGCACGTGCCGGGGCTCAAGGTGGTGGCGCCGACCAACGCCTATGACGCCAAGGGCACCATGACCGCCGCCATCCGCGACAACAACCCGGTTATTTTCGTCGAACACCGGCTTTTGTATTCCACCGACGCGCCGGTCCCCGAAGACCCCTATACGGTCGAATTCGGCCAGGCCCGCGTCGTTGCCGAGGGCACGGACATCACCCTGGTCGGCGTCTCCTACATGGTGGTCGAATGCCTGGCCGCCCGGGACCTGCTGGCGGACGCCGGCATATCCGCCGAGGTCTTGGACCCGGTATCGCTGCTGCCGCTGGACACCGATACCATCGCCGCCGCCGCCGGGCGCACCGAGAGGCTCCTGGTCGTCGACAACGCCTGGACCACGGCCGGCGCCGGGGCCGAGATCGTCGCCGCCGTCTGTGAGCGGCAATCGGGCAAGCCCTTGGCCGTCGGCCGCATGGGATACGCGCCGACCACGTGCCCCACCACACCGGCCCTGGAGAAAGATTTCTATCCCAACGCCGCCACCATCGCCAGCCGGGCGCACGCCATGGTGCGGCCCGACGCGCCCGAATGGATGCCCGACGCCGAGCCGACGCTTCCCCACGAGGCCGCCTTCAGGGGGCCGTTCTAGTGGCCGCGTTGTTCTGGGACCTGGCCGCCGACACTTGGGGACCGGAGGAACGCGCCGCCATCGAACGGGTCGTCAACAGCGGCCGCTACACCATGGGCCCGGAGGTGGAGGCCTTCGAGCGCGCCTTCGCCGATTACCACGGCCGCAACCATGCCGTCATGGTCAATTCCGGCTCATCGGCCAACCTGGTCGCCGTGGCCGCCCTCAACCACAAGAAAGACCGCCCCCTTGAGCCCGGCGACGAGGTTATCGTCCCGGCCATTTCGTGGGCCACCACGTATCATCCTTTGCAGCAATACGGGCTGAAACTGCGTTTCGTCGACGTCGAGCTGGAGACGCTCAACATGGACGTGTCGCAATTGTCGGCCGCGCTGACGCCGAAGACCCGCGCCGTCGTCGCCGTTTCCATTCTCGGCAATCCGGCGGCGCTGGACGTGATCCGGGCGTTCGCCGGCGAACACGGGCTCTATTTCCTGGAAGACAACTGCGAATCGCTGGACGCCGAACTGCCAGGTAAATCAGGCGGAAAAAAGACCGGCACCTTCGGCGACGTCTCGACCTTCAGTTTCTTTTTCTCGCACCACATCTCGACCGGCGAGGGCGGCATGCTGACCACCGACGATGCGGAATTGGACGGGCTCGCCCGCGTCATCCGGGCGCACGGATGGATCAGGGACCTGCCCGACGGCCTGGATTTGTTCGAGCCCGGTGACGACAGCTTCGCCGAGGCCTACCGGTTCGTCATTCCCGGCTATAACGTGCGCCCGCAGGAAATCAACGGCGCTGTCGGAACCGAGCAGCTAAGGAAACTGCCCGCCATGACGGCGGAAAGGCGCAAGAACCTGAAGCTTTTCCAGAAACTTTTCGAGGGCGACGAACGATTCCTAATCCAGCGTGAACACGGCAAAAGCTCGTCTTTCTGTTTCCCCATCATCGTCCGCCCGGATTCGGGGCTCGCGCGGGCCGATGTCTTCGCGCCCCTGAAAAAAGCCGGCATCGGGTACAGGATGATCACCGGCGGTTGTTTCCCGCGCCACGATGCGATCAAGTATTTCGACCACGATTGCGTGGGCGAGCTGGCAAATGCCAACATGGCCCATGACCGCGGGTTTTTCGTCGGCAACCATCCTTTCGACCTGGCGGAGCAGATTGGCAAGTTGCGGGACGTGCTGAACGGGATTAAAGGCTGATTGAATAATGGCTGAAGGCCACAAAATTCTCGTCACCGGCGGCGCCGGGTACTTGGGCTCGGTGATGGTGCCCTTGTTCCTGCATTCGGGCCACAGCGTCACGGTGCTGGATAATTTCATGTACTCTCAGACCGGGCTCGCCGGCGTCTGCCATCATCCCCGCTTCGACGTCATCGAGGGCGACGCGCGCATCAAGGAAACGCTGAAGCCCCTGATCAAGAACGCCGACATGGTCGTTCCGCTGGCGGCGCTTGTTGGCGCGCCGATCTGCGACAAGCACCCCAAGGACGCCACCAGCACCAACTTAGAAGCCGTCAAGATGCTGGTGGGACTGCTTTCCAAGGATCAAAGGGTACTTCTGCCCAACACCAACTCGGGCTACGGCATCGGCGAAGGCGATAAAATGTGCACCGAGGAAACGCCCTTGAATCCCATCTCGCTCTACGGCCGCGACAAGGTCGCCGCCGAGACCGCCGTGCTGGAGCACGAAAACGCCCTCAGTTTCCGTTTGGCCACCGTGTTCGGGATGTCGCCGCGTCCCAGGATCGATCTTCTGGTCAACGACTTCGTCTACCAGGCCGTCACCACCGGCAAGCTGGTGCTGTTCGAAAGCCACTTCAAGCGCAACTACATCCATGTCCGCGACGTGGCCCGGGCGTTTTTGCACGCTTTCGAAAACTTCGAGGCCATGAAGGGAGGCCCCTATAACGTGGGCCTGTCCGACGCCAATCTCTCCAAGTTGCAGCTTTGCGAAAAAATCCAGGAACACGTCCCCGGTTTCACGGTCGAAGAAGACGCCATCGGCAAGGACCCGGACAAGCGGGACTACATCGTTTCCAACGAAAAGATCGAGGCCACCGGCTACAAGCCGGAATATTCGCTCGACGACGGCATCCGTGAGCTGATCAAGGGCTATCGAATCCTCCAGAATTCCAATTACGCGAACGTTTGAGCCTTGTTCCCATGGCCGCCCCCAAAACCTGCCTCAACCATACCGATGTTGTTATCCTCGCCGGCGGGCTGGGCACCCGTATCCAGGAAACCCTCGGCCAAACGCCCAAGCTTCTGGCCCCCATCGGCGGCACTCCGTTTCTCGATTTTTTCCTCGGACGTCTCCGGCACTTCGGCGCCCGGCGGGTGGTTTTGGGCCTCGGCCACTTGGCGGCGAAGGTGGTGGAATATCTGGAAAGCCATCCGCCGGAAGGGATGGACATGGTCACCGCCATCGAGCCCGAGCCGCAGGGCACCGCCGGCGCCATCCGCTTCCTCCGCGACCATATGGAAACCGACCCGGTCATGGTCATGAACGGCGACAGCTTCACCGGCGCCGATCTTTGCGATTTCACCGAGGGCCACGAAAAATCGGGGGCCGAGGCCTCGATCCTTGTGACAGGGGTCGAGGACACCGCCGCCTTTGGGCGCGTCATTCTTTCCCCTGAAGGCCGGGTTCTGAAATTCCTGGAAAAGGACGAGACCGAGCGGGGCCCAGGCCTTATCAACGCAGGCGTCTACCTGTTCAGCGCCGCCATGGTGGACAAAATCGGCGCCATGGAAGGCCCGTCCCTGGAACGGGACGTGTTTCAGGCGTTTGAGCCTGGGACGCTGGGCGCCGTCGTTTCGGATGCGCCGTTCATCGACATCGGCACGCCCGACGACCTGGCCCGCGCCGAAGACGTGCTGAAACCGTTTAGGGATTCTTGAGCCGGGATTTCTTTTTCGGCGTCAGAAACTGGATCCAGAACTGGGTGTAGTACGCGCCGCCCCATTTTAAGACCTTGAGCTTCCTCTCGCCGCCGATGCGGGGCGGCTCGGACGCCGGGATTTCGCCGATTTTATAGCCGTATTTCAACGCCAGAACCGACAATAGCGGCTCCCAACTGGTGCCCCGGTGGATGTTGAAAAACAGCTTCTCGGGGAAAATGAAATCATCGTCCTTGTCCAACTCCAGCCGCGAGATCAGGTCTTTCCTGTAGGCCCGGTAGATGACCATGACGTCCGTGTAATTTCCCCCGAATAAAAGATTGACCGTCCGCGTGAACAGCCAGTTTCCGAAGGCGGTGACCATGTCGTCGTCCTCGCTGGTGGCGTCGCCCAGGTAGCGGGACGCGATCACCATGTCGTACCCTTCGCGCATCTTCGCCACCAGTTCCGGAATCTTTTCAGGTATGGAGTTGCCGTCGGGGCTGAAGGTGATGACCACGTCGCCTTCGACCAGGGGCCAGACCTCGTAATATCCCTGCCGGAAGCCCTTCTTTTTCTGGACGTGGACCGTGTAGCCCTGGGCCTCGGCCCATTCCACCGTGCCGTCGGTGGAGCCGGCGTCGCAGACGACGATCTGGTCGACCCAGCCGGGTTCGATCTTCGGCATGATGGCTTTCATGCCGTCGATCTCGTTCAGCGTCATCACCAACAGGGTTGTTTTCATTAAGAACCCGGGGCTTGAGGAGGAAGGGGGGAAATGGTGCCGCCTGCAGGACTCGAACCTGCGACCCCCGCATTACGAATGCGATGCTCTGCCAACTGAGCTAAGGCGGCGTACGCTTGGAAACGATGGGGCGAAACCTACACCACTTTACAATAAAGCGGTATCGCCGTCGAAGGCGGTGACGTACCAGCCCGTTGCCGACGCCAAGGGCCCCGCCAGGTCCGGGTTCAATGCCTTGAAATAAAAGGGAAACGTTTCCATCGGCCGGTCATAGGGCTTGTGGGATTTTACCAAACCGCGAAGGTTTTCCGTGAGGCCGATGATTTCCAGCACGTGACAGCGCTTGGCCAGCCCATATTCGTAAGCCGCGGCCAACAGCGCGTTGACCGTCGCCTCGTCGTCGCCGGCGACGAAAAGATCGGCGATCTTGAGGCGTTTCAGGCCGATTTCCGGCGCGTCATCACGAACCAGCGCCAGATAGCCGTCGAGCCGTCCCTTTCGCCTATAGCAAAGAATTCTGGCGTCCTCGGCGAAGCGGCCAAAACCGAAGTGCCATTTAAGGGAAGCCGCATCCCGGCGTCGAAGCAGCCGCCCCGGATATTCCGAAAGTTTGCGGCGCCATAAATCGTCAAATGAATCATCGATTTCCCCGGTCCTGATGACGGTCGTCTCTCCGAGGGGCGCATAGGGCCGGCGGCCGGCGAGGCGCATTTGCGCGTTCAGCACCATGCCGCCGGCGTGACCGCCGAACCACGAAGCGGCCCCGCCATGCCCTTTTTTCTTCAGCCCCGCCCTGAGAAACCCCGGGGCATCGATAATCCAATAAAGAATTTGATCGAAGTCCGGTTGCGGCAGGCGATCGGCGCCATAACGCTCGAACAGGCGGCCGGTCGGCTTGATGGCCGTCGTCACCATCAATAAATCCACATTTTGTTGACCGAAATAAGCGTCTGCCAAGCGCGGGGTTTCGCTTCGGTAAGCCTCCTCCACACCCCACAGGCTGGCGTCGGAAACGATAATCGGATGGCCGTCGAATTCGTAAAGCAGGGGCAGGCTGCCGAAGAAACCGACCATTTTTCCGGCGTCTTCCAATACCCAACCAAGCGCCGGTTTGGACTTTGCCGCTTTCATGGCCGGGTTGTCCCGCCACAAGTTGTTGAAATAGGCGTCCACCGCCTGATCGCCGGCCGGCATGGTCAGGCCGAGACGGGCCAACAGCGCGCATGCTTCCCGACAGTCGTCAAAGGAAGCGTCCCTTATGGTGGTGGTGCCTTTCCGGGTTTGGTTCATGGTCCGTTTAACGCGAAAAGAAATACCGGAGCTGGTGATCGCCCCAGCCCGCCAACAGGTGGTCGCGGCGAATTTTCATTGGCGACGCCCCGGCTTCGGCTTTGCCGCGATCGGTCGTAAGGAACGATTTATACCCCGCCCGCCGGGCCAGGTCGGGATCGCGGCCGGGCAGATAGTCGATGTTTTCGCGCCCGAAGGGGCAACAGAAATGATCGCAGGCCCGGCCCAGTTCGGCCTCGATGGCTTCCTTCGATCCCCTGAGCTCGGCCTCGGCCCCGGAGTCGTCAAGTTCCGCCAGATGAACGTGGTTCATGGTGTGCGACCCGATGGTCATGCCGGCGTCCGCCAAAGTCCGGCAATCGTCCCAATCCAGGAACTCCATCAACAAATCGCCGCTTTCATAGAACCCCAACAGCAAATCCCGGTCGTCTTCCAAGGACGTGCCGATATAGCGGGTGACGACGAAGAACGCCGCCGGCGCCTGACAATCAACCAGAATCGGCACCGCGTTGGTTATCCAGTTTTTGAAGCCGTCGTCGAAGGTGACGCAGAAATAACGCCCGTCAATGGGATCGCCCGCCGCCAGCATCGCCACCGCGTCGTCGAGGCCGATGAAATCGCCCTGGCCCTTCATGAAATCCAACTGGCGGCGGAAATCCTCGCGTTCGTCGTCGAAGATGTGGTGGTAGAAGGGAAACCGGATCCAGTTCTCCTCTCCGTCCGGCGAGCGCGCCCGAAACGAGCCAGGGGAAAGCGCCCTGATCAGGGCGTCGCGGGCCACGTCGCGGGCCTTGGCATAGAGCGGCCGGCCGGCGATGAAATCGCGGTAGGTGCGAACGGGTGATGGCGAAACGGTCATCTGTCGCGATCGCCCGTCAACCGGCCTCGGCCCCGCCGGGGGGAAGCGCGGGTTGGTCTTGGCGTCCTCCATCGGTTTCCGGCAGGCTGGCGATGGAAGAAGGGGTTCGCCAGAAAAAGCTGTCGAAATCCTCGCACTTGCCGCAAACCACGGACCATTGACCGACCGTGTTGCCGCAATGGTCGCAGACCCATGCCGGGTCTTGAGGGGCCTCCGACGCCCGCATCAGCCATTCACGCGCCCGGCCGGTGTCTGCGTTTTCGTTTTCCTCCAGTTCCGCCATCATCCGGCAAATACGGGCCGGCACCCCACCCCCGGGGGCCTCGGCGGCGGCCATGGCGTTTTCCAGGTGCTTCTTGGCCTCGCCCCAGAGCTGCGCCGCCAGCGCGGCACGGGAAAGGGCAATGTGGTTTTCAAGGTGTTGCGGGTTGTGTTTGGCCAATCTTTCCGTGGCCCGCACCCGGTCCAGGGCTTCCGATGCCGCCCGTGCCGCCCAATAGGGCTCTACCAGCGAAGGATGGGGCGAGCCTTTCCAGGTTTCCTCGATGATCTTGGCGGCCTTGGCGGGCTTTCCATCCGCCACCCAGCGTTCGGCCAGATCGGCCACGGCGGGGATGAAATCGGGCGCCAGTTTGTTGGCTTGCCGCAAATGATCGAGCGCGTCGTCCGTCAAGCCCACCCCTTTGGCCTCCAGGCTCAATTGATAGCTGAGCACCGCCTTTCTGCGCTTGGCCTCGGCGCCGTCAATCAGTTTACGGCGCCCAAGGTCGTCGCAGGTGACCCGGGCGTCCAGCCATTGGCCGGTCCGCGTTTGCAGGTCGAACATGTTGGCCGCCACCCATTTGCTTTTCGGCTGCAGGCGATGAGCCTTGCGGGCAAGGGTCAGGGCCTCGTATTTGTCGCCGCGCTTGATGGCCTGGTTCAACAGGCCCCTGAGCCCCAGAAATTCCGTTTCCGGCCGTTCCATCATGGCCTGGAAAAAAACGTTGGCCGCCTTTTCGTCGCCCTTCATTTGGGCGGCCTGGGCCGACACAAGCATGGTCAGCGGCGGGGCATCCAACAGGCCGTCGGCTCTTTTGGCCTGGCGCTGGGCTTCATTGGCGTCCCCCGCGGCCACCGCCACCATGCCCCGGGTCAAGGCCTGATATCCCCGTTGCCGGCGCTTGGCGCGCCACGCCCACGCCAATTGCCCCGGCGCCCGGCGGAGATAGCCCCAGAACCGGTAAGCCAATGCCGTCACGCAGGCGATCAGCGCGACCGCGCCGAGCAACAGCACAAAGGACGTGTCGACCCGGTAGCCGCCCCATTCAAGGGAAACCACGCCGGGATGGTCCATCAACGTGACCGTCCCCCAGAGGGCGAATCCGAGAATTATGAAAAACACCAAGGCGCGCAACATGGGCGTTACTCTTTTACCGGCTTCAACAGGGATAGGGTGTACACGTGAAGGGTGGCGACGGCCCGTTCCGCGGTGACGCGCGCCTTTGCGTCGCGAAGCCACGGCGCCGCCCTTATGGCCGCTTTCTCGAATCCCGAAAGGTCCTCCAGAACCTTGACGGCGGCGGGCAAATTACCCTCCTTGAGGCGCGCTTCGGCGCGGGCGACGATGGCGTCAACGGACGTCCCCTTTTCATGGCCGTCAACCCGGCGCCAGGTCACCAGCGAGGTGATCCGGTTGGCGGCGCGTTCCATCCAGCCTTTTTCCTCCAGGGTTTTGGACGCCTGGACGATTTTCCCGGCGAGGCCGTCAAACCGGCCCCTGAGGGTGGCCAGGGTGGGAATGCCCGTCTTGGCGTTCTCGGCCAGCAGAACAGCCGCGGTTTTAATGTCCGGGTTGTCGGCGGCAATCGCTTCCAGGGATTCGAGCGCGCCCCTATAAGGCGTGTCCTTGGCAATGGCCTCCCTAAGGCTCGCCACCACCAGCACCAGCGCCTTCGCCTGGCCGATCCCCGAAGCCCCGGTTGATGCCCCGGGCGAGGCGGCGGTATTACCGGCGGCGCCCTCTTTCTCCATCTGGTCAATGCGCTCGATGAGCGAATTGAGCGTATCCCCGCTTTTCTCAAGCTCGTTCAGACGTTCCCATAGGGCCACCAGGGACGGGCCCTGGCCGTCTTCGCCCCCGTCTTCGCCCCGGGGCCCGGCTGTCGCACTGATCATTTTTTTGACTTCCTCAACGGAAGTCTCGATGGATTCCATCCGCGCCATCAAGCGGTTCATCTCACCCTGCATCTGCTGGCGCTCGGACTCCATTTCCTCAAGGGAAGCCTTGTCTCCAGGGGCCGTCTCGGCCGGGGCCCCGGCAGCCGGGGTGTCCCCGGTTTGGGGCTGAAGGCCGGAAACATAAGGGGCGATGATGGGGGACCACAGCGGCCGGGCCCCGTAGATGATGCCGGCAATAATCAAAATAAAGGCGATCAGGCCGAGTACCCGTTTGCCGGCGCCGGGTCTTATTTCCCGTGCGCCGGCCCGGGGCGGCGTCTCCGCAGCCTGGGCCGTCGGCGTCTCCGCCTTGGCGGCCGCTTTTGTCTTCGCCTTTTTGGCTTTAGGAGCCTTGCTCATGGGCGTTTCCCTCTGAGAATGACGGCCCAAGATTATCAGGGATAGGGAGAAACAAAAAGCTTGGGCCGCTAAATGCCCGTCGCAATGGCCTTTAAAAGCGCGTCCTGATTGGGCTCGTCGGCGACGATGACGCCCAGCCAAGGGAGGCCCCGGACCTTTTCGGCAACCGCCGGGCTCAGGCAATAAACCGAGAGCCTTTCACATGCCCCGGAAAGCCCCGCCCCCGTCACCAGGCCGGTGAAAAGCCCGGCGCTGCGGCGCGAAAACAAAAGAACCCCGTCGACAGCCCCGGTGCGGAGGGCTTCCTGGGTTTCGGGGCTGAAAGCTTCCGCCGCCAGGGCCTCGTAAAGGACCTCGCGGCGAACCTCGAACCCCGCCTTTTCCAGTTCCCCCGAAATATCGCCGGCGACATGGGTTCCGGCGACATGGAGGAGCGCGCCCCCTTTCGGGTCCAGTTCCGCCCGGACCAGCGCCGCCAGGGCGGCGACGTCGCCCGTGGCGCTGAAGACGTCTCCAAACCCAAGCGCCCTGGCCGCCCTGGCCGAAGCGTCGCCGACCGCGTAGACGGCCTGGTCGCGGTCGGGTTGGCGGCGGGCGAAAGCGCGGATTCCGTTGGCGCTGGTGACCAGCAGCGCCTGGACCCGGTCCAGGTCCAGTGCCGGCCCTTCCAGGTCGGTGACCGAAATAAGCGGTTCAAGGACGGTCTCGATGCCGCGTTCGCCGAGAAGCACCATTAGCGGTTCGGCGTCTTCGGAGGATCTGGTAATCAGCAGGCGCATAGGCGTGCTCACTCGAAAAAACCGGGACCGGCGCGCTCACGCAATTCCTCGCCCGCATCCCGGCCCATGGCCTCGGCGTCGGCCACCGCGCCTGAGCGCGAGGTCTGGAAAAGTTCCGAGCCGTCGGGCCTGGCAACCAGCCCCCTAAGCCGAAGACCCCCGCCCTCGTCTATTTCCGCCAGCCCGCCGATCGGCGTCCGGCACGACCCGTCGAGCGCCGCCAGCATCGCCCGTTCGGCGGTCAGCCGTTGCCAGGTGGGGCCATGGTTGACGGCCTGAAGCAACCGGACCGTTTCCTCGTCGTCGCGGCAGGTAATGCCGATGGCCCCTTGTCCTACCGCCGGTAAAAGCGTGTCCGTTTCCAGTATCTCGGTCGCAGCCTCGGCGAGACCCAACCGCCGGAGCCCGGCCAGCGCCAACAGCGTCGCGTCGACCTCTCCCGCTTCCAGTTTTTTTATCCGGGTCTCGACGTTGCCGCGAAACGGCTTAACTGAGAGGTCCGGACGGCGGTGGAGTATTTGCGCCTGGCGCCTCAAGGACGCCGTGCCGATGACGCTGCCGGCCGCAAGATCGTCAAGACTTCCCGCTTTGTTGGAGATAAAGACGTCCCGGGGATCCTCGCGCTCCAGCACGGCGGCGAGCGTTATGCCGTCGGACAACCAGGTTTCCAGGTCCTTCATGGAATGCACCGCCAGGTCTATGCGGCCGTCGAGAAGGGCCTCGTCGATTTCCTTGGTGAACAGGCCCTTGCCGCCGATGTCGGCCAACGGCTTGTCCAGCACCTTATCGCCGGTGGTTTGGATCACCTGGACCTCAAGCGCGCCGTCACCGGCCAGCGACGGATCGGCGGCTTTCAGCAGGTCCCGGACCTCATCGGCCTGGGCCAGTGACAACCGGCTGCCGCGGGTGCCTATTCTAAGGAGTGGCGCGTCTGCCATGACTTTCAGAGTAACGTTGGTTCCGAATGGCCTACAAGGTAAGGTCCGGGGCTCTCGGGTAAAAGAAAATTGTAAAAGAAGTTTTTACAAGAGGCCCCGGGGGAGGCCGTGAGGCCGGGGGGTGTCCCCCGAAATCAAATTCTGGCGGCGTCAGCCGCGACAGGAAAAATAATTAATGATCGTTTTAGGGATCGAGACCAGTTGCGACGAAACCGCCGCCGCCGTGGTGACCGCGGAAAGGGAGATTCTGGCCGACGAGGTGCTGTCGCAAATAGAAGACCACCGGCCGTTCGGCGGTATCGTGCCTGAGGTGGCGGCGCGCGCGCACCTGGAGCTGATTGACGGACTGGTTGACCGGGCCCTGAATAAAGCAAATGTCGGGTTCGCTGATCTCGACGCCATCGCCGCCACCGGCGGTCCCGGGCTGATCGGCGGCGTGCTGGTCGGCGTGATGACGGCAAAGGCCATGGCCGCCGTCAGGGGCGTGCCGTTCATCGCCGTCAACCACCTGGAAGCCCATGCGCTGACGGCGCGGCTGACCGACGGGCTCGATTTTCCCTACCTGTTGTTGCTGGTATCGGGCGGTCATTGCCAATTGCTGATCGTCGAAGGCGTCGGCGAATACAAGCGCCTCGGCACCACCATTGACGACGCCTTGGGAGAAGCCTTCGACAAGACGGCGAAGATGCTGGGGTTGGGCTTTCCCGGCGGGCCCGAGGTGGAAAAGGCGGCAAAATCCGGCGACCGGGAACGGTTTCAGCTTCCCCGCCCGCTGAAGGGCCGGCCCGGGGCCGACTTTTCGTTTTCGGGGCTCAAGACCAAGGTCCGGCAAACCATCGAGGCCCTGCCCGAGGGCAAGCTTAAACGCCGGGACGTGGCAGATCTTTGCGCCTCGTTCCAGGCCGCGGTGGAAGACGTTCTTTGCGACCGCACGGTTAACGCCATGGAGGCCTTTCGGGCCGTTCATTCCCGGCCCCCGGCTTTGTCTCCGACCCTGGTCGTGGCCGGCGGTGTCGCCGCCAACCAGGCCGTTCGCCGGCGGCTCGAATCCTTGGCCCAAGAAAAGGGGTTTCAATTCGTCGCGCCCCCGGCCAATTTATGCACCGACAACGGGGCCATGGTCGCCTGGGCCGGCATCGAAAGGCTCGGGCTGGGCCTAACCGACGATTTCGATTTCCAGGCACGCCCGCGCTGGCCCCTGGACCCGGACGCAACCCCGGCGCTCGGCGGCGACGGCAACGCCGGGGTCAAGGCTTAGGGGACCATACGGGACAATAAGGGATGAAACGAATTGGCATCATCGGCGGCGGCGCCTGGGGGACGGCGCTGGCGCTCGTCGCCAGCCGGGCCGGGCGGGATGTCGTTATTCAGGCCCTGGAGCCCGAGGTCGCCGACGCCGTCAACGAGGTTCACGAAAATTCCATGTATCTGCCGGGCGTCGCGCTCGACGCGAAAATCAAGGCTACCACCGATGTCGCCGAGGCGGCGGCGGATGCGGACGCCTTGTTGTTGGCGGTGCCGGCCCAACATATGCGGAGCGTCTTAAGCCAACTGGCGGAGACTTATAAATCCGGCGTGCCGGTGGTGATCTGCGCCAAGGGGATCGAGCAGGAAACCTCGGCGCTGATGAGCGAAGTCGCCGAAGAGTCCTTGCCGGGGGCCCCCCTTGCCGTTCTCTCGGGCCCCACCTTCGCCGCCGAAGTGGCCCGGGACATGCCGAGCGCGGTGACTTTGGCCTCAGGCGAGGACGGGCTCGGCCGCGAGCTCGCGGAAGCCCTCGGCACGCCCAGGTTCCGCATCTATCGCTCGGACGACATGATTGGCGCCCAGATCGGCGGCGCCGTCAAAAACGTGCTCGCCATCGGCTGCGGTATCGTCGAAGGACGCGGGCTCGGCGACAATGCCCGGGCCGCGTTGATCACGCGCGGATTGGCGGAAATCGTGCGACTGGGCCTGGCGAAGGGCGCCAAGGCCGAAACCTTGATGGGGCTTTCGGGCATCGGCGACCTGACGCTTACTTGCAACGCCCGCCAATCGCGTAATTTCTCTCTCGGCGTGGCGCTCGGCAAGGGCGAGGTTCTCGCCGACATCCTGGCTGCCCGCACGTCGGTGACGGAAGGCGTCTTCAGCGCCGCTTCGGTGACGGCGTTGGCGCGGAATCTGGACGTGGACATGCCCATCTCACTGGCGGTCGACGGGATTATCAATCACTTCGCCGACATCGACGCCACCATGGAGGGCCTTCTGGCCCGGCCCATGGGCGTCGAGGAAAGCGCTTAAGACCGCCTTTAAACGAAAGGAACCCGGAACATGCATTTCGTCATCACCTGCACCGACAAGCCCGGCCAGCCCGAGTTGCGCCAAGCCAACCGCGACGATCACATCGAATACCTGGAAAGCCACGCCGATAAAATTCTCTGCGCCGGACCGACCATGGGCGAGGGCGATGTGCCTAACGGAAGCCTCCTGATCATGGACTTCGAGAACGCCCAGGCGGCCCAGGATTTCGCCGTTGAAGACCCCTATTCCAAGGCCGGCGTTTTCGAGAGCGTCGGCATAACGCCGTGGAAAAAGGTCTTCCCGAAAGATTGAGGCGAGGGACTGAAACGCGTCGTTACTTCCATGACAAAAGATGAAAAGGACGCCCTTTGCGCTCTTGGCGACATCGCCGACGGCGGATCAGAGGGTTTCTTCACCGACGGCACCGACGGCAGGCTTCTTTATATGGTCATCCGGAAGCGCCATAAGGTTTTCGTCTATGAAAACGCCTGCCCCCACACCGGCCTGCCGCTGGATTTCAAACCGGGCCGGTTCCTCTCGCCGGAAGGCGACTTGATTCAGTGCTCCAACCACGGCGCCCGGTTCCGGATCAGGGACGGATATTGCGTTTCCGGCCCTTGCGAGGGCGACTGCCTGACCCCGGTGGCGGCGGAAATCAGGGATGGCCGGGTTTATCTGGTGGAATAGGCGCCACCCCTGGGTATGGTGAAATTGCACTCGCCCCCTTGTCATGGGCCGGATTCTTGGCATAATTCCATCAAATAAAGTGTTCATTGGGTTTGCCGGCGGGTGGCACCGGAGAGTGTGCTTGTGGCAGGGTCAATTAAATGATTCTTCAGAATCAAACAATTTAAAAACGGGGAGGTTGGCTATGGCCAAGGCCAAGAAAAAAACCAGCAAAGACAAAAAGCTTAGCGAGGCGCAGATTGCGGTTCACTGGAAGGAGGAAGACATTGTCCATCCTTCACCGGAATTCATCGCCCAGGCGAATATGACCGATCCGGGAATTTATGACCGGTTCAGCCTCGATAATTTTCCAGAGTGTTTCAAGGAATACGCCGATCTCCTGGATTGGTACCAGTATTGGCACACCACGCTGGATACCAGCGACGCGCCGTGCTGGAAGTGGTTCGTCGGCGGCAAGATCAACGCCTGCTACAACTGCGTCGACCGGCACCTGCCGAAATACAAGAACAAGGCCGCCATTCATTTCGTCCCGGAGCCCGAGGAAGAGCCGCCCCAGGCGATTTCCTATCAGGAGCTTTATGTCCGGGTAAACGAGTTCGCGGCGCTGCTGCGCGACTTCGCCGGGCTCAAGAAAGGCGACCGGGTCACCCTTCACATGCCGATGACGCCGGAGCTTCCGGTGACCATGCTGGCGTGCGCCAGGCTGGGCGTCATTCATTCGGAGGTGTTCGGCGGGTTCTCAGGCCAAGCCGCCGCCGACCGCATCGTCGATTCGGGCAGCAACGTCCTGATCACCATGGACGGCTATCACCGGGGCGGCAACATGATCGACCACAAGGTCAATGCGGACATCGCCTTCGAACACGCCAAGAAGCAAGGACAGAAGGTCGACAAGGTTTTGATCTGGCAACGCTATCCCGGGCAATACCAATCCAAATCAGAGCCGGTCAAGGGCCGCGATTATATCGTCAACGACGTGCTCAAGGACTATGTGGGAAAACGGATCGATCCGGTCAAGTTGCCGGCCGAGGACCCGCTGTTCCTCATGTACACCTCGGGCACCACCGGCAAGCCGAAGGGCTGCCAGCATTCCATCGGCGGCTATCTGGCCTATGTCGCCGGCACGTCAAAATACATCCAGGACATCCACCCCGAAGACGTCTATTGGTGCATGGCCGACATCGGCTGGATCACCGGCCATTCCTATATCGTCTATGGCCCCCTGGCGCTGGCGGCGTCGAGCGTCATCTACGAGGGCGTGCCCGTTTATCCCGATCCCGGACGCCCGTGGCGCATCGCCGAGCGGTTGGACGTCAATATTTTCCACACCGCACCGACGACCGTGCGCATGCTCAGGAAGGCCGGTCCCGACGAGCCGAAGAAATACAATTACCACTTCAAACACATGACGACGGTCGGCGAGCCCATCGAGCCGGAAGTCTGGCGGTGGTACTACAAGGAGGTCGGCAAGGGCGAGGCGATCATCGTCGACACCTATTGGCAGACGGAAACCGGCGGCTTCCTGTGCTCAACCATGCCGGCGTTGCAGCCCATGAAGCCGGGCAGCACCGGCCCCGCTATCCCCGGCATTCACCCGGTCATCTATGACGAGGACAGAAACGAACTCGGCGCCGGCGCCGGCAAGGCCGGCAACATCTGCATCCGGAACCCGTGGCCCGGCGCCTTCCAGACCATCTGGGGCGACCGCGAGCGCTATGTGGACACCTACTATGCCAAGTACTGCACGGACCCCAAGAGCAAGGACTGGCGCGATTGGCCTTATCTTACGGGCGATGCCGCGCTTCTGTCCGAAGACGGGTATTACCGGATCCTGGGCCGCATCGACGACGTCATCAACGTCGCCGGCCACCGCTTGGGCACCAAAGAACTCGAGTCATCCGCCCTGACCGTCAGCGACATCGCCGAGGCCGCCGTGGTTCCCGTGGTCGACGAGCTTAAGGGCCGGGTGCCGGATATCTACATCTCCCTCAAGCCGGGGGTTAAGGACGGCGAAGCCGCGCAGGCGAAAGTCGTCAAGGCGATCGAAACCGAAATCGGCAAGATCGCCCGGCCGAAGAACGTTTATATCGTTCCCGACATGCCCAAGACCCGTTCCGGCAAGATCATGCGGCGCGTCCTCGCCGCCATTTCCAACACGCTGGACATCGGCGACGTGATGACGCTGGCCAACCCCGATATCGTCGAGGAAATCCGCGTGCTCGTCCAAGGCAAGGAAAAAGTAGCGACCAAGAAGGGGCCGGAAGACATCAAGCGCTTCGGCGACGATGGCTAGGTGAAACCGGCCTTCGCGGCCGCACCCACCAACGACACATTACCGGCGGGGCCTTTTCGGGCCCCGTCTTTTTTTCAGGATAAGCCCCTAAAAGTCTATGGCCCGGCCTTTTCTTTCCCAGTCGCCGTAGCGGGTCGGCTCGAGGCCCTTCGGCCCGCCGATTTCTTCGCTTTCGGAAGCCGGCTTGCTTCCTTGAAGCGGTCCGAGCACCGCGACCATGAAGGCGCCGCCCAGCAGCATCGAGGCCAGCCACCAACTCTGCCAGGCGCCGAAACTGATCGACGCGATGGCAAGCCACACGGTCAACGCCCCCAACGCCGCCGCCCGGTTCAGTTTGTCATCCGCAAAACGCCCAATGGCGCGAACGACCGCCAAAAGAATCCCCAGCAAAATCAACGCCCCCACCGCCCCTAGTTCCAGCCACACTTGAAGAACGCCGTTGTGGGGATGCAGCGGAATGGGTTCGTAGTTTGCGCGATAGGGGACGTCCCCGATTTTCCTGGCAAATTGGATGATCTTACGGTCTTCGGTTCCATAAAGCGCGCGCGCCGTATCAAACCCGCCGCCCAGGAACGGCTTCTCCTTGATATGACCCACCGTGTTTTGCCAGATGAACAGGCGGTGCAACCCTGAATTCGAGAGCCAGGATAAATTATTTTCCGTTTGCAGCGGATTGGGGAAAAGGCCGGGGATGACCGGCGCCGTCAGCACGCCAACGGCGATCACGACACTCATCACCAGAGGCATCCATCGGGGCAAGGCCAGGCTTAGGGCGAAAACAGCGGCGCCGGCGGCAAAGCCGAAAATCACCGAGTCCGAATCGCTCAAGAATATCAGGCCGAACGCGGCGGCTATTGAAAGCCCCCCGGCGCGGCCCCGGAAACGCGACCACACGGCCAACGCCCAGGGCCAGAAAAAAAGCGCCGTCGCCGACATCCCCGGATTCATCACCGGGGTGTAGCTTCCCTGGACCAGAAAATGGCCCTTACCCACCAATCCGTAAAGGAACCGCGACAACCAGGCGTTGGTTGCGAATTCAAAGGCGATCAGCGAAAACCCGACGGCGCCGCCAAAGATCATGCCGTTCTGGAATATTTCTTTTTCCCGGCCGCGAAGGCGGGCGCCTGCGGCAAACAGCACGACGCCGCCGAACAGGGTCGCGGCCAGGGATATGCCGGTTTTCAGGGTTTCGTTCGGGTCGATGGACCAGAACCAGGTCACCAGCGACCATACCGCGAGGAGGCCAAAAAAAAGCGCGACCAGGCCCGGCAACAACGGTATGGCGCGGTCGCGGATAACCGCCAAAACAAGGACGCCCATGGCGGTGACGGCAAATACCGGCGCCACGCCCTTGGCCAGCAGGACCGCCATCGGCACGAACAAGGCCGCCGCCGCGCCCAGGATATGCCCGCTCAGGATTTTCGATGTCGATTTTTGGTTCACAGCAATGAATTAATTATTGCGCCCTTGGAATACCCCGAATGGCCGGTGGGAACACTAGTCCCTTAACCCGCCAAAGCCAAGGCGTGCAACGCCTTCCGGAACCGGCCGGTTTTATTTTTCAAGACTGTTGCCAGCGGGGGCGCCGGTGGGGCATGACTGGAACATGAATGCCAAGAAACCCCGGAAACCGTCCTCCCGTTCGGTGGCGCTTGAGCTTTTGGGTGCCGTTCTCGGCCGTAAACGGCCGTTGGACGAGGCCCTTTCCGGTCATCCCGAATTCGCCGGACTGGACGGCCGGGACCGGGCCTTTGCCCGTCTTTTGACGGCGACAACGTTGAGAAGGCTTGGCCAGCTCGACGCCTTAATCGACTTTGCGCTTGAAAAGCCATTGCCCGCCAAGGCCAAGGGAGTGAGGGACCTGCTGAGGCTCGGCCTTTGTCAACTCGTGTTTCTGGAAACGCCAGCCCATGCTGCCGTCGATACAACCGTCGAGCTGGCCCAGGTTCGCGGCCATGGCCCCCACAAAGCGCTCATCAACGCCATTCTTCGCCGCCTCGACCGGGAAGGCGGTGAACTGGTCAAGGGCCAGGACGCGCCCAGGCTGAATACGCCGGACTGGTTATGGGATGCCTGGATCAAAGCCTATGGAGAACCAACTTCGCGCCGTATCGCCGAGGCGCATCTTTCGGAGGCGCCCCTGGATTTGACCGTCAAGGCAGATGCCCCCCGGGACAAAATGGCCTGGGCCGAAAAGCTCGACGCCAAGGTGTTGCCGACGGGCAGCCTGCGCCGTCCGCCAGGCGGCCGCATCACCGAACTTCCGGGGTTCGCCGATGGTTCCTGGTGGGTGCAGGATGCCGCCGCGGCACTGCCGGTTTTTCTGTTGGGCGACATCAAGGACCGTCACGTCATCGATCTATGCGCCGCGCCCGGCGGCAAGACGGCGCAACTGGCAAGCCGGGGCGCCCGGGTCACCGCCGTCGACCGTTCGGACAAACGCTTGGGCCTTTTGCGTGAAAATCTGAGCCGGCTTGGTCTGCAGGCGGAAATGGTGTTGGACGATGCGGTTTCGTGGCGGCCCGCAAAGAAAGCCGACGCGGTGCTGGTGGACGCGCCGTGCTCGGCGACCGGAACCATCCGCCGCCACCCCGACGTCGCCCGGCTTAAAACCCCCGGCGACGTTGCCAAGCTAAGCCAGGTGCAGGACCGCCTTTTATCGGCGGCGTTCGACATGGTCCGGCCGGGAGGCCTGGTGGTTTATTGTTCGTGTTCGCTGCAACCGGAGGAAGGGATCGAGCGGATAGAGGCGCTCATGGATTCCGGCATGTCCACTGGCCTGGCCCTGGAACGGGTTCCCATCCGCCCGGACGAGATCGGCGGCCTGGAAGAGTTGCTGTCCCCCGATGGCGACCTGCGCAGCCTGCCCTTCCACCTGGCGGAGCAGGGGGGAATGGATGGGTTTTACGCGGCGCGTCTGAAAATGCTTTGAGGCGGAGGGCCGTCGGCCTTTACTTTTAGGACGAACCGGGGGTAAACACCGGGCCACGATGACTGAAGCTGTTTTTTTTGACCGGGACGGCGTCTTGATCGAAGCCGAGGTTCGGGACGCCATGCCCTATTCGGTGCAAAGCCTGGATGAAATGCGGATATTCCCGGGCGTCGAGGGGGCGATCAAAGCCCTGAAGGACGCCGGTTTTAAAATCATCGCCGCCACCAACCAGCCGGACGTGGCCACCGGCAAACAGGAAAAAAGCGTTGTCGAAGCCATGAACCGGCGCCTCATGGAAACCCTCGCCATAGACGCCTTCAAAGTCTGTTATCATGTGGATTCCGATGACTGCCAATGCCGCAAACCCAAGGCCGGCATGCTGATCGAGGCCGCCTCTGAATGGTCCATCGACCTGGGCCGGAGCTTCATGGTCGGCGACCGTTGGCGGGACATAGACGCGGGGAAGGCGGCGGGGTGCAAGACCCTGTTCATTGATTACGGATACCGGGAGCCGTCGCCGGAAAATCCCGATTTCGTCGTCGGTTCGGTGGTCGAGGCGAGTGAGATTATTCTTGGTATTGGCGAAATAGATGCAAGTTCTCGATGAACTCAAGATTAAGGTTTTTGCCGACGGCGCCGATCTCGACGGCATCCGGGAGATGTCTCAAAACCCCTTGATCAAGGGGTTCACCACCAACCCCACCCTGATGCGCAAGGCCGGCATCGAGGACTATGAAACCTTCGCCAAAGAGGTTCTTGGCGTCGTTACCGACCAACCGGTTTCATTCGAGGTGTTCGCCGACGAATTCGACGAGATGGAGAAACAGGCGCGGAAAATCGCCACCTGGGGTGCCAACGTCAACGTCAAGATTCCGGTCACCAACACCAAACGGGAATTTGCCGGGCCGTTGATTGAAAAATTGTCGGAGGCCGGCGTGCAGCTCAACATCACCGCCATCCTGACGTTGGATCAGGTACGGGCCGTCGGCGACGCCCTGGCGGACGGAACACCGGCCATCGTTTCGGTTTTCGCCGGCCGCATCGCCGATACGGGCCAGGATCCCGTCCCGGTGATGCGCGAAGCCCTAAACATCCTTGAATCGAAACCCAAGGCGGAATTATTGTGGGCCAGCCCCAGGGAAATCCTCAACCTGTTTCAGGCCGACCATATTGGTTGCCACATCATCACGGTGACCAACGACGTCCTGAAGAAGCTATCGCTTTACGGAAAGGATCTGGCCGATTACTCCTTGGAAACGGTGGAAATGTTTTTCAATGACGCATCCAGCGCCGGTTATAAAATTGATACCTGAAGGCCGGGCAGGACGGATGACAGGCCGGGAAAGAACCGAATGAACGATCCCAGGGGATTCCACGAAAGTTTCGAGCGGGACGACGCGCCAACGGCAGGTAGCGAACGGGGCTTCGACGTTGTTTTCGCCGTGGTGTTCGCCATCATCGGATTGTGGCCGCTTTTGGACGGTGGCGCCGTTCGGGTCTGGGCCCTGATCGTGGCCGGCGGTTTCCTGGCGGCGGGGTTTTTGGTGCCCGCCGCCCTCAGGCCCTTGAACCGGGCCTGGTTCCTGTTCGGGTTGGCGCTCAACAAGGTGGTGAACCCCCTGGTGATGGGGTTGTTGTTCTATATAACCATCACTCCGATGGCGCTGGTCATGCGCCTTCTGGGCAAGGACCCTCTCAACCGGCGGTTCGACAGCCAGGCCAAGAGCTATTGGATCGAACGCCGTCCGGCCGGACCGGCGCCGGATTCCATGCGAAATCAGTTTTAGGAGCAAAAATGGACTTTCTGTTGGAACTTTGGACTTTCATGAGGGTCCGCAAGAAATTCTGGTTGCTGCCGGTGATCGTCATGATGACCATTTTCGGGGGACTGGTCGTCCTCAGCCAGGGTTCGGCGGTGGCGCCTTTCATTTACACGATTTTCTGATCGGGATGGTCCGTTGCGCGTTCTCGGAATTTCCGCCTTCTACCACGACAGCGCGGCAGCGTTGATCGAGGACGGCCGAATCGTTGCCGCCGCCCAGGAAGAACGCTTCACCCGCAAGAAGCATGACGCGGGGTTTCCGGAAAACGCCACCCGGTTCTGCCTCGACCATGCCGGTGTCGGCCTCGGAGACGTGGATTTCGTCGCTTTTTACGACAAGCCGTTCTTGAAGTTCGAGCGCCTTTTGGAGACCTATCTGGCGTTCGCGCCCAAGGGGTTTCAATCGTTCAGTATGGCGATCCCCGTATGGCTCAAGGAAAAGCTTTTCCAAAAAAACCTGCTCCGGCGGAAATTCAAGGAATTCGACCCCGATTTCGACTGGAAGAACAAACTGCTGTTCGCCGAACACCACCAAAGCCACGCGGCGTCTGCGTTTTTTCCTTCGCCGTTCGAGGACGCGGCGGTCCTGACCATGGACGGGGTCGGCGAATGGGCGACGACGTCGGTGGCCAGCGGCCACGGCAACACCCTGAAGATGACCCGGGAAATCCACTTTCCCCATTCCTTAGGCCTGCTTTATTCTGCTTTTACCTATTACACCGGCTTCAAGGTCAATTCCGGCGAGTACAAGGTCATGGGGCTGGCGCCTTATGGGGAGCCGAAATACGCAAGCTCGATTCTCGACAACCTGATGGACCTGAAGCCGGATGGAAGCTTCCGGCTGGATCAGTCCTATTTCGATTACTGTACCGGGCTGCGCATGACCAACGACAAGTTCTCAGGCCTTTTCGGCGGGCCGCCGCGGGCCGCCGATGAGCTTCTCGATCAGCGCCATATGGATTTGGCGGCTTCCGTTCAGGCGGTCGTCGAAGAGGTGGTGCTGAGATTGACCCGGAGCCTGGCCCGAGACACCGGCGCCAGAAATCTCTGCCTCGCCGGCGGCGTCGCCTTGAATTGCGTCGCCAACGGCAAGGTGCTGAAAGACGCCAAATTCGACAACGTCTGGGTGCAACCGGCGGCCGGCGACGCGGGCGGCGCGCTGGGGGCGGCGTTGACGGCTTACCATATTTACCAAGGCCGGCCCAGAACGGCCAATGGGTCCGAAAAGGCCTCAGGCGACGCCATGCAAGGCAGCTACCTTGGTCCTGAATACGGGCAAAAAGACATCGAGGCCCGGCTCGCCAAGGCCGGGGCGAAATTCACGGTCCTCTCGGACGACGACGTGATCGCCACCACCGCCCAGGCGATTATGGACGGCAAGGCGGTCGGCTGGTTCCAGGGCCGTATGGAATTCGGCCCCCGGGCGCTCGGCAACCGGTCGATTTTGGGCGACGCCCGTTCGCCGGTCATGCAGAAGACCCTGAATTTGCGCGTTAAGTACCGGGAATCCTTCCGTCCCTTCGCGCCGTCGGTTCTCTCAGAGGACGTTTCCGACTGGTTCGACATGGACGCCCAGAGCCCCTACATGCTGATGGTCGCGGACGTAAAAGAAAGCCACCGCCGGGAAATGGCCGAGGATGAAAAGGCGCTGTTCGGGATTGAAAAGCTGAACGTGCCGCGCTCAGACATTCCGGCCGTAACCCATGTTGATTATTCCGCCCGCATCCAGACCGTTCACGCCGAAACCAACCCGCGCTACCATGCCCTGATTACCCGGTTCAAGGAAATCAGCGGCTGTCCGGTCATCGTCAACACCAGTTTCAACGTCCGTGGCGAACCCATCGTCGCCACGCCCGAGGACGCCTGGCGCTGTTTCATGGGAAGCGACATCGAGGTCTTGGTGGCGGGCAACTGTTTCCTCAAAAAAGAGGACCAGGACCCGAACCTCAAATTCGATTACAAAGACGCCTTCGAACTGGATTGATTGGACCATGGCTAAATCAATTGTCCCTGTAATTCTTTCCGGCGGGTCGGGCCAGCGGCTTTGGCCGGTGTCGCGCGAGTCTCATCCCAAGCAGCTCATTAGTCTGGTTTCCGACAACAGCATGCTCCAGGAAACGGCAACGCGGTTGAGCGGCGCACCCTTCGCCGATCCGTTGGTGATAGGCAACGACGATCATCGTTTCATCATCGCCGAGCAACTTAAGGAGGCCGGCGTCACCCCACAGGCGATCGTTCTCGAACCGGCGGGAAGAAACACCGCGCCGGCGGCCGCCCTGGCGGCGTTGATATCGGTTCGCCGTGACCCTGAAGCGGTCCTGTTGGTGGCGCCGTCGGACCACGTCATCGCCAAGCCGAAAGAGTTCCTCGCCGCCGTCGACACCGCCGCCAAGGCCGCCGCCGGCGAAGACGGCCGGCTGGTGGCCTTCGGCGTCAACCCCGACCGCCCGGCGACGGGCTACGGCTATATCAAAAAAGGCGGCGCCATCGACGGCGCCAAGGGTTGTTTCTCAATCGAGCGTTTCGTCGAGAAGCCCGACCAGGCCCAAGCGGAAAAATACCTTGCCGGGGGAGATTATTATTGGAACAGCGGCATTTTCCTGTTTTCCGCCAGCCGCTACCTGGAAGCCCTGGAAGGCCTTCGCCCCGACATGGTATCGGCGTGCCGCAAGGCCGTCGACGGCGGCCAGGATGATCTGGATTTCTTCCGCCCCGACAAACAGGCCTTCGAAACTTGCAAGGCGGAATCCATAGATTACGCGGTGATGGAAAATACGCCTTCCGGCGCCGTCGTTCCCGTGGACATGGGCTGGCACGACGTCGGTTCGTGGGCGGCGCTGTGGGAGATCGCCGAAAAGGACGCCGACGGCAATGTCCTGATCGGCGACGTCATCGCGGGCGACGTGGATGGCTCGTACATCCGGAGCGACGGTCCCCTTGTTTCCGTCATCGGCTTGGAAAACGTCGTCGTTGTCGCCACCGGCGATGCCGTCCTGGTTGTTTCCAGGGACGCGGTGGAAAATATCAAGTCCGCCGTCGAAACCATGAAAAGCGGCGGCCGCACCGAGCCTTTGTCCCATCCGAGGGTCTACCGCCCGTGGGGCTGGTTCGAATCCCTGGAATCGGGCGAGGGCTACCAGGTCAAGCACCTGATGGTCAAACCGGGCCAGGGAATTTCGCTGCAATCCCATAAACGGCGCGCCGAACACTGGGTCGTGGTCGCCGGCACCGCCCGGGTGACGCGGGGCGAGGACGTCATCACCTTGGGCGTCAACGAGTCCACCTATCTTCCCGCCGGCACCAAGCACCGGCTGGAGAATCCGGGCTCCGAGGCGTTAAGCGTTATCGAGGTGCAATCGGGAAGCTATCTGGGCGAGGACGATATCGAGCGTTATGAGGACCGCTACGGACGTGATTAAGACGCCCTAGATTTCCAGGCGCCGGACGTCCGGGCCGAGCGACGCCGAGCGCCACATGCCCTTGAGATCGACGATCAGGCCGCCGGGCTTGACCAATGACGTCAGGGTATCGCCGTCAAAAGCGGTGTAATCGTCATGCGGAACGGCGCCGATGACGCAATCATAGGCCTGGTTCTTTTCCAGGCTTGCCGACAATTTCAGCCCGTATAGATTTTCGGCTTCGCCCGGATCAGCCATGGCATCGTGGACATCGACCTTATGGCCAAGGTCCGTAAGCGCATTGATCAAATCCACCGCCTTGGTGTTGCGGAGATCGGGGACGTTTTCCTTGAACGCCAGGCCAAGCACCAGGATTTTCGCCTTTTTTCCCTTGCCCAAGGTCTCGTTGAGTCTCTCGTCTACCCGCCCGGCGGCAAATGCCGCCATGCCGTCGTTGATTTTACGCCCGGCGAGAATGACCTCCGGGTGGTGACCCAGTTCGTTGGCCAAATGGGCCAGGTAGAACGGATCGACGCCGATGCAGTGACCGCCGACGAGGCCCGGTTCGAACGGCAGGAAATTCCATTTGGTCCCGGCGGCTTCCAGGACATCGTGCATGGAAAGGCCCAGCCGGTTGAAAATCATCGCCGTCTCGTTGATGAAGGCGATGTTGATGTCCCTTTGCGCGTTTTCGATGACCTTGGCGGCCTCGGCGGTTTTGATGTCCTTGGCGACGAAAACGCCGCCGGTGGTGATGGCGCCGTAAATCTCGGACAACCCATTCGTGACTTCCGGCGTCTGGCCGGCGACCACCTTGGTTATCCGGTCAATGGTGTGTTCCTTGTCTCCCGGATTGATGCGTTCCGGCGAATAGCCGAGGAAGAAGTCCTTGCCCGATGTCAGCCCCGACGCCTTTTCCAGTTCGGGTCCGCAGACGTCCTCGGTGACGCCCGGATAGACGGTGCTTTCCAGAACCACGACCGAGCCCTTTTTCACGGCCTTGCCGGCGGTCCGGCACGCCTCGATCACGTGCGTCAGGTCCGGGCGGTTTTTTGAATCGACCGGCGTCGGCACCGCGATGATGAAATAATCGGCGCCGACCATGTCTTTCGGGTCGCCGGTGACGTCCAGCTTGGCTGATTTCAACTGGGGGGCATCGACCTCGCCGGTGCGGTCATGGTTGTCTTTCAGTTCGGCGACACGGGTTTTCGAGATGTCGTAGGCGGTCACCGAATAGTGGCGCGAAAGCGCCAACGCCAGCGGCAGGCCGACGTATCCGAGGCCGATAACGGCTATTTTCGGAGAAGACAAATCACCACCCCATACTAGAAATACATTACAGGCGCGACATCAGTTCATGAAAGACGATTTCGACGCCCCTGTCATTGAGATGATAGTCCAATTCGTGGGCGGTCACGACCTCGACGCCGGCCCGTCCGGCGAGCGCGTCCGTCAAATCCACGACCATTACCCCGTTGCCGGCGAACCGGTCGCTGAGCCACGTTACGAACCGGCGGCGGCTTTTCTCGATGATTTCGAACCGCGCCTCGTGGCCCTTGGCGAAGCGGCCGTAGATGAGGCCGGCGTTGGGGGCCATGGCAAGGACGACCTTCGCGCCCGCCCGGGACGCGTCTTCGACGAGCGCCCGGAGGCCTTTTTCGGTGGCGCGCCGTTCGGGGCTTCCCGGCGCGAAATCGGGAAACCAGAGAATGCCGGAACCGGCGGCGACGGTTCCACGCGGCATGACCAACGGAACGTTCTTTTTGGATGTGATCGACCGCTGACGCAGCACGAACGGAAGTTTGACGGCAGCCGACACCGACCACGGGGTAAAGCTTCCGTCCGCCCACCCGGGCCATCCCAAGGAAGAAGGCCGGTCCAGGTAATCCTTCCAGTTCCCTCCGGATTCCTGGACCTCGAGGTAATGACGGCTGTCGGTGAAATCGTTTTGGGGCGCGATCAACACCACCACCCAGCGATGCGACAGGTTCCGCTTGAGAACCATGGCGCGATAAACGTCGCGGTAATGAAGAACCCCATAGCCGGCGAACCCGTAGTTCGCCGCCGTGAGACCGGCGTCACGGAAATGATCACCCAGATCCTTTTTCGCCGATTGGGCAATGGTTATGGAATCGCCGAGCAGCACGACATCGGCCTTGCCCGCTGGCCTCGCCGGGTTCCGGTAGCCGTCGGAATCGATTTTCAGCCAAGGCTGCCTGGGGTTTTTCCAGCCCGGAACATACGCGTAGATCATGCGGTCGCCCCGAAGCGTCGAGGAACTGAACATGCCGCGGGACGCCGCAATTTGGCTCTGCACGGGCGCCGGGAACAGGGTCAGGAAATGGTCCGGAACGGCGCCCGGAAACATCCTCAGCCCCAGTTCTCCCGCCGCCAGGGCGGCGGTGGCGGCCCCCAGGGCAGCGGCGTTCCACATCAACAAGCGCGGCCGCCAAAAAGAAACCAGCAGATAAGCGGCAACGCCTGCGACCGCAGTCAACATGGCGAAGCGAAAGTAGGAGTAGATCCACATCTCCTTGACCGCCGACGGCCCCATGTTTGAAATCAACAGCGTCAACACGGCCGCGAGCAGCACCCCGTTCGCCAACCTGAAAATGACTCGGCCCATGGTTTTTATCCGACACCCATGTCCCTGCCGCTTTTGAAACGGGTTCCTAACGAATCAAAATTAATCTTCGCTTGAATTCATAATCCGATGAATATGTTGTATTTATTCAGCGCGTACAAACTCTTATCGGCAACCACCCCGTCGCCGGCGGTTCAGACCATACGGCAGCTCATCGAACATTTTGAACGTCGGACGCCGAATACAAGCTTTGACGAACTGCTTCCAACGGACTGACGGAAACCCGCCTACATCTACGTCAAATCCGCATCACCAAATTAGAAGTCCCTGATTTCATTTTATTCTTGACGTTCATATGGTGAACAAGATAGTGTTCGTTTTATGAACACGGGGCCGAGTCTGCGGCGGTTCCGTGAGGGGTTTTTTCCAGGGAAATCGGGCCCGTAACAAACAGCTGAAACAGGTGCCTGTTGGCCAAAACCAAGACAAATTCGCCCGACATGGACAACGAGGCCAAGATCACCCTTGGCCTGTTGAATATGGTTCATGACGACGCCAAGGCGTCGCAGCGTTCCATGGCCGGTAATCTGAACATCGCACTCGGCCTCGCCAACGCCTATATGAAGCGGGCCGTCAAAAAGGGGCTGATCAAGATCAGCCAGGCGCCGGCCAACCGCTATGCCTACTATCTGACGCCGAAGGGTTTTACCGAGAAAAGCCGGCTTACGGCCGAGTTCCTGTCCCAGTCCTTCAACTTGTTCCGCCAGGCGCGTCTCGAAGGCGCTAAGTTCCTGGGCCAATGCCAGAACCGGGGCTGGAACCGGGTGGCTCTTTACGGCCTCGGCGACCTGACCGAGATTTTCACCCTGTCGGCCAGGGATTTTTCCACCGAGCTGGTTGCGGTCGTCAACGGCAAAAGCGGCGTCATGGAATACGCCGGTCTTCTCGTGGTCAAAGACCCGTCGGAGCTGGAGAACGTGGACGCGGTCATCATCTGCGACATCATCGATCCACAGGCGGCCTACGACAAGGCGTGCCGGACGTTTCCGCCCGAACGGGTTCTGGTGCCCAATTTCCTCGGCATTTCAAAGGATTCCGGGGCCGGTAAGGGGGGCAAGCCATGACCACTTGGTGCGCCGTTCAAACCCACGTCCGCGCCGAGGACAAGGCCGCGTTCCATCTCCGCCGTCAGGGATATACCGTTTTCCTGCCCAAGCATTTGAAGCGCCGCAAGCATGCGCGCCGCATAGACTGGGTGCCGGCGCCGTTGTTTCCGCGCTATCTGTTCGTCGCCCTTGACCCGGCCCAGGGCCGGTGGTGGTCCATCCGGTCCACCGTCGGGGTCTTAAACCTCGTCAACTTCGGCAACCGGCCGGCCGCCGTGCCCGATGAAGTCATTTCCGAGATCAAAGCGCGCCAGGACGAAAAAGGACTGGTCAAGACCCATGAGGGCTGCAGCTTCAAGCCCGGCGACCGGGTGAGAATCATCAAGGGGCCCCTGGGCGATCTTGAGGGGCTGTTTGACTGCCCCACCGATGAAGAGCGCGTCACCGTCCTGCTCAACTTTTTGGGCCGGGAAGTGAAGGTGCGCGTGCCGCTGGAGACGGTCTACGCCTGCACCTGAAGGTTAGGCGCCGAAACGGCTGTTTCCGGTTTTTATGAATTTGCCTCCGGGTGAGCGTTTTCACCCGGACTGCGGTAGCATGAAAACACGCCATGTCGCCTTTCACGTTCTGAAATTGACCGATCACGTCACCACCGGCCACGCAATGTCCTTTCCCGATATTTTTTTATCGTCCACCTGCTTTCGCGAACGCGACCTGGTACGGCTTTGCTCCGGTCTTTTAGAGACGGGCATTGATCATTTGGAACTGAGCGGCAACTTGTTGCCGATCGCCGATTCGAAACTACGCGAAATCCTCAGCGCCTACCGGGGAAAGATTCGCTTTCAGGTCCATAACTATTTTCCACCGCCTGCGGAGCCGTTCGTTCTCAATCTCGCCCATCCCGCAACCGTGGAGCAATCCATCCGCCATTGCCGACACGCCATCGACCTTTGTTCGGACCTTGGAAGCCGTTTCTATTCCGTCCATGCCGGCTGGGCCTTCAACCCGACACCGGCGCATCTCGGACGTGATCAAACGGATTTGGCTGCCATCGACATGGCAGAGTCGAGAACGACGCTGAAGCAGGCGTGCAAGGAAGTCGCCGCGTATGGGTCGGCGCGCAGCGTTGGGCTTCTTCTTGAGAACAATGTCGTCGCCAAAACCAACTGTCCCGACGGCAAGAACGACCGCAACCATCTGGCGGATCCGCAGGAATCCTTGGCGCTCATGGACCTGTTCGAAGACCTTGGCATCGGCGTACTTCTGGATACGGGACACCTGAATGTCAGCGCCACGACACTCGGTTTCGACCGCGAAGCGTTGATTGAACTTCTCCGCCCGCACATTCGGGTTGCCCAGATCAGCGACAACGACGGCACCCAGGACCAGAACCGGCCGGTAACTGCGGGTTCCTGGTTTTGGAACGAAGTGCCCTGGCACCAGTTGGATTACGTGTCCCTGGAGGTGACGGGGCAGGAACCGGAAACCATGCAAGCGCAACGAAAGTTGGTTGAGAAGATGGTTTCCGCCTCATTGGGCGCATCGACGTTGGGATAACCCGCCTCGGCGCCTCACTTGCGCGACAAGAACAAAGACCAGGAAATTGATGTGGAAAAAGTAGCTTTGATCACCGGGGTGACCGGGCAGGATGGCGCCTATCTGGCGGAAATGCTCATCGACAAGGGATATCTGGTTCATGGAATCGTGCGGCGGTCGTCGGTTTCCAATTTGGAACGCATCGACCACCTGGTGCGCGACGTGCATGAAAGAGACAGCCGGTTTCTCCTGCATTACGGGGACATGACCGATGCCACCAATCTCATCAGGCTCCTGCAGACCACGCAGCCCGATGAGGTCTACAACCTGGCCGCCCAGAGTCATGTGCGGGTTAGCTTCGATACGCCGGAATACACCGCCAACGCCGACGCCCTCGGGCCGATGCGTATGCTCGAGGCGATTCGAATCCTGGATATGACTGACAAGGTCCGGTTCTACCAGGCGTCTACCTCCGAGCTTTACGGAAACACGGAGACATGCCCACAGAATGAGCAGACGCCTTTCCACCCACGCAGCCCATATGGCGTGGCAAAACTTTATGCTTATTGGATCACGGTGAACTATCGCGAAGCCTATCATATCTACGCCTCCAACGGCATCCTGTTCAATCACGAGGGGCCAACCCGCGGCGATACTTTCGTCACCCGCAAGGTCACGAAAGCGATCGCCGCCATCCACCACGGCACGCAGGATAAGCTCTATCTCGGTAACCTGAACGCCAAGCGGGATTGGGGTCACGCGCGGGACTTCGTCAACGGGATTTGGCGCATCCTCCAGCATCCGGAATCCGATGATTTCGTACTCGCCACCGGCGAGTTTCATTCGGTACGCGATTTCGTCGAGAAGGCATTTCAAAAAATCGAAATAGAAATCGACTGGCAGGGGAACGATCTTGACGAGAAAGGCATAGATGCCAAGACCGGCCGTGTCTTGGTCGAGATCGACCCGTGGTATTTCCGCCCGGCCGAGATCAACCTCTTGCAGGGCGACGCAACGAAGGCGCGCGAAAAGCTGGGCTGGACACCGACTGTGTCCTTCGACGCGCTGGTCGACGAAATGATGGAAAACGATTTGCGGCTCGTCGCCCAACAGAACAACAATCAAACGAGTTCATGACTGGCGTCGTTAGCGTGACCATGCCGTCGGGCTCTATCACGGTGTCAAAGGACGAACACGTCAAAGACGCTGTGGCAAGGCTGGATGACAATGGTCCTGGCGTCGTGTTCGTTATCGACGGCAACCAGCATGTCCTCGGCCACCTTACGGTGGAGACGATCGGTCATCACCTGCGGGGTGGCGGCGATCCGTCCGATCCGGTGGGCGATGTCATGACTGCGGGTGCCGCCGAGAACATGGGACCGCCGGGCGGAACCATCCCCGTGGCTTCGCCATGCCTCAGCGGTAACGAGCTCGACTATCTGACACAGTGCATCGAAGACAACTCGATTTCCTCCATCGGCCCCTTTGTCGAGCGTTTCGAACGCGGCTTTGCCGACTACCTGGGCGCCGAACACGCGTTGGCGACGTCCAGCGGCACGACGGCGCTTCATCTTTCTCTCGCGGCGTTGGGTGTTGGCCCGGGCGACGAAGTGATCATCCCCGATCTCACCTTCGCGGCGTCGGCCAACGCCGTTATCCACGCCGGCGCGACGCCGGTGCTGGTCGACGTAACGCCCGATTCCTGGACCATGGACGTCGCCGCAGCCCGCGACGCGGTTTCCCCCAAGACGCGCGCGATCATGCCGGTTCATCTTTATGGGCAGCCCGCCCCTATGGCCGAATTGCAGGCCCTGGCCCGGGAATTAGGTCTTCTCTTGATCGAGGATGCCGCCGAGGCCCTTGGTTCCACCTACGACGGCCGGCCGGTGGGGGGATTCGGCGACGCCGCCATCTTCAGTTTCTTCGGCAACAAGCTGATCACCACCGGCGAGGGGGGCATGGCCGTTTTCCGCTCCGCCGAGGCGGCCGAGCGCGCGAAGATCCTGCGCGACCACGGCATGCGTCCCGACAAACGTTATTGGCATGACGTTGTCGGCTTCAACTACCGGATGACCAACCTCCAAGCGGCCGTCGGATGCGCTCAACTGGAACAAATCGACCGGTTTATCGAACGAAAGTTGGAGATCGGCGCCTCATACCGCCGGGCGCTTGCCGACTGTCCGGGCCTGACGTTTCCGGCGGTTCGGGAAAACGCACGAAACACTTATTGGCTTTTTTCGCTCGTCGTGGATGCAGAACGCGTAAACACGTCGCGCGACGATCTGATGGCGCGGCTGCACAAGGCAGGCATCGAGACGCGTCCGGTCTTCCATCCGCTTCACCAGATGCCTCCCTATGAATCCTTCGGCGGCGGCCGGTCGTTCGAGGCGTCCACCCACATATCGAAATCCGGAATAAGCCTGCCCTCGTCGATCACCTTGAGCGACGAGGATATCGAATACGTGGCGGGAGCCATTCGCGGGATACTTGAAATTCGCGCCCTGGCGCGGGAATACGGGTTGTGATGGCCGCCGATCGGACCGCCATGACAAACAGGGCCTGACATGGCAGATGTAGGGCTTTTGATCATTGGTGCGGGCGGCCACGGCAAGGTGGTCGCCGACGCAGCGCTCGCCTCCGGCATGTGGAAAAGGGTCGCCTTCCTCGATGACGGCATGTCGCCCGGAACCAAAGTCACGGAATTGGAGGTTATTGGCGGGATTGAAGACATGGATACCCTCGGTCCCACGTTCTCCGACCTGACCATCGCCAGCGGCGACCACGAGATCCGGATGCGCCTGCTCACGCGCGCGGCGGAACGGGGGTACAACCTACCCGTCGTGGTCCATCCTTCAGCCGCGATTGCTCCGTCGGCGAGGATTGGCGAAGGCACTGTCGTCATGGCCCAGGCGGCAATAAACGCCGACGCCGAGATCGGACAGGGAGTCATCATCAATACCGGCGCCATCGTCGAACACGACTGCCGGATCGGGGACGGCGCACACCTTTCCCCCGGGGCCGCCATGGGCGGCGAGGCCCGGATCGGCGATGCCGTCTGGCTCGGGATGAATTCGTCTGTCCTGCCGAGGGTCTCGGTCGGCGACAACAGCATTGTCGGCGGCGGCGCTGTGGTCGTAAAGGATCTTCCCGCCGGCGTAACGGCCATCGGCGTGCCCGCCCGCACAACACCGGAATAACGAAATGAGCGAAACGATCACAATCGGTCAGCGCATCGTCGGCCGTGGCCATCCATGCTTCGTCATCGCCGAAGCCGGGGTCAACCACAACGGTGATGCCGAGCTTGCGCACAAAATGATCGACGCGGCCAAGGAAAGCGGCGCCCATGCCGTCAAGTTCCAGCATTTCGTTCCCGAAGAACTGGTGTCGTCGGCTACGCCAAAAGCGGAATACCAAGCGGAGACGACCGGAGAACAGGGCAGCATGATCGACATGGTGCGCCCCCTTCGCCTTTCCGACGACGAACACGCCCAACTCAAGCAGCATTGTGACGACGCCGGGGTCCTCTATATCTGCACGCCCTACGATTTTCCGAGCGCCGATGCCCTCGATCACATCGACACGCCCGCCTACAAGGTCGCCTCTACCGACACCACCAATATTCCTTTCCTTCGTCACCTAGCGAGCAAGGGACGTCCCGTGATCATGTCCACCGGCATGTGCACCATGGAGGAAACCACGGATGGAGTAAGGACCCTTGCCGATAACGGACTCGACGGCAAGATTGCCGTTTTGCATTGCACGACCCAGTATCCGGCGCCGTTCAATGAATTGAACCTTCTGGTGATTCAAACGTTTTTAAAGGATTTCGGAATTCCAGTGGGCTATTCGGACCACACCCCCGGCGTCGGCGCCAGCCCTTGGGCGGTGGCGCTGGGTGCTTGTATCATCGAGAAGCACTTTACCCTCGACCGCTCCATGGAAGGACCCGACCACCGGGCCTCGATGGAACCGAGCGAGTTGAGAGAACTGGTGGCAGCCATTGGCAACGTTGAGGCGGCGCTCGGCGACGGAGTCAAGCGCGTCACCGAAAGCGAAGCCGCCAACAAGTCCGTGATGCAGAAAAGCCTGGTGGCGAAGCGGAACATCGCCGCCGGATCGCAGATTGCCGCGGATGATCTGACATGCAAACGTCCGGCGACTGGCCTGCCGCCGGCCATGTTCGACGAGATCATCGGCCTGACCGCCGCCAGTGATATCGCAGAGGACAGCATCATTACCCCGGAGATGATCAAGCGCCCAGCCGGAACCGACGACTGAACCCATGAACATCATTTATCTTGTCAAGCGCCCGCTTTCGTTTCGTGACGCGTCGCGGTATGGAATCGATTATCTCGGCGCTTGCGGACATTCCATTTCGGCCTTCGATCTCTCGGAACTCTTTCATCCCGACATCGACAACACCCGCGATCCGGATGCCGAATCCTGGTTGCATGCCAAGGGGATAAAGATCAATTGCGTTTCGGACTGGCCGTCATTAGATGGTTTCGCTGACGACTGGGCGAAAGCTGATCTTGCCATTGCGTTGTTCCAGTCGAACCATTTGACCTATGAATCCTTGCGGATTTTTTGGCGCCTGAGGGAACTTCAAACGCCTTATCTTCTTGTTTCCCCCATGGTCATTCCAGGAAGGGATATGGATGACGTCGACATATCGGTCACAAGGTATTTCTCGGACGCCGTGAAACGAATTCGATTATGCAATCCGGTCAACTCGGTTCTCAGTCGTTGTTCCCGGGAATTTCTCCGTTGCCCGCCCGCCGCCTACTACGTTCGAACCGGCGCCAGGAGCCACCGATATACCTATTTTATTTCAGAATCCGAGACGAACATTATCGACGCTCACTCCTTCGATTACGATTTTTTCCTGAAACACCAGGATTTAAGCGACAAGGATTTGAATCAAGCCGTCTTCATTGATCAAAACTTCCCATTTCACCCGGATTTTCTAGTGCTGGACGGGGCTCCTTTGCCGGCAAAACCCTATTACGATTTATTGGGCAGGTTATTCGACCGGGTCGAAGACCTGACGGGGCTCAAAGTGATAATCGCCGCGCATCCACGTTCTGATGTCGCGACGATTCCGGAATTCTTCAAAGGACGGGACGTGGTTTTCGGGCCGACCCCGGAGCTGATCGGCCAAAGCCGTCTCGTTCTCGCCCATAACAGCACGGCAATCAATTTTCCCGTGATGTTCCGTAAGCCGGTGGCTCTTTTCATTACGCCCGAAATTTACAACAGACAGGTCTATGAAAAGTATTTCTACGATGGCTTTTCCCAAGCCCTGGGTACGCCGCTTCGCGATTATAGCAACGTCGAAACCTGCAACCTCGAAGGGCTTTTTGACATAAACGAGAACAAGTATTTGGAATACATGAAAAAATTCGTGAAATCCAGCGGCACGCCAAAAAAGCCGTTTTGGGAGATCGTCAACAACCGGCTTGTATCAACGGCCATGCGAACGTGACCAATGCCGATATCTCTGAAGGGTATGAAACTAAATGGATAAAGTGGAGGTAACGGAACGATACGACCTTCCCGAAGATGTGGTGTTCTGTTCCCGTTGCGTTATGTCGAACCAACGCCCACGTATTGTCTTCGATGAAGACGGTGTCTGTTTTGCGTGTAAGTTTTCCGATTACAAGCATGACGGGGTGGATTGGAAAGAACGGGAGGGCGAGCTTCAAGAGCTTCTCGATCGTCACCGGAGCAAGGATGGCTCCTTCGACATCATCGTCCCGTCGAGCGGCGGCAAGGATAGTGACGTCGTCGCCCACAGCCTTAAATACGATTACGGCATGCATCCGCTGACGGTTACCTGGGCGCCGCATATCTATACGGACATCGGCTGGCAGAACTACCAGGCCATGATCCACTCGGGTCTCGATAACATAATGGGAACGCCGAACGGAATCGTCCATCGAAAGCTTACCCGGCTGTCCTTGGTCGAGATGGGGGATCCGTTCCAACCGTTCATCTATGGGCAATACCTGTTTCCCCTCCGAACAGCTATGAAGTTTGGCATCAAGCTGGTTTTTGGCGGCGAGAACGGCGAAGCGGAATATAGCGGCAATCCCGAATATTGGGACCGACGCGCGTTGACCCTGGAGGATTACAACGCGTTCTGGTTCTCGAACATTTCCGTCGATACCTGGTTGGACAAAGGCTTTACCCGCGACGATCTTGCGATGTATCTGCCGCCGCCGCCGGATGAAGTGGCCGCCGCCGGGATTGATCGGCCGTTCTGGAGCTACTACAAAAAATGGACCCCCCAGGAGAATTTCTACTACGCAAGTGAGAACGTCGGTTTCCAGCCGAACCCCGACGGCCGCTCTGAAGGAACTTACTCCAAGTACGCGAGCCTCGACGATAAGCTAGACGGGTTCCACTACTACTTCATGTTGCTGAAATTCGGGATCGGCCGGGCCACGTCGGATGCCGCGCACGAAGTCCGTGACGGCCACATCTCCCGTGAGGAGGCCGTGGCCCTGGTACATCGTTACGACACGGAATTCCCGAGCAAGCATTTCGAGGATTTCCTGGAATATTGCCGCTTCACGGATGATGAGTTTTGGGAGGTGGCCGAACGCTGGCGAAACAACAACCTATGGGAAAAGGTCGGCAACGACTGGCGCCTGAAGAAGCAGGTCGCCTAATCCGACCACGCGCTTTTTTTACACACCGTTCTACAGAATCCGAAGAAACCTTGGCCAATCTCCGCCTAATCGCCCGGCTCGACGTTAAGGGCCCGAACCTGATCAAGGGCGTTCAACTCGAAGGGTTGCGAATCGTCGGCGACCCCCAGGCTTTTTCGCAACGCTATTACCGCGAAGGCGTTGATGAGATCATCTACATGGACACCGTGGCCAGTCTCTACGGCCGCAATAATCTAGAGCACATCGTCGAACGCACCACCGAGAACGTCTTTATTCCGATTACCGTCGGCGGCGGCATTCGATCGTCCGATGATGTCAACCGTCTGTTGCGCGCCGGAGCGGACAAGGTGGCGGTTAATACGGCGGCTACGCAAAATCCATCGCTAATTACGGAGATCGCCGAACGATTCGGCAGCCAATGTATGGTACTTTCCATCGAAGCAAAAAGACGGCCGGACGGCGGCTGGGAAGCCTATACGGATAACGGACGCGAACGCACGGGCTTTGACGTCGTCAAATGGGCCGTGCGCGGGCAGGAGCTTGGCGCCGGCGAGATATTGATAACCTCGGTTGACCGGGAAGGCACCCAGAAAGGCTTTGACGTCGACCTCATTCGAAGTATCTCGGAAGCCGTAAACATTCCGGCCATTGCAAGCGGTGGTATGGGATCGATCGACCACCTCTTCGCCGCCGCCCTTGAAGGCAAGGCCGACGCGGTCGCCATGGCGCATGTGCTCCACTACGAGAAGTTGTCCCTGGCAACCATCCGCAAAAAAGCCATTGGCGCGAACTTACCCGTGAGACATGTATGACGGCACGGGTCAGCATCATTGATTACGATTGCGGCAATCTTAAGAGCGTCGCCCGGGCTCTCGAATATTGCGGTGCGTCGGTAGAGTTGCTATCGGAGACGGAAGACATCGCGAAGGCTCAGCGCCTGATACTGCCTGGCGTCGGCGCCTTCGGACGGGCCATGACGGCTTTGCGAAAGCGCGGTCTCTTCGATCCGATCCGAGTGTTTGCCACATCCGGTCGACCTTTCCTCGGTATCTGCCTCGGAATGCAATTGATGTTTTCGGCAAGTGAGGAATTTGGTGAAACGGCCGGGCTCGACCTGTTGCCGGGCCGCGTACGCGCCATCACGGATCATACGACGGACGGCAGACAGCAAAAGATCCCGCACATCGGCTGGAACGCAATTCATCCGGCAAGCGGCGCGGCGTCCTGGGACGGCACCATCATGGCCAAGATCAAATCTGAGACCCCGGTTTATTTCGTCCATTCCTACGAGGCCCGGCCCGAAGCGCCCGAAGACCTGTTGGCGTGGGTGGGTTACGGCGGCCATAAAATCACCGCCGCCGTCAGGCACGGAAACATGACCGGCTGTCAGTTCCACCCCGAAAAAAGCGGCGAGGTCGGGTTGCAGATTTTAAGGAATTTTATTTCCCATGATTGACGGCAAAAAAGTTCTTGCGGTCATTGCCGCCAGGGGTGGATCAAAAGGTCTGCAGGGGAAAAACATTGCCGAGGCCGGCGGCAAGCCCTTGATCGCATGGACCATCGATGCGGCCCACGGGTCCAGGTATATTGACCGGACAGTATTGTCCTCGGAAGACGATGCGATTATCACCGTCGCCAAGAATTTTGGATGCGAAGCGCCGTTTGTGCGGCCCGCTGAATTAGCCGCCGATACCTCACCCACGGTGGACGCCCTTATCCATGCCCTGGACCAGATGGCGGAAACTTATGATTATCTGGTTCTGCTGCAACCGACATCGCCGTTGCGCGTGACCGAAGATATCGACGGTGCGATAGAGAAATGCCATACCTCCGGCGCACCGGCGTGCGTGTCCGGATGCGAGCCCGCCAAATCACCCTATTGGATGTTCCACGTCGGCGACGACGGGACATTAAGTCCGGTGATCGATTCCGAGGACTTGAAAACCCGGCGCCAGGACCTTCCGGCGGTATTTGCGCCAAACGGCGCAGTCTTCGTGGCGCACGTTCCGTGGTATCGGGAACACCTGACTTTTTACGGGCCGGGCACGGTGGCCTATGTGATGCCGCCGGAACGTTCCGTCGATGTCGATACGGCCCTGGATTTGAACATGGTTCGGGAGTTGCTGAAACCGTCAGCCGATGACGGCGCCCAAAGCCCGCCGGACAGTCCCCGGCCTTAAAAAAAATAAAAAATCATGGTTCGCCAATTTAAAAAATGTCTCGCATTGATTGAGCGCAAAACCGCTTGGCAGGCGATAGCCGTGGCTTTTTTGGTCGTGGGCGCGGCACTTTTCGAGGCGTTGGGTATCGGGCTGATCTTCGCCTTCGTTAATGTCCTCGTCGATCCCTCGCAAATTCAGAAAATCGCCTGGATCGGAAAACTGGCCGGACCCGCCATGGCCGATAAAGGGAATGATTTCTTGATCTTCCTGGCGCTTTGCCTTCTCGGAACATTCATTCTCAAAAACATCGTCTTGCTCGGGTTTTATTACGTGCAGGCCAGATTCGTGAAGACCAACGAGGCGTTGATGGCATCACGGCTTCTGGACAGTTATCTCAAGGGCGCCTATTCCCTGCACCTGACGCGAAATTCGGCCGAATTCATCCGCAATATCACCAGTTCGGTGGCGGCCGTTTTCAGTACCGTGATTATGGGATTCATCAATCTGGCGTCTGAGTTCATTTTGATCATTGCCCTGGCGACGGTGTTGTTGTTGGCAGAACCGACGCTGACTCTGGGCGCGGCGTTGATCCTCGGTTCCGCCGTCGCGGTATTTTTTGCCTTTTCCAAAAGCCGTTTCGCCGCCTGGGGCGTACAAGAGCAACAGGCCAACAAAAAAATCCTGCAATCCCTGCAACAGGGCTTTCACAGCATCAAGGAAGTTAAGATCCTGGGCCGGCAGAACTTCATTCTCGAAAGCTTCAAGACCCCCCGCATGGAACTCGCCCGCGTTCTGACCAGGAATTATACGATGATGACAGCGCCCCGTCTTTGGGTCGAAACTGTCACCGTCACTACCGTCCTTCTGGTCGTTGTGTTCATCCTGTCCAGCGGTGGAGGGTCGGCAAAAATTCTCTCGGCGCTGACGCTTTTCGCCGCCGCCGCCTTCCGCATGATCCCGTCCATGAACCGGATCATCATCGCGCTGAACGGAATCAAGAACGGCGCCCATGCCGTCAACCTTGTCTATGACGACATTCAAAACTTTCAGGGCAACCTGGACGAGGAACCCGACGACGACGGCCAGCCGCTACCCTTCACCGAATCGATTTCCGTGGAAGGCGTATCCTTCCGGTATCCCGAAGGCGAGGGTTCGGTGCTCAAGGACATCGATCTGGTTTTGCCGAAAGGCCAGTCACTAGGTCTTGTCGGTCCGTCCGGTTCGGGCAAAACCACCTTAATCGATATTGTTCTCGGCCTTCTAACCCCGGACACAGGCCGCGTTGCCGTTGACGGCACCGGCATCGCCGAAGCCACCCGCGCCTGGCGCCGCCAAATCGGGTACGTCCCGCAATCCATCTACATTATCGACGACACCCTTCGCCGCAACGTCGCCTTCGGCCTGGACGATGACGAAATCGACAAAACAAAAATCCAAAAAGCCATTCGTCTGGCGCAGTTGGAAGACCTTGTCCGGGAATTGCCCGATGGCCTGGAGACGCGCCTGGGGGAACAAGGCGTCAGGCTTTCCGGCGGTCAGCGCCAGCGCGTCGGCATCGCCCGCGCCCTTTACCGGGACCCGGAAGTTCTTATTCTCGACGAGGCGACCTCATCGCTTGATGCCGAGACGGAGCACGAGATCAACAATGCCATCGAACGTCTGCGCGGTGAAAAAACCCTGATCATCATCGCCCACCGGCTGTCGACGGTGCGTAAATGCCAAAACCTTGCCTTTATCCGGGACGGGCGCCTGATTGACACCGGGACCTTCGATGAGCTGTCCGCCCGCAATGACGACTTCGGCCGCATGGTCGAACTATCCCGGTTATGAACCATTTTTCCTACGTCCACGAAGGCCTTAAACAATGACAGAAATTAAAGTTCTCGATTGTACGCTGCGCGACGGCGGATATTACAATGACTGGGATTTTCTGCCTGACCTGGTCGAAGACTATTTAACCGCCATTTCAAAAGCCGGGGTCCATACGGTGGAAATCGGATTCCGCTTTCCGCCTCAGGAAAAGTTCCTTGGCGCCTTCGCTTACAGCACCGACGATTATCTGCGCCGGATGTCGATTCCCAAAAATCTGGAAGTTGCAGTCATGGTCAACGCCAAGGATCTCGTGGACGATCCCGTTTCGTCGGCGGCCCGCGTCGACCAGATGTTCGCGCCGGTCGCGGATTCGCCCGTCGACCTGGTCCGGATCGCCGCTCACGTCAGGGAAATACCCGGCTGCGGCGACGGCGTGAAACGATTGAAGGAGCTGGGCTACAAAGTCGGGTTCAACATCATGCAAGTGGGCATACACGCGGCGGATATCTTGGAGGATGCCGTCCAGGAAATCGCCGGTTGGGATGCCGCCGACGTTCTTTATTTCGCGGACTCGCTGGGCAACATGGACTCCGCCCAGATCGCGGATACCCTTGCGCTTCTCAAGCGGCGCTGGAAGGGGCCCATCGGGCTGCACGCCCATGACAACATCGGCAACGCCCTTTCAAATTCCATGGCGGCGCTCGACCAGGGCGCTAATTGGATCGACGGCACCGTTTGCGGCATGGGCAGGGGCGCCGGAAACGTACGCATGGAATATCTGCTGGTGGAAATGCGGCGGCAGGGGTACGGCGATTTCCATGCCGAGGCGCTTTTCCCGCTGGTCCTCGACGCATTCGAGCCGCTGCGCAAGACCTATCAGTGGGGGCCCAACCTGTTTTACTTCCTGTCCGGCGCCTACGGCATCCACCCGACTTATGTGCAGGAGATGCTCAAGACCAGCCCAAAAGGCACATCGCAGGCGATCACGGCGCTTAATCGCTTGCGTCAAGACGACGCCAAGTCCTACAGCCACGAACGCCTGCAACAGGCCCTGGAACTCGGCACCATCGATTACGAGGGCACGTGGAATGCAACCGGTTGGGCCGATGGCCGCGAGATACTAATTCTCGGCTCAGGCCCGTGGATTTTGCATCATATCCAAGCGGTCGAGGACTTTATCGACAGGGTGAACCCCCGTGTCATTTGCCTCAATACCTCGACGCCACTTACCCATGAGAAAATCGACGCATTTGCGGCTTGTCACGCGCTCCGCGTTGCCACTGAAAGCATGCATTATGGCTCTCTTGGCGCGCCATTGATTGCGCCGGCCGCCGAGATCGATCCGGAGATCCGCGACGCACTCGGCAATGACCGGCTGATGGATTACGGTGTTTGCGTAACACCGAACATGTTCGGCGTCGCGCCCACCGGCTGCGAGATTCCCAATCAACTGGTTGCCGCCTATGCGCTTGCCTTTAGCAACGCCGCCGGCGCCAAGCGGATATTGCTGGCCGGTTTTGACGGCTACGAACCCGGCAACCCGCTGCAGGAGCAGATGGAAGAGGTATTTCGCTGTTACCATCAATCGGCGGACCCCGTTCCCATCGTTGCGGTGACGCCAACCACTTATTCGATCCCTCAAATGTCCCTGTTCGCACCCGCCGTCTGAGGATGATCGACCGATACAAGACATGGATTTTTGACTGTGACGGCGTTCTTCTGGATTCCAACCGGGTAAAAACCCAAGCTATGTTCGAGGCCGCCAGGCCCTTCGGCGAGTCCGAGGCCTCCCGGCTGGTGGCGTATCACAAGGAAAATGGCGGCATTTCGCGGTTTGAAAAGTTTCACTACTTCTTCGCCTCCTTGCTGGAGCGCGAGGACTACGAAGCCGACATGGAAAAAGCATTGGACCGTTTTTCGGAACTGTCGCATGACGGCCTGTTGAAAGCCGCCGAGGCCGAGGGCCTGCGTGACCTGCTGGGGCGGATCAAAGCGGACGGCAGCCTCGCCTTCGTGGTATCCGGCGGCATGCAGCAGGAAATCCGTGACGTGTTTGAGGCACGGGGGCTTGCTCCGTTCTTCGCGGGCATCTTTGGCAGCCCCGATTCGAAAGACCATATTCTGGCCCGTGAGCTTGGCAACGGTGGCGGCATGGAACAGCCCGCCGTCTATATTGGTGATAGCCGTTACGATCATGAAGCCGCCCACCGCCAGGGAATCGATTTTGTGTTCGTCTCGGGGTGGACAGAATTTTCGGACTGGCCGGACTATTTCGCTGACTTTGATGTAACCGTCATCGACAGCATCGCCGATTTTATCCACTCAGAAAATTAAGCCATGGAAACGGCCATCATCATTCCGGCGCGTTATCAATCGTCGCGGTTTCCGGGGAAGCCGCTCATCGACATCTTAGGGAAATCGATGATCGTCAGAACCTGGGAACGATGCACAAGGGCCCTCGACGCGGACCAAATTTTTGTCGCTACGGATGATAAGCGGATCGCTGACCACTGCGAAGAACATGGTATCCAGGTTGTCATGACCGGCACCGATTGCCTCACGGGCACCGACCGGGTGCAACAGGCGTCCGAGCAAATCAGCGCCGATATCTATCTGGATGTTCAGGGTGATGAGCCGGTCATCGACCCCGAAGATATTCGAACTGTCATTAACGCGGCCAAAGAACGCCCCGACGCCGTGATTAACGGCATGTGCGACATCACCGATGAAGAGGAATACCGTAGTCTCATGGTGCCGAAGGTGATCGCGGCGCCGGATGGGCGGTTGCTTTATATGAGCCGCGCGCCGGTTCCATCGAACAAGTCCGACACCTTTGCCGGCGCCAAACGCCAAGTCTGCATCATGTCCTTTTCCAAACAAGCGCTCGACGCCTTCGTATCGGTGCCGGCGAAAACCCCGGTCGAGGAGATCGAGGACCTGGAGGTTCTTCGTTTTCTCGAGCTCGGTATCCCGGTCTACATGGCGGAATGCTCCGATACCTCCATCCCCATCGACAGGCCCGAGGACGTCCCACGGGTCGAGGCGAGACTCCGAGAGTTGGGCGAGTAGCTGGGATGGTAAAAGGACCTCAAAAGGCGAAGATGGTCGTTCTCAACCTCAACGAATTCACGTTGCCAATGTTTCTGCTGCGTTGTTGGACACGCCGGCAGGTTTATGTCCTTGGCGTTCAGCCGCTAATACCGCCGTTGCAGCCTTATCTGGACCGGCTGGCGGCCCGCATGATCGAGCGCCAAAGGGCTCAATGGGCGGTGGACCTGGTTCCCGAACTGCGGCCAGCCTGGGAATACGACCGGCGCCTTTTCTTCGAAGAGGTCTTCAAGAAGTACGAGCCGTGGCAAAACGCTTATTTTGATTTCGAGTGGGCCGACCAGGCCCGCGAACCCTATGGATACGGGTACAAGCTGGTCACCACAAACCACGTGTTCAAGCGGGCGATCGAGATTTACCTGATCGAGGCGCTGGTCCGGCAACGCCAAGACGACAATCTTCGATTCAAGGGAATTTCTCGCGATTCCTGCGAGATGTGCCGCGCCTACTTCGGCGATTATGCGGTCAGCGGTATCCGTCCCATGTGGGTGCCCAACGCGATGATCAATGCGGTTTCCGCGATCGTCATGCTGGTTGCCGGGTCGGCGTGGATCGCAAGACGGATCAGGCTCTCTTGCCCTTCTCGGGACGTCTTCTTCGCATTCGACTGGTTAAACGACGAACGGGATTTCCTGATGTGCGAGGCCGTTGCCGACGGCGGCGATATCCTCTTGATCCACCGCAATGACGCACATATGAAAAACGCCCTACCCGGCTGCGAGCGGTATTTCCAGTGCCGGTGGAATGATGGAATCTTTTCCGTCGCCGATGGCCTGAAGACCTTTCACATGCTTTTTCGGGACACGCTCTATCTTTGGCGGCAACGCCATCGCCTGTCCCCCGCCCTCTTTTTCAAGACCATCGCCATGCCACATCGGCGAGTGAAAATTCGCGGCCTGTTCAACCGGTATCGCCCGCGGCACATGTTGGGACGCGACGACTACAACGTGGAGCACATCCTGCGGCGCATTGAGTTGCACCGCATCGGCGGGAAGTCCTTCGGAGTAAACCATGCGGTTATCACCAATTTTTGTTCGCTGTTTCCTCAATGGCGGTACATAAGCTTCGATATCTACTATTCATACGGCGTTCCGTTCTGTAAGCCATATTTCTCTACCTGGGCAAAAGACATGGAGGTGCGCTCCGCCGGCGTGTTCGGCCTTTCGCGTGAAAAAATCCTGGCCGACTGGTCTAAAGGTGACGCCATCTTGTTTTCGGTCCGGGTCGCATGGGACGAGCCCGAATTCGGGCGCATGATCCACGCGGTTGCCAAGGCCTTTCCCGAAATGCCGATCCTCGTTCAGGTTAAACGCGGGTACATCTCCGACGAAGAGATCGCTGAACGCGTGGCCGCCTGGACCGAAGGCCATCCCAACGCCTCCTATACCACCGAATCCATATACGATCTGATGGAGCGCGCGCACTATCATATTTCCGACATCTCGACCGTCATCGGCGAAGCCCTTCATCTTGGTGTGCGGATTTTCTTCGCCGATGTCTTGGATCAAGAGTATTCGGTCTTCCGTGATTTTCCCGGTCTAAGCATCCGAATCGCAGACGACCTGGTTCAAGAACTGAAGGAATTGGAGAGCGGGGCCAAGACGTATCCCCATCAGGAATACTTGAAGTTGATGGATCTCGGGCGCGACAAAACCATCTATGATTTTGTCCGTGAAGACGTCGGACTGCCGCCCTTTGAAAATTCCGGACGCGTCTCCGTAACCTGAGAGAAGTCCAACCCATTCTAAATGCCAACGGAATAAGTCCCGGCCTTTGAAATTTGCCGTCTCCAACATCGCGTTGCCGGCTTTCGACCACACCAGCGACCTGGAGCGGTTGGCCGAATTCGGATTGGAGGCGCTCGAAGTAGCCCCCAGCCGCGTCTGGCGCGACACCTGGCATGGTCTCACCACCGTCGAGGTCGCCGATTACCGGCGGCGGATCGAAAATGCGGGGCTCGGCGTTGTCGGACTGCACTCGCTGTTCTACGACCAGCCGCAACTAGGCCTTTTCAAGGAGCCCGTCGAGCGCGCCGAAAGTCTGGATTTCCTGGAACACCTGTCGAAGGTATGCCGGGACCTGGGCGGCAAGACCTTAATTTACGGCGGCGGGCGAAACCGCGGAAACCTGCCCGCCGACGAGGCCAAGGCCGAGGCGGTGGCGTTCTTCGGGGAACTTTCGGCCCGCGTCGAGGATCACGGCACGTGTTTTTGTTTCGAGCCGCTCGGCCCTGACGATTCGGACTTCATCAACTCAGGCCTCGAAAGCCTGGCCATCGTCGAAGAAGTCGGAAGCCCGGCGCTGCGGGTGCAACTGGACGCCAAGGCACTGGTCGAAAACGGAGAAGCCCATATCGAAACTTTCCGCGCCGTCGAGCCGATGCTGGTCCATTTTCACGCCAACGAACCGGGGCTTGGGGTTTTGGGTTCCAGCGGCAAGATCGACCATGCGGCCTTGGGCCGCATGCTCCGCGACATCGGCTACGACGGATACGTTTCCATCGAACAACGGCAACTGAATGACGTCGATCCGTTGGCCGACGTGGCGAAGAGCGCCCGCCATCTGAAGGAGTGCTATCAATGACATCATTCGACCGTCCCGGCTGGGTGCCCACCCTCGAGGCCGGAACCCGCGTCCTCGTCACCGGGGCTTCCGGCGGACTCGGCCAGGCGCTGATCCATATGCTTCTGGAAGGCCCCGAATGTGTCATCGGCGCCCACGGCTCAACCAACCGGCACCCGTCTGACGACAAGCGGGTCGTCCACCTGGAGAAGACGTTCGAGACCGAGGCCGACTGCGTCGCCGTTATTGATGAATTCGCCGATCAGGCCAGCGGCATCGACGCCTTGGTGGTGTTATCGGGCGGCGCGCATTTCTCCGGCCACTGGAAAGACATGCCGGCCGAGAATTGGGAGCAAGACATCGCTGTTAATCTGACCCATCCGTTTTATCTGGCCCGCGCCGCCATGGCCCGCATGACGAACCAGGGAAAGGGCGGGCGAATTATTCTGAACGGGACCGAATCGGCGATCCACGGCGGCAGTTCGCATTCCTTCGCTTACGCCACCGCCAAGCGCGGCGTCGAATGCCTGGTCCAGGGGCTGGCCCGCGAGGGCGCGCCGACGGGAATATTGGTCAACGGCGTGCGCTTCGGTTTCATCAAATCGGGCTTTCACCAGCGTTGGCACAATAAAACCGACAAAGACCTGGCCGAACGGGCCGAGATGGTGCCATTGAAACGCGGCGGCGAACCGGAAGAGGCGGCGGCGTTGATGGTCTATCTGTTGTCCGGATGGGCCGGGTTCATCACCGGCCAGATGATCCCGCTGACCGGCGGGGATTGGCTTTGATCCGGGTTACGGTGGTTGGAAAAAATAGCTACCTGGCCGGGCATTTTCTGGATACGGAGGCCGGCAAGAGGGCCGTCCGGCTATCCCATGATGAAGTCAGCAGTATTCCATTGACGGCGACCGGCTGCCTCATCAATTTCGCCTATCCGGGCGTCTATATGACCGATCCCTACGATCCGGCGAACGACATGGACCGCTTGATCGCCGAGCACATCAAGGACACGGACATTCATTTCGTTTTGTTCAGCAGCCGCAAGGTCTATGACGACGAAGCCCTGGGCCCATGGGAGGAATCGTCTCCGTTGTCAGGCCAGAACGTCAACGGTGAAAACAAGATCATCACCGAGGAATGCGTGCGCAGGGCACTCGAAGGGCGGTACACGATTCTCCGGCTCCCCAACATCATCGAGATGGCGCCGGGACGCCACACGTTCATGGGCATCGCCCTGGATACCCTTAAAGCGGAGGGCCGCATCCGTCTCGACATCCACCCCGCCACCGAACGGGACTTTCTGCCGCTTGCCAATTTCGCGGCGGCGCTGGAAAAGGTCGTCGAGACGCGGCCGGTGGGTACCTATAACCTGGGGTCGGGCCGCCGAACGGCGGTGGGAGACGTGGCGGCGTGGATCATCGACGGGTACGGCGAAGGCGAGATCGTCAGCGACAGCGATGAACGAAACGACGAATTCCTGCTGGACGCATCGCGGCTCGAAACCATAATCGGGCCCATCTGTGCCGGGGACGACATTCGCGACGCATGCGTGGAAAGCGGAAGGCGGCTGAGAAATGGATAACATTCTAATCACCGGCGGCGCCGGGTTCATCGGTTCGCACGTGGTCGAGCGGGTAGCCGAGGCATTTCCCGAGGCCAAGATCGCCGTTTTTGACAAGATGACCTACGCCGCCGACCGCCGGAACATCGACCATGTGCTCGACGACGCCAAACGGACGCTGGTGGTCGGCGATGTATGCGACTTCGATCTGTGCGTACGCCTGACCAAGAGCATCGACTGTATTATCCATATGGCCGCCGAGAGCCACGTCGACAACGCCTTCGGGAACTCGCTCGAATTCACGCGCTCGAACACTCTTGGCACCCACACGCTCCTTGAGGCCGCCCGCTTGAACGACGTTCCCTTGTTCGTTCACCTCAGCACCGATGAGGTGTATGGAGAGATTCGCGAAGGGCTATTTGACGAGAACAGCCCCTTCAACCCAAGCAATCCCTATTCAGGCTCGAAAGCGAGCGCGGAGATGATCGTCAACAGCTACCGGCACTCGTTCGACACGCCGATCATCACGGTCCGCGCCAATAATATCTTCGGTATCCGCCAATACCCGGAGAAGATCATTCCCAAATTCGCGATGCAGGCTCTCACCGGGAACAGGATGTCGGTGCATGGCGACGGCATGAACCGCCGTTGTTACCTGGCCGCGGAGGATCTGGCGGAGGCCATGGTCCTGTTGATGCGGGAGGGGAAGATCGGCGAGATCTATAATGTCGGCTCTACGGAGGAGTTCACCAACATCGACATCGCGAAGAAGATTTGCGCCCATTTCGGGTTGGACCCGGAACCCACGGTTCAGTTCGTCGATGACCGGCCCTTCAATGATTTCCGATATTCCATCGACTTCGCCAAGATCACGAGCCTCGGCTGGAAATCCAAGTGCCGGTTCGAAAAGTCGCTTCCCGACGTGCTGGGCTGGTACGAGGAAAACAAGGACCGCTACGTTTCCCTCTTCACCGGCGACGGTGCGGGGCAGGTGAGCGGAAGCAGTGGTTGACGACGGGCGTTACCCGCCGGGCTCGGACGTGTCCGAGGTAACGACTTCCGAAATCACGAAAAGCGGCCGTCCCTTGACCTCTTGGAAGACGCGGCCGACGTATTCGCCGATCAGGCCGAGAAAGATCATCTGGACGCCGCCCAACAGCAGGACCACCGCCATCAGGCTCGGCCACCCGGCAACGGGCTCACCGTGGATAAACCAGACAATAAATATGTAGAACGCATATAGGGCACTTAGCATCGCCGTCACCAGGCCGGTATACGTGACCAGGCGCAACGGCCGGATGGAAAATCCGGTAATGCCGTCGATGGCGAAGGAAATCAGCCGGGACAGCGTATAGCTGGTCTCGCCCTCGGTCCTTTCGGAACGCTCGTATTGCAGGGGAACTTGTTTGAACCCGACCCAACCGATCATGCCACGGATGAAACGATGATGTTCCGGCATCGCCAGGAGCGCATCCAGAACCCGGCGGTTCATCAAGCGGAAGTCCCCGGTGTCCAACGGGATGTCTACATCGGACAAATAACGGAGAAGCCGGTAGAACACCGACGCGGCGGACTTGCGCAGTCCGGAATCGCCGGGGCGCCCGAGGCGTTGCCCGTAAACCACGTCGGCGCCCTCGTCCATGAGCTTCATCATGTCCGCCAGAAGCTCCGGCGGATCCTGGAGGTCGGCGTCGACGATGAAGATGCGCGCGCCCCCGGCCATGGACAAACCGGCCGAAAGCGCCAGTTGATGGCCGTGATTGCGGGAAAGATCGACGCCGATGATGTTCGGGCCCTCTTCGGCGGCGCACAAGATGGCGGCCCAGGTGCCATCCTTCGATCCGTCGTTGACGAGGACGATCTCATAACTGTCCCCGGCGACGGCGCGGCACGCCGACGCAACCCGTCGTTCCAGTTCCGCGATGTTGCCTTCTTCGTTGAAACAAGGCACGACCACGGACAACGCCAGCGGGGGCATGTCATCCACGGCAGGGGATTGATGGCTTTCCGTATTCGCGTGAACCATCTTCGCCGCTCCGGAAGATTTTGGTGGCACTCTCGCCCTCTACTAAATAGGCACGGTTTCAACGTTCCGCGTATTCGCTCGCAATCCTATTACTCATCCATGCCGTTGACATACCACACGTTGCCAAGACAATGAACATTTGCCTCTGTATCACGAACTTTAAGAACGATCTCGTTGAAGCGATCAGCAAGACAGCCATTGATTTCGCTCTCTTACTAAACATAAACAAAAGAGTCACGTGCGTCCTTTACACGCCGGGAACGATTGCCGCCGATGAAAGCGGAAAAACGGCTCTGGAGAATGTGAGCTTCACCACCAGCCGAGACTACCATTCCAAAATCCGGGTTCTTCGGAACATCATTGCGCTCGGACGTTATCTGCGGTCCGAGAACCGCGACTTTGATATCTTTCATTTTCACGCGGGAAACCTCTTGGAGATGTTTCTGATACGGATGTTCTTGCCGAAGCTTTCCGGCACAAAGGTGATAACGGTGTGGCAGCTTTATTTGGGCGTCGTTGAATCCTTTCGGCTTCCCTGGTCTTTTCGAAAGCAGACCCGGGGCATACTCCACCATTACCTGTTCAATTCATGGCCCTTGATTCCCTTGTTCTGGTTGGGGGCGGGTTACTTCGATCGTATCGTCGTTCACACCGCCCACCAGAAAGCGCAGTTATTCTTCGTCCCGGAAAGGAAAATCCGGCTTGTCGAAAACGGCGTCCCGGCGCCGCGGGAAACGGCACGGCGGAAAAGAGGCAATCCTCCGGGCGTGCTTTACGTGGGCCACGCCACTGCCGTCAAAGGGCTCGATGTGCTCTTGTCGGCGCTCAGCCGGGCGCGGCGCCGGACTGAGTTCCGGGTTACGCTTGCCTTGACGGAATTTCAAAACATCGACATCGAACGCTTGGTTGCCCTGAACGGTCTTGAGGACATTGTCACAATCAAGGGACACGTGGACGTCTTGGACGAATTTCTCCGCCACGACGTTTTGGTCATCCCGCACAAGACTTCGGTCGGCACCAGTTGTTATCCGAATATCGCCCTTGAGGCGTTTTCGGTGGGCATTCCCATTATCGCGTCCGCGACAGATGTATTGACGGAAATCATTGATGACCGGGTCACGGGCCTGCTTGTTCCCCCCGGCGATGCCATCCGTCTTGAACAAGCATTGGTCGAGCTGCTCAACGCGCCGCAAGACACCGAAAAGATGGCCCAAACGCAACAAGATGTCTTCAGCCGCCGATTTACCATAGACCGATATGTGGAACGCCACCTGCAAATATACGAAGAGCTGTCGGGCGCAGGGCCCCAGACGGACGGGACCGGTGATTCGGAAAGGCATTCATGAGCGACCACAGCGAATCCGTAAGGCAATATTACCGTGAGCAATATCACGCCCGCCTTTACGATCACGTGCGCTTCGAAAACGCCGGGGGTAGATTGATCGATGCTTGGGAAAAGGAAATCGTAACCGGGTTTTTTGAGGACCACCCGCCCGGCGCGCCGATTCTCGAAGTAGCGGCAGGAACCGGCCGGTTCTCGCTAATGCTCGCACGCCAGGGCCATACCATAACGGCGGTGGATAGTTCCCCGGAAATGCTTGGTCAGTTGCAGGAAACGGCTTCCGCCGAAGGCTTACCGATTACCTGCGTCCTTGCCGATGCCTTCGGTCTGCCCTTTGCCGAGGGCGCGTTCCAGACCGTTTTCAGTATGCGTTTCGTCTGGCATTTCAGAGCCGTTGATCGTGTTATCCATGAACTCAAGCGCGTGTCCCGGGAACACGTCGTGTTCGACTTGATAAACCAATTCAGCCTTGCCGCATTGACAGCGCCGCTTTCCAACAAGGTCTTCTACCGGAATCTCCATACTCAACTGACGACGCGACGCCGGGCCCTGCAGATCCTGCAATCGGTCGGCCTTCGGCTTGAGGCCGAAAAACCGGCCTTCGCGTTTCCCTTCATCTGTTATCGCAGGATACCGGCAATATCCCGGCCGCTTCATTGGGTGGACCGATTTCTTCTTCGTTACCTGCCGGTTGGGACTCTCATGTATTTCAAGTGCCGGAAGGCGAATAGGGCTATTGATGATCAGGAGGTGGCGGGCCCGGGAACGCCCGAAACTTATCTTTGAGCATCGGCCGCCGATAGCGCACCTCGACTTTTCGCGCGCCAGCGGGAACCGCCACGGCCATGTGAACGCCGTTTGCGGGAACGATCTCCAACGGCTTGCCGTCGGCCGTCGCACGCCAGAACGGAAGATACGCGTTATTGACGACGACAATGCCGCCCTGTTCGGCGCCGACGATGATATCGTAGCCATCGACGGCTTTCTTATACGACTGCACCGTCAACTTACCGAGGCCTTTCAATTTTCCAGCGTGCCGCCGGGCGACGACCACGCGCCCGCGCCCCGCAACCGCCGCGACCCGGTCGTGCACGGCGATCCTATCCAGATCGTCAGGCACGACCTCCAAACTCGAGGCGGCGAAGATACGGGGCAAGGGATCAGCGAGAGCGTAAACGAACAGGCGGCCCGGATCGAAGATGCGCCTGAACCGCGCTTTGACGTATTCCACGCGGCTTTCGAAAAACCCGGGCCGGGTCTTGGCCCAGTCGGATTTTTCGGCAGTGACGATGGGCGTCAAGCCGGCGCCGGACAACGGCAGCGGGCTGACGATATATTTAACGTTGGCGACGCTAAGAAGATCGAGCCGAAGGGCGGCGTCGATATCGTAGGTCCGGCCGTCCCAATGGCTCCAATCGAGGCTGGCGCGGGTAGCGGTCCGCGACGACGACAGGGGCCGTTTCTTGATCGACGACCAGTAGTCGTTCCATCGCTTCGGATTGAGCAACATGGCGCCGTCGAAGCTGTCGAGGCCATAGAAGCTCGCCGCGACGTTGGTCGGCGGAATTTCGAAAAGGGTGATCGCGCGGAAACCCTGGTCCGTCCGCCATTGGGGTTTTTTGAGTTCCGCCAGGCCAAAGGAAGTGCCCTGCCCACCAAGGGCGGTAAACCAGGCCGCGTTGAGGATCTTGTTCCACGTCAACAGGCACAGCGCCGCCGCAAGAAGCGCACCGGCACGCCGGTTCCACCCCGCACCAGGCGTCTGGGACAGCCCTTCCGGGCCGGCGGATACGGCCTTGGCGGCGATGGGCACCGCCAGCACCGGCACGGCCATCCACATATAGACGTTTTCAACCCGGTTGATGAACGCGAGGCCGACCCATTGCCACGGGAACAGATCGACAGCAAGAAACGCCGCCACGAACAGGAATACCGCGGCCAAGGCACGGAAGCCGAGCTTGTCGCGCTTGGCGATGAGAACGGCGATCGAAACGGCCAAAAGGGTGCTGATGAAAAGGTTGTATGGGAGCCAGTTAAAGAAAAAAAGCCGGAACACCTTCGCCACGGACCCGGTTACGTCGATCATGTCGGCAACGGCGCCGAAGCCCCGGGTCGTTTCGCCGACAAGCAGGATGATGCCGTAGAGGATTTCGTGCCAATTCAGCACCGACAACATAATATAGAATGCAAACGCCGCCGCGGTTCTGGTCAGGTTCCTGCGCTCGAAGACAAAAAGCACACAAAGGGTCGCAACCAGGGTAGCGGGAAAGACCTTCATGGGCTGTGCCAGCGCCAGGACGATGCCGGCACCGAAGACCCAGGCGGCAAAGTTCTTGCGCTCGACGCAAACGACGGCCGCATAGACGGCAAGCGGAATGGCCGCGAATCCGGTTCCGAATTCAAGGCTGTAGTTTCCGAGATACATGTGCGAGACGGGGAAAACCGCTGCCGCCGCCGTGGCGGCGAAGCGGTCGACGCCTTTGACCAGGCTGCGCGCTAGAAGATAGGCCCCCGTAAAGGCAAGGATCGCGATCATCAGCTTGTGAACCAGGAGCACCACCCACGGGTCCAGGAAACGGAGAAGCGTCCTTTCGGGCATCAGGTACTGGGTGCCCGGAAGGATAATCCCAAGATCCTGCCCGCCAGCGATGTCATGGGCGAACAGGCCGCCATCGTGAAGACGCGCGAGATAATGGAGAAACGCCAGGTTGCGGCTGTCGGTGTCGACGGCGACGAAGGAATAGGGGCCGAAAACGAAATATTCGACGGTGAACATCGCCGCCCAGACGACGAAAAACAGCCGGACACTAGAAAGTGAGGCGATCCTCAACCGTTCCCAGCGAAGGACACCGTAAAACGGGAAAAATATGAGTACCGAAATGACCAGGCCGGCAACAAGTTCCCGATGTGCAAGCAGACCCATGTTCCCACCGCACCCGCAGTCACTTATGGATAAAGAAGGGATTGGCGGTTGGCGTCGGTGCGGGCCCCGTCTCGCGCGCCGTTGGATAATCGTCCCTCTCTGGGCAATGGTAGTATGGCTAAAAGCGCAAATTCAAGACCGCTCTGCCTGGGCTGGGCTTGTCGTGATATTTCCCATTGCCGTTCACATCCTTGAAGCGGCGAAGTTGCTTGAGCGATGAGCAAGCCCGGCACGACAATCCGCCATCCCGAGCATCTACTGCTTCTCCTGTGGCTGGTATGGCTGACGTTCGAATACATCGGCATCGGCAGCGCGTCGGTCATGTATTTCGCCGACAACGTCGAATCCTTCATACCGCCGCTTCTATCCCGGCAATTCGCCGGCGTCGAGGCTCCCTTGTGGGACCGGTTCACCGCCGCCGGCAACGACTATATGGCGCTGGGCTACGAAGTGCCGGTGATCCGGTTCCTGTTCGACCTGCTGCCGGGGTGGTTGGCGCACGGTATCGTCATTGCCGCCAATTACACCATCGCCGCGACCGCCACGTATGTCCTGGCCCGTCACACGTTGAGCGTGTCGAGGTCGGCGGCCCTTTTCGCGGCGGTCTTTTATTCCGTCTTAATCCCGCCGCAGTTGATGATGACGGCCACCGGGTTGCTGCCGCTGCTCATCCTCGCTGTCAGCTTTGTTCTCGAAAGCCCTGGTCGGCTTTTCCGGTGGGCGGGATTGGTCGTGGTCGTGCTTTTGATGGGGTGGACGACGTATTTCACCCAGCTCATTCCCTATGCGAGCATCTTCGTGTTCCTGTGGTTCGTGTTTGTCGATCCGAGGAAGCGGCTCCGCGACTGGACGATCATTCTCCTGGTCTCAGTCGCGATCCCGCTGCTCAGGGCGCAGGAGTTCCACGCCCTGTTCGCGCTGGCACCGTTGTCCCACCTCGGGTTGGTGCGAACGGTCGCGGAATCGTCGGAGATCCTGGACGGGTTCCTCACCTTCGGGTTCGTGCTCAATGGGCCCACCCGGATCGTGGCCGCGGCGCTGATGGTGGGCGCGCTTTTCTGCAAATCCGATTTCCGTTTGCGGCTCGCGTCCATCGCCCTGCTGGTGGTGCTGGCGGGCGGCCTGTTCGGTTTCTTGTCAACGTTGATTCAGGAAATTGCGGTCAAAGTCCTGCCGTTTCTGTCCGGTTACACGGTGCAGTATTTCTCTGCCATCGGTCTCCTGGCACTCGGCATGGGCGGCGCCGCCGGCATCCACGTTCTCGGACCCCGATTCGAGCACGCCGTCGCCGCGATCAAAGTTCCGTCATTGAGAATATGGGCGAAACCCGCGGTGATTGTTTTGATTGCGGCGTGCGTCATCTATCCGTCGGTCAAATGGAAATACGCCAACGCGCTTAACTGGGTCACGCGAGGAACCTTCGTGAGAAACTTCCAAAGCCCGGTCTTGAACGAACTCGCGGCGAAGGTGCGGCTGGGCCCGTTGCCAGAGCGGGTCGAGGGCTATCAGATCACGTCCGCCGTCCTCAGCGGCTACGGGTTTGAGACCCTTGGCGGCGATCCACCCCTTTACTACCGGCGGTATTACGAATATTGGGCCAAGCTCGTCGAGCCGTGGGCGGTGCGGGCGGTCGACGAGGTATGGTATGGGCCCATGTTCCGAAAAAAGCACGCCAAGATACCCGATGGTCCCGCCTTCCGCGGCGCGCGGCTCATGTTTTACCCGACCATATACGCCCCTGAGGTCAAGGTCGGGGAACTTTACCGCATGAACATGTTGTCGCTGGCGAACGTCGCCTACATGGTCTCGCGGGACCGGCTGGTCTCGCCGGCGCTCGAGGAAGTCAGGGGGCGGCGGCGGCCGTGGTCGGCCCTCAGCCGCGCCGAGCGGGCAAGAGAAAACGTGCGCGGAAACTTTCGCGGGTTCGAGGATCTCTACGTCTACCGCAACACCCAGGTTCTCCCTCGTTTCTTCGCCGTTTCGAGCATTCGCACCTTCAACGACGGGAAGCGGCTTCTCGATGCCGTCTCGGCGTCGAGCGTTGATGAACTGCACGCCCAGTTGTTCGTCGAAAAGGACGCCATGCCGGACGCGCTGAAGGAAGTGGGCACCCTCGGCATCCCCGAGATCGAACTCGAAAAATACACGAGCGACGAAATCCGGCTCGCCGTCAAGTCAGAGAAACCGTCGGTCCTGGTCGTCTCGAACACCTATTCGCCGTTCTGGAAAGCCCGCATCGACGGCCGCGAGGCACAGATTTTTCCCGCCTATCACGCGTTCTGGGGACTTTACGTTCCGGCCGGTTCGAAACAGGTCGTGTTCCGTTTCGAGCCCCCGTACGCGTGGAAATAGGCTATGCCAAACACCTTTTCGCGTTTTATCTTGATCCTGTGCCTGGCCGTCGTGGTCGTGGGATGGAGCGTCAACAGCCTGCTTGTCGCCGACGACAGGGTCCTGAATTTTTTAATTGATGTATTATTGCCGTTTTTCGAGTGGCTGCTGCGCCTGCCCGAACATCTTATCTCATGAAATCATTGAACCGCCCTTCCGTCAGGCCGCCGGAGTGGGTATTTCGGTCGGCGAAGCGTTCGTCGGAAACATCACGCCAGATGCTGTATTTTTCCAACAGCACCTTTCGCGCCTTTTCCTCCGCCGCTGCGTCGCCCTTGCAGATGGCGTCGGCCAACACCACCGCTTCCGGCGCCAGCTCGGCCCGGCGCAACCGATGAACCAGCCACTCGTTGAAATAGATCGTCCGGTCTTGCGCGTCGGTCGACGGCAGCATGTCGGCCAACGCACCCGCCGGGTCCTGAACCAGCACGTTGACCCCGTTGAGCCAGCCGGCCTCGTGGATCTCTTTCTCGGCCGGCGTCATGTTGGCGGGGTGGGCCGGGGTATAGGCCTCAAAGATCATTTTGAAATCCGGATGACCGATAAGAAAATCCCTGGTCGAAAAGCGCACATCGGCATAATTGGCGTCGTCGATGACGACGACGGCGTTGTCGTGAAGGTGGGCTTTGGCAAGAAGGAGGCAGGCCATCTGGCTTCGGTAATCATGCGGCCCGTCGATGAAGTAGACGCCGATCCGGCGGCCCTGAAGATGCTTATCGAGGGCTTGGAAGACGTCTTCGAAGTCGGCGTCGATGAGGGTGGCGTTGACGGCGCCGAATTCCTCCAGCCGCCCGGCAGTGATTTCTTTGTTTTCGCCCGCCCCTTCGAGGGTGGAAAAATTGTCGACGCCGAAACACGCCATGTCGGGGGCGGCCAACGCCACGGAGACAAGGGTCAGCCCCTGGTAGACGCCGATCTCGAGATAGCACGCGTCCCCGTCGCCGGAAAAAAGAGACGCCAGGCGTTGCAGGGCGCCGACGGTCTTGAGGCCGGAAATGCCGGTAAGCCCGTGGTCCGTCACAAGCCCCGATGCCTCGGTTTCCTTCAGGGCATCGAGGATGCGGGCCAGAAACGCCGTGTTGTCGTCAGCCATGTTTTCCATGCCCCCGGTTACGCAGCCCGGACCATGCCACAAATCGTATTCGTTGGAAATCTCCCCGTGGAAAATCCACCCGGCGGTATCGAGGCCATCTCATGCCCGTAATCCTCAGATCGTCCGGGGAACTGCCGGCGCCCGAGGCCTACGACGTCTGGTTCGCGGTCACCGGCGCCAAAGAGCGAGGTGCGGCGGAAAGAAAGCTTCCGGAATTGGGCAGCCGGCTGGAAGCCGCGTTCGACCATATCTGTCCTGATTGGTGGGACGTGGCCGCCGCACTCTCTGGTACGCCGGGGGCGGAACTCGCCTATGCCACGACCGCGTCTGCCTTCGGGTCCGATTTCGGCCTGATGATGGCGTGGGGCCGCCTCGTTCGCGACGTCGCCGAAGAAGCCCGGACATGCCTAGTGGTCTGCAACGACCCGTGGCTGTTTCGTCACCTGGCGGCGCTTCCGGGCGTCGAGGCGGGAAAGGCGCCCCGGCTCTGGCCGGCGGCGGTAAAGCTCAAACTGCGCGGCATGGCGGCCCGCCTGCGGTTGATGGCGCGGCTAAGCTGGGCAGCGGTGGCCACCCGGAGGCATCGGGGAACAACGGAGGGTGGGTTCGCGATCCTGGTCTACGGCCATCCCGACAGCACCGCCGACGGCGATGATGTTTACTTCGGGCCGATGATGCGGGAAGTCCCGGCCCTCAAGCGCGTGTTGCACACGGACTGCCGCCCCGGCCGGGCGGCGGCGCTGGCCGCCGACGGCCGCACCGTCTCGTTGCACGCCTGGGGGCGCCCATGGCGAACGCCCGGGCTCATGTTCCAGCGCTGGCGTCCGGGCCCCGAACACTTGCGGGGACCCTACGGCTGGCTGGTCCGCCGGGCGGCGGAGATCGAGGCCGGCGGCGCCGCCCATGCCATGAACGCCTGGCAGCACCAGTGTCAGGAGGCGTGGCTCGTCGAAACCCGCCCCGCCGTCGTTGCCTGGCCGTGGGAGAACCACGGCTGGGAACGGGCGTTCTGCCGCGCCGCGGGACGTCTCGGAGTCGCCACCGTCGGCTATCAGCACACGGTGATTGGCCGCCACCAACTCAACTACAGCCCCGCCACCAACCGGGACGGCGAGATGAGCCTCCCCGATACCGTGGTCTGCGACGGACCCGCCTACCGTGACCAGCTCGCGGATTGGGGGATTCCCGCCCGGCGCTTGGTCATCGGGGGCTCGCTGCGCATCCAGCGCCCGGACGGCGTCAATTTCGACCCGGACGGGCCGTGCTTCGTGGCGCTGTCTGCGGACCTGGGCATCGCCCATCAGCAAATGGATGCCGTCGCGGCCGCCGCCATAAAAGGTTTCGTGTTCGTGGTCAAGGAGCACCCCATGTATCCCCTCGATTTCGAGGAAACGGACCGTATTCGCCGCACCGGTAGCGCCATGGTTGACCAGCCGGCCCTCGCGGCGGTCTTCTACGCCACCGGCACGTCGGGGCTGGAGGCGCTGCTAGCCGGTTTGCCGACGTTCCGGCTTCAGCCGGAAGACGAGATCGCCATTGACGTCCTGCCGTCCTTCATCAGCGCCGTTGCCGTCACCGCCGACGGGTTGGCGGACGCGCTGGCGTCGTCGCTGACGCCGCCTATCGTAGACTGGAACGATGTGCTGGCCCCCGTGGACTGGCCATTATGGCAGCGGTTGCTTGGTGCCGGCGAGGCGACGGAGACCGACAGCAACGCAGAGAAATCCTCGGCACGCGGGGCGAGGCTCGCATGACCGGGAAAACCCTCCGCGTCGCCCTTATTGGCTGTGGCCGCATCGCCGGCCACCACTGCCGCGCCATCAAAGAAATCGCGGGCGTCGAGCTCGCTGCCGTCTGCGACCTGGAGATCGAAAAAGCCGAAGCCTACTCGGAAGAGTTCGGCGTCCCCGCGTATGCGAGCTACCGCGACATGTTCGCCGATCTTCCCGACATCGACATCGCTGCCGTGATTACGCCCTCGGGCATGCACCTGGAACACGGCCTGGAAATGATCACCGAATACGGCAAGCACGTGATCATGGAAAAGCCGACCTTCATGCGGCCCGGCGACCTGACCCGGGCCTTTGCCGCGGCCGGCCAAGCGGGCCTCGAGATATTTCCCGTCTTTCAGAACCGCCACAACAAGGCGGTTAGGCGCGTCAAACAGGCGATCGAGGCAGGGGAATTGGGCGATATCCGGATCGTTTCGGTGCGGGTCCGATGGTGCCGCCCGCAACGCTATTACGATATGGCGCCCTGGCGCGGTACTTTTTCCCACGACGGCGGCTCGCTCGCCAACCAGTCCATCCACCATGTCGACCTGATCCGCCATCTCGGCGGCGAGGTGGCGCGCGTCAACGCGTCCATGCGCACACTCGGCGCGGATATCGAGGTCGAGGACACGGTTGCCGCAACCCTTGAGTTCACGGGTGACGCCGTCGGGGTCGTCGAGGCGACGACGGCGGCCCGGCCCGACGACTTCGAGGCCTCCCTCTCCATCGTCGGTTCCAAGGGCCTGGCCGAAATCGGCGGCATTGCCGTCAACGAGCTCCGGGTTTTCACCCCGGACCCGGACGCGTGCAAAGCCAACTCCGAGGACTTCAAGGGTATCAAGGGCGCCGGCGCCGTCTACGGCCATGGCCACACCCAGATGTATCGCGACATCGTCGCCTTCTTCGCCGACGGCGTTCCCTATCCCGTCAGCCCGGAGGATTGCCTCGGCACGCTTCGGCTTCTGCATGCGTTCTATCGCTCCGACGAAGCCGGCGGCTGGGCCGATGTTGACACGGACGCGGAGTCCGAACGCCTGGGCCGCGCCGACGATAAAATCTCAAGCCTCTACAGGACACCCCAAAAATGACCGAAAAACTGAAGGTCGGGATTGCCGGTTACGGCGTCGTCGGCAAACGCCGGCGCGAGGTCGTCGATGCCCACCCGGCCCTGGAAACGGTCTGCGTCTCGGACCGTGTTCTGGACGGCGACGGGACCTTCGACGACGGCGTCAGCTATTACGACGACTACACGAAGCTGCTGGATAAAAAGCTGGACGTTCTGTTCGTGTGCCTTTCCAACGACATAAACCCGGACGCCGTTATCGGCGGGCTGGAGCACGGCATGCATGTGTTCTGCGAAAAGCCCCCGGGCCGCGACGTTTCCGACGTCAGGCGCGTGATCGAAGCGGAAAAGGCACACCCGGGCCTCAAACTCAAGTACGGGTTCAACCACCGCTATCACGATTCGGTCCGTGACGCCCTGGACATCCTGAAATCCGGCGAGTTGGGCGAGGTCATTAATTTACGCGGCGTCTACGGCAAGTCGCAGTTGATCACCTTCAACCAGTCCTCGTGGCGGACCGAGCGCGAACTGGCCGGCGGCGGGGTGCTGTTGGACCAGGGCATTCATATGGTTGACCTGTTGCGGTTATTCGCCGGCGATTTCGATCAGGTCTACAGCTTCGTCTCCAACAGCGTCTGGAACCATGACGTCGAGGACAACGCCTATGCACTGATGAAGACGGCGGACGGCAAGGTCGCCATGCTGCATTCGTCGGCGAGCCAATGGCGCCACCGTTTCGGGCTTGAAATCACCCTCGCCAAGGGATCGTTGACGTTGGCGGGGATTTTGTCGGGCTCCAAGAGCTACGGTGCCGAAACGCTGACCATCGCGCGCACCACCGGCGACGACATGGGCGACCCGAAGGAAGAGGTGCGCCGCTACGACCACGACCCGTCGTGGACCGACGAAGTCGCAGACTTCGCCGACGCCATCTTGAATGACGCGGCCATCGACAACGGGTCGTCGGACGATGCCTTGAAGACCATGCAACTGGTTTACCAAATCTATTGCGCCGATCCTGAATGGAAGAAAAAATGGAAATTGGACTATTGATGGATACGCCCGGACGGTGAAGAATCAACCGGTGAAAATCAGATCGTTGATATTGAACGGCGTGCTCGTGGCGGTGGCGATCGTGGTCTCCATCGCCGCGGCGGAATATGGAACCCGCCTGTTGTATCCGGCGCTTGTGCCTTCGGGGCACCTACGTTTCGTTCAGGGAAAGGGCAGCATTCCGGCGCTCGGTCCTAAAAATACTCAATTGCGACAGATCAAAAATACCGGTGATTTTGATGTTTCGGTCAATTTCAACAAATACGGATTTCGCGATTCCAAGGATTTGTCGAATTCAACGCCTCAGGATTACTTCCTCGTAGGGGATTCCATCAGCTTTGGATGGGGCGTTGAGGAAGCCGAACGTTATTCAAATCTTGTTCAGGCCGCCTTGAAGCGCAACGTTTACAACCTGTCCGTTCCCGGCGGCATCAATCAATTCGAAAAGGTGATTAATTTCGCAATTAAAAACGGCGCGAAAGTAACCAATCTCTTCTTGGCCAGCAATTTGGTTTTGGGCTTGAGGGACTATGAAAAAAATGCCGCAAGGGAACAGGAAAATAAAAAACAACCATCCGCGGGCATTCTCGGTGCTTTCAAATCCTACCTTATGACCAATTCCGCGTTTTACTTTCTCGTTACGTCATTGGTGCACAAGAACGAAACCCTTAGGGAACTGGCTGTCGATTTCGGGCTCATCAGGCCCAACCTTGAAGGAATCGCCTACGTGTCCTATTCGCGCAGAAAAATAGAATCGACCGCCCGTTTCACCGCCCGCCTGGCTAAAAAATTCAACACGACCATCATTTTTGTGCCATCCAGGGCGTTGTGGTTCGGCACCAACGAGGAAAAGAAGACCGCCGACCGCATTCACCGGGAGTTCATCGCCTTTCTTAGGGAACTGGGCCTCGATGTCGTTGATATCCGGCCAACCTTCGAAGAGGAAGGCAATCCTTGGAAGAGTTTCTTCGCCAACGACGGGCATTGGGCCCCCAAAGGGCACGAATTGGCGGCAAGGGCCATTATCCAGCACCTGAAACGACCATATTGAGCGGAACGGCGTGTGCCTATATAAGTCAGCGGGCCTTTCGGCGCTTGAACCGACAATGCCATCTTCTCCCCCCGTTCCCGAAATCCATTAGACAAACCATGTCAATTCCCACTTTCGACAAGGCCGCCACCCGCAAAAGCACCGTTTCGTCGTATTCGACGCGTGGGTCCAAGGCCTACGAAGACCCCATGAACAAGAATTTTTTGTATGGGGACATCACCGTGCGGTTCATCAGCCAGATTCCCTTCCCGCCCGGGGAAAAGGTCGTCTTGGATGTTGGATGCGGTACAGGGTTCGTTTTCGATGAGCTCTTTGACCTGTTTAAGGAAAAGGGCATGCAGGGCATCGGTATCGAGCCGGCCGACGGCATGTTGGAAATCGCCATCGAAAAGTACGGGGACAACGACATGTTCTCGTTCCACGACGGCTCGTTCGAGAACATCCCCCTTGAGGACCGTTCGGTGGACAAGATCATCTCCACCCTCGCCCTTCATTGGGTAAAATCACTCAATGTGGCGGCATCCGAGATGCGCCGGGTGCTCCGGGACGCGGGCAGCCTGGATATCCTGATGATCGCCAAGGACGACGGCGCCAATTTCAAGAAGGCCATCGTCAACGCGCTCCGCAAGCACCTGACGTTCGCCCAGATCATGGACACCGCAACCCTGGTCCAGCGGGTCACCTCCGACGAGGTGAAGGCCGCCTTCGCGCCTTTCGACGATTGTTTCACCGTTGACGTGAAAAAGCATACCGATATTGTCTTCGGGACATTTGACGAGCATATGAAATGGTGGACGGCGCGATCCTCGCCGGTCATCGCCGAAGTCGAGGACAAGGACCGGTTTATGGTTGATTTGCGCGAAGAATTGGAAAAAATCGGGACCGATAAAGGCATTCCTTTCGACACCGCCTATTATTGGATTACCGCGAAGGCCAATGATGACAGATAAAACTGAAATCGCTGAAAAATTGAAGCAGTTGATCGAGGAAGACACTCAGAAACCGATCGCCAGCCATGATCAGAAACTCGATCTCGACTCCTACACCATGATGCTGACAATCACCTTCGTAAAAGAGGAATTGGGCGTCGAATTGGACATGGACATGCTGGATTTCGATGCGTTCACGTCCCTCAACACACTCGCCGAACTCGTGCTTGCAACCGCAAGCCGAAAACCGGTAAGCGCGTAATACCTATCACAGCATTCGAGAAATACTTGAACCTGCCCGTTAAACGTACAGGCGGATAGCGCGCCGTGCTGTTCCATTCGCTCCAATTCGCGATCTTCTTCCCGATCGTCTACGCGCTGTATCTGGTTTTGTCGCACCGGCTGCAGAACAGGATGCTGCTGGTCGCCAGCTATGTTTTCTATGGCGCCTGGGACTGGCGTTATCTTTCGCTCATCTTCATCTCGACCACCGTCGATTACCTGTGTTCACACAGGATCGAGAGAGCCGTCGATGGGAAGAGGAAAAAAGTCTTCGTCACCATATCCATTGTTTCGAATTTGTCGTTGCTGGGCATTTTCAAATACTACGATTTCTTCGCCTTCAGCTTCCAGGAAATGATGGGAAACGTCGGGCTTGCCGTCTATCCGTATTTCCTGAACGTGGCGCTCCCCGTCGGCATCTCGTTTTATACGTTTCAGACCATGAGCTACACCATCGACGTCTACCGGGGCAAGGTGAAGGCCGCCCATAACTTCTTCGATTTTGCCCTTTACGTTTCCTTCTTCCCGCAACTGATCGCCGGGCCCATCGAACGGGGCTCCCGCCTTTTGCCGCAAATCCTCCAACCCCGGCAAATCACGCCGGAACATATCGCCCGCGGGGCCTATTTGTTTTTCTGGGGAATGTTTCTCAAGGTCTTCATCGCCGACAATCTGGCAAGCATCGTCGATCCTGTTTTCGCTGCAACCGGCCCCCATGACGGCGGCAACGTGCTTCTCGCCGTTTACGCCTTCAGCATCCAGATTTATTGCGATTTCGCGGGGTATTCCTTCATGGCCATCGGCCTCGGGCTGGTTATGGGCATCCACCTGATGGAGAATTTCCGCCGCCCGTATTTTGCCAAGAACATCGGGGACTTCTGGCGCCGGTGGCACATCTCGCTCTCGAGCTGGTTTCGGGATTATGTCTTTTCTCCGTTTTACATCTATCTGGAAAGGAACAAGCGGCTCAAGGGATTGTCCATAAAGGCCCGCCATGGCATCGCTTTCTTTTTTGCACTTCTCGTGGCGGAGTACCTGCTGGGATTCTAGCACGGAGCGGGGTGGAATTTCGGGTTCTTCGGGGTCTATCACGCGCTCATGATCTGGGCTTATTACCTGGTCCGGAACCGCTGGGACCGGATGAATGTGTTTGTTCAGATATTCCTGACCTTCCATCTGGCGTGCGTCGGCTGGCTGATCTTCCGGGCCGCGACCCTGGAACAAGCCCTGGACATGTTCATGAGCCTGTTCTTGAACTTTCAAATCCTCCCGCATCTGGATCTCGCAGGCACCGCCGTTAAGATTGTTGCTTTTTCGGCGATCCTCATTGTCGTTCAGGTTTTCCAGGATCTGAAAAACAACACCTTCGTCGTGCTGCAGTGGCCGCTGGCGGTTCGTTCGGCATTTCTGGTGTTCATCGGCATCTTGACCGTGGCCTTCGGTGACTTCGGAAACCGGCCATTCATTTATTTCCAGTTCTGAGCGCCCAAGTTCATAAGTAGACGGATTCCGTGAACGTACCCATTAAGAAGATACTGTCGTGGTTCATGATGGCCGCGTACATCCTTGTGTGCGGCGAAATCTCCATCCGCATCATTTCCACCTTCTTTACGGTCTACAGCATCGAGATGCTGGACTACGCGAAGGAACTGAAAATCAAGAGTACGATCCCCGGTGTGTCCCACGAGCACCGTCCGAACGCCAGCGCCGAGTTGATGGGCGTCGAGGTGGCTCTCAACGCCCTCGGTCACCGAAACGCCGAGCTCGGAAACCCGAAGAACAGAAATGAGAGGCGTATCTACGTTCTTGGTAGCTCAATCACCCTTGGCTGGGGCGTGCCCGTCAAGGAAGGCTTCGTTTCACGCGTTGAACGACGCCTGAACGCAGAGAAAGGGTCGCGAAACGGCCTCCAATACCGGGCCATCAATGCCGGCATCGGGAATTACAACACGTTCTATCAGGTCGAATTGTTCAAGCAGCAGGTGGATGTCACCGACCCCGATATCGTGGTCCTGCAATACTACATCAACGATGCCGAACCGAACCCGCAAGGAGAGGACTATTCCATCCTCAGGTATTCCTTGCTGACGGCGTTCATCTACCAGCACGTCAAGGCCCTGATGGCGGTTTCGACAAAGTCGCTGGCCGAGCATTACCAAGAGCTCTATGCCGAAGGGGCAGTTGATTGGGAAAGGGCAAAGGCCTCGATTCGGGAGCTCAAGGTTGTCACCGAAGCACGGGGCATTCGACTCGTCGCCTTGCTGGTGCCCGAGCTTCACAACCTGTCTGAAGACGGGCCCTTTCCGCCCCTTTACCGGAAAATCGGCGATGCGTTCGCGGAAATGGGCATATACACGATCAATCCGCTGCCGCGGTTCCAGGCGGCATACGGGAACGATCCGTCCCGGTCATGGGTCGCCAAGAACGATCCACATCCCAATTCCTCGGCACACAAGTTGCTTGCCGACGCGCTTTTCGAACACTTGGCGCGCCGGGCCGATTAAACCGGATCAGCCAACGGAAATCCCCACATGAGAGTCCTCGGTTTCGTTCCCGCCCGCATGGCCGCCAGCCGCTTCCCCGGCAAGCCGCTGCACCAGATTTCGGGCCGGCCCCTGTTGGAACATTGCTATCTCAGGGCGAAACTCTATGAGCGTTGGGACGGGCTTTTCATCTGCACCTGCGACGAAGAAATCCGAGAGTTTGCCGAGGCCAACGGCTACCCCGTGATCATGACCGCCGACACCCACACCCGGGCGCTGGACCGGGTCGCCGAGGCAGCGGAGATTTGCGGGGACGGCGTCGCCGACGACGACATCGTCGTCTGCATCCAGGGCGACGAGCCATTGCTCGGCCCCGACATGATCGAGGCCGTCATCAAGCCCTTCGATGACGACCCGGCGGTCGAAGGCACCATGCTCGCGGCACCGATCACCGACAAGGAAACATTCGCCAACAAGGACATCGTCAAGCTGGTCCACGCCGCCAACGGCGACGTGCTCTACATGTCCCGCGCGCCCATCCCCTACGCCGAGGAATTCTCGCCCGAAATCGGCGCGCTCAGGGTCGGCGGCATCTTCGGCTTCCGCTGGCATATGCTCAAATGGTTCACGGGCCTCCCTGAAAGCCCGCTGGAGATCGCCGAGGCATGCGATTCCAACCGCATCTTGGATAACGGCCGCCGGCAGCGCATCGCCCCGGCGCCGTCACGCTCGTATCTTTCCGTCGATAGTCCCGAAGACGTAGCCCTGGTCGAGGCGGTCATGGAAAAGGACGCCTATTGGGGCCTTTACTAAAACCATGGCGCCGGTGCCGATGTTGACGGACCAGGATGCGCTGGACGCGCTCGCCGAGCTGGCCGAGGAGGCGGAAGCGGCGCGCTCCGTCTTTTGGGAGAATGAGCTAAAAGACATCTCGGTGGCGGCCGGCGATCATGCGACCGCTCTCGGCGGGCTGGGCAACGTGTCCAGGAAGGTTTCGGCCGTCCGGACTCTGGGCCACGCGGCCCTGCAATGGCCGCTTAGCCGGTTGGCCGTAGCCTATCCCGACCTCGCCGATTGCCAGCGCCTGGGACGCCAGATCGCCGGACGCCAGGGCCGTCAGTTTACCTACGACATGCTGCGTCAGTGCTTTACCCTGGCGCTCCTGCGCCACCATCTCGACCTCCGCTCGAGAGACGTTTGCAACCTGGTCATCGGCGACGGTTACGGCGTCATGTCGGCGCTGCTGTTGTTGCACGCGCCCGAGCGGAAGACCATCGTCGCCAACCTGACGAAGCCGCTGTTGCTGGACCTGATATACGCCCGCCAGGCGGTGCCGTCGCTGCGGTTCGCCCTGGTGTCAGGGTCCGACGAGCTGCTGGGCGCGCTCGATAACCCGGACATCCGGTTGATCGCGGTGCGCGCCGACGACGCCCGGTCCATCGCCGGCGCACCCATTGGGCTCGCGGTCAACATCGTTTCCATGCAGGAAATGGACCCTCCGGTCATCGCCGAATA
>CAZVFL010000004.1:0-7658 GCA_964626025.1 uncultured Thalassospiraceae bacterium
CCCCACGGCCCCCCCTGGTCCTTATCGGGGCCGCCCCGGTCCTTGCCTCGGTCCTTGCCGGGGCCGCTATCGGGCACCCGCGACCGCCGCCTTGCCGCCCGGGGAGGCGCCCTCTCGACGCCAAGCTTGAGCGCGAACTGCTTCTTTCCCTGGTCGAACAGGGGAACGCCCTTCCTGCGCATGGGGATGATTAAAATAACGCCTGCGAAAAAGCCGCCGATATGCGCCCACCAGGCGACGCCGCCGCCGGCGCCGCCGGCCGCCATGGTCACCGACAGGAACTGAAAGCCGATCCAGAACCCGAGCACCACATAGGCCGGCAGCCACACCAGGAAATACGAGATCAGCACCTTGATGCGGGCCTTCGGGTGCAGCATCAGGTACGCGCCGATGATCCCGGAAATGGCGCCGCTGGCTCCTATCATCGGAATCCTGGACCCCGGCTCGGTCAGCGCGTGGGTGAGAGCGGCGGCGACGCCGGCGACCAGATAAAAGGCGACGAACCGCTTGTGGCCCATGGCGTCCTCGACGTTGTCGCCCAACACCCACAGGAACAGCATGTTGCCGAGCAAGTGCATGAAGCCGCCGTGCAGGAACATGGACGTGATCAGCGTCAGTTCCGCCGGCGCCTGGGGCAGGACAACGGGCAATTCGGTCAGCCCGAACAGCACCGCCGGGATGGTCCCGAAGCCGTAGACGAACACCTGCTCTTCCTTCGGGCTCAGCGTCAACTGGAACACGAACACCGCAACACAGGCGGCGATGACGCCGACGGTGACGTACTGGAAGCGGATGTTCTTTAGGGGATTGTCGTCGTGTAGCGGCAAAAGCACGGGTCTTCCCCCGATTCCGTGGATTTCAGCCGAGCGCCCGGGCGAGGCCGTCGAACATGGCGCGTCCGTCGTTGCCGCCCAAGGCCGGGTCGGCGAGCCGCTCCGGGTGCGGCATCATGCCGAGAACGGTGCGGGTGTCGTTTAAAATCCCGGCGATGTCGCGGGCCGATCCGTTGGGGTTGGCGCCGTTTGTACTTTTCCCCCCGGCATCCACATAACGAAACGCCACCCGGCCCTCGCCCTCCAGCCGGTCCAGGGTCGCTGCGTCGGCGTAGTAGTTGCCGTCCATGTGGGCGATGGGGATGCGGATCACCTGGTCTTTCTCATAGGCTCCGGTGAAGATGGTGTCGGCGGCCTCGGTTTTCAGATGCACGTCCTTGCAGACGAACTTGAGCCCGGCGTTCCGCATCAAGGCGCCGGGCAAAAGTCCACATTCCGTCAATACCTGAAAACCGTTGCAGATGCCCAGCACCGGCACGCCCTTTTTTGCCTTGGCGACGACGTCGGCCATCACCGGCGATTGCGCCGCCATGGCGCCCGAGCGCAGGTAATCGCCGTAGGAAAAGCCGCCGGGAACGACGATCAGGTCGGTTTTGGGAAGCTTGGCGTCGCCGTGCCAGGCCATTACCGGTTCGGCGCCCATACTTTGCCTGAGCGCGACCTGCACGTCGCGGTCGCAGTTGGAACCGGGAAAGACGATGACGGCGGCTTTCATGGTGTCTTAAGGGCGCGCCACCACGTGAATTTTCGTATCAATTCCCACGCGGAGGAGATGATATCCCTGCTTCTCTATATCGGCCTTGGCGGCGGTTTCCGAAAATCCGACTCGAGGCGTTCCAGCTTCGGGCACGGCTTTGAAAGGGACCCAGGCGCCGCGACTCGGACAAGGCGGCAGTCGGGCACCGTCGCCGGAATCGGAAACCGCAAACAGACCACTGTCGTCGGATGCCTGAAAAATGTGGAAAATCATTCCGCCCGGCTTGGCCCGCAACGGTCCGCGCGCGCCGCCGCGACGAATGGCGGCACCGGTCCAGTCTTCCGGTTTGGTTTCCGGAATGTCCGTGTCATCGCTCTTTGGCTTGGCCATGGGGTCTTATATCAGGAAAGCCGTTCGCCGAACAGGCGGGAATAAAATTCGCGCGTTTCCGCCGGTGTCGCGCGGCGAGCACTGATAAGGCGCCGGCGATCCTCCCGGTAGGTCAGCGCCACGCAATAAACGATGCCCTCCAGGATTCCAAGAGCCAAGTAACGGTCCTCTAAATCGGAATGAATGCGATCGGGGTCTTCGATGAAAACCGAGTCGAATAACCGGACGATATCTTCAAAGTCGATACCGTGCTTGGAAAGATTGGCCCGCCGCTTGGTTTCATCCCACTCGAAATCTTCCGGGAACGCCATCGTGGAGTCACTCCCCGATCTCCACCCGGTAGTCCTCGATCACCGTGTTGGCGAGGAGCTTCTCGCACATGGCCTGGACCTGGGCCCCGGCCTTCTTGGGGTCGCTTTCGGCAAGCTCGAGCTCGATGACCTTGCCCTGACGGACGCCGGAAACGCCCTCGAACCCCAGTCCCGCCAGCGCCTGCTGGACGGCCTTGCCTTGCGGGTCGAGGACGCCTTGCTTCAACGTGACGTGGACTTTCGCTTTCATTAAAAAATCCCCTCAGTCTTGTCAACGGGCCTCGCCCTTCGAGACGGCGCCACGGCGCTTCCTCAGGGTGAGGCCGATGAATCTGATGCCCTCATCCTGAGGAGCGAGCACCAGCGAGCGTCTCGAAGGATAACATTACACGCTCAAAAGCCTACTGTATGGCCTTGGGGCCCTGCATATCGCCGGGGCCGCTCTCGGGCAGGATGCCGAGCCGGCGGGCGACCTCTTGATAGGCCTCCTCGACTTGGCCCAAGTCGTGGCGGAAACGGTCCTTGTCCATTTTCTCGTTGGTTTCGAGGTCCCAAAGCCGGCAGTTGTCGGGGCTGATCTCGTCGGCCAGCACGATGCTCATCTGCTCGTCTTCCCAAAGGCGGCCGAATTCGAGCCTGACGTCCACCAGCCTGAGCCCGATGCCGAGGAACAGGCCGGAAAGGAAATCGTTGATGCGGAGCGCCATCGGCACCATGTCGTCCAGGTCCCGCGGCGCCGCCCAGCCGAACGCCGTAATGTGTTCCTCGGTGATCATCGGATTGTTCAACTTGGCCGACTTGTAATAATACTCGACGATGGAGCGCGGCAGCGGCGTGCCCTCGGTCATGCCGAAACGGTGCGCCAACGACCCGGCGGCGATGTTGCGCACCATCACCCGGATGGGGATGATTTCGACCTCGCGCACCAATTGCTCGCGCATGTTGAGCCTGCGCATGAAGTGCGTCGGCACGCCGATTTCCGCGAGTTTCGACATCAGGTGTTCTGAAATCCGGTTGTTCAAGACGCCCTTGCCGGCGATCACGCCCTTTTTGCCGGAGGAAACGGCGTCGTCCTTGAAATACTGAACCAGGGTGCCGGGCTCGGGGCCTTCGTAAAGGACCTTGGCCGTGCCCTCGTAAACCTGTCTGCGTCTGGCCATTGTTTTTTGTCCGTCCCAGGGGAGGAAAAGGGTGGGGAAAGGCTCATATAGCAGGTGTTTTCGGGCAAGACAACGTAGTGCGCTTCTTGTTGTTTCCCTGTCCGGGCCCGGGGTCTTCGGGGGCGCCCCCCGCAATAAAACCGTCCGCGCCTCTTGGGCCCTAGAAATCAACCGCCCCGTAGGCGGTCTTGTCCGGCGGGCCGGGGGCGAACAGCCACTTGGGCCTGACCCCTTCCCGTGCCGGGTCCGGCAGCGCCAGCAACGACGACGAGATGGTGCCGAAACCGCTTTCGGCGGCGAACGCCATGGCGCCCTCCGCTTCGTCTTCCGGTCCCCCCTCGGGGCTCGCCATCAGCGCCTGCCATTCGCCCCAGTCAACCGTTTCCGGGTCGGGCGGCTTGGCCTTGGTGAACAGCGGCAGGAAGCGGCGGATGCGGGGCGACGCGGTGTCGTTCATGTCATAGGCGGTAAGCATGGACACCCCTTCGGCGACGGGAGCCGCCTGGATGTCCTCGCCGCCACCCGGGGAGCTGAGCCAAAAGGCGTCCCGGGCGTCGGCGATGATCATGTTGAACGGCCGGTAGCTTGTGGGCTCGATGGTCTTGATCGCTTCCGTGGCGGTCCGGGCGTCGGCATGGTCGAGCGCGTCCAGAGGCAGTTCGCCGCGGCTCCTGAGCTTCGGGTCGGGGCCCAGCGATCCCGGCCGGTTCAAGACCCCGGCAACGACGCCCCAGTCGTTAAGCCCCAGCCAGGTGCCGCCGGCAAGCTCGTCCAGGCCGGCGATGGCCTCGTTCCTGTCCGGCCAGTGGCGTCCGGGCGCGCGCCAAGGGCGGTCGGCCATTTCGTCGCGGTTGGCGGCGAACACAAGCGGCCATGGGTGGCCCGGCCGGCTGAGGATGACGGCGGTACACATGGGGTATTCTCATAGTCCCTTTGGGGTGCGGATTCCAGGGCGGCGGCCAGGGTGGCGGCCCGGGCGGCGGGATAGCGAAAAAAAACGGCCACCCCCGGTTGCCCTGCCCCTTAAACGACTATACATATCCCTTAACAAAGGGAGGATGGCCATGGCCGACACTTTCAAGAACCGCGAGAAAGGCGAGGAGCTCAAGTTCGAAATGGAGCAGGAGCTCCAGTTCAAGACGGAAGCCCGGCGCAACAGGCTGCTCGGCGAATGGCTGGCCGGGAAGTTCGGGATGACGCCCGACGAAACCAAGGCCTACGTCAAGGACGTAATCAGTTCCGACCTGGAGGAACCCGGCATCGAGGACATCATCCGCAAGGTGATGAAGGACATCGAGGAAAAGGGCGCCGCCATTTCCGAGGAAGAGGTCCGCGCCGAACTGGGGCGCCTGTTCGCGGTCGCCCTGGAACAGGTGAGAAGCGGCGTCAAGTCCGGCAGCTTCTGAACCACCCGCCTGTAACTCGGCTCCCCTCATCCTTCGAGACGCCGCAAAAAGTGGCTCCTCAGGATGAGGGGTTACACTTCTTTATACCTCACGCCTTAAGGAGGGCCGGAGGTCCGTCTCGAAGGGGGAGGAGTTACCATACTTTATCCTCACCCTGAGGGGGTCGAAGACCCGTCTCGAAGGGTGATCGCTCCAAATCATGGGTTTTTCAGTAGCCTTCTAGTCTTCCCCGAACACCCTGTCGAAAATCGTATCCACGTGCTTGGTGTGGAAGTCCAGGTCGAACAGCTTGGCCAGCGCCTCGGCGTCAACGTGCCGGGTGACCTCCTTGTCGGCCTGCAACAGCTCCAGGAATTCTCCCTTGCCTTCCCAGGCGTCCGCGGCGCTCTGCTGTACCAGATCATAGGCGTCCTCGCGGCTCATGCCGGCCTGGGTCAGCGCCAGCAGGACCTGCTGCGAAAAGATCAAGCCGTGAAGGTGGTCCAGGTTTTCCCGCATGACGTCGGGATAGACCTGCAGGTTATCGACGACCCCGGCCAGGCGGACGAGGGCGAAGTCCAGCGTCACCGTGGCGTCCGGCGCGATCATGCGCTCCACCGACGAATGCGAGATGTCCCGTTCGTGCCACAGGGCCACGTTCTCCATCGCCGGGATCACGGCCGCGCGCACGATCCTGGCCAGGCCGGTGAGGTTCTCCGTCAGCACCGGGTTGCGCTTGTGCGGCATGGCGCTGGAGCCCTTCTGGCCGGGGGAGAAATATTCCTCGGCCTCGTTGACCTCGGTCCGTTGCAGGTGGCGGATTTCGGTGGCCAGGCGCTCGACCGACGACGCGATGACGCCCAAGCACGCAAAAAAGGCGGCGTGCCGGTCGCGGGGGATGATCTGGGTCGAAATGGGCTCGATCTCGAGCCCCATCTTTTCGGCGACGTGGGCCTCGACCGCCGGGTCGATGGTGGCAAAGGTGCCGACGGCGCCGGATATGGCGCAGGTGGCGACCTCGGCGCGGGCCGTTTGCAGGCGGTCCCGGTTGCGCTGGAACTCGGCGTAATGGCCCGCCAGCTTGAGCCCGAAGGTCGTCGGCTCGGCGTGGATTCCGTGGCTGCGCCCGACGCATGGAGTCATCTTGTATTCGAGCGCGCGTTTCTTCAGCGCCGCCAACACGCCGTCAATGTCGTCCAGAAGCAAATCGGCGGCCTGCGTCAACTGCACCGCCAGGCAGGTATCCAGCACGTCCGATGAGGTCATGCCCTGATGCACGAAACGCGCGTCGTCGCCGACATACTCGGCCAGGTTGGTCAGGAAGGCGATGACGTCGTGGCGGGTTTCGCGCTCGATCTCGTCAATCCGGTCGATATCGAACGAGCCCTTCTCGCGCACCGCCTTGGCGGCGTCGGCGGGAATGACGCCCAGTTCGGCCTGCTTGTCGCAGGCATGGGCCTCGATTTCGAGCCAGATCTTGTATTTGTTTGCCGACTCCCAGATGGCGGCCATCTCGGTGCGGCTATAGCGTGGAATCATCGGGCCTCAAGAGCGTTGTGGGCTTTAAAAACAACGGCCGGGGGTTCCCGGCGCTTTCAATCTTACAGGACAAAACCGGATTTGAAAAACCGGATGTCCCAAAACGGCTTAAATCCGGGCTTCCCGCCGGAACATCACGAACCACAAAAGGCCCAACACCTGAAGCCCGATCATCACGGCGAAGGCGGCCTGGTATCCTTCGGCCGCGTAGCCCCCGGAGGCGGCCGTCGGCCACAGGTTGATGACGGCGCCGATGCCCCATTGGGCGGCGAAGGCGCCCAAGAAGGTGAAGACGTTGAGCCCGGTGATGACCCGGCCGGTCAGTTCCGGCGGGAAGTCCTGGGCGAGCGCCGCATAAGACAAAATCCCCGAGGCGCCGAAAAAGCCGAACAGCATCCACGCCGGCAATGCCAGGCCGGTCCATTGCGCCACCAGCACCACTTGCACGCACATGAACAGGCCCATGCCGGTGACCGCCACGTGGATTGTCTTGACGCCGATGCGCCCGAGCCTGTCGGCGATGGTCCCCATCCCTAGGAAACCGGCGATCATGGCGACGGCGATCAGCAGAAGATGGTTGGCCACCGCGTCCCGGCCCAATCCCGCCACGTCCGAAAGCCAGGGGCCGGACCACAGGCTCTGGGTGCCGATGAACATGCTTTGCGACGCCACCGTTATCGGCGCGATGCGCCAGAACAACGGGCTGGTGAACACCTGGCGGATGCCGGCAAGCTGGCCGTCGAAACTTTCACTGGAAGTTTCCGCCGCGCCCCGCCTGGGCACGACGAAATAGATAGCCGCCGAAAAAGCCAGCGCCATCAGGCTCAGGATAACGAAGACGCCGCGCCAGTCGGTGAAACCGAGCGCCGCTTCCACCGGCACCGTGCCGGTGACCGCGCCGAGGCCGCCGGCCGCCATCTGCAGGCCGTTGATAAAGGGGATGCGTTCTCGGGGAAACCACATCACATAGGCCTTGAACGCCGCCATCAGGCACGCCGACGTGCCCAGCCCGATCAGCGCCCGGCCGACCATCAGCCCCGAGGCGCTTTCGGCAACGGCGAAGATCAAGGCGCCCGCCGCCGCGAACAGCAACAGCGCCGCCTCCGTCCGCCGGGGCCCGAAGCGGTCGAGCATGATCCCCAGCGGCAACTGGGCCGCCGCGAAGGCCAGGAAATTGACGCTGGTCAAAAGCCCGAGATCCGCCGCCGTCAGGCTTAAGTCCCTGATCAGGTCGGGGGCGATGACGGCGTTGACCACGCGCATCAGATACGACAGGAAATAACCGAGCGCAAAAGGGATGAAGACGCGAAAAACGGTCATGGGCGCGGCCCTCTTGCTTCGAC
>CAZVFL010000004.1:7758-22936 GCA_964626025.1 uncultured Thalassospiraceae bacterium
GCTCAGCATGAGGGCCTCATCCTGAGGAGCCCGCCCCGGCGGGCGTCTCGAAGGATGGACCCGTCAAAGCAGCCCCATCTCCTTGAACGACGCGTGGCCGGCCCTGGTCATGATCAGGTGGTCGTGCAGCGTGATGCCGAGCCTTTGCCCGGCGTCGGCGACTTCCTTGGTCATCTCGATGTCGGCTTTCGACGGCTTGGGGTCGCCCGACGGGTGGTTGTGGACCATGATGATGGCCGTGGCGCCGAGCTCCAGCGCGCGTTTCACCACCTCGCGGGGATAGACCGGCGTGTGGTCCACGGTGCCCGTCTGCTGGACCTCGTCGGCGATGACGGCGTTCTGCTTATTCAGGAACAGGATGCGGAAGCGTTCGGTCTTCTCGAAGGCCATGGAAGCGCGGCAGTATTCCAGGAGCCTCTCCCAGTTCGCGAGCACCGGGCGGCCGATGACCTCGCCCTGGATCAGCCTGAGGGCCGACGCCTGCACGGTCTTGAGGGCGACGACGGCGCCATCGCCGACGCCTTCGACTTCTTTCAAGGCGGCCGGCTCGGCGCTGATGACTTCGGAAAAGCTGCCGAAATGCGTGAGCAGCCTCTTCGCCAATGGCTTGGTGTCCTGCCTGGGGTTCGTCTGGAACAGCAGGAGTTCCAGCATCTCGTAATCGGGAAGCGCGTCGGCGCCGGCCTTCAGAAACCGCTCTTTAAGCCGCTGGCGGTGGCCGGCGGTATCGGGTTTCCCGGATTTTTTAGACGTCATAGGGCGGCCGGTCGAGGCCCTTGAGCGACAGCGTAAACACCTCGCAGCCGTCGGCGGTGACGCCGATGGAATGCTCGAACTGGGCCGACAGCGACCGGTCCTTGGTCACCGCCGTCCAGCCGTCGTCCAGGATCTTCACCTCATAGGTGCCGGTGTTGATCATCGGCTCGATGGTGAAGAACATGCCTTCCCTGAGCGTCTCGCCCTCGCCGGCCTCGCCGAAATGCATGACGTTGGGGGCGTCGTGGAAGATCTGGCCCAAGCCATGGCCGCAGAAGTCCCTGACCACGGCATACCGCTTGCCCTCGGCGTGGCTCTGGATGGCGTGGCCGATGTCGCCCAGGGTGGCGCCGGGGCGCACCGCGTTGATGCCTTCCCACATGGCCTCGAAGGTTGCGTCCATCAGCTTCGTCGCCTTGACGCCGACTCGGCCTACCGGGAACATGCGGCTTGAATCGCCGTGCCATCCGTCCAGTTTCACGGTGACGTCGATGTTCAGGATATCGCCTTGGGCCAACTTCTTGTTGCCGGGGATGCCGTGGCAAACGACGTGGTTGACCGACGTGCAGATGGATTTCGGGAAGCCACGGTAATCGAGCGGCGCTGGCAGGGCCCCGTTTTCGACGATGAAGTCATGGCACAGCTTGTCCAGGTGTTCGGTGGCGACGCCCGGCTTTACGAAAGGTGTAATGTAATCCAGGCATTCGGCGGCCAGCCGGCCGGCCCGGCGCATGCTCTCGAAGTCGTCCGGCCCGTGAATCTTTATGTGACGCCCGTCGTTGCCGACGAAATGAGAACCCATCTCATGCATGGCCGGATTATGGCACCTATTTTTAAAACGCCAAGGGCGTAAGCCCTTTTAAAACGCCAAGGGAATAGGCCCGGTGACGCGGATGTCGCGGCGGGTCAGCTTGCAGCCGTAGCACAGCACCTCGACGCCGGCTTTCTGGGCGGCCTCCAGCCCGTCCCGGTAGGCCGGGTCGATGTCGCCGGCGATGGTAAAACTTTTGCCGTCGGCGCGCTGCACCAGATAGGCCATCACCGCCCGGTGGCCGTCGCCGACCATGTTGGAAAGCTCCCGTAGGTGCTTGGCCCCGCGGCTGGTGACGGCGTCGGGAAACTCCACCGGCGCGTCTTTGGAGAGGTCGCGCTTCATGGTCACGTTCTTGACCTCGACATAGCACTTTTCGCCGCCGCTCCCTTCCAGCAGAATGTCTATGCGCGAGTTGTCGCCGTATTTGACCTCGCGCCTGAGCGACGGATAGCCCTTGAGCTCGGGGATTTTGCCGGCCTCGATGGCTTCGGCGACAATGGCGTTGGGCAGCTGGGTGTTGATGCCGACCAGCGTCCGGCCGACGCGGATCAGCTCCCACGTGTATTTGAGCTTGCGGTCCGGGTTTCTGGCCGGGCTCAGCCAGACTTCCGAGCCGGGCTCGTTGACCGACAGCATGGATCCCGAATTGGCGCAGTGCGCGGTGACCACGCCGCCGCCGTCGAAAAACTCGACGTCGGCCAGGAACCGCTTGTAACGCTTGATCAGCGTGCCGGGGATGAGGGGATCGGGAAACCGCATCGGTGGAATGTAGGGGCTGTTAGGCGGCCGTTCAACGGCGGAGCCGTCGGGGGGGGGGTACGGGCGGCAGTTTAGACTTGACGCCGCCTTTGGCCTCTGAATCAATAGAGGCGCTGATTGGTTGGCGCCCACCGCCTGCCTCAGTCAGCTAGGGGTAACTAGCACTTACTGGGCTTTGACCGCTTGTGCGGCTTGACCGGGACCTTCTTAGGTCCGGGCTTGCCGCCTTTGCGGACTTGGCGTACGACTTTCCTACAAGCCATTGCCTTTCTCCTTCTCCTTTGATGGGGAAAAGCCCATCTCTCCGAGACGCCCCCTGCGTCTCATCCCAAAAAAAACGCCGGAGGTTCAGAGCGAAAAGAAGTAGCGGTGGGCGCCACCATCGAATCGGTCACAACTCGGTTTTAAAGTCAAGTCATAGGTACCAGGGATAGTATGTGGATAACGGGGAAAACTACTAGATCAAGGGGGATTGGTACCCACCTCACCCGATTCGGTAAAAATAGAGGGTTTTTATTGAGTGCGGGTACAATGAAAACACGGGGTTTATTAGTGCGATTCAAGCCATAAAACCAATGACTTAAAACTATAAACAGCCGCCTCTGAAGACCTAAGACTCACACGCTAGATTTCTATTTGTTATAATTCTTGAAAGGTTTCAACAAAGTACACCCTGGGAGAAAAACAATGAAACAACTAACTGCTAGTTTTTCCACTTTTCTCAAGTTGTGCTGTCTTTCTAATCGTCGGGTTTATGGCGAGTTGAGGAGGCGACTTAAGGAAGGGGGATATAATTACCACCGTTCAATGCGTCGTAGTGTTACGGGAATTCAATTCGGTGGAATGAGTTTGGATGAAGCCAAAGAAATTACGAGTGCAACGCCTACCTCTTGGGAGAAGCGAGATAACACCCGTGGTGTTGAAAGGTTTTATGATTGGTATTCGGAACTAAATCCGAAACCTGCTCAACTTCCGTCGGGTAAATACGTTTCTGAATCCGAGTTGCTTGCGGTCACAGTTGAACCAGAAGTCGCTTTCTTGAAAAACGGATTATTTTTTGCTTACAGCCTTTGGAACACCCTTCGGCCTGATTTGACTGATAAAATTGCTGGCATGGGGGTGTTCTTGTTGAGACAGGAATTAGCAAAACCGCCGCACGATGCATATCGTTTCGGTCTGTATAACCTGATCACCGAAAAACGGTATGATGAGTTGGACATCTCAGATGGTGCCGCAGATATTTTTTCTTATCAAACAGCGAGACTTGAAGCGATTTGGCGGTTCGTCAATGGTGACACAGTGCCCGCTTGGGATTTGCACTTGGAAGGGCTTCCCTACGAGTTAAGTCTTTAAGAAGTAATTTTTTAAAACGGTGGTAAATTAGCTCTTCGTTTGTCTCGAACTTAGCATTATCCCTTCCCTTATTTCGGCTTGGCTTTTTCGCCCGCCGAGATTTCCACCGTATCCAGCGCATGGGCCAGCCGCGCCTCGGCCGAGCCCGGTTTCAGGGGCTGGGGCTGCGACGCATCAGGCGCCCAGCCGGTCAACGTAATCACCTGAAACGTCGCCGGCACCCGGCCGTCCGGGCCGGCGAACAGCTCCGAATAACGCGCCCAAGCCGCCTCCAGGGTGCGCCTTCGGGTGAACCCCTTGCGCATTTCATGGGCCGCGTTGGTCTCGCCCATGCCGCTGAGGTCCGCCATCAGCGCCATCGGGTCGGGATAATTGACGGTGATGGTGTCGGTGTCGGTCACCGGTAGCGCGAAGCCGGCCCGCTGCAACAACCCGCCTAAGTCCCGGACGTCGGCCATCGGCGAGACGCGCGGCGAAAGACCGCCTTCTTCCGCCGCCTCGGCCTCGCCGAGCGCCTGGCGCAGCTCCTTCAACGTGTCGCCGCCCAGCATGGCGGCCAGGAACAGGCCGTCGGGCTTCAAGGCGCGGCGGATTTGCAGCAACGCGCCGGGCAGGTCGTTGACCCAGTGGAGCGAGAGGTTGCTCAATACCAGGTCGAAGGCGCCGCCGGCGAACGGCAGCGCCTCTTCGTCACAGGCCAGCGCCGGGAGTCCGTCCTCGCGTCCCGCCTGGGCCGCCATGGCCGGCGACAGGTCGCACTGGACCAGCGTTTCGACGCCGCCCCGGCGTTTAAGCGCGCGCCCGAGCTGGCCGCCGTGACAGCCGAGATCGAGGGCCAGCGGAAACCGCCGCTTGACGTCGTCGAGCCGGTCCGAAAGCCGCTCGGCGGATTCCCGGAACAGGAAATCATGGTCGCCTAAATCGGCCGCGGCGCGGTCGCGGTGGCGGCGCACCGAAAGCCTGTTGAACACCTCGAAGGAATCCGACATGGTGAAAACTATGACACAGGGGGGGGCGGCCTTAAACACTTCGGCCCAGGCGGGCGAAACGGGAAAAAGTGCGTCCCGGTTCAAGTCCCTGGGAAGGCTGGCCGGCCACGTCCTCGACGCCGTGCTGCCCCCGCAATGCCCGGTCTGCAACGCCATCGTCGATTGCGCCGGCATGCTTTGCGGAACGTGCTGGCAAAAGGCCGATTTCCTGGGCCCGCCCGAGTGTTCGGCCTACGGGTTTCCGTTTGAATTCGATCCGGGCGATGGCGCCCTTTGCGGCGCCTGCGTGCGTTCCCGGCCGCCCTTTGAACGGGCCCGCGCCGTCATGGCCTATGGCGATATCAGCCGCAGGTTGGTGCTCGCCTTCAAGCACGGCGACCGCACCGATACCGCGCCGGGCCTGGGCCGGTGGCTGGCCCGTGCCGGCCGCCGCCTGATTGCCGACGCCGACATGATCGCCCCGGTGCCGCTGCATTGGACGCGGCTGTTCCGGCGCCGTTACAACCAGGCGGCGCTTCTGGCCCATGCGGTCGGCTTTGAAACCGGCGTCAAGGTGGTCGCCGACCTGATCCAGCGCCGCCGCCGGACACCGCCGCAGGTTCGGATGAGCCCGGCGCTGCGCCGCCGCAACCTGAAAGGCGCTTTCCGCGTCCATCCGGTGCGGGCGAAGGGGCTCAAGGGGCGCAGGGTGTTGCTGATTGACGACGTGATGACCACCGGCGCCACCGCCGCCGCGTGTTCCCGCGTGCTCGTGGGTGGCGGTGCGGCCGGCGTTGACGTGCTGACCCTGGCGCGGGTGGTGCGCACCGTCGCTTGAGCCCCGGCCTTTTAAGCCCCAGCCTTTCAAGCCCCAGCCTTTCAAGCCCCAGCCTTTCAAGCCCCAGCCTTTCAAGCCCCAGCCTTTCAAGCCCCGGCCTTTCAAGCCCCGGCCTTTCAAGCTAAGGCCTTATCCCCTATATAACCGCTGAAATCAGCTTAGAGCAGGGGAGCCCAAGCGTGGCCGAGATCGAAATCTACACCACCATGTTCTGCCCTTTCTGCCACTGGGCCAAGCAGTTGCTGGACAACAAAGGCGTCCCCTACACCGAGATCGACGTGATGATGAAGCCCGGCGTCCGTAAAGAAATGACCGAACGCGCCGGCGGCAGCCGCAAAGTCCCGCAAATCTTCGTTGACGGTGAGCACCTGGGTGATTGCGATCAGCTTCAGGCCCTCGAAGCCGACGGCCTGCTCGATGCCAAGCTTGGGGCCAAGTCCGGAGCCGGCGGATGAGCGGCGCCTTCACCGTCGCTTGCGTACAAACGACGTCCGGGCGCGAGGTCGCCCCTAACATCGAAGCCGCCTCGGCGCTGGTCCGGGACGCCGCCAAGGCGGGCGCGAATTTTATTTTGCTTCCGGAAACCGTCAATTTGATGGAGCCCAAGGGAAGCCTGCTTGCGGAAAAGACCGTGGCCGAGGACGACGACCCGGCGCTCAAGGCTTTTCGCGGTGTGGCCAAGGAGCTCGGCGTCTGGCTTTTGGCGGGATCGCTGATACTAAAGGGCGAAGGGAAAAAATCCGTCAACCGGTCCTTCCTGATCTCTCCCGAAGGCGGCATCAAGGCGCGCTATGACAAGATCCACATGTTCGACGTGGATTTGGGCGAGGGCGAATCCTACCGGGAATCGAAACGCTATGACTCAGGCGCCAAGATGGTCAGCCATGACCTTCCGTGGGGGCGGCTCGGCATGACCATATGTTATGACCTGCGCTTTCCCCACCTCTACCGGGCGTTGGCCCAGGGAGACAAGAATGAGCGTGGCGCCGATTTCCTGTCGGTGCCGTCGGCCTTCACCCGGCCCACCGGCGAGGCCCATTGGCACGTTTTGCTCAAGGCGCGGGCCATCGAGAACGGCTGCTTCGTGTTCGCGCCGGCGCAATCGGGCGTTCACCAGGGCGGGCGCAAGACCTTCGGCCATTCGCTGATCGTCGATCCTTGGGGTGAGGTGCTGGCCGATGGCGGCGAAGACGTGGGCGTCATCACCGCCGAAATCGACCCGGCGGCGGTGGAAGAGGCCCGCGCCAAAATCCCGTCATTGACCCACGACCGGGACTTCGAATAAGGAATTTCTGCCGTCAAAAACCCTTGGATGACACATCTGGAAACACACTGAAACGAACCCAGGTGATATGACTAATCCCCTCAACAGACGGCCTGCCTCAACGCACGGCCTAAAGGGAGATCGTTGTCATGTTGGTGGTTGTCGGACCCTTGGCTTTGTTTGTCGCATTGGTCGCGCTTTTTCTTGCGAGCAACGCCATGAAAAAAATCGATATGCAGACCAAGGCTTTTTCGCAGCGCTTTCTGGCCGAACAAAAAGCAGGGTTCGATGAATTGAGTGACAAGATCACCAAACTGGAGGAGCGGGTCCGTTCGACCGAACAGAAGCTGAAAAACCTCAACGAGGAAGACGCCGAGCCCCCCAAACTGGCAACGGCGGCGAATTAAGCGGGGTTATCGGGGGCCTTCCAACTGTTTTTGCAGCTTGATGACCTGTTTCCGGATGGCGGTGATTTCGGCGCCGACGCTTTCATGGGATTTGACCAGCGGGCCGAGGCCCTTCTCCAAAATCTCCACCCGATGCTCCAGGACCCCGGCTTTCCTTTCAATGTCGTCCTTTAGGGTCTCTATTCCCGTCCTCAAGGTCTTGGTCAGCGTCTCGCTGAAGACGTTGAGCTTGTTCAAGGTGGTGCCGGTAAAGAAAAGGGCGCCCAGGGCGACCAACAAGGCCATGATGGAGATGATCCAAAGCATCCTGCAATTCCTAAACATATCTGAATTCGTCGCCGGATTCTGATGAAACGGGAAACAGACCGCAACTGAAAAAGCCCGCCGGCAGTCGCAGCGATCATGTCCGGTCAGGGGATGAGAGCGGACTCCTGAAATTTAAAATTTTTTCGGGGGGTGGCTAAAAGGTCGGGGGGAGAGGCAGATGTCAATGGGACCGAGTTGAGAAGCGGGTCCCTCGCTGCCGCCGGCACCCCCCGTCTTCCCCTGGCCCCTCGCATCGGCGGCCGGGTGGGGGGCGATGACCCTGTCGGGTCCGTTACGAAAAGTCGGGCGTGTCCTCTTCGGCGGCCTCGGCTTTTTTCATGGATATGAAAACCGCCGTAACCACAAACAGGAATCCCGCAGCCATTAGAATTTCACCAAGGTTTTCCATAATCAATGTCCCCCTCTATTTGTCTAGGAAGTTTGGCCGCCTGCGACCATCTTCGCCGCGACGATGACCATGACGAACAACGTGGCAAAGGCCAGGTAGGGATCGCCATAAGGCACCCCACCGAACAAGTCTGCCCATGTGCCCCAAGCGGTTTGAATCATCATCAACATTTCATTCCTCTCTATTTGTCAGGGCCAACCATACACGCCCGATGCGGCCGCCGCAGTGACGGCCATCATGTGATGGGGATCACTGAAAGGCCCGTGGCTATGAGCTGACATTCAATGCCACGTTGAGTTACGACCGCTTTTAGGTGATAAGCCGAGGTTTTGGATCGACCGCTGAACTGGTTTTTTTATATCAAGGGTCTGGGTTAGCGGTCGTCGCCCGGCCGTTCAGAATCGCCCGAGCCATGACCGGGAGGTGTCGCCGAAAAACGTCTAAGCCCCCACGCCCGCACCCGGCGCCAGCCCACCGCCAATACGACGAGCACCAGTGGCGCCGTCCAGAACACCAAAGGGTCGTAGAAATAGTCAGAGAGTCTTTCCAGCATGGCGCCCCTCACGTCGCCTGCCGGCGCCCGAGAAGCGGGAAAAAAGCACCCACCCGGCGCTGGTAGCGGCGATAATCCTCTCCGAACACCTTGATCATGCGTTTTTCCTCGTAGTAGCCGCCGATCACCATGTAGGCGGTATACATGGCGATGTAGACGATGTTGTTCAGCGACGGCCCGCTGGTCACCAGAAACAAAAACCCGCCGGCCATCATCGGGTGGCGCACCAGGGCGTAGACTCCCCTGACTTCCAGACGGTGGGTCCCGAACAGTTCCATATCCGGCGCCGGCGGGGCCTTGCCTAGGATCGTCAGCAATCCCCGGACCGCCTGCCGGAGCCCCAGGAACTCCAGATAATCGCTCTGCACAAAAGCAACATAGATCATGGCGATGGAACCCAGGTGCAGGACGACGATGATCAGCCACAGCCAATCCGGATAGGCGACCAGCCAGACGTCGTAATCGATGTTCCGCGCCCAATGCAACGAAGCGACGCCATAATAGAGCGCCCAGTAACTGAGGCCGCAATAGACGAAACGCCAGAAGTAATCGACGAAAAACGAACCGGTCCAACGGGCCAACGCGTTTTTAAAGGGTTCCTGGGCGCCGACGGAATGAAGCAGTCCGAAAACGGCGAACGCGGCCACCGACGGCCAGTAATCATCAACAATGGACAAGGCCGTCAAGGCCGTTCAGCCTTTATGGCTCGCCTCATAGGCCTTGATCGCCTGCTTCAGGTCGTCGAACTCCTCGCACCCGAAAGTGCAAATGTCGTCCAGCTTCTTGAGCCGTTCCTTGGCCTTCGCCAGGTCGCCGGTCTGCAAGTAAAGCTCGCCCAGATATTCGTTGGCGCCACGGTGTTCCGGATCGATGGCCAGCGCCTTCCCATAGGCGCCGAGCGCTTGGTCGAATCTCTTGAGCTTGCGTTGGCTGAAGCCGAGGTAATTCCAGGCGTCGGCGTTTTGCGAGTCCTTGGCGACCACCTTTTTCAACAGGTCGATGGCGCGGTTGTAGTTACCGGCCTTTATGGCCTTTTCGGCGACGGCCAATTTCGAAGGTTTTGACGGACTGGTGGACCCTGCGGCCATTGCCGCCGACACCAGACCGACGCTCAGCACCAAGGCTAATAGAGACCTGATCAACATGGTTTCTTTCTCCCGTGTGATTTATTTTGGATGGCGGATCCCGCCTTCAACCTTAATTCGACGGGCCGCAAATCAAATCCTATTAAATTTGAACCCCCCGGCGTTACAAAAAAAGAAGTTTTGCAGCCCCGCCTTAGCCCGACTCGTTCCCGTTTATGGGTCTTTGGCTAGTCCCCGGGTGTTATGGGGCGCCACCGGGTGCGGCGGCGGCTCTCCGTCGTCGCGATCGCTTTCACCAAGGTCGTTGACGGCTGCGATGCGCTGCTTGACGCCCTCGATTTCCGCCGCCTCGACGAGGCCGTGTTCATAGGCGACGACTTGCAGCCTGCCCTCCACCAGCTTCAGCAACTCACCGCTTTTAAGCAGGTGGTCCGGGTTGCGGGGACGGACGAATGGCTCGTTGCCGCGGGCAAACGTCTCGTAAATCAGCACGCCGCCGGGCTTAAGCGCGCCGACCAGGTCTTCCATCAGCGCCCGGTAGAGATAGTTGACGACGACGATGCCGGCGAACGAGCGGCCTCGCAGCGGCCCCTGCGGGCTGAAAATGCTTGCGCCTGTCTCCAGGTCGGCCTCGATGACCTCGACGCCGGGCTCGGAGGCCAGGTCGGCGAGGGATTGGACGTCTTTGTCCACCATCGTTACCGCGTAGCCGAGGCCGTTCAGGTAACGCCCATGGCGGCCGTTTCCCGCCGCCAGGTCGAGGACGGCGCCGCCTTTTGGGATCAGCGGGGCGAACCGTTTGACCCAGGGCGACGGCTCGGTCGTGCGCAGATGACGCCGCCTAATCTCTTGATCATTATCATTTTTCATTTGTTAAATGTTTTAGGCTATGCCTTGAACCGATAGAAACGATACAATATTAAAGCGTTAAGGCCTTGCGGAGGATGATTTTTCGAGATGATTCTTTACCAGCTCCGATGCCGCCAGGGTCATGACTTCGACGCCTGGTTCCTGAACGGCGCTAGCTACGACAGCCAATCGGCGTCGGGGGACGTGACCTGTCCGTTTTGCGGCTCCCCCGAGGTCGCCAAGGCGCCGATGGCGCCGAATATCGCCAGCGGCAATACGGACGCGCCGCTGCATTCTTCCGCCGAGGAGGCGCGCGCCAAGAAGGTGGCGGAAAAAATCCTCGATGCGGTTGATGTTCTGCGCGAGGAAGTCGAGGAAAACTGCGACTACGTCGGCGATGAATTCGCCGACGAGGCCAAGCGCATCCACTCCGGCGAAACCGAGGAACGCGGCATCTACGGCGAGGCCACCGACGAAGAGGCCGAGGAACTGGACGAGGAAGGCGTCGAATATTTCCGCTTCCCGTTCCGGTCCCGCCGCAACGATTGAGAAACTTCTGAAACCCTTCCCAGCTGGTTGCCCATCCTTCGAGACGCCACCCTTCGGGCGGCTCCTCAGGATGAGGAATTGTTATTTTCAGACACTTATCCCTCATGCTGAGGAGGCGTGGAGCGCCGTCTCGAAGCATGAACCGATGGCCAAGACCCCTTTTATCGACTGCTTCGAGGTCGTTTGCCCTTGACCGCAAAGGCCAGGTAGTTGACGGCCAAATCGCCGCTCAGCCGCCAATCGTCGAACACCGGGTTGTAGGTGAGCCCCTTGATGTCGGTAATTTCGACGCCGGTGCCGTCCAGCCCCTCGCTCAGCTCCGACGGGCGCACGAATTTGCGCCAGTCGTGGGTTCCCCTGGGCAGCCATCTGAGAACGTATTCGGCGCCGATCTTGGCCAACGCCAGCGCCTTCAAGGTCCGGTTGATGGTGCTCAGCACCATGGCGCCGCCGGGCTTGACGAGGCGGCCGGCCGCCGCCAGGAACGTTTCCCTCTCGGCGACGTGTTCCACCACCTCCATGTTGAGAACGACGTCAAAGCGCCCCTTTTGCCGCGCCAGATCTTCCGGCAGCCTGTGGTGGTAGGCGATGTCGAGGCCCGATTGCCGGGCATGCGCCTGGGCCACCCTCACCGCTTCCTTGTCGGCGTCGATGCCGGTGACGGTGGCGCCCAATCTCTGCATGGGTTCCGTCAACAGGCCGCCGCCGCAGCCGATATCGAGAATACGAAGGCCCTTGAAGGGCCGGTCCTTGAGCGCATCCAGGCCGAAATGCCGGGCCACGTGGTCGCGGATGAATTCGAGCCGCCGGGGATTGAGTTGATGAAGCGGCCGGAAATCGCCCATCGGGTCCCACCAGGCATCGGCGATGGCGGCAAAACGGGCGATTTCGTCGGCCGCCGCCGTTGATGTCCGTTGGGGTCCCCTGGGGGACGCGGTTTTTTTCCGGGGTTTTGCTTTCGCCGCCGGGGTCATGCTACGGGCTATCCTGTCTTTGCGTCTTTATGGGAGATTTTCTCAAGCGCCGCCTCGGCGATAAAAGCCGACCGGCTGACGCTGGCGGCGGTTGCGGTGGCGTCGATCTTGGCAAGGACGCTCGGCGCTAGAGTGATTTGAACGCGAACCTGTTTTTCACGCTTGGCCGGTGCATCGACCAGGAAAGCCGCCGCGTCGGCGTTTTCCGGATCGGCCAAGATAACCTCAAGGCTGGAAGGCTCGGGGATGGGCTCGCCCACGTCCTGCATGGCCTCGACGTGACCGGCCAGGGCTTCGATAGCCATATCCTTTGCGTCATCGAGGGTCTTTCCGGCGGTCACGCAACCGGGGAAATCGGGGAAATCGACGCTGAAATCCGATTTATCGTCTTTCCGCATAAGGGCAATGAAAACGGCCATTTTATTTTTTTCCTTTCTTCTTTCTGCCCGAGAACTTGACGCCCGAACGCTTTTCTATGGACCGCAAGGTTTTCGGGTGAATGTCTCGCTTCGGGTGCGGAACCGTCACGGTTCCTTTTTTCTCCGGGTGCTGAAAGTGACAATGGCTTCCTTTCTGCCGGACTTGCAACCACCCGTCGGCTTGAATAAGTTTTATGATCTGTTTGCTATTCATGGTGTATAACATACATACACTTAAAAGGCAAGCCAAGCCTAAAGTGTGTATTCGTGTGTATAATTTTTAAGAAACAAGCCGACTAAAAATCGTTTCAATAACCACCCGTAACCCATTGAAACCTATTTGTCGGAAACGGCCCCTTTTTTGTTGAAACGATTTCGCCTAAGGATTTGAGATAAAAGAGATATTCCATTTCTAGTAAATTAAGAGTATGTATGCGCCGCCCGCGCTTCAACCACCTCTCTACAAACACTTTCCGGACAACCCGACCAGGGCGCCCCGGGGGCGCGACGGAAGCGCGATTGGGGACTGGAACTATGGCTCGAATCGTACAGAAATTCGGCGGCACCTCGATCGCCGACCTGACCAGGATCAAAATTGCCGCCGAAACCGTCAAGCGGGAAATGGACGGCGGCAACCAGGTGGCCGTGGTGCTTTCGGCGATGGCCGGCGTCACCGACCAGCTTGCCGGCTACGCATCCGAAACAGGCGGCGCCCATTACTCGCCCGAATACGACACCGTGCTGGCCACCGGCGAGCAGGTGACGGCGGGCCTGCTGGCGCTGGCGCTCGAGGAAATGGGCATCCAGGCCCGGTCTTGGCTGGGCTGGCAATTGCCTATCCGCACCGACGGCGTTCATGGCCGGGCCAGGATCGAAAAGATTGAAATCGAAGCCCTTGAAAAACAACTCGTCGACGGCATCGTGCCGGTGATCGCGGGGTTTCAAGGGCTCGGGCCCGACGACCGGATCACCACCCTCGGCCGGGGCGGCACCGACACCAGCGCCGTCGCCTTGGCCGCGGCGCTGGGGGCCGAACGCTGCGACATCTATACTGACGTGGACGGCGTCTATACAACCGACCCCAGAATCGTCGCCAAGGCGCGGAAACTGGAGAAAATTACCTACGAGGAAATGCTGGAAATGTCGTCGCAGGGCGCCAAAATCCTGCAAACCAGGGCGGTCGAACTGGCCATGAAGACGGGCCAACGCCTGCAGGTGCGTTCCAGCTATTCCGACGTCCCCGGAACCCTTGTTGTTGATGAGGATGAAATCGTGGAACAGGAAATGGTTAGTGGAATTGCCTACAGCCGGGACGAGGCCAAGATCACCCTGGTCCAGGTTGCCGACAAACCCGGCGTTGCGGCGGCCATTTTCGGGCCGCTGGCCGACGCCAACATAAACGTCGACATGATCGTCCAGAACGTTTCGGCCGACGGCAAGACGACCGACCTGACGTTTACCGTAACCAAGGCCGATCTGGAACGCGCCATCGAGACGGTGAGTGAGAAAAAGAAGGAACTGGGCTACGCCGACCTGGTTTCCGATCCCAACGTCGTCAAGATTTCGGTCATCGGCGTCGGCATGCGCAGCCACGCGGGCGTCGCGCAACGCATGTTCAAATCCCTGGCAGAGAAGGGGATCAACATCCAGGTGATCTCCACCTCCGAGATCAAGGTCAGCGTATTGGTCGCCGAGGAATACACGGAGCTGGCCGTGCGCGCGCTGCACACCGCCTATGGGCTCGATGCCGAGTAGGGGCTTAAAGGTGTTTTTGCCGGCGATCACGGCGTTGTTGTATAGGGCCAGTTTGGGGATGTATCGTAAGGAAGCGATCCGGCCATTGGCTAAGGCTGGGGGCAAGGCGGCCAGCGGTTTTGTGCCGGATTGCAGTGGATCCACGGAATTTGGTGAAACGGGACATGTCACCTCCGGAACGCGACGATAAAGCCGACGATAAAGCCGATAAGGCCGAGGAAACCGGCGCTGCCGGCGTTGGCGCCCTTTTAAAGGCGTCCAGGCTCAGGGTTGGCGACAACCTGCGTGACATCGCGGGCATCCTCAAAATCCGCTACGTCTACCTGGAAGCCATCGAGGACGGGCAGTTCGACAAGCTCCCTGGCCAGATCTATGCCACCGGCTTCATCCGGTCCTATGCCGAACATCTGGGGCTGGACAGCCAGGAAGTCGTCCGGCGCTTCAAGGCCGAGACCGCCGACGAGGAGCCGGAGGACGACCTGGACTTCCCCACACCCCTTCCCGAACCGGGCATTCCCGGCGGTGCCATCGTCTTCATCGGTATCCTTGTGGCGGTCGTGGCTTACGGCGCCTGGTACGTGAACACGTCGGAAGAAGGATTTTTAGTCGAACTGATCTCGCCCTTGCCCGAACGGCTGGCCCGGCTTTCCCTGGGCCAGGCGAAGCCGGAACAAGAAACCGCGGCCGGGGATGTGGCCAAAGAGGAAACCCCGAAGCCCGAACAAGCCAAAGAGGAAACCCCGGCGCCCCCGGGGGAAACTGAGGCTGAAACGACGGCTGAAAGTGAACCCGAGACCCCGGCTGAAACCGCTTCCGCCCCGGAACCCGCGCCTGCCCCGGCGGCGGCGCCCGTGGAAATCTACCCGCCCGAGACCCCGCCCGAGACCCCGACTGAAACGGCCGGCACCCCGGCGCCCCCGGGGGAAACTGAGGCTGAAACTACGGCTGAAAGTGAACCCGCGCCCGCCCGGGCGGCGGCGCCCGTGGAAATCTACCCGCCCGAGACCCCGTCCGCGCCCCCGGCGGAAACGGCTAGCACCCCGGCGCCCCCGGGGGAAACTGAGTCTGAAACTACGGCTGAAAGTGAACCCGCGCCCGCCCGGGCGGCGGCGCCCGTGGA
>CAZVFL010000004.1:23036-97618 GCA_964626025.1 uncultured Thalassospiraceae bacterium
CGCCCGCCCGGGCGGCGGCGCCCGTGGAAATCTACCCGCCCGAGACCCCGTCCGCCGCCCCTGCCGCCGCGGCTGAAACGGCGCCCGCCGGGCAGCCCAAACCGCGCCTGGAAACCCCGGCCGAGGTCGCGCAAATGCCCGAAACCGCGTCTCTCGCGGCGACGTCGGGGGCCGCCGCCGGTGACGGGCGAATCCTGATCAAGGCCAAGACCAACAGCTGGATTCAGGTGCGCGACAATGCCGCGGGCGAGCTTTTGTTGACTCGGCTGCTTCGCGCCGGTGATAGTTACGCCGTCCCCAACCGCCCGGGCCTGCAGCTTTCCACCGGCAACGCCGGCGCCATCGAAATTCTTGTCGATGGCCAACCGGTGCCGTCCATCGGCGCAGAAGGGACGGTGCGCCGCAAGGTCGCCCTTGACGCCGAAAGGCTCAAGGCCGGCACGGCGGTCAATGAATAAGGGGAATGGTCCGATGTCCGGCAATCTCGGTTTAGTGCCCCGACGCAAAAGTACCGCCGTCGCCATCGGCCACGTCATCGTGGGCGGTGAAAATCCCGTCGTCGTCCAGTCCATGACCAATACCGACACCGCCGACATCGAAGCGACGGTGGACCAAGTGGCGGCGTTGGCCCGCGCCGGATCGGAAATCGTCCGCATCACGGTCGACCGCGAGGACGCGGCCAAAGCGGTGCCCCATATCCGCGACGAATTGGATAAACGCGCCTGCGGCGTGCCGCTGGTCGGCGATTTCCACTACATCGGGCACAAGTTGCTGAGCGGCCATCCGGCTTGCGCCGAGGCGCTGGCCAAGTACCGGATCAATCCGGGCAACGTCGGGTTCAAGGACAAGCGCGACAAGCAGTTTTCGACGATGATCGAAACGGCGCTGAAATTCGGCCGGCCGGTCCGCATCGGCGTCAACTGGGGCAGCCTGGACCAGGAACTGGTCACCCGCATGATGGACGAAAACGCCGCTTCCCCCGAGCCCAGGGACGCCCGGGAGGTGACCCAAGAGGCCCTTCAGGTCTCGGCCCTGGAGAACGCGGCGCGCGCGGAAGAATTGGGAATGGCGAGCGACCAGATCGTCCTCTCGTGCAAGGTCTCGGACGTCCAAAGCCTGATCGAGGTCTATGCCGGGCTTGCGGAAAAATGCGATTACGCGCTGCATTTGGGCCTGACCGAGGCGGGCATGGGATCGAAGGGCATCGTCGCGTCGACGGCGGCGATGGCGGTGTTGTTGCAGAACGGCATCGGCGATACCATCCGCGTGTCGCTGACGCCGGAACCCGGCGGCGACCGCACCCGCGAGGTCGTCGTCGCCCAGGAAATCCTTCAGACCATGGGGCTCAGGTCGTTTACGCCGTTGGTGACGGCATGTCCCGGTTGTGGAAGGACGACAAGCACCGTGTTCCAGGAATTGGCGGAAAAGATCCAGGCCCATGTCCGCGACCGCATGCCCGAATGGAAGAAGACCTATCAAGGGGTCGAGGACATGAACCTCGCCGTCATGGGCTGTATCGTCAACGGCCCCGGCGAAAGCAAGCACGCCGATATCGGCATCTCGCTTCCCGGCACCGGCGAACAACCGGCGGCGCCGGTATTCATCGACGGCGAGAAATCGATGACGCTGAGAGGCGCCAATATCGCCGAAGAGTTCCAGAAGATCGTCGACGATTACGTCAAAAGCCATTACCGGCGGAAACAGGCCAAGGCCGGTTCCCCGACCCCGTCGGCCGCCCAGTAGCGAGTCTTAATCTTCATGTCCGACTTGCAGCCGCCTCGCGGCACCCACGATATCCTGCCCGAAGACCAGCGCCGCCACCGCCAGGTGGCGGAAACGGCGCATCGCATCGCCGGGCTTTACGGCTACCAGGAAATCTCGACGCCGGTGTTCGAAGCGACCGATGTTTTTAGCCGCACGCTGGGCGAAACGTCGGACATCGTGACCAAGGAGATGTACACTTTTGAGGACCGTAGCGGAGACAAAGTGACGTTGCGGCCTGAGTTCACGGCAGGAGTTGCCCGTGCGTTCATATCAGGGGGATGGGCTCAAAAACTGCCGTTACGACTGTTCTGTCAGGGGCCTTTGTTCCGCTACGAACGCCCACAGAAAGGCCGGTTCCGGCAGTTCCATCAGATCAATGTCGAATTATTGGGGATCGCGGAGGCGCTTGGCGACGTCGAGGTCATTACCATGGGCGCCCATATCCTCGACGCGCTCGGGGTTCTGGACAAGGTGACGCTCGAACTCAACACCTTGGGCGATTCCGAAAGCCGCCAAGCCTACCGGGCGACGCTGGTCGAATACCTGGACGGTCACAAGGGCGAGCTGTCCAAGGACAGCCTGGACAGGCTTGACCGCAACCCCTTGAGGATTTTTGATTCCAAGGACAAGGACGACCGGAAGATCATCGCCGACGCGCCCAAGCTGACCGACCACCTGAACGATGCCTCCCGGGCGTTTTTCGATGACGTCGAAAAGGGGCTCAAGACCATGGGCGTGGCTTACAAGATCAACTCAGGCTTGGTCCGCGGGCTCGATTACTACTGCCACACGGCGTTCGAGTTCACCACCGAGACCCTCGGCGCCCAGGGCGCGGTGCTGGCCGGCGGGCGCTACGACGGCCTGATCGAGACCATGGGCGGCCCGTCCACCCCCGGCACCGGCTGGGCGGCGGGCATCGAAAGGCTGGCGCTGATGATTGCCGAGCCTCCTCAACCGGCGCGCTCCATTGCCATGGTGCCGGTCGGCGCCGAGATGGAGGCGGAGGCGCTCATCCAGGCCGGGCGCTTGCGCCGGGCCGGGTTCACGGTTGATCTGGGGTATTCCGGCAACCTCAAAAAGCGCCTGGACAAGGCCAACAAGGCCAATGCCGCCGCCGCCGTCATCCTCGGCCAGGACGAACTGGCGAAAAACGCGGCAACGGTCCGTGACATGGAAACGGGCGAGCAGACGGAGGTCCCCCTTTCGTCGCTGGAGGACCACCTCGCCCGCTACCGTTAGTGGGGCGTTATGGCCGATAAAAAACCCAACGCCCCCCGGCCGCTGGTGGTCGGCGCCAACCACCGCTCAAGCTCCATGAGCCTGCGCGACCGCCTGTTCATGGAGGAAGACCAGGTCCCCGATTTCCTGGGCCGGCTCAAGGAAGCGGGACTGGACCAGGCGGTGGCGCTTTCGACCTGTGACCGGATCGAAGTCCTGACCCTTCACCAGGACCCCGACGTTGCCGCCAAGCGGGTCATCGAGCTGATGGCCGGCCAGGCCGGCGTTGACGTTGCGGAAATGGAAAACCAGACCTATGTGCTGAGCGACGCCGCCGCCGTCCGCCAGATTTTCATGGTCGCCGCGTCCCTGGACAGCCTGGTCGTCGGCGAGCCCCAGGTGCTGGGCCAGGTCAAGGCCTTCCACCGGATGGCCGCGGACGCCGGGATGACGTCGAACGGCATGGAGGCCATCCTGCAGGCCGCCTACGCCGCCGCCAAACGGGTGCGCTCGGAAACCGCCATCGGCGAGAAGCCGGTCTCCATCGCCGCCGCCGCCGCGCGCCTGGCGCAGGACCTGCACGGCGATCTCGGGCGTTCGGCGGGGCTTTTGGTCGGCACCGGCGAAATGGGCGAGCTGGTGGCCGCGGCGATGATCGCCGAGGGCCTGGGCGAGCTTACGGTGATCCATCCCAACCCCAACCGGGCCGAGGCGCTTTCCCGGGCGCTGGATTGTCATTTCGCCGATTTCGACGAACTGGACCGGTTGCTGGACGAGGCCGACATCTTGTTGACGGCGCTGGGTTCCCGCCGCCAGGTGGTGACCCCGGACATGATGCTGGTGGCGCTCCACCGGCGGCGCAAGAAACCGATGTTCGTGGTCGACACGTCCCTTCCCGGCGATGTCGACCCGGCCATCAACCGCATCGAAGAGGCCTTTCTCTACGATCTCGGTGATCTGGAAGGCGTCGTCATGGCCGGCCGGGTGACCCGGGAATCGGCGGCCGAAGGGGCGGAAAATGTGATCGACGAAGAGGTCGAGGCGTTTTTGCGCGGCCGCGCCGAACGCGCCGCGGTGCCGGCGTTGAACGAGCTCCGCGGTCATTTTGAAAGCGTCCGCCGTGAGGTTCTTGAAGAGGCCGGCGATGACGCCGACAAGGCGACCCGGCTGCTGGTCAACCGGCTTTTGCACGACCCGTCAGAGGCGATGCGGGGCGAAGCCGCGGACGGCGGCGCCTGGGCCTCGGTGGAAGGCGTGATCCGGCGGCTGTTCGGGCTCAAGGCGACGGGGCCCAAGGACGGCGGCGAGGAGCAAGACCGATGAGCTTGGATAAAAACCTGGATCGGGTGGTCAAACGCCATCAGCAACTCGCCGATCTCATGGCCTCGGCCGAGCAGCCCTCGCCGGACGAATACGCCAGGCTTTCCAAGGAATATGCCGACCTGACGCCGGTCGTCGACGCCATCGGCGAACTGAACCAGGCCAAGGACGAGGTTGCCGACCTGGCGACGCTGATCGCCGACGGCGAAACCGAGGCCGAGATGAAGGCGTTGGCGGAGGAGGAATTCGCCCAGCTCAAGGAGAAAATCCCGGAGCTGGAAGACCGCCTCCAGGTGATGCTGTTGCCCAAGGATCTGGCCGACGCCAGGAACGCCATCCTTGAGGTCCGGGCCGGCACCGGCGGCGACGAGGCGGGCCTTTTCGCCGCCGACCTGTTCCGCATGTACCAGCGTTATGCGGAATCCCGGAAATGGAAGTTCGAATTGATGAGCGTCAACGAAACCGGCATCGGCGGGTTCAAGGAAGCCATCGCGTCCATTTCCGGCGCCGACGTTTTTGCGCGGCTGAAGTTCGAGTCCGGCGTGCATCGGGTGCAGCGCGTGCCGGAAACCGAATCGGGCGGCCGCATCCATACCTCGGCGGCGACGGTGGCGGTCATGCCCGAGGCCGAGGAGGTGGACATCAGGATCGAGGACAAGGACCTCCGCATTGACGTCTTCCGGGCGTCCGGCCCCGGCGGCCAATCGGTCAACACCACCGATTCGGCGGTCCGCATCACGCATTTGCCGACCGGCGTCGTCGTTTCCCAGCAGGACGAGAAGTCCCAGCACAAGAACAAGGCCAAGGCCATGAAGGTGCTCAGGGCGCGCTTGTATGAGGCGGAGCGGCAGAAGGCCGAGGCCGAAAGGGCGGAGACCCGCAAAAGCCAGGTCGGCTCCGGCGACCGGTCGGAACGCATCCGCACCTACAATTACCCCGAACGCCGGGTCACCGACCACCGCATCAACCTGACCCTGTACAAGCTGGAACGGGTGATGGACGGCGATTTGGACGAAATCGTCGAGGCGCTCTCCGCCGACGATCAATCCCGGCGCCTGGCGGAGATGACATGACCGCCGCCCTGACCGCCCAGATCGGAGCAAGTGCCGGTCATGCCCCCGGGGACTCACTCGGCGCCGTTCTCGGGGCGGCGGCCGGGCGCCTGGCCGCCGCCGGCATCGAGAGCGCGCGGCTGGATGTCCGGCTTTTGGCCGCTCAGGTGCTGGGCTGGGACCAGGCCCGGGTGATGGCGCGTCCCGAATATTCCCTGACGCCGGTTGAGGGCCTCAACCTGGAAGCCCTGATCGCCCGGCGCGAAAAACGCGAACCGCTCGCTTACATTACCGGCGGCCGCGAATTCTGGGGCCTGGAATTCCTGGTCGGCCCGGAAACCCTGGTGCCGCGCCCGGAATCGGAAACCATCATCGAAGCGGCGCTGGCCTCCATCCGCGGCCGAGAAGCGCCGTTGAAGGTTCTCGACCTCGGCACCGGCTCGGGGTGTCTTCTGTTGGCGCTCTTGAAGGAACTGCCGGACGCCACCGGCGTTGGCGTCGATGTCTCCCCGGCGGCGCTGGCGGTGGCCCGGTTGAACGCCCGCGCCCTGGGATTGGAGGACCGCGCCCGGTTCCTGCTGTCCGATTGGGGCGGCGGTATTGACGCGGATGAGGGCCGGTTCGACCTGATCGTCGCCAACCCGCCCTATGTGGCCGACGGCGAATTCGCCGGGCTCGAACCCGAGGTCGCCCGCTTCGAGCCGCGCCTGGCGCTATCGGGCGGACCCGACGGGCTCGGCTGCACCCGCGCCATGGTGCCCCAAATACCCCGGCTGTTGGCGCCCGGCGGCTTGGCCCTGGTCGAAGTCGGTGCCGGCCAGGCCGAGCCGGTGTGCGTGATATTTCAGCAACATGATTTCGAAATTTCTCATGTCCATGACGACCTGGCCGCCTGTCCCCGTGTGGTCTCGGCCTCGAAAGTCAAGGAAAAATAGTTTGAGAAAAGAGTTGGAATGTCTGGATAGACCGACTACCGTTTCTCCCGTGAGCAGCCCTTGGGCTGCAGGGGGGTCCACGCCCCAGGGCGTTGTTGATCCCTGAAATTTTCCCACGCTGTGCCGATTCTCTGTTTCGTGTTTTTGTAATGGGCGGAGTCGGTTATGTCGGTCCGAGCCGTCGTTTGGACCCCATGAGGCGGGGAATGCAATGGACCTAAATAGCCATAGGTTAAGATGAAACAAGGCTCTTCCAACAGACGATCGCGCTCCCGCGGCGGCGGCAAACGCCATTCCGGGGGAGGCAGGAATAACAGCTTCGAAAGCAACGGCCCCGAGGTCAAAATCCGCGGCAGCGCCCAGCAGGTCCAGGAGAAGTACCTGACGCTGGCCCGTGACGCCTATTCCTCGGGCGACAGGATAGCGGCTGAGGCCTACTTCCAGTACGCCGAGCACTATTACCGCATCATCAATGGCGACGGCGGCAACAGCGCCGGAAAGGGTGATCAGCGCGGCGGCCGGAAACAACCGGCCGATAAGGCGCCGGCACTCGTGTCTGACGGCGAGGCCGAGGTCATCGACACCACCGCCCAGGCGATTGCCGCCGTCGGCGATCCTGAAAAAGCGGCGGCCGAAACGCCCGTCGAAACGCCCAAGGGCGCAAAACCTCCCGCCGAATCCGAACCGGCGGCGTCCTAGGGAAACCATCCCCTGGTTCCCCCGGGAGCCCCGTCCGGCCGTTTTTCAAGTTATTCAGGCGACATCAACGAATCCCCTTAACGGGATTCCCTTAGGGAATCCCGATGGGATCCCCGAGGGCCACTCGTCCCGGCGCGGTAACGGCTGCGTAAACGCCCATGTCCGCGTGGCCGAAGCCCCGCTGCAGGTCCTTAGGCAGGTTGAGGTCGCGCTCGCCCGTATCCGGGTCGACGCCGGTGGCGGCGCAGCGTTGGTTGCGCTGTTCGACGCTGAGCGACGCGCCGCCGAGGCTGATGTCACTCCCGACCCAGTCGAACTCGGCCCACGGATCCAGGCCGTCGAGGTAGATGTTGGCGCGAAAGCGTAAAGGATCAATGGGCTTTCCCGTCACCCTTTCCAGGTCGCGGACGCTCGCAAGGTTGATCAGCGATATCATCGCCGTCGGAACATCGCTGAGCACGCCGCCGGTCTCGGCCTCGACCAGCTTCGGCCGTCCGCGGGCGTCCTCGCCCATGTAGGCGGCAAAGAACTCCTCGACCATGGCGCGGCCGACGGTGGTGGTAACGTCGCCCTTGGCCACCTGTTTGCCGCCGCGGGCGATGACCAGAACGCCGCTCTCGGAATCGAACGTCGTCTTCAGCATCGCCAGTTTTTCGTGGCGCATCAGGGACAGAAAATTAGTTTTCGGCATCCACGGGCTTTTGTTTCCGTCCACCGGCGTCGTGCCGAGGGTCAAGGCGAAGCGCCGGTCATGGGCGACGCCCTTACCTTCGGTCAATTCGACCGCGTCGAGGGACTCGGGGCTCAGCCCCTTCACCGGATAGCGGCAGATTTTGGCGACGGTGACGGTCATGGCGTCGAAGATTGCGCCAGAACCCGCCCGAGTCAACGGGGGGATGGAGATAACCGGGACCGGGCCAAAATCCCCGTAACGCTTGCAGAACGCCCCTTTTCGCCCATATTTAGGGGAACGAGGTCATAAGCCTCAGAGGGGTTGAGCCCGCGCCTGCCGTTACGGGGGACGGGAACCCGGTCTGGAAAAGGGTTTTGAGGCCATGGAATTCGAGAACTACACCGAACGCACGCGTGGCTTTATCCAGTCCTCACAGGCGCTGGCGCTCGCTTCCAACCACCAGCAGCTGACGCCGCTGCATCTGCTGAAATGCCTTCTCGAAGACAAGGAAGACCTGGCGGCCAACCTGATTGACGCTGGCGGCGGCGACGCGGTCAAGGCCCACCGCGCCACCGAGGCGGAACTGAAGAAGCAGCCCAAGGTCGAAGGCGCCGCCGGCCAGCAGATCTATCTGGCGTCCGAAACCGCGAGACTGTTCGAGGCGGCCGAGCAAGCCGCCGACAAGGCCGGCGACAGCTTCGTGACGACGGAGATGCTTTTGCTGGCCATCGCCATGACCGTCGGCTCCTCGGCGGCGAAGGTGCTGTCGGACTCAGGCGTCACCCCGCAGGCGTTGAACAAGGCCATCGAGGATTACCGCAAGGGCCGCAAGGCCGACAGCCGCACGGCCGAGGATAATTACGACGCGCTCAAGAAATACGCCCGCGACCTGACCGAAACCGCCCGCGACGGCAAGATCGACCCGGTCATCGGCCGCGACGAGGAAATCCGCCGGACCATCCAGGTTTTGTCCCGCCGCACCAAGAACAATCCGGTCCTCATCGGCGAGCCCGGCGTCGGCAAGACCGCCATTGCCGAGGGGCTGGCGATGCGCATCGTCGGTGGCGACGTCCCCGAAAACCTTAAAACCAAGCGCCTGATGGCGCTGGACCTGGGCGCCTTGGTGGCCGGGGCCAAGTTCCGGGGCGAGTTCGAGGAACGCCTGAAGGCGGTGCTGGCTGAGGTCACGGCGTCATCGGGCGAGGTCATCCTGTTCATCGACGAAATGCACACCATCGTCGGCGCCGGACAGGCCGAAGGCTCCATGGACGCGTCGAACCTGCTGAAACCGGCCTTGGCCCGGGGCGAACTGCACTGCATCGGGGCGACGACGCTCGACGATTACCGCAAGCACGTGGAAAAGGACGCGGCGCTGGCCCGGCGCTTCCAGCCGGTGTTCGTCGCCGAGCCGACGGTCGAGGACACGATTTCGATCCTCCGCGGCATCAAGGAAAAATACGAGCTCCACCACGGGGTCCGCATCCAGGACGCGTCGCTGGTGTCGGCGGCGACGCTATCGAACCGCTATATCTCGGACCGCTTCCTGCCGGACAAGGCCATCGACCTGATGGACGAGGCGGCGTCCAGGCTGCGCATGGAGGTCGATTCCAAACCCGAGGAAATAGACGAGATCGACCGCCGCATCATCCAGTTGAAGATCGAGCGCGAGGCGCTGAAGAAGGAATCGGACAAGGCGTCCAAGGGCCGGCTCAAGAAGCTGGAAAAGGAACTGGAAAAGCTGGAGGCCCAATCGGGGGAGCTGACCAAGCAATGGGAATCGGAAAAGGACGCCTTGGCCGACGTCACCAAGGTCAAGGAACAGCTCGACCGCGCCCGTATGGCCCATGAAAGGGCGCTCAGGGAAGGCAAGTTCGAGGAAGCCGGCGAATTGCAGTACGACCTGATCCCGCGCCTGGAGGCCGAAATCGCCAAGGCCGACGCCACTGAACACGGTGACGGCGATCTGATGGTCGAGGAAGCGGTGACGCCCGAACACGTCGCCGGGATCGTTTCGCGCTGGACCGGCGTGCCGGTGGACAAGATGCTGGAGGGCGAGCGCGAGAAGCTGCTCAACATGGAAGACAGCTTGCGCACCCGGGTCATCGGCCAGGAAGAGGCGCTGGCCGCCGTCTCAGATGCTGTTCGCCGTGCGCGGGCGGGGCTTCAGGACGACACCCGGCCCATCGGCTCGTTCATGTTCCTGGGCCCCACCGGCGTCGGCAAGACGGAACTGTCGAAGGCGCTGGCGGAATTCCTGTTCGACGACGAACACGCGCTGATCCGCGTCGATATGTCCGAATACATGGAAAAGCACGCCGTGGCGCGGCTGATCGGGGCGCCGCCTGGATACATCGGCTATGACGAAGGCGGCGCGCTGACCGAGGCCGTCCGCCGCCGGCCTTATCAAGTCGTGCTGTTCGACGAGATCGAGAAGGCGCACCCGGACGTCCTCAACATATTGCTTCAGGTGTTGGACGACGGCCGCTTGACTGACGGCCACGGCCGCACGGTGGACTTTAGAAACACGATCATCATCATGACCTCCAACCTGGGCAGCGACATTCTTGCGGCGCAGGAGGAAGGCCACGATTCCGACGAGGTCCGTGATCAGGTGATGGAGGCGGTGAGGAGCGCATTCAGGCCCGAATTCCTCAACCGGCTCGACGAAAACATCCTGTTCCACCGATTGTCGCGCGAGCACATGGACGCGATCGTCGAGATTCAACTGGCCCACTTGCGCCGCTTGCTGGCCGACCGCCGGGTGACGCTGAAGTTGGACAAGGCCGCCGCCGCGTGGCTCGCCGACCAGGGCTACGATGCGGTCTATGGCGCCAGGCCCTTGAAGCGCGTCATCCAGCGCGCGTTGCAGAATCCGCTGGCGTTGCTGATCCTGGAAGGCAAGATCGGCGACGGCGAAGAGGTCAAGGTGTCGGCAGGCCCGGACGGCCTCACCATCAACGGCGTCAAGGCGGAAGCGGCCTAAGGCGGCCTAAGGGGGGAAAGCGCATGGAGAATTAAGGGGGGAAAACGCATGGAGAATAGAGAAGACGTTGAAAAAATACTCGGGGAGCCGATTTTCGATGAATTTTCTGAAAATACTCTCCGAATTCGCCGGAATCTTTTTTTTGTGAGTGGGGTCGCGCTCTTTTACAAGATCGGGCAGTTAGAAATATCCGAAGGCCAACTCGGCTTCTTCACAATAAAAAATCTTAGGCCTGAATTTGTTGATCAGGCTTTGTTTTGGGTGGTTGCGTATTTGCTTATCCATTTTATTTGGAACAGTTGGAGCCATTTCCAGGAATTTCATTTACGGTTAACTGCGACTCGTGTTGCGCCTATCACAGGCGGCATGTGGACATCTGATGAGGCCGATTATCCAACCGATCCCAAGCAATCAACATTGTATAATTGGTGGCTTTCGGAAGCTGGGAGAATTGGAAATATTGGCAAAGAAGCAGCGTCTATTATTGAAACCGTCAAGGGTTGGGATAAACGGATAGAAGACGCCATACCCTCAAATCAAAAAATAAATTTAGAAAATATTATTCATGGCCTTACTGAGATGCAGAGCAAAATTTCCGACATGACTAGAAAAATTGAACAAGTCGAGAAAACGCTATCTTCTGAACGAATTCCGGCGTCGCTTGAGCGGTTCGATAAGTCATTTTGGCAGTTTCAAAAAAATCAATTAGCTCGATGGTTTCTTGTGGAGTGGTTGCTCCCAATTACTCTAGGAGTTTGGGCTTTTTCCCTGACTTGGCCCTTCTGATTTTAAGGCTAACGCGCCTTGGCGTGCGGGGCGTCTCAGGCTGTCACCGCCAATGTCAAACTGGCGGTCCAAAGGACACGACCTTGCGCCAGCAAAATGTTATAATCGCTCTACTTTTGCGGGGGATGTTCACAAGAAGGGAGGACGGTATGCGTAGGGTCGGAAATCTCACCGCCGTTTTTCTGATCGTGCTGGCGGCTTCCGGCTGCGTAACTCCGGCGACGCAGCCGATGGCGACCACTAACCTGGATTCTCAATTCAAGGAGTTTAAGACACGCCCGGGCTACGGCACGCTGTATTTGTATCCAGGCGTTCTCAAACGTGTTCCTGGCTTTTTTCAAGAGGCGGAGAGCCCGTACAAGGGACCCATTGATTTCTACATCAATGGAGAATATGTCGGCGGACTAAATCACGATCAGTATTTTGCTTTAACGTTGAAGCCCGGCACCTACCGGATAATCTGGAAGGAACGCAGTGGGATCGATGTCACTAGTGAGCCGTACAACTTGACCGTCTTCGAGGGGGAAAAGTACTTCGTTCGAAACGTGTTTGATACGGGCGCTGGCGCCATGGTTGGATTGTTGGGCACCCTCATGTTCAAATACTACCTTGAGGCGGCGCCTGGCACCGGGCGGCAGGACGTTCAATCTCGAAAGCTGGTGATGGCGAATAAGTTCATGATGGCCGACGAGCCCCAGCCGAGTGCCCAGCCGCCAGCAAGTAAAATCGCAAAGGAAGAACCGATAGGAAGGACGGGAGGCACGGAATCTGTGGAAACCCGCCTACTTGATCTGAAGCGCCTTTACGACAAGAACATCATCACGAAAAATGAATACGACCGCAAGCGGAGGCAGATCATCGACGCGATGTGAGAGCCCGTTCGACGCTGCCGCCAGCCACCTATACCTGCTTTGTTTCGATTAAGTCGTCATCCTTGACGTACGCATTCATGAGGGACCTGCCCTTAAATCTTCCGCCCCGATAACATGTGCGGGCCCTCATCCTTCGAGACGCCTGCTGACGCGGGCTCCTCAGGATAAGGCCCTCATCCTGAGCCTGTCGAAGGATGAGGGCCGCCTTGGGCGTAAATAGAAGTTGATTGATTTTCTCAAAAAAATAAACTAAGCTAAGTAAACTTAGTTTAGTATTTGGAGTCTGCCATGTTCCAAACCACCATCCACGCCGCCAAGACCCATCTGTCGAAGCTGATCAAGCGGGCGTGCGCCGGAGAGGACATCGTCATCGCCCGCGGCAAGACGCCCGTTGTCCGCCTCGTGCCCGTCGACGCGCCCGAGCCGAAACGGGAATTCGGGGCGATGCGCGGCAAGGTGTGGGTGGACGACTCGTTCTTCGATCCGCTGCCGCAAGATGAACTAGACGCCTGGAAACAGTGACCGTCGGCGGCTGAGACGTGGAAGCCATCCTCGATACCCATGCTTTTCTCTGGTGGCTGGCCAGCGATGAAAAACTCTCCGAACCGGCGCGCAAATTCATAGGCAGAGAAGAGAATGTGGTCTATCTCAGCGCCGCCTCGGCCTGGGAAATCGCCACCAAGGTCCGCATCGGCAAGTTGCCCGGCGCCGTCGAGGTCGCGTCGGACTTAGGGGCGTGCATGGCCTCGCAGGGGTTTTCGGAACTTCCCATAAGCCTTGCCGATGGCGCCCGGGCGGGAAACCTGCCGGGACCGCTCCGCGACCCCTTCGACCGCATGCTCATCGCTCAGGCCCAGGCCCTGGGGGCACCGCTCATCAGCAATGAAACAATCTTCGATGATTACGGAATTCGGCGGTTGTGGTAAGAATCGCGGCGCTGTTCCCGCCCTATCGCTAATCCCGGATTTTAACGCGCCGCCTAAGGCGCGCCGATGCCGGCCCCGGTTGGTTTGGCTGCGGTTTTAGGTTCGGGTTTGATCGCCCAGTAACGCTCGTCAAGCACGTTCCTGGCCACCTGGAAATCCTCCAGCTCGTCGCCCTTCAGTTTCTTCCCCGACGGCATTTTCACCCGCATCGGGTTGGTCCTCACGCCCCCGGCCAGGATCTCGTAGTGCAGATGCGGGCCGGTGGACCGCCCGGTCGAGCCGACATAGCCGATGATCTGGCCTTGCGTCACCCGCTTGCCGCGGCGCGCCCCCCTGGCGATCGCCCGCATATGCGCGTACGCCGTCGAATAGCGGCCGTTGTGGCGGATCTTGACGTAAAGCCCATAGGCGCCGTTGCGCCCGGCCCGTTGGACGGTGCCGTTGCCGGCGGCATAGATGGGCGTGCCCCTCGGCGCCGCGAAGTCTACGCCCCGGTGCAGTTTGGTATACCCCAGGATCGGGTGTTTGCGCCGCCCGAAGCCGGACGTCAGCCTGGCCCCGTCAATGGGGGTGCGCATCAGGGCCTTCCTGGCGCTTTGGCCTTTTTCGTCGAAATAGTCGCGGGTGCCGTCCGCAGTTTGGTAGAGATAGATGGCGTGGCGCTTGCCCGAAAGCGTCAGCGCCGCGAACTGGATGTTGCCTGAATAGACAAGCCGGCCCTTTAAGTCGAAGGCGCGCTCGTACATGACCTCGAAGCCGTCTCCCTTGCGGATGTCGCGCTGGAAGTCCACGTCCCAGGAATACGCCCGGATCAATTCCGCCAGCACCGGATGGGGGATGCCCGCCTTGAGGCCGTCCACATAAAGGCTCGATTGGATGACGCCTTCGGCCCGGACAGGCGCGCGCCTGAGGCGCTTTTCGATCCTGCGGGCGCTGAAGCCGTTGCCCTCGGTCCTGTCAACGCGAATGACGACGTCATAGTCGGGCTCCAGCAGAAGTCCCTGGAAGTGGCCGGGGCTCGGCAGCCGGGCCTCCGCCGAGCCGGGGGCGTGGGGCGTGTAGCGGACGGCGATGCGCTGGCCGAGGCGGATAAAACGGGGGTTGTAAAGCGTCGCCAGCGCCTTGATCGCGGCTTGCGCTTCGCTTCGGGAAACGCCGGCGCCGGTCAGCAGCCCGGCCAGGGTGTCGCCCGGGCCGATGCGAAGCGGATACTGAAAAGACGGCGCCCGCCCGCCGCCCAGGCTGGTGTCGTTGGGCTGGCCCGGCCACCGGGTGCTCAGCGTCGCCGCGGCGCTCGGATTGCCGAGCGATATGGGCGCCAGGGCCAGGGTGTCGCCGCCGCCCCTGGAACCGGCCCCGCCTGTGGAGTCTTCTTCCATGAACTGGACGTTCAGGATGTAGCCCGCGGACGCGGTGATGCTGGCGGTCAGCGCCGCCGCCGCCAAAAATCCCTTCAAGAGCATGCGGTTTCTCCCGCTTTATTTCCCGGAAAATCCGGTTTTTCCGATTCCCTCAATAGAATCAAACCTATGCGGATAACCCTTAAGAAAGCGTTGCGTTTTTCGCTTCATAGCCCCCGGGAATGGCGGTTTTATGGCGGTTTCATGGCAGTTTCTCTAGGATAGGGGCGAGAAGGGGTCAGGCGACCCCGGGAAAGGCCGTAAGCGGAACCATGGACCATTCGACCCAACCGGGTGCAAAGACGCCCACTCAGCCCGAAATCTGGCGGCTGGCCGCGGTCGTCGGCGCCGTCGCCTTCGTTCACGCCGCCTGGTGGCTGTTGGGCGATACCGTCGTTGCCCACGGCAACCTTGTCGACGGCGACGGCTATGCCCGGCTGCTCCGGGTCGACCGTCTTTTAGAGACCGGCCAATGGTTCGATTCCAGTCTGCCCCGGGCCAACTGGCCCTACGGCGGCTCGCTTCACTGGACGCGGCTGTTCGACGTGCTGTTGATCGCCCTGGCGCTGCCCCTGATGCCGCTGATCGGCCAGGACCCGGCGCTTTACTGGTCCGGCGCCGTCATCAGCCCGCTTTTGCACATGGTGACGGCGGTGGTTCTGGCCTGGGCGGCGAGGCCGCTGATTGGCCGCACCGCGGCTTTGATCGCCGGCGCCCTGACGGCGGTGCAATTCGGGGTTTTGGGTTACGCCACCATCGGCCATGCCGATCACCATGTGCTGTTCGGGCTGATCGCCGTCTGCGCGTTCGGGTTTGCGGTGCGTGCGTTGACGGCGGCGGATGACGGCGGCAGGCAGGCGCTGGCCACGGGCGGCGTCCTCGCCGTCGGCTATTGGGTGGGCATGGAAATGCAGATCACCACCGCCCTGGTGTTTGCGGTGATCGGGCTGAAATGGGTGTTGGAGGGCGATAAAACAGGGCGGGGGAGCTTAACCCTCGTCTTCAACCTGGCGCTCGGCTTGGTGGCGGGCCTGGTGGCGGCGGTGTTGATCGAGCGCGGCCCGCAAGGGTTCCTCGACCCGCAATACGACCGCGTCTCGATCGTGCAGCTGACCCTGGCCGCCGGCGTGCTGGCGTTCTGGGCGGCGGTTTCGGCGGCCCGCCGCCGCGGCTGGGTGTTGACGGGCGTTGCCCACCGGCTGGCCGCGGCCGCCCTTGGCGCCGCCGCCGTGCTGGCGGTGATGTGGCTTCTCTATCCCAAGGTGTTCGTCGACCCGCTGAAGGATTTCAACCCCATCATCCTGAGAATCTTCGAGGACATTGCCGAATACGCGCCGATCACCGACGTCCCGCATTTCCTGCTTTACACAGGCGTGTCCCTGATCGCCGGGCCGTGGGCGCTTTGGCGGCTGAAAACGGAAACCGGCGGCAAGCGGTGGGCCTGGGGCCTGCTGGCGGCCTCGTCGCTGGTTTATCTGGTGTTTGCCTTGAACTGGATCCGCTGGTCTTTGTACGTGGGGTTGTTCATGACCGTGGCCCTCGCCGACCTGGCTTTGTTCCTCGACGACGCATTGAATAAACGCTTCGTTTTCCCGTCCCGGGTTTTCATCAAGGCAGCGGTGATATCGGCGGTCCTTGCCGGTCCCTTGGGCGCCGGGGCCCTGGGCGTCTATGCCCAGCAGCAGGAGGCGAAAGCGCAAGCCAAAACTTTTACGGGTCCGGGCGATCCCCGGCCTTGCCCGGTGCAGGCGTTATCAGGCTTCCTCAACAAGCCGCCGTGGTCGGACCGGCCTAGGGCGATCCTGGCGTCGGCCAATTTCGGCGCCGAGTTGCTTTACCGCACCCGCCACCGGGTGACGGCGACGCTGCATCATCCCAACGCCCAAGGGATTCTGGATAGTGTTAATATTTTGGGCGGCATCGACGAAGCCGACATCCTGGGCCTCATCCGCAAGCGTCAGATCGATCTCATTTTGATCTGCCGGTTTTCGGGCTATGAGATATATATCTTTGTGGGCGGCGACGAGGACATCCTCTACCTGCGCCTGAAGGACGGAGACCCGCCCGCCTGGCTGAAGGAGGTCGGGCTTCCCAGCGACCTGGCCAAGGCCTTCCGCCTGTTCGAGGTCGCCGGGCGGTGAGGTTTAATTGAAAATGGCGCTTTCCCATGGGTGAGCAGCTTGCGAGGAAAGGGGAGACGCCGGACCGGCTGGCGGCGGAACACTTTTTCCTGCTGGCCCTGTTCGTCGCCGTCGTTCACGTCGGATGGTGGTTCTTCGGCGACAGCGTCGTCGCGGCGGGCGGTTTCTACGACGGCGATAGCTACATGCGCTTGCTCCGCGTCGAACGGTTGATCGAAACCGGCGCTTGGTTCGATTCGAGTATACCCCGGGCCAACTGGCCCTACGGCGCGTCGCTGCATTGGACGCGGCTTTTCGATGTCATTTTGATTGCCCTGGCGCTGCCGCTGGCGCCGGTGATCGGGTTGGGCAAGGCGTTGTTCTGGTCGGGCATGATCGTCAGCCCGATCCTGCATGTGCTGACCGGCATTGCACTGGCCTGGGCGGCGTGGCCTATCCTCGGCCGCGCCGGGGCTATCGTCGCCGGAGCACTGACGGCGACGCAGTTGGGCGTCGTCGGCTACGCCGTCGCCGGCCACGCCGATCACCATGTATTGTTCGGGCTGTTCGCCGTCATCGCGTTTGGCGCCACCGTTCGCGTGCTCATGGATTTGGACAGGGCCGGCAAGTACGCGCGCTGGGCCGGGTTTGCTCTCGGTGCCGGACTTTGGGTCGGGCCCGAGGCCCAGATCATCGCCGTCCTTTGCTTGACGGCGGTGGCGCTCCATTGGGTCGTCGAGGGCGACGCCAAGGGCGTAGTGATCGGGAACCTGCGCCTGATGTTCGGGCTGGCGGTGGCGGTGGCGCTGGCGTTGCTGATCGAACGCGGCGTCGGCGGCTTCCTCGACGTGGAATACGACCGCGTTTCCGTCGTCCACCTGACGCCGGCAGTATTGGTGTTGGCATTCTGGGAAGCGGTCGCCACCGCGGGCCGGCGGGATTGGACCTTGAAAAGCCCCGGGGCCCGCCTTGCCGCCGGCGCCGCCGCCGCCGCCGCCGTCATCGCGATCACGTGGGCGTTGTTCCCCAAGGTCGTGCGCGGGCCGATAGCCGATGTCGATCCGATATGGCAGATGATCGACGCCGGGGTCGGGGAAGCCATCGGCGTCGGCGACACGGCGCGCTTTCTCCTTTATATGGGCGCCGTCCTGTTCGCCGGACCGTGGGCCCTTTGGCGGTTGAAGCAGGAATGGCCGGGCCGTGTTGGTTGGGCCTGGGCGTTGCTTTCGGGTGTGATCGCCATTTACGTCGCCTTCGCGTACGGTTGGATTCGCTGGTCGCTCTATGCGGGCCTGTTCATGATGGTCGCCCTGGCCGATCTGGTGATGTGGGTCGATTCCGCCGTCGATCGGCGGTTCGCCGGCGCGCAACGGATTTTCGTCAAGACCGGCGCCATGATGGCGCTAATCGTCGGTCCCGTGATCGCCGCCGCCGGGCTGCAGGCCGGACTCGGCAAAGAGGAAGCCGGCGCGACGCCGTCCTGTCCGGTGCAGGCGATGGCGCGTCAGCTTAACGGGCCGCCGTGGGCGGACCACCCCCGGACCATCCTGGCGTCGGTCAATTTCGGGCCTGAAATTCTGTATCGGACCAAACACCGCGTGCTGACCACGATTCATCACCGCAGCTACAAAGGATTCTTCGATGCCGTCGGAATCCTGGGCGGCATTGACGAGGCCGAAATCCTGGACCTGATCGGCAAGCGCCAGGTCGACCTCATCCTGATTTGCCCCGGGTCCGCCCATGACCGTTACTTCATCGCCGACGGTGGCGGCGACGTTCTCTACCGGCGCCTGGAAAGGGGCGAACTGCCGGGCTGGCTGGCCGAAGTGCCCCTGCCGGCGGACCTTGGGGTGAGCTTCAAGCTGTTCAGGGTTTCGCCGCCGGGCTGAGGCGGTAAACCAACCAAGTGTCGCCCGACAAACCCCAGTGGGGGTAGACCGCTTCAAGCCTGTAGGCGGTTCGCCCGTGGCGGATGATCCGGTTGGCCGGTTTCCGCTTGCCGAAGCTTCCCTCGATAAACCATCCCGGCGGCGCCTGAACGTCCTTGTCCGGGTCGGTGAAAAGATGGCCGTCGATGAACCATTCGGCCGGGTTTTCGGTGTCTTCGGCGGCGGCAACGAAACGGACCTTTGCCGCCAGTCCCTGGGCCTGGGCATAGTGGTTGACCGTCATGCCGACGGTGAATTGCTGGTAGCCTGCGATGCGCGCTTCGCCCTTGGTGGCGTCGGTAATGTGGCGAAGGGCGTCGGTATAGTGGCCGCGCCCGGCGGCGAAAAATTTCTCAAGCAGCAGCCCGTTGCCGGCGGAGAACAGCACCAGCGCCGCCACCACCAGGGCGCGGGTCCAGCGGTTTCCCTCCATCAGTAAGGACAGCCCCCGGGCCGCGGCGATCAGGGCGAAAACAGCCGAAGGAAGAAAATAACGGGGCGTCGTAATGGTTCCGCCGCCGAACAGGACATAACCCAGCGGAAAGGCCAGAACCACGAACCCGAAAAATATCCATGTGAGATCACCCCGCCGGCGGGCCGCCCAGATCGCACCCGCCAACAACAGCGCCAGCACCAACACCGGCGCCGGCGATACAGGAAAGGCGGGATCGATGCCGAAGGCGACTTTCGCCATGACGCCGACGGAATCGGTGACCGGCAGCATCACGCGCCCGCCGAAAACCAGGTTGCCGAGCGCCACGACCCCATAGGCGGTGACGGCGACGGCCTGGAGGCCGAACAAAAGAACAAGCCGGGCCAGGGTCGGCACTACGGCGCCGAGGCGCCTGAACAGCACCGCCGCCGCCCACAGGCCGAGGCCGGCCTCGACGGCGAGAAACGACTGGTGGAAGGCGAAGCCCAGGAGACAAACCAGGACAAAGCCGGCGGCGCGGCCGGGGCTCGGGTTTTCCAGCCAGGTTTCCAGCAGGGTATAGGCGGCCAGCGCCGCCAGCAGCATCGGCGCGTAGCCCCGGGCCTCGGCGGAATAATGGACCATCGGATAGCTGAGGGCGATGAGCGCCGCAGCGATCAGGCCTTCCCGGGGGCTTCGCCGCCAGCCGATGGCGGCCGCCAGGACGACCATGCCGATCCCCGAAATGATCGACGGCAGCCGGTAGGCGAAGACGGTGGCGTCGAGGCCCAGAACCGCCATGTAAAGGGTGTTCAGGGGATGGGTGTTGGTGTGGAAGAACAGCGGCGCCCAGTCGGCGGCAGTGGCAGTGGTGAGGGCAAGGGCGACGTTGTAAAGAGACCACACCTCGTCAATCCAGAGATCGCCTTCGGCCGCCCATATCCGAAGCAGCCCTGCCACCAGGACAATCCCGCCCAGCATCGCCAATTGCGATTGCCGGGGAGTGGCGGGTGTCTTTTCCGGAGCCTCGGCCATGGCGCCCTAACCGAACAGGCTGTAGCGGATGATGTAATAGATCACCCTGGGCCCATCCCACCACACCAGCTTCTTGCCGTCTGCGAAGGAGCGGCAGGCATAGCGGATCGGCACCTCGACGAACCCCGGCCGGGGGTCAAGATGGGCCCACTTGGCGGTGAACTCGGAACAGAATCCGAAGCGGTCTTCCCTGAGTTGGACACGATCAAGCACGGATTTGGAAAAAACCTTGTAGCCCGTGCACATGTCGGTCAGCGCCAGGCCCGAAAACAGGTTTGAAAAGAACGTCAGCGCCTTGTTCCCCGCCCGGTGGGTGAAGCCGAGAAACGAAGATTTATCCGCCTCCAGGAACCTGGAGCCGTAAACGACCTCGGCCCGGCCGTCCAAAAACGGCTTCAACAGGGTGGCGTAATCGGCGGGGTCGTATTCCAGGTCGGCGTCCTGGACCAGGATGATGTCGCCTTGGGCCAGCCGGAACCCGGTTTTCAGCGCCGCACTTTTGCCCTGGTTGAGGCCGTGTTCGGCCACCTGTACGTCGCCGTGCCGGGCGGCCAGTGTTTTGGCGATTTCGAGGGAGTTGTCGGCGGAGTGGTCGTCGACGATCACCACTTCCAACCCCATGCCCAGGATATCCGCCCCGAGAACCCGGGAGACGATTTCCTCAAGGGTATTTTGCTCGTTGAAGCAGGGAATGATGACAGACAGTTTCAAACGGTTTCCGCCTAAAATGATTGCCGGAAAACATGTTAACCTCGGCAATGCCGGAACCACAGGAAAAAGGGAAAAATGGGTGATGGGCCGCTTTCCAGCCTTTGTTTTCGCGGCTTTTATCCTCCTATTCCTGGATCTGGGGGGGGCGCAGTATTGCCGGTCGAACTGCGAATTCTGGCGAGACGCCTATCCGGCCGCCGGCCACCGAATCCGCTCGGAAGCCTATCACCACACCCTGGCCCCCAACCGCCGGATCACCGAAGCCTGGGGCCTGGCCCGTTACCGCTATGCCACCAACTCGCTGGGTTTCAAGGACGCCGCGCCTAGAACCGTGGCGCTTCAGGGCAACGGCAAGCGGATCCTGTTTTTGGGCGATTCCTTCACCGAGGGGAAGGGGTTTCCTTATCCTGAGACGTTCGTCGGCCTGATCGCCGAAAAGTTCGCCGCCGACGGCGTCGAGGTGCTCAACGGCGCCGTCGATTCATACGCGCCGGTGACCTATCGGCTGAAGGTGAAGCACCTTCTGGACAAGGTCGGATTGCGTTTCGATGCGGTGGTCGTGTTCCTCGACGTCTCCGACATCTATGACCAGGCCGAACGCTACCGTTTCGACGCCAAGGGCCGCCTGATCGTGCCGCCCGCGGACGATGGTGAAGGCGGGGGCGGGGCAGGGGCGCTCCGCTTCCTCCGCGACAATTCGATGACCGTCCGCTTCCTGTTCGTCGTTTACGACCACCTGGATTTGACGGTGAGGGCGGTGAAGCGGCGTTACCAAATCTCCGAAGCCATGGAAAAGCCGTTCTCCGAAGTCAGCGCCCTGGACCTTTGGGCCGACGCGGTGACCGGGCTCGAGGTGGCGGCCTGGACCTACGACGACGCCCGCTGGAAGGCGTTCGGCGGCAAAGGCCGGGCGCGGGCGGTGGTCGACATGGACGGGCTTTTGGCTCAGTTGAGGGAACGCGGCATCCGGCTGGTGCTGGCGGTCTATCCGTGGCCGGATCAGCTTTTCCGCGATCCCGAAGCGCCCCGGCATCGGGATTTCTGGCGCGACTGGAGCCGGGCCCAGGGCGTTCCGTTCATCGACCTGTTCCCCGTGTTCACCAAGGGCAAGCCCCGGGACGTGCTGGAACGCTATTTCATCCCCTATGATTTTCATTGGAACGCCGACGGCCACAAGCTGGTCGCCGAAACCTTCCTCGGGCAATTCTCCCCGCCCTGGTGACCTTGAGGGGATTTAGCCGGGTTTTTTGGCACGGGCGACGATCTGCCATCCCCACGGCGTATTGAAAAGCGAGAGCGGCATCAACCACCGGAACACGGCCATCGCCAATCGCGCCAAAGGGCCGGCCCGGCCCGAGACGTCCTCGATCAGGCTTTCGCCCCGCGCCACCACCACCATCCGGTAAAGATTGAACACCGGAAACCCGGCCGCCGCCACCACGTCCACCTGCAACCCGGCCTGTTCCAGCGCCTCGGTGATTGCGGCCTTGGTGAAATGTCCCCGGTGGCCGAGATGCTTGTCGAACGCCGACATCGGCCCGCCGGGAACGGTGACCACCAGGCGGCCGCCGGGACGCAGGCAAAGGGCCGCGTTGTTGAGCACCAGGACCGGATCGTCAACGTGTTCCAGGACTTCCGAGCAGACAACGTGGGACGCCCACCCCCGAAGCTCCGCCGGCGCACCTTCGGTGGCGGCGAAATCAAAAACCACAAGCTTTACCCCCGGCAGCCTTTCCCGGGCGTGGTTGAGGCCGCTGTCGCTTTGATCGATGCCGGCGAGATTTTCCTGACCGTAGCGCCCGGTCATCTCGACCAGCAGGTCGCCGGACCCGCACCCGAAATCGAGAATGGCGGCATCCGGGTCGGCGGCATCAGGGCCGAGAAGACGGAAAATCAACGACCGGCGAAGGGCGTGGCCGGGGTTGGCCCGGGTCGAGTCGGCATACCGGTCCCAGTGACGGTCCCACCGGTCTTTCGGGTTTTCGGCGTCGGTTAAGGGGCGCGCCATCTTCTATGGCGCCGGCGTGGGGGCGGGGCCGCCCTTGCGGCAGACGGCGAACGTATTGAGCCCTAACTTGTGCCTGAAGCAGGTGATGTTGTGGGGCAGGAAACCCGCCCTGACCAGCAACGGCCACAGGTCCCGGGGGTCGTAATAGGCCTTGTGGTCGTCCATTTCCTCGGCCGGGGACAGCCCCAATTGAAAGGCCGAGAACTCCAGGAACCATTTACCCCGCCACGACGGCACGTTGATCAGGGCGATGCCGTCCGGCGCCAACAGGCGGTGAAACGCCGTTAGCGCGTCCACGGGCGTCCACAGGTGCTCCAGCACCGAATTGCAGAGGATAATGTCCAGCGACCCATCGGGGAGTTCCTCCAGGGCGTCGGGCAGCTTCCCTTCGATGGCGGTGACCCGGGGGTCTTCCTTGAGTTCGGGGGCGACCGTGAGGTCCACCAGCACCAGGTGGTCGGCAGACGCGAGGAAAGACCTGGCGATCCTGGCGTCGTGGCCGCACCCGAAATCGCCGATCCTCTTTCCCGAAACGTTTCCCGCATAAACCCGGATGCGGCGCGCCGACAGCCAGATTCCAAAGCGGTCCACCAGGGTCGGCTGGCGGGTCTGGCCGTAAGAGCCCTGGCGCGACATCGCTTTCTATTCCTGTTCGCCGCCGCCGCCAATGTCCCGGGGCGGGCGGTCAGGCACGTAGGCGGCAATGGCGTGCAACAGCAACGTCGACACGAACGTCAGAAACGACAGCATGATCGCCACCAGGCCGGTGACCCCTGCGTGGTTGGTGGTGATGAGGTCCTCGAAGACGGTAAACCCGGCGCCCACGTAGGCGTTGACGAAATTGAGGCCAAGCACGGCGCCGGCCACGAACAACAGGCCCGAGGCGACCATCATCGGCGTATAGGGGAAGCGGCCGAGCCATTTCTTTTTAGCAGCCCCGGTGGGGTCATAGAGAGTTTCGGCCATGCAGCCCAGGAACACGCATTCGAGGCCGATAATGGAAAACGTGGCGCCCAGCATCATGGTGTTCAGCGAAAAGGTAATGCCGGCGACGGTCTTGGGTCCGGTCGTCAGCAACAGCGTGATCAGAAGTCCCAGGGTCAGGAACACCCAGCCTGGCTTCATGACGAAGAAATCGGCGCCGTAAATCAGCATCGCCCGGAGATTGATCCAACCGGCATGCCAGGGGGAAAACCACCCGATCCGCTTGTGGTGGCTCTCGCGCCCGTGGCGGTCCTTGTAGAAATGCACGGGAACCTCGACGGTGCGCAATTTCATGCGCACGGATTTGACCACCATCTCGGAGGCGTATTCCCAGGACTTCGACCTCAACTGCATGGCCTTGAGCGCGTCCAGGGTTATCCCGCGCATGCCGCAATGGATGTCGGAAAATTTGGTGCCGTAGATCATATTGAGAACAAAGATCGTCAGCGGCGTGCCGAAGTACCGGTGCAGCGCCGGCATCGCGCCGGGCTCGATGGAGCCTTTGAAGCGCGTGCCCATGATGTATTCATGGCCCTCGCGGAAGCGCTCAATGAAAGGCGTGATTTCGCGGAAGTCGTAGGTGCAGTCGGCATCGCCGCAGATCACATATTTCCCCCGGATCAGCGGAACGGCGTCCTGATAGGCGTGGCCGAGGCCGCGGGGCGGCGTCTTCAGCACGCGCGCGCCCTTGGCCAGCGCAATGTCGGCGGTGCGGTCGGTGGAGCTGTCGACGATCAGAATCTCGGCGGCGACGCCGGCCTTTTTAATGCCTTCATGGCACCAGTCCATGAATTCGGCGATCACCGGCTCCTCGTCCATCGCCGGAATGACGATCGAAACCTCGGGCTCCTTAACGTCGTCCGGGGGAATGAGAAGAACCGCCTCGGCGTCCTCTGGGAAGGTCACGCGCTTTGCGCCCGGGGCGGCCAAAGGCGGCGAGGCCTTTCCGGCTGTTGCCCCGGCTGTTGCGTCGTCCATAAGAGTCCTCTTCTGACGGATTACCCCCTGAATTTTAACTGTCCCGGCGGCGTCATGCAAAACAGCCCGTTTTCAGCCCCTTAAACCCCTTTTTGCGGCTTTTTTCGAAGGCCGTCATTCACCCGCCAAGAACCGCCGCCCACGACGGCGGCAACGCCGGGGACCGGGAAAACAGAAAAATCGCCGCCAGCCCGATGGCGATGCCATAGGGAAAGGGGGTGGTCATGCCGCTCTGCTTGATCCATGGGAGCGAGCCCAGGAACGGCAATTTTTCTTGAAATTTACCGGCGATAAGAACGGCCAGCGCCAGCCCGCCGCCAAGCAAAGCCACCAGAAACAGATAGAACCAGAGATCCTCCCGTCCGATCCAAACGCCGGCCGCCGCCAGCAGTTTCAAATCGCCGCCGCCCATCAGGCCGCGGAAAAACAGGATCAGACCGGCCAGGAAAAGGCTTAAACCGACCCCGTAATGCCAGGCGATGGCGGTCAATTCGACGGAACCCAGAAGCGCCGCGGGAAGAAAGGCGGCGGCAATGGTTATGCACGCCCAGTTCGGGATGATCATGCGCCTGGCGTCGGAAATCACCGCATAGGCCAGGGTCAACGGATAAAGGGCGAGGGTCAGCCAATGGGCGGTGGTCAATAGGGCGCTCATGTGAGGGGCCGGTCCCGGGTTATAAAAGGGGCCAAGAAAAAAGCCGAAAAGCGAGACGGGTTCACCATGGAAACCTGTCTCGCTTCTTGGCCAAGATGGAAAGGGGAAACCCTCTTCCCGAAACCAGGAGCGAAAACCCTGCCGCGGTCATTGTGACAGGCGTAACGCGACTTCCGCCCAACCGTCCAAAAGAAGGCGGAAGCCCGCTTTCTTTTTCTTGAAACGGTTTTTGGTGTAACGACGTTTAACTGATTCAGGTCAATTAGATGGCGTTGCCGACCTGGTTAAACATATTGCTCAGGTCGGTGCCGACCAGAGTAATCGCAGCGATAATAACGACGGCGAGAAGGGCGGCAATGAGCCCATATTCGATCGCCGTGGCGCCTTTTTCATGTTTCCACAGGCCCTTAAAGAACCGGCTGATCTTGCTTGTCATTTCCAAAAACTCCTGTACCACACTCGGTATATTGGTTACCGGCCTTCATGAAGGCCGGTAAGGATTGCCACGTCACGCCCCATTTGATGACGATAGGGTGGCAAAAGCGATTTTCTAAGTCAACCCAATTGAAGAGGAAAATTTTTACTAAAATTTTCCTCATGCATTAACTGGCTGAAATACTTCGCCTGTCTTTACCTGAAAAAAATTAATTAACCAAGTCCTCAGCCGGGATTCCGCCATGCATGCCATGATATTTTCCATGGGGTTTGCCGATTTCCTGGTTGCCAGCCGGCATCGGCGTTATTTTTTATAGGCGTTTTCCGGCGATCCGGCCCTTGTCATCGGGGGCAAAGCCCAAATAATAAGGCTCCTTCGGGGCCGGGATGGCCACCGGAGCCGATAACAGCCTTTGACCGAAAATGGATGCCATGATTGAAGTCCGGGGACTCCGTAAAACCTTCAAAACCGTGACCGCCCTTGATGGCATCGGATTCAAGGCCCGCGACGGCGAGATCACCGGCCTGATCGGCCCCAACGGGGCGGGCAAAACGACGGCGTTGCGGATTCTTTACACCGTCATGCGCCCCGATGAAGGCACCGCCGAGGTCGACGGGTTCCACACCGTGACCCAGCGCCAGGAGGTTCAGCGCCGAATCGGCGTTCTTCCCGACAGCCGCGGCCTTTATCCGCGCCTGACCGCCCGCGAACACGTTCGCTACTTCGGGCGGCTCCATGGGATGAACGGAAAGACCCTGGAAAGCCGCATCGAAGATCTGATTTCGATTCTTGACATCGGCGATTACGCCGACCGCCGCGCCAAGGGTTATTCCAAGGGCCAGAACCGCAAGGTCGGCATTGCCCGCGCCGTCGTGCATGAGCCGCAGAACCTTATTTTCGACGAGCCGACCAACGGGCTCGACGTGGCCAGCACGCGCGTCGTCCACGGATTGCTCCGGGGTTGGCGCGACCAGGGCCGGTGCGTGTTGTTCTGCAGCCATATCATGCAGGAAGTGGCGGCGATTTCGGACCGCCTTGTGGTGCTGTCGCTAGGAAAGGTGGCGGCCCAGGGAACGATCGAGGAACTGTACCAACAAACGGGCGAGACGGATATTGAAAGCATGTTCCTGTCCCTCACCCGCCGGGCGGAGGATCAATAATCCGATGTGGCGCCGCATCTTCATCGTCTTCGGAAAAGAGGTGCTCGACAATTCACGCGACCGCCGGTCGTTGCTGGTGGCGTTGATCTATCCGTTGTTGGGGCCGATCCTTCTGGGGCTTTTGATCGCAGCCGTCGTCGACGTGGTGTCGGTGAAATCGACGTCGAAAATGGCGGTCCCGGTCATCGGCATCGAAAACGCGCCCAGCCTGATCGCCTTTCTGGCGGAGCACGGCGTCGACGCGGTGGAGGCGCCGGACGACCCCGAAACCGCCGTCCGCGAAGGGCTAGTGGAATACGTGCTGGTGATCCCCAAGGATTTCTCTTCGCGTTTCCAGGCGGAAAAGACCGTTTTGCTCACCGTCATCGCCAATTCATCGCGCCTGCCCGGGCTTATCGCGCTGAACCGCATGGCCAACCTCTTGGGCGTCTATAACAGCGACATTTGGAACAAACGCATTCGGGCCAGGGGATTGGACATCCAGGTTCTCAGGCCGTTGCAGGTCAAGAGCGTCGATGTCACCTCGGGCACCCACATCGCCGAAATCCTGCTGTTCATGGTGCCGCCGTTGTTCATCTTCAACCTGTTCATGGGCGGCGTTTATCTGGCCATCGACACCACGTCCGGAGAGCGGGAAAGGGGCTCTTTGGAGCCCCTGTTGATCAATCCGGTGGAACGGTGGGGTTTGATGTTCGGCAAATATCTGGCGGCGCTTCTGTTCACGGGCATTGCCGTGGCCGTTCAGTTGTTGGCCTTCAAGACGGTTTTCGAGACCACGGGCGGCGGCAACTTCAACTTCTCCGAAATTCTCGGCATCGCCACCGTCATCGGCATTTTAGCGGTGACGCTGCCGTTGATGATGGTGGCGGTGGGGGTGCAGTTCATCATCGCCACCGTGACCCGCAGCTTCAAGGAGGCCCAGACCTATCTCGGCCTGTTGCCGCTGGTGCCCGCCATTCCGGGGATGATTCTGGTGTTCGCCCCGGTGCGGGCCCAGGACTGGATGATGATGATCCCGACCTTTTCCCAGACCCTGCTGTTAGGCCAGTTCGTCAGGGGCGAAACGATCGCCTACACGGACGCCATGCTTTCGATGGCGTCCTCGATAACCGCCGCGTTGGTCTTGATTTTCATCGCCGCCCGGCTTTATGAGCGTGAAAGCCTGATTTTCGGGGACTAGGACTTCTTGACGCGCGTGTCATCACCGCACCAATCGGCGCTTTTCGTTTCCATCCACACCGTCGTCCCCGCGCAATCTGTTATACCAGATTTTAATTTTACGGGTATGGCGGCCCCCGGGCGTCTCCCGTCATAAACCGAAAGGGAAAAGAAAATCACCTTGGCTGGCTTCATTTTTCCGTTCCTGTGGGGATTTGTCGTTATTTCAGGTTTCATCGGCTGGGGCCTGATCGCGGCCAGGCTGGCCGGCGTTAAGGCCGGGGACTCTCCGGACTGGGGATTGAGCGCCGGCTGGGGCATGGCCTTGGTTCTGGCCCTGGGGGGCGCGTTGAGCCTGGTAGAACTGGCCTTGCCGCCGGTGCTGTTCGGGCTGGTGTTTGTGGGCGTCGCCTTGCACCTGGCGGAATTCCGAAAATTGCAAATCTCGTTCAAGGGATGGTCCGGCGCCGCCTGGGGGCTGATGGCCGTCGTCGCCGTGGTGATGCTGGCCCGTTATTCGGTCGTCGTCTCGTTCAAGGGACTCGCCTGCCCTGACGACGAAGTCGCCTATTTCACTTTCGTTTCCCGGCTGCTGCAGACCGGAACCATCCTCGAGCCCTATGGCCTGCGGCGGCTCACCACCCTCGGCGGGCACACCTTCCTTCAGTCCCTGGTCATTATGGTCGGCAAGGAAGAAAGCGGCTTCCTGTTGGATCGGGGAATCGGGGCGCTGGTGGCGGTGGGGCTGGTGGCCGGGTTTTTGCGGGGGGAGAAGATCAACCCGGCGCTGGCCTATACCGTCGCCATGGCGCTGACGATCTCTATGCCGTTCTCCTTCGGCAACAGTTCCAGCCACCTGAACGGGTTCGTCTTTTTCCTGACCCTGTTCAGGACTCTCCATCTGTTCCCGTTGAGCTCCTCTGGGCCGGGGCCGCGCCCGTTGTGGCTGATCGGGTTGGTCGGCGCCGGGATGTCGGCCCTGAAGGCGCCGATGATGGTCGGCGCGGCGGCGGCGATTTTCTTCTATTGGCTGATCCCGGTTCTCGGCGACCGCGACCATTGGCGCCGGTATGGGGCGGCGCTGGGACATTTGGGCCTGGCGGCGTCGGTTTTCCTGATGTCGTGGATGGGATTGCTGTACCGGTCCTCGGGCACGGTGCTGTATCCCCTTTTCAGGGGCAACGCCCGGCCTGAATACGTCTACACCTATTGGGACACCGTGGGTCCGGCAAGGCTGTTGGAGCTGCTTTGGGATTATTTCAGCCAGCCGTTTGTTGCGCTGGCCCTGGCGCCGATCATTTTCCATATTTTCCGGCCCCGCGACCGGGCCAGCCTGGCGCTTTACCTGGGCGCCCTGGTGGTCGCCGTTGCCACTGTCACGACCCTAACTAACGACAACACCATCAACCACCACCGCTTCATCGCGCCGGTCCTGAACGCGGCTCTTGTGACGACGGTGATCTATCTCCTGAAAGAGCTCTGGGAGGCCCCGGCCGAAAAGGGCGGAACCCGGCCCATAGCGCGGGCCGCCGCCGCCATTTTAATCGCCCTGGCCCTGCTGAAGGGGTCCTATTCGGTCTATCGCAACACCGACCGGCTGATCGACGGCCTGGGTGTACAGGTGATCACGTCCCAACAACGCGCCGCCTATGCCGAGATGCAGGCGGCTGTTCCCGAAGGCGAGCGCGTGCTAGCCATCATCGATCAGGCGTTCGCCCTCGATTACGCCCGCAACACCGTTTTCAACATTGACATACCGGGTGGCGCCAGCCCCGACCCCGGCATGCCGTTTTTCAAGGGTCCCCGGGCATTGAAGGAATACCTGATCGGGCAGTCCGTCCGTTATGTTGCCTTTCGGGATTTCGAAACGCGGGAATACTGCTCCTACCGCCGCGATGTGTGGGAGGAATACGCCCGCGGCGTCCGCTCCCAGTCGAAGTTGTTTGCGAAATACTTTCTCGACCTGTTCGATACCGTGACCGAGTTGGCGAAATCCGAAACCCTGGTTTACCGGAAAGGCGGCCTTTCGGTGATAAGGCTTCGTTGACGGTGCTTTCCGGGGGGCCTCCGAAAGGCGGTTTTATCGCGGCAGCCGTTCGAGTTCGAATTCCGCGGCCGCGTACTGGCGAAAATGGGTGACGCCCGTGGCCAGGGTCTTTTTGAAATATTCCCGGGCACCCTTTATGTCGCCCCGGATCAGCCGGTCCTGGCCGAGGAAGAAAAAGGCGGTGCATTCCTTTTCGCGTTGTTTTTGGCGGTTCGGGTTTTTGGCGGTGGCGAGGACGTCTTCGGGCTGGGCGGTGCCCAGGAACATCGAAATAAGAACCCCGGGCAAGGTCTTGCCGTCCGCCATGCCGGAAAAAGCACGCCCGGCCTTTTCTTTGTCGGCGCCGGCCCTGACTTCGCTCACATAACTCCAAATAAGGGCGTAATCGCGGAGGTTGCCCGAGGCGTTTTTGTAAACGCCTGAAAAGTCATCGGCGGCCTCGGCCATGCGGCCCCGGTAGAACATCAGGATACCGCGGCTGAAGTAGGCGTCGGCGTATTTCGGGGCCGCCCGGATGGCCTTGTCGTATTCGGCGATGGCGAGGTCGGGTTGCCCTTGTTGTTCATAGGCCCAACCGCGCCCAAAAAAGGCCTCCGCGAAATCGGGGCTCAGGTCTATCGCCTGGGAGAAGTTTCTGATCGCCTGTTGGTGTCGGCCCTTGGATTCGTGCGCCCAGGCCCGGCCGAAATAGGCCTCGGGCAATTGCGGGTTGATAAGGATGGCCTGGGTGTATTCCTCGATGGCGCGGTCGAAAAGGCCTTCCTGTTCGAAGGCCTGGCCCCGCTGCAGGTAGGCGCCGGCTTCCGCCAGGGCTTCGGGCGGTGAGGGCGCCGGTTGGGCTTGGGCCTTGGCCTCGGCTTCCGCCGCCTTGGCCTCGGCCTGAGCCTGGGCCATTTCCCTGGCTTCGGCCTCGGCAACCGCCGCCCTGGCCTTGGCTTCGGCCTCGGCCTCGGCTTTGGCCTTGGCTTTGGCCTTGGCTTCGGCCTTGGCTTCGGCCTCGGCTTTGGCCTCGGCTTTGGCCTTGGCTTCGGCCTCGGCTTTGGCCTCGGCTTTGGCCTTGGCCTCGGTCGCAGCCTTGGCTTCGGCCTCGGCCGTGGCTTCCGCTTTCGCCGCTTCCGCTTTCACCGCTTCCGCTTTCGCCGCCTTGGCCATTTCCTTGGCTTCGGCCTCGGCTTCCGCTTTCGCCGCTTCCGCTTTCACCGCTTCGGCTTCCGCCTCGGCCTTGGCCGTGGCTTCCGCTTCGGCCTCAGCTTTGGCGGCGGTTTGTTGATCGGGTGGGGCAACGCCCGGCGCCGGCAGCGGACCGGTTCCGCCCATCCAGATAAAAGCGGCCAGCCCGGCGGCGCTCACCGCCACAATCCCGGCGGCGGCCAAGGGCCAACGGCGGCGTCCGGGGGCATCGGCACCGGGGCCGGGCGCGCCTTCGGTTTCGGCGGCCTTCTCCCGTTCTTTCTCCGATCTTTTTAGCGCATCGAGAATTAACGACATGGCATCGGGCTTCAGGTTTAGGGCCTGTTTCGCAACACCGGAACGTCCGATTGGGCGATCACGGCAGCGAGCTGAATTTGTGTCATCACGCCGACAATGCCATCGCCCTTGAGGCCGTGGCTTTTCTGGAAGGCGGTGACCAGTTTGATCAGACCGGCGTCGAAAAGTCCGGGGTTCTCCGCGTCGGAGGATAGGCTCAAAATTTTCGTCAACCGCTGGCGGAGCCATTTGACGTCATCGCCCTCCATGCCGGACCGGAGATTGATCCGAAGGCCGGGAATCGGTTTCCACAACACCAGGAAGTCACCCGACCAAAACAGTTTGAAGGCGGCCGCGTCCACGTCGATTTTCCGGTCGTCAATATCGAGAGTGACCCGGGGTCCGGTGAGCGCCGATACCACGGCGTAGCGCCTGATCCCCTCGCCGTTAACGAGACTGATGAGCGCCGGAAGGTTGATGGTCTTGATCCGTTTCAGGGTTCCCCGGCGTTGATAACACCAAAGGCCCAACACCCTCGCCTCGGCGCAGGGGTTGAGGCCGCTGAGGGTGGTCGGTTTCTTGTTCCAAAAATGAAACAACCGGGCGACGGCGGTTTCCAGCCTGCCTTTGATGGCGGGGTGCCGAAACAGGTTTTGCAGGGTGACGTCTCGTAGGGCGGGGTCCTCCCTGGACGCCGTCTCCGTTCCGGCGGCATTTCCGTTGGCCGCCACCTCTGTTTCGATGGCGGCCGGTTTCGGGACCGTTACGGCGCCCTCGGCGATCAGCCGGGAAATGGCTTCCACCCCATCGTCCACCGCCGGGGGGGCGGCTTCCGGTTGTTCCCCGGCTTTTTCCCCGGCTTTTTCCACAGCTTTTTCCTTGGCCCCCTCGTCAACTTCCTTCCAAGCCGGTGGCGGGTCTTCGGCCGGTGGGTCGGCCTCCGGGGTTTCGGCCGCCGGGCCGGAAGCGGACGCTTTTTGGATCTCCACTTTGTCCTGTGAGCCCAGGACAAAAGTCCCGATCACGACGGCGGCCGCCAAAAGGGTGGCGAAGACAACCCTTGCCGGTTCGGTCTTTTGTTGCGAGGGCTCGGGGCTTATGGGCAAATCGGGGCGGTTGCCCAGGACCTCATTGGCGGCAAGGCGCACAATGGCCCTGTCTATGCTCTTTTTTTCCTTCGCATAGGCGCCGAGGAGGGACCTTTCGCAGATGCTGTTAATCAACCGGGGAACGCCGCCCGATCGGTCAAAGATTTCGGCAAGGGCGCCCAGGTCCATGAGATCGGTTTCGAGCCCGCCAATCTGGAGCCGGTGGCGGATATATTTTTCCGCTTCGGGTTTCGACATCGGTTCCAGGTGATAGCGCGCCGTGATGCGCTGGTTTAGCTGCCGCATATTCTCTTGTTCCAGGGTGTCCTTCAATTCCGTCTGGCCGATGAGAATGATCTGCAGGAGCTTGGCGCTCGCGGTCTCCAGGTTGGTCAGCAAGCGGACCTGTTCAAGCAGCGGATAATCGAGGTTTTGCGCCTCGTCGATGATCAGCACGGCCCGCCGCCCCTTGGCGTAGCCGACGAGAAGGTGGTTGTTGAGGGCGTCCATATGGTCCTTGACGCTGTCGGGGATGCAGCGGGAAATGTCGATCCGCAATTCGTCACAGATGGTCGCCAGCAGCTCCGCCTCGCTCAACCGGGGATTCGTGCAAAGCGCCAGGTCGACGTTTTCGGGAAGATTCTCGAGCAGGTAACGGCAGACCGTGGTCTTGCCGGTGCCGACCTCGCCGGTCAGCAGAACGAAGCCGCTTGAGCCGTGAATGCCGTATTGGAGATGCGCCAGCGCTTCCTGATGCCGGTCGCTCAGATAAAAAAAGTTCGGGTCGGGCGTGTTTGAGAAGGGATTCCCTTCGATGCCGAAGTAATCTCTGTACATGGGCTCTTTTGGGGACCCTGATTTAAATAAAGTGCCGGTTGATTCTAGCACGACCGTTGTTCCCTTCAAATTATCCGCCTTTTTACCCGCCCCGCGGCATTAAAACGCAAGGTGGCAAAGGGTTTTCTGGTGCTCTTGGCGGCACGGGAAAAACTGCCGCAAAAGCCGAAAGGGTGGGGATACGTCCGGGACGCCGCCTATTGGCTGGCCAGCCTTTGAAGCCGGGCCCGGTCCTTGATGTGAAGGTTCTTGTGCTTGCGTTCGATGACCCCGTCGCGGGCCAGATTGCCGATGGCTTCGGCGACGGTTTGTTTTTCAGCGCCCACCCAGGAGGCGAGTTCTGAATGATGGGGCGCGTTGATGATGATCCAGGACCCGTCGCTTTGGGTATCCGGCTCCGAGATGCGCAACAGTTCGAGATAGATGCGTTGATGGGGCGACATGGTGCTGAGCGCCGTGATCCGCGTGTTCAGGGTGCGGATGAAGCCGGCGAAGGTTTTCAAAAGAGCCAGCCCTATCCCCGGGCAATCCATGAGCATCTTGCGAAAATCCTTGCTGGACAACGACGCCAGAAGGCTCGGCTCGACCGTGGTAACGCGGGCGGATCGGACCTTCAAGTCGATGGCCGCCAGTTCGCCGAAGGAATCGCCGGGCTCCAGCTCGGCCAGGGAAACCTCTTCGTCCGCGGACAGGAAATCCATGGCCTTGAGCTTGCCCTTGACGATGAAAAAGACATCGGTGCTCTCGTCCTTGATGTCTACGACGATTTCGTCCGCACCGAACGCCATCCATTTGCAGGATTTTTCGAGTTCCCTGATCCTTTCCGGCGGCGCCTCCACGAGGAGAGTCATGTCCCTGAGGGATCGGTCGGATTTTTTGAAAAGGGACTTGTTGTCGGCCACGGTTTAACCGCCTTCATTTAAGCCTTAAGGGTATCAACGTCGAATAACGCGCCGGTATTCTCGCAAAGCAAAAATCGTTTCGCAAGACGGATCGGGTTGAACGGCCTGGAAAGGCGTTCAGTTCTTCGTGAGAACGGTTATTGGGTCCGTCTTTTGCCGGATTGGGCGCGGAAATTTTTGTAAATATTAAGGTTGTTGAGGACGGATTCCTCATCCAGGTCCATTTTGGCCAGCGACTTGGCTTTCTTGAGGTCGCCCTTGATGCTGTAAAACAAGGCAAGGTTTTGCCGAACCTGGGGGTTGCGGCGGATCACCCTCGGCGCCCCTTCAAGGGTTGCAATGGCAAGGTTGATCTTTCCGTTCAGGGCCGCCGAGATAGCCATGTTGTTGAGGACCGCGGGGTTCCCCGGAGAAAGCCTATTGGCCTTCTCGTAGGCTTCCCAGGCTTCGCCGTAGGATTGCTGCAAGTCATAACCGATGCCCAAGGCGGCATGGGTTTCCCACTTTTTGCCGTTTATTTTAATCGCCGCTTTAAGCGCCTTGATCGCGTTCTCGGCGTTGCCGACGGCAATTCTGGCTTTTCCCAGCTCTATAAGAAATGCTTCTTGGTTGCCGAAATCCTTGGAGGCGGCCTCCAGTGCGTCGAGAGCCACTTCGACTTCGCCGATGTATCGTAGGTTTCTGGCCATCCCCAACAAGAAGGCCCGGTCATCGGGCCGGCGGTTGAGAATATTGCGGTAATGATTGGCCGCGGCTAAATGGTTGTTGCCGGCCTCGGCGGACAGCGCTGCTTGGTATAGGGATTTGATGATCGGATCCGAATACTGGGGTTCGGCCGGCCCGCCGTAATCGGTTCCCGCCTTGGAGGCGCAGCCTGCCACGACAGCCAAAACGAGACCGCACCGTAGAATTTTAGCAAAGGCCGAAACCGTCATGAAACAACCCGATTCCCTAACCATATCCTCGATTCCCCGCCCGCCCGCGAACCATGGCCTGAACGGCGCCCGGGGACCCATTTCTTATGGGATTGGGCGCCGATAAACAAGTTTGCCATTGATTTTACCGTCCTTGCCCCCCCGTCTCCCCGGTTTTAGGGGGATTGGACACCGGTTTATCCACCCTGAATGTGACCGCCGTCACAGCGCCGGCCAACGAATTCCTTAACATGCCACTGTCCCGGTTTAGAGAGGGCAGGCGAAGTTTTGTCTTGGTATGGGGATTTCTTATATAATCCCGAGACCCGGCCGGGCCCGGGCGGAATTGAAACATTACGTTGCCAGAGAACGCTCCCCACCCGGGACCGGCCATCAGAAGACGGTCTGGCTTCCCGGCGTTGATGGCGAAGTCCCTGAGCGAGATCGCCGCGGAAAAATAGAAAGAGTTGAAATAGCGGTCCCATGGTTGATTCATTGAATGGATTATCAAAGGCACGGCTTCGGTTGCGCCAAGCCTTGAAGACGCTCGCTTCGGACCGGCGGGGCGTCATCATCGTCATGTTCGCGTTGATGCTGCCTATCCTGCTGGGCTTTGTCGGCCTCGGCGTCGAGGTCGCATACTGGTTCCAGAATCATCGCAGCCTGCAGGCGGCAGCGGACGCGGCGGCGATCGCCGGGTCGTACGAGGTCTATGAAAGCCGGCCGACGCAGACCGGAACGATCGCCACAAGAGAAGCGACAAACAACGGCTGGTCTTCAACCGACGGGACCATCACGATCAATAATTCCCAGTTGAATGGCATTTTTCCGACCGGCACCTATTCAACCGATTATTCAGCCGACACCGCCGCGGTGGAGGTGATCATGACTCTGGACGTGGCGCGGATGTTTTCCGGCTGGTTCACGGCCGGCAATGTAACCATCAATGCCGTCGCCGTTGCCACCACCACGTCATCGGGGAGCGCCTGCATTTTGTCATTGAATCCGAGCGCTGCCGGCGCGATCACGGTCAGCGGTAACATCACCATGACTATGGACTGCGGCCTCGCCGTATCGTCGACCGACCCCATTGCCCTGGATCTGCCGGGAAATTCGATCTTCGACGTCAATGAGATCTGCGTCGCCGGCGGCACCAATGTTGGTGGATCCATTAGATTCGATGACGCGTCGCCGACCAACAATTGCACGCCGCCGTCGGACCCGTTGAGCGGCCTCGCCAGGCCGACCGACGCCGACGCCGCCTGCGATTTCCCCACCGTCTACGACATACCTAGCACCGTATCACCTGATACTCCCGGCGGAACCACCTACACCCTCAGCTCCGGCGTCTACTGCGGCGGGATCAAAATTTCCGGCTCGGGCAACACCATAAACTTCAACCCCGGCACCTATATCATCGCCGGCGGCGACGGCTTTCAGATTTCCGGCTCGGGCAACACCATTAACGCCACTGGCGTGACGTTCTTCAACACCGACAACCAAGGCGATAATACCTACAAAAAAGTCGATCTCAGCGGCGGCAACACCTTCGACATATCGGCGCCGACAAGCGGCGATTTCGCCGGCGTCCTGTTCTACCACGACCCGGACGACGGGTCGCCCAGCTCAGACAACCAATTCAGCATCTCGGGCAACAACACCTTCACCAATTTCGACGGCGTGGTCTATTTCCCCGACCACAATATATCAATCTCCGGCAACTCAACCTCGGTATCGACATGCGGGCCCAAGTTCCTCTCCGATACGTTGTCGATCAGCGGCAACATACAGGTCTTCGGCGGCGGCACCAATTGCGCCGGCAACAACGTCAACATCGGTAACAGCGTGACCGTGGGGTTGGTCGAATGAGCCGTCATAGGCAAGCGGGAAATGCCTAAAACGGCTAAAAGTTTGTATAATAAAGACGTTATGAACATGCACCGGATGGCACGGTCGTTTTTTAAAAAAACGATGCGCAGGTTGGCGGTATCACGGCGCGGCGCGGCGGCGGTCGAGTTCGCGCTGATTACGCCGTTTCTCCTGGCCGGGCTGACCGGCGTCGCCAATTACGGCATCGCCATGTACGACAAGATGGAACTGGTCAGCGCCGCCAGAACCGGCGCCCAGTTGGCCATCTACAACGGAACCAACACCACGACCACTGAAACCGCCGCCATCGCCGCCGCGGTCGTCGCCGCGTCCAACCTTTCCATCACCACCAACGACGTGACGGCGCTGGAATCCTACAACTGCGATGACGGAACATCCATTACCGACCCTTCCAGCGATACCTGCGCCGACGGCGGGTCGATCCAGTATTACATGACCGTGACCGCCACCGAGACCTTCATACCGATGATCATAGGCAAGGACGCGGCGCTGCTGATCTTCGGCAGGGATTCCTTGACCCTTTCCGGTTCGGTCAGGGTGCGGACGAAATAGAGCGAAGAAATGGAAATCAAACCGCCGAAGGATTTCGCAAGGCCCGTGAAAACCGGCTGGGCCGTCCTTTGCCGGCGGGCGAAAGCCGTCGGTGTCTGCCGGCTGGGCGCCACGGCGGTGGAATTCGGCATCGTCGCGCCGCTGTTTCTTTCCATGGCGCTGGGGTTGATGGAAACCGGCCGGGCCATGTGGATAAAGGCCTCCATGCAATACGCGGTCGAGAGAACCACCCGGTACTACATGGTCAACAACTCGACCTCTGATGCGGTCCTGACAAACTATGCGGCGAGTGAACTGGCGAGCGTTGGCGTCAGCCAAACCGTCATCTTTACGGTGGCGCCAGACGACAACACGACCACCCCCGCCACCAAGACGATCAGCGCAACCTACACCTTTGAGACGATCGTGCCGTTCATTCCCCTTCCGGACATAACGCTCACCGCTTTGTCCAGCGTTCGCAAGAATTCCTGAATCCCGGCGGCGGCCGTTTCCCTAGGCCTTTTGGCACCCTGGACCATTTAGCCTTTCACCGGCATAATCTCCGCTTGGAAAAAGATGCATTTTCCGGATACGGGGGCGCCCGGCAAACCGCTGGTGCCCCTGTTGGTTGCAGGCCGATTGGGCACCATCATGACTGTTAACCTCGAACACCTGGAAAGCCTGGCCAGGCTCTCAAAGGGAGCTTCCCCCGAAGGCCGCCAGGAGCTTCTCAGGGAGGTCACGGACATGTTCATGGGCTCGCCGCCAAAACAGCTGAGCCCGAAGGAAGTCGAATATTTCGGCGACATCATGGACCGGCTCGTCTTCGAGCTTGAAATGAAGGTCCGCCAGCACCTGGCGGAAACCCTGTCATCGGTTGGCGAGGCGCCGCTTGATCTGGTGAAAAAACTGGCCAACGACGAGATCGAGGTAGCGCGACCCATATTGACGAAAAGCGGCGTGCTCAAGGACTCGGACCTTCTGGAAGTCGTGAAAATGTGCAGCCAGGAGCACCTGCAGGCCGTTTCCATGCGCGAAAAGGTCAGCGGAACCGTCGCCGACGCCCTGGTTGAGAAAGGCAACGATACGGTCCTGGGAACGCTGGCCTCGAACGAAGGGGCCGAGCTTTCTAAAAACGCCATAGAGACCATGGTGGAAAGAAGCGAAGGGGGCGACGAGGTTCTGCAAGGAGCATTGGTCAAGCGAAGCGACCTTCCCAAGGAACTGAAGAAAAAGATGTTCGATTATGTTTCCGAGGCGCTGCGCGAACACATCCTCGCCTCCGACGCCGATATAGACGAGAGCCAGATCGACGGCCTTATGGCCGAAACAGAGGATTGGTTGGAATCAGAGGAAGGGGGCGGTGAAGGCTTGACCGACGCCGAAAAATTCATTCTCAGGAAGGAGCAGTTGAACCAATTGGATACCAAGCTGCTGATGAAATTGGCGCATGACGGAAAGCTTTCTGAATTCATTGCCGGCGTTTCCCGGTTGCTGAAGATCGACCTACCAACCGCCCAGAAAGCCGTTTTCGACGCGACCGGCGAAAAACTCGCCGTCGTCTGCAAGGCGCTCGATTTCGACAGCATCATGTTTTCGCAAATTGTCGGCCTTTTGGATTCCGACAACAAACTCGACGCGGAAGACAAGAAGATGCTGGTGGGGGTTTACGGCCGCATCACGCCCAACTCGGCGCAACGGGCCCTTCGGTTTTTGCGGACCCGGAAAAAGCTGAAAAAAGGGGGTCGCCCGGAAATGAGTTGGGGATAGATGCCTTCATCCCCGCCGGGGGAACCTCAACGGCTCTCCATAAGTTTGAAGAAATCGGACATCCCGTCCTTGGCCTTGTCAATCTTCACCAGAAACTGAAGTCCGACATGGCCGTCGCGAATCCACATCACTTTGGTTCTGCGCAGATCTTTGAACTTGTTGATCTTCAAGTCCACAAACGCACCAATTTCGAGTTCGGCCTCCGATTTGACCTTGGCGCCTTCTTCCGAGATATCCGAGATTGAGCAATCCCAGGTTTCTCCACCTTCCCCGTAAATCACCCCGCCGAATAACGTCCGCCGGCGTCCGCTTTTTCTGGTTTCTTTTCCGTCTGCCATGTTTTTTTCCGTATTGGGCCGGCGAAACGGCCATGTGAATCGACCGGCGGAGGCCTCTTCAAATGTTACCCGACTCGAACAAAGCCTGCCAATGAATTGGCGGGGAAAAATTCCTTTGCGGTCATTGACGATTGACGCAAAAAATGGTATAACTATCTGTAATTATTTACAATTTTATCTAAATATTGGGTAATGACAATAAAGATGATTTTAATTTTTTTAATTTAGTATTGTTTGAATTAACTTTTAGTCTCTGCCCCATAGGCCGGGAAGTAGGGTTATATGCCGATTATCTGGCAGAAAAAATAGGTGTGGTATGCCGTTTGAATCATTTATTAGAGAAAAGGAATTTTTTAGGAAATTGTTCGCTAGGTTATTGAATGCCGGTTTGCATACAATAACCTGCATTTTTGGGGCTGTTCGGATTTGGGCCAGTCGGTTTTCTTTAAAGGCGTCATCTTTAACCTCTCTCGCTTAGGCCAACTTCAGGGATTTCCAATTTAAATGAGGTTACTTATCGTCGGAATTGTTGCCTTGGCGCTTGCCGTTGCCGGTGTAAGCACCTACCTGATCCAGTCTTTTGGGGGTGAAGAAAACCTCGAAGAGCTTCAAAAGCAGGCCCAGAAGCCGCAGTTCCGTGTTCTCGTCGCCGCCAGGGTCCTGCGTCCGGGCGAGGTGCTCATGCCGGAAGGCATGAGCTGGCTGAAATGGTCCGAAGAAGCCATGAACCCGCAGTTTGTAGCGGCTGCCACCGACGATGAGGCGGCCAAGAAGGCCAAGAATTTCGAAGGCGGGGTTATCCGGATGCTCGTCAACCAGGGCGAGCCCATTCTCGCCTCCAAAATTTTCAAGACCGGCAAATCCGGCTTTCTTGCCGGCATTCTGGATGGCGGCATGCGCGCCGTCTCTTTGCAGGCGTCGCCGCAAACAGCGGCTTCGGGCTTTATTATTCCGGGCGACCGGGTGGACATCCTTATGACCCACGACAAACTGGCAAAGGTGATGAGAAAAAAGGGCGGCGGCAAGAAGAAAAAAAGCAAATCACCGTTGAAAGTGATATCCGATACCACCGAAACGATCATGAAGGATGTCAGGGTCATCGCCGTCAATCAGTTGATTGACCTGGTGGAAGGACAAAGCATTCCGGCGACCACGATCACCCTTGAGGTGACGCCCAAACAGGCCGAATTGCTGGTGACCGCCCGTAAGATGGGCAAGCTGACAATGGTCCTCAGAAGCCTCAAGACCCCCGATGCCCTGACCGGCAAGGACGACCCCAAACGGCCCAGCTATACAACCGATGTCGAGGTCAGCGGCGTTCTGAGCAACCTGGATGCCATCCTCAATGAGGAGGAAGAGGAAAAAGCCGATTCAAAAACCACCGCTAAACCAGCGGCAAAACGCTCCGTTATGAAAATTTATAGGGGAGGGGCAGGGAGTACCGAGGAGATCAGGATCAAACAATGATCGCGCTCAAATATAAATTTGCTGCCCTGTTCTGTATTGCCGCGGTTCTATCCTGGACCGTGGCGACGGCGCAGGAGGTGCCCAAGCGCCGGCCCATGGTTTCCAGCCCCGGCCCGGTCTTGACGGCGCCGCCCCGAAGCACGGCCGTCATGAAAGCCGGCTCCGGGAGCCAATCGTCCCAGGTTATCGAACTGTCGATGAACATGGCCAAGGTGATTACGCTTCCCCGTGGGATCAGCAAAATCATCATCGGCAACGAGACCGTGGCGGATATTCGCTTCGACCCAGCGCAACCGACCAAGGCTTCCATCATTTCCAAGGGCGTCGGTTCCACCAACGTCATTTTCATAGACAAGAATGGCGATATCATCCAGCAGATGGATGTGATCGTGACCTTCGATAACGCCGGCATCAAGGCGGCCCTGGCAAAGCTGCTGCCGGGCGAAAAAATCGACGTCAGCGTCTATCGCGACAGTGTTTTTCTCTCCGGCAAAGTCAGCAAGCCCGCGGCCTCGGCCAGCGCGTCGAACATCGTCCGCCAGTTCGTCGCGGCGGACGCCAACGTCGTCAATCTGTTGAGTGTCATGTCCGGCCAACAGGTGATCCTCAAGGTCCGGGTCACCGAGATGGACCGCACCGTTAGCAAGGACCTGACCGCGAACACGTCCTTTATCTCGACCACAAGGGGAACCCGCCCAAGGATATCGTTGGTGGGCGTCAGCCCGACCCTCACCCCATTTGCCACCGGCACCCTTGGTTTCGGCCTCGGCACCTTCGGCCCGGCCACTTACTCGATTCTGGAGGAAAATGCCCTGGTCAAGACCCTGGCCGAGCCGACGCTGACGGCGATCTCGGGCGAAACCGCCTCGTTCCTGTCGGGCGGCGAATTCCCGTTCCCATCGGGTCTAACCGATAGCGGCGGGATAACCTTCGAATACCGGGAGTTCGGCATCCGCCTGAATTTTACACCGACGGTCCTCGATAATGGGCGGATCAACCTGCAGATCGCCACCGAAATCAGCGCCATCGGCGCCGTCGCCCTGACGATACCCAGTGGAAGTGAAACCGATTCCCTGTCCATTAACCAATTGACCCAAAAACGGACGGAAACCACCGTCGAGTTGCCCAGCGGCGGCACCCTGATGATTTCGGGACTATTGGAAGACAACGTCCTCGACAGCATCCGCGGCGTCCCCTTCCTCAAGGACATCCCCATCCTCGGCGCCTTGTTCCGCAGCACCGCGTTCCAGCGTGAGGAAACCGAGCTCATCATCACCGTCACCGTCTATCTGGTCAAACCGATGGACAACGTCAGAAGCGTTGCGGTGCCGACCGACGGCTTCGAGGCGGCCAGCGACATCGACAGCTACCTGCTGGGCCGGCTGCATCGCAGGTACGGTGAAGGCAAACGTCCCGTTTGGGCGAAACCCCTCAAGGGACCTTTCGGCTACATTATGAAGTGATTTGAAATGACCGAACACACATCCTCTCTTCGAAAATCCCTGGGAAAATCCCTGGCCTGGTTGCTGGCCCTGGTTCTGGTGCCGCTGGCGCTTGCGGCTTGTGAAACGTCGGACCGGCCCGCCGACTACCGGGCCGCGCATCCGCTTTACGTCAGCAAGGAAACGGTTTCCATGTCGGTAAGGGTCCCTGTGGCCCAGCAAGGACTGACCGGCGAGGCGGCCCTGGAATTCGACGGGTTCGTGCGCGATTATCTCAACCGCGGCCGCCGGGCGCTGACCATCAAGACCGGCGGCGAGGGCAATCTTTCCGGCGCCGAGCAGGTGCGCAGTCTTCTGGTGAATTCCGGCATCCAGGCGCGGGAAATTTCGATCACCGAAGCCGGTTTTTCCTCCGCCGACGTCATCGTCTCGTTCGCCGCCCATAAGGTCAGGGTCCCCGAGTGCGGCGACTGGTCCTCGGAATCTAACTTCAACCCTTCGGGCCGGGTCCACAGCAATTACGGCTGCGCCACGCAGCGAAACCTCGGCTTGATGGTGCAGGACCCGGGCGATCTGTTGAAGGCCAAGACCATGAGCCCCGGCGACGGCGAGCACGCCGCCGGCGTTATCCGCAACTACCGCACCGCGCCGGTTGCCAGCGGCGCCGGCGGCGCATCGGAAGAGGTATCAATTGGGGAGCAGTAAGAAAGAGTTGAGCCCTTCCCCAACCGCCGCCGGCGGTAGGCGGGAAAGGGACGGGTTCACCGGAATCCATTCGTTTCAACTTAAATCCAAGCAGGGTCCAGCGTGATATTAAGAATTCCCATCGGAGCCTTCCTTCTCAACCAGGATTCGGTCAGCGCCGTCGAGGCGATGAAAGAAGACAGGTTCTTCTTCCGCTCGACGATCGAAATCTACGAGGGCGGGATCGACGCGGCGAGTGTCTATCTCGGCGACAAGAAAACGCCGACTCTGCTGATCGTCGAGACGACCGCCAAAAAGGACAAGATGTTCAAGCAGTTGGAGGCGCTCGCCAACGTGTGCGATCCGGAAACCCGCTTGATTCTGATCGGCGAAGAAAACGACATTCTACTGTTCAGGACGCTCATCGCCGAAGGCGTCAGCGATTATCTCATCCATCCCGTGACCGAAGAGGCGTTGAAGGAATCCGTGGCCAAGATTTTCTCTGGCGCGGAATCGGATTCCGACGGCCGGGTTATCGCCTTTATGGGCCTGGCCGGCGGCACCGGCAGCAGCGTCATTTCACACAATGTGGCTCATGAATTAAGCACCATCTATGACGAACAGGTGATCGTCGTCGACCTGGACATCGCCTATGGAACCGCGGCGCTCAATTACAACATGCAGCCGCGCCAGACGGTCGTCGATGCCCTGACCCAGTCGCACGAGATCGATCCCGCCATGCTCAATCAATTTTTTATGGAATTAGACGAAACCGACCTTTCCATTTTGGCCTCCCCGGCTTCGCTCAGCACCGGCATGCAGGTAACGACAGAACCCGTCGAAGCGCTCATGCGCGTGGTCAAGCCGATGGCGGAATTTATCGTGATCGACCTGCCCCATGTATGGGATGGGTGGGTCAACGATGTGGTCGCCGCCGCCGATGAAGTCGTTATGGTATGCCGTCCCGATTTGACTAATCTCAGAAACGCGAAAAATGTGCTAGAATTCCTTGGCCCGAAACGCGGTGTTGATGTGCCCACCCGTTTAATTTTAAATCAAGTGGGCGCCGCCAAACGGTCGGACTTGTCCAGCAAGGATTTCAAGGACGCCCTTGCCTTGGAGCCGGCCTTGTCGATTGCTTACGATCCCGAGGCTTTCGGCTTGGCGTTGAACAACGGCGAAATGATGTCGAGGGCGAGCAAGAAAAGCAAAGCCACGGAGGGGATCATTAATTTGGCAAAAATCGTCAGCGGCCGCGAAAAAACCGATGAGAAGGAAAAAAAGGGCCTCGGGCTATTCAATATCGGCAAAAAGAAGGACAAGGAAAAAGGCAAGGACAAGGACAAGGACAAGGAATAAAACTGAATCCAGGGATTGATTGATCATGGCCTTTGGACGAAGGGGCGCCCAGCAACCGCAACCGGTTAACGACAGCCCCCCACCCCCGCAAGAAAAGCCCCAACCGGCCGAGCCCGCGCCTCAGGCGGAGCCTGAAGAAGACGTTCGCCTGGAGGAGGTTCAGGCCGAGACGCCCTCGGTCCCGGAAGCGCCTCCCGAACCGGAAGAACCGGCGCCCGAGCCCGCCCCGGAGGCCGCCGAAGCGCCGAAGCCGAAACCCAAGGCTGCCCCGAAAAAAGCCGCCAAAAAGGAAAAACCGCCCCCCGAGCCGGAGGCGGTCAAGGATGCGCCCTCGGCGGCGGTCAGCGAAAGGCTCGCCGAAATCAAGGTCATGGTTTTCAACGATCTGTTGGAAGCGGTTGACCTGGGTGAAATCAGCAAGCTGGAACCGGATCAGGTCCGCGAAGAAATCACCGACATGACGGCGGAAATCATTTCCATGCGGGGCCTGGTGCTGACCGTCCAGGAACAGCAACAGGTCGTCAAGGACATCTGTAACGATATCTTAGGGCTGGGCCCCCTGGAGCCGCTGATCGAACGCGACGACATTGCCGACATCATGGTCAACGGCGCCGGCCAGGTTTACATCGAAACCGGCGGCAAGATCGAATTGACGGACATCACCTTCCGGGACAATGCGCAATTGATGAACATCTGCCAGCGCATCGTCACCCAGGTCGGCCGGCGGGTCGATGAATCGAGCCCCATTTGCGACGCCCGCCTGGCGGACGGATCGCGCGTCAACGTCATTGCCCCGCCCTTGGCCATTGACGGCGCGGCGCTCACCATCCGGAAGTTCAAGAAAGAGAAACTGACACTGCAGGCCCTGGTTGATTTCGGCTCCGTCAGCCCTGAAATGGCCACGGTGCTGGAAGTCATCGGCGCCTCCAGGCTCAATATCCTGGTCTCGGGCGGCACCGGTTCCGGCAAAACGACGTTGCTGAACTGCATGACCCAGTTCATCGACAAGGGCGAACGGACAATCACCTGCGAGGACTCGGCCGAACTGCAGCTACAGCAGCCGCATGTGGTCCGCCTGGAGACGCGGCCGCCCAACCTGGAAGGGGCCGGCGAGATCACCATGCGGGACCTGGTCAAGAACTGCCTGCGTATGCGGCCCGAACGCATTATCGTCGGCGAGGTTCGCGGCCCCGAGGCCTTCGACCTGTTGCAGGCCATGAACACCGGCCACGACGGGTCCATGGGCACCATCCACGCCAACAACCCCCGCGAAGCCATCTCGCGCGTCGAAAACATGATCGCCATGGGCGGTTATAACCTGCCGGCGAAGGCGGTGCGCGAACAGATCGCCGCCGCCGTCCACGTCATCATTCAGGCTTCCAGGCTCCGCGACGGATCCAGAAAAATCACCCACATCACCGAGATCATCGGCATGGAAGGGGACGTCATCACGCTCCAGGATCTTTTCACCTATGAATTCGAGGGCGAAGATGCCAACGGCAAGCTTATCGGCGCCCACCGGCCGACGGGGCTGCGCCCCAATTTCTGGGACAAGGCCAGATACTTCGGCCTTGAATCCAAACTGGCCGGGGCCTTGGGTATGGGCGGGACATGATAAGCCAGACAACCATCATCCTGATCATTTCCGGGGCCACCCTCTCCATGCTGTTGCTGGGCGCCAGCATCATCGGCGCGACCATTCTGCTTCGGCCGAGGATGCTGTTGCGCAAGCGCGTGAACCAGATCGGCGTCCTCGGCGAGGGCGATTCCGGCGCCTCGGACAAGGCCGAAAGCCGAAGGCAAAAACGCATCCAGGAAACGGTCAAACAACTGCAATCAAAGGGCGAGAAAAAGGGCTTTGTGGATGCCACCAATGACCATCTCATGCAAGCTGGCCTTGAAGTGGGCGCCGGGACGTATTTCCTCATCAGCGCCGTTGTCGGCGTTTTCGGCGCGTTAGGCTATTTGATTTCCGGGTTGCCGGTCTGGGGGGCGCCCCTGGTGTTCATCGCCGGCGCGTTCCTGCTTCCGAAGATGGTCCTTAACTCCATGGCATCCGGCCGGCAGAAAAAATTCATCAAACACTTCGCCAACGCCCTCGACCTGATCGTCCGCGGCATCCGGTCCGGGCTGCCGATCAATGAATGTTTTACCGTTGTCGCCCGGGAATTCGACGCCCCCCTCGGCGAGGAATTTCGGATGCTCGTGGAAGGACAGAATTTGGGCCTCACCATTGATGAACTGATGGCCAAGGGCATAGAGCGCCTGCCCATATCCGAATACAAGTTCTTTGCCATCGTCACGCAGATTCAGCGCCAAACGGGCGGTAATCTGGCGGACACGCTATCCAACCTTTCGGCGGTTTTGCGCGCGCGCAAGAAAATGCGAGACAAGGCCCAGGCCATGGCCGCCGAGGCCAAGGCGTCGGCCGGGATCATCGGGTCGCTGCCGTTCGCGGTCGGGATTCTTCTGTCGGTCGTCAACCCCGATTATCTGATGCTTTTGTTCATCACCGATACGGGCAACTACATGGTCGCCGGCGGGCTGTTCTGGATGTTCTGCGGATCAATGGTGATGCGCAATATGATCAACTTCAAAATGTAACCATGGCAACCCTAGCAAGAATGGACCTGCCCACGTTAATCATGCTGGCGCTGCTGGCGTCAGGGCTTTTCGCGGGCCTGGTTTATGGTTTTTATTACCTCCAGAGCGGCAAGCGGAACCAGCGGATCAAGGGGGTGATCAGCCAGCACCGGGGCGACCTCAGCCGCAAGCAGATGGACGACCTGAAAAAGCCTTCGGCCATCCGCCAGCAAAAACAAAAAGCCCATGTGGTGTTGGTCAATAAGGTGCTGGAGATTATCAACCTGCAGCATATCCTGCAGTCGGACGAGCTCCGCAACGACTTGGCACAAGCGGGTTTGCGAGGCCGGGGCGTGGTGCCGGCTTATATTTCGACCCGGATTTTGATGGCCATTGGCGGCGGCATCGCCACCATCATCCTGTTGGGCCTGATGAAGACCTTCCCTTATCCGGAATTCGTTAAATTCCTGTTCGCCGGCGGCGGCGTCGTCGTCGGGTTTTTCTTGCCGAAACTGCTGTTGGCGAACACCGTCCAAAAGCGTCAGAGTGAAATGACCGAGGTTTTCCCCGACGCCCTCGATCTTTTGGTGATTTGCGTCGAGGCCGGCCTGGGCATCGAGGCCGCCTTTTCCAGGATCACCGAGGAACTCGCCGGACAATCGCCGACCCTGGCGACGGAATTTGGATTATTGACGGCGGAGCTCGCCTATCTGGGCGACCGCCGGCAGGCTTACGAGAATTTCACCAACAGAACGGGTATGGAGTCCGCCAAGGCGTTGTCGACGGCGCTGATCCAGTCCGAACAATACGGAACGCCGGTTGGCGTTGCGCTCAAGGTTCTGGCCCAGGAAAAGCGGGACGAACGCATGTCCAATGCGGAAAAGAAAGCCGCCGCCCTTCCGGCCAAGCTGACGGTGCCGATGATTATATTTTTCCTGCCCGTCTTGTTCGTCGTGGTGATCGGCCCGGCCATCCTGCAGGTCAGCGCCCAATAGGGGCACGCTCCCAAAGGCCCTGCACCCCTGCACCCCTGCCGGCGCCGGCCAACCTTCCCATCCCGCCAGGCTAACCGTTACCGGTTTTTTTCCCATCCCTTTGCGGAGTTGGCCATTGGTCATAGGATAAGCAAATGACGGATTTTTCAGACGAATTCCTAAGCGAAACGGTCGACATCATCGCCGCCATTGACCGCGCCAAGATCGAGGAAATGGTGGCCGGCTTGGCGCGGATCCGCGGCGGCGGCGGCCGGCTTTTTATTCTCGGCGTCGGGGGATCGGCCGGCCACGCCAGCCACGCGGTCAATGACTTCCGGAAGATTTGCGGCTTCGAGGCCTATGCGCCGACCGACAACGTTTCCGAACTCACCGCGCGCACCAACGACGAAGGATGGGAAACGGTGTTCGAGGAATGGCTGAAAGTATCCAAGCTTTCGGGCGGGGACGCGGTGCTGGTGTTTTCCGTCGGCGGCGGAAACAAGGAAAAGAATATTTCCGTCAACCTTATCAAGGCGCTGGAGCTTGCCAAATCGGTCGGCGCGGCGATTTACGGCATTGTCGGAAGCGAAGACGGGTTTACCGCCAAAAATGCCGATACCGCCGTCGTCATTCCGCCTCTGAACCCGGCGCGCCGCACCCCCCATACGGAGGGGCTGGCTGCCGTGATCTGGCACCTGATCGTCAGCCACCCGGCATTGAAGGTCACTGAAACGAAGTGGGAGTCCGTCCGTTGACGGAAGGTTCGGCGGCACAAAGCCGGTTCATCATCGTCGGTGGCGCCGGCTTCATCGGCAGCCACGTCGCCGACAGCCTGCTGGAAGACGGAGCGACCCAGGGGCTCACCATATATGACAACTTCTCGTCCGGGCGCGAGGAATTCATCCAACACTTGGCCGATGATCCGCGCCTCAACGTCGTCAAGGCCGATGCCGGGGACTTGGACGCCTTGACCGACGCCATGGCCGGCGTCGACGTGGTCGTTCATCTTGCCGCCAACCCGGACATCGCCCGCGCCGTCACCGAACCCGCCATCGATTTCGACGAAGGAACGGCGCTTTCCCACAACGTCCTGGAGGCCATGCGCCGATCCGGGTGCGGGCGCATCCTCTATGCGTCGGGCAGCGGCGTTTACGGGGACCTGGGCGACCGTGAGGCGAGAGAGGACCACGGGCCGCTTCTTCCCATTTCCACCTATGGCGCTTCCAAGCTGGCTTCCGAGGCCATGATTTCGGCCTATTGCCACCTGTTCGGCCTGAGCGGATGCATCTTCCGGTTCGGCAACGTGGTCGGCCCGCGCCAGACGCACGGAGTCGGCCTGGACTTTATCAAAAAGCTCCGCCAGGACCCGGGCCGTCTTTCGATCCTCGGCGACGGTAACCAGAGCAAGCCCTACATTCATGTCTCGGACGTGGTCAACGCCATCCTGCTGGTCAACGAACGCTGCCACGACCCCTTGGGTGTCTTTAACGCGGCCACCGGCGATTACATCACGGTCAGGGAAATCGCCGATCTGGCGGTGGAATGCTTGGGGCTAAAGGCCGGCAGCGTTGAATATTCCTTTTCCGGCGGCGCGCGCGGCTGGCAAGGCGACGTTCCCGTCGTCCGCCTCGATTGCGGCCGTATCCAAAAACTGGGCTGGACCTGCCAAAATTCATCGCACGAGGCGATTCGCCTGTCGTTGGCGGCCTTGGCGTTGCCGCCTGAGGCCGGCCCGAAACAATGATCATTACCCGGACACCCTTACGCATTTCCTTCGGCGGCGGCGGCACCGACCTGCCGTCCTATTACGAGGCGTTCGGCGGTTTTGTCATCTCGGCGGCGATCAACAAGCACATTTACATCACCGCCAACAAGACCTTCCGTCCGGGGTACCTTTTGAAATACGCAAAGACCGAACACACCCAGACCCTGGACGAAATAAACCACGGCCTTTTGCGCGAGACGCTGCGCCTCATGGAGGTGGAGCCGGCCGTCGAAATCGTCTCCATCGCCGACGTTCCTGCGGGCACCGGGATGGGGTCGTCGGGAAGCTTCACCGTCGGGCTCCTGCATGCGCTTCGCGCCTACAAGCGGGAAAAGGTGTTAACCGAGGAACTGGCCAGGACGGCCAATGATATCGAAATGAACATCCTGGGCGAGCCCTGCGGCAAGCAAGACCACTACATCGCCGCCTATGGGGGCCTGACGTGCCAGGAATACCACAAGTCGGGCGAGGTCACGATTTCGCCGCTGAAGGTGTCCGACGAGACGCTCAAGGATTTGAGCGAAAACCTGATGTTGTTCTTCACCGGTTACAGCCGGGCGGCGGCTGAAATTCTCGATGACCAAAAGAAGAAATCCGAAAAGGGCGATTCCGGGATGCTGGACAACCTGCACTTCATCAAGGACTTAGGCGCAAGGATAAAAGACCGGCTTGAAGACGGCGACACCCGGGGGTTCGCGGAACTCATGAACGAACACTGGGAACACAAGAAGGCCCGTTCCAAGAGCATCTCCAACGACCACGTCAACCGGCTTTACGACCTCGGTCTCGCCAACGGCGCGCTCGGCGGCAAGCTGGTCGGCGCCGGGTCGGGCGGGTTCCTTCTTTTCTATACCGTGGACAAGCCCCGCTTGCGCGCCGCCATGACCGGCGAAAACCTGCAGGAAATGGACTTCGCCTTCGATTTCGACGGCTCCACCCTTCAGTTGCGTAAATAGCCATGCAATGCCTGATCCTCGCCGGTGGCCTTGGGACGCGGATGAAACCGGCCACCGATAGCGTCGCCAAGGCGTTGACCCCTGTCCAGGGCCGCCCCTTCGCCGATCATCAGTTGACGTGGCTGGCCGGCCAGGGGGTCAGGCGCGTGGTCTATGCCATCGGTCACATGGGCGGACAAATCCGCGATTTTGTCGGCTCCGGCGGCCGCTGGGGTCTGGAGGCGGCTTATTCGGACGAAGGCGACCGCCCGCTGGGCACCGGCGGCGCCGTTCGCCTCGCCCAGGACGAAGGCGTGGTGGACGGGGGCTTTCTGGTTCTTTACTGCGATTCCTACCTGAACGTGGACGTTCAGGCGGTGTGGGAGGCCTCGGACCAGGGCAGCCATCCGTTGATGTGCGTCCTCAGGAACGACGGCCGTTGGGACGCTTCCAACGCCATTTTCGAAAATAGCCTGGTCACGAAGCTGGAAAAGGGCCGGCAAGACGCCCAAGACATCGGCATGGCCTATATAGACTATGGGCTTTCGGTGCTGACCCGGGACGCCGTCGAAGCCCATATCCCCGCCGGCGAGCCCCATGACCTGGCCGATGCCTTCGGACGGCTGGCCGAGGCGGGGGGACTCCGCGGTTTCGAAGTGACGGAGCGGTTTTACGAAATCGGCTCGCCGGACGGGCTTCGCGACCTGGAAGCGCACCTGGCGTCCGGCGCCTAGCGCCCGCCCTTACCGCCCCCTTGGGGCCGTTCAGAATTTATTGCCGTCCTTGGGCTCCCAGGGGCTTTCCGGGGCCGTTTCAGGCCTTTTGACAGGGGCAATAATTTAATGGACAACCAGGGGGAAACCTTATTGTATGAGGCAAGGCCGTTTGGCTATAGTCCGTTGGTATACCAAATGACAATTATTTATTTGGTATCCGCCTTTGAGGTAACGATAATGCTGGACGCCTTGGCAGTCCTGGGAAGGGCTGGCCTGTAATATAGGTGAAGGCACAAAAACGTCCGCCGACGTTGTGACGAATTTGATGAACGGCGGACGATTTAAACTTGGGAGTACACAATGCGCAAATTTGGTAGCAAACTTTTGAGTCTCGCCATCGCTTTCGGCGTTGGCATTGGGTTCGTGGCCGTGCCCAAGGATTCCGCCTATGGGTGGGAACCTAAAAAGCCGGTCGAATTCGTGATCATGGCTGGCAAGGGTGGTGGCGCCGACAAGGCGGTGCGTTTCCTTCAGACCATCATCGCCAAGAACAAATTATCATCGAAGCCGTTCACGCCCATCAACAAGCCGGGCGGTTCGGGCGCCGAGGCATTGGTCCATGTCAAAAACGCCAAGGATCCGGACCACACGATCATGTTCACCCTGAACAGCTTCTACACCACGCCGCTGTTGCAGCCGGGCCTGGGAATCGACATCAAAACCTTCACCCCGGTCGGGCGGATGGCCGAAGACACGTTCCTTTTATGGGTCCACAAGGATTCCGGCATCACCACCGTCGATCAGTTCGTGAAGGCGGCCAAGGCCAAGGGCAACAAGTGGATCATGGCCGGCACCGGCAAGAACTCGGAAGACAACATCCTGACCGACTTCCTGAACAAGGCCTATGGCCTCAACATGAAGTACGTCCCCTACAAGGGCGGCGGACGCGTGGCCAAGGAACTGGCCGGCAAAAACGCCGACTCGACGGTCAACAACCCGTCCGAGCAGCTCGGCTTCTATCAGGCCGGCAAGACCATTCCGATTGGCGCGTTCACGCCGAAACGCCTGCCGTTGTTCAAGGACGCGCCGACGTTCAAGGAGTTGGGCAAGGACTTCGTCTACTTCATGCAGCGCACCGTCGTCGGCGCGCCGGGCATGAGCAAAGGAGCCGCCACCTACTATCAGGGTCTTTTCAAGAAGATCTTTAACTCCACGGAGTGGCAGGGCTACATGAAGAAAAAGAGCCTGCAGGGCGGATTCCTGACGGGCGACGCCCTGATGAAGTACTGGCTTGCGCAAAAGGAAGTCCAGAGGGGAATTTTGAAGAAGATGGGCGCCATCAAGTAACGGCCCCGGCAAGCATTAAGGATATCCCTTACACGTAGACTTTTTGAGAGAACCGTCATCATGCGACTAGCCGAGCTTATCATGGCCGTTGTGATGGCGGTTTTCTCTGTCTACTTGATGTGGAAAAGCGCCGAGTTGCCGATCGGCTGGATCGCCGGCGAGGGGCCCGGCGGGGGATCGTGGTCGTTCTGGCTAGCGGCCGGAATGCTGCTTTGCTGCATCGCCATCATCATACGCTGGGCGAGGCGGGTCACGCCCGAATCCCAATCCGAAGAAGTTTTCATGACCCGGCGGACGCTGAAGGTGTTCTTGCTGAACGCTGGCGCGCTGACCGTGATGATCGGCCTGTTCCACATCATCGGCGCCTACGGCGCCATCCCTGTTTTCCTGATCTTTTACCTGCGCTTCATGGGCGGGCATTCCTGGCGGTTGACCGGCGCGTTCGCTTTTTTTGCGCCGATCACGACGTTTTTGTTTTTCGAGATCGCCCTGCAGAAGACCCTGCCCAAGGGATTTACCGATCCCTGGTTCGACCCCATTTTCGCTTTTTTCTATTAATCCGCCCGGCCGCTATCATAACAACCAATCCCGTAGCGCCCAGACCCGAGTTCTGAACATCGATGGAAGTTCTATCCCTTCTCCTCCACGGCTTTGCCATCGCCTTCGAGCCGCTCAACCTGATGCTGATCATCGGCGGCTGCACCATCGGCCTGTTCATCGGCGCCATGCCGGGATTGGGCTCCGTCAACGGCGTCGCCATCCTGCTGCCGATGACCTTCCTGGTGCCGCCGACGGGGGCCATCATCTTTCTCGGCGCCATCTATTACGGGGCCATGTACGGGGGCGCCATCAGCTCGATCATGTTGGGCATTCCCGGCGCCTCGACGGCGGTGGCGACGACTTTCGACGGCCGGCCCATGGCGCTCAAGGGCGAGGCCGACAAGGCGCTGGTGGCGGCGGCGACAGCGTCATTCGTCGGCGGCAGCGTCGGCGTCGTTTTGTTCACGCTGTTCGCGCCGCCCCTGGCCGAAGTCGCGCTGACCTTCGGCGCGCCGGAGATATTCGCGTTGATGCTGATGGCGTTCGCCACCTTCGTCGGGCTGGGCGGCGACGACATCCCGAAAACCCTCTTCTCCATCTTCATCGGGCTGGTATTCGGCGCCGTCGGGCTGGACATCATCTCGGGCGAGCCCCGGCTCATCTTCTTCGATATCCCCGGCTTCTTCCACGGCATCAACTTCCTGGTGCTGGCCATCGGCATCTACGGCATCGCCGAGATGCTGTGGACGATCGAGATCAGCCAGGGCGACGTCATGATCTCGCAGGCCACCATCAACGTCCGGAGAATCATGGACACCCTTCGGGAACTGGTGGGGACCTGGAGGATGATGTTGATGGGGTCGTTCTTGGGCTATTTCGTCGGCATCCTGCCGGCCGCCGGCGCGACGCCGGGCTCCCTGATGGCCTACGGCGTCGCCAAGACCGCGGCCAAGGACCCCGAGACCTACGGCAAGGGCAACATCAACGGCGTCGTCGCCCCGGAATCCGCCAACAACGCGGCGTCGACCGGGTCCATGCTGCCGATGCTGACCCTGGGCATCCCCGGCTCGCCGACCACGGCGATCCTGTTGGGCGGCATGGTGATCTGGGGCCTCGAACCGGGACCGTTGGTGTTCACGGACCACCCGGATTTCGTCTGGGGGTTCATCGCCAGCCTGTACGTGGCCAACCTGTTTTCGCTGTTGATCAACATCGGCTTCATCCCGGCCTTCATCTGGGTGTTGAAGATGCCGTTCACCATCCTGGCGCCGATCATCTTCATCCTGTGCATCGTCGGCGGCTTCGTGCCGACCCTCGACATGCACGATGTCTGGCTGATGCTGATCTTCGGCCTCGTCGGCTATATGATGCGCAAGCTGAATTACCCGATGGCGCCGGCGGTGCTGGCCATCGTGCTCGGCCCCTTGGCGGAACCGGCGCTCAGGCAGTCGCTGCTGATTTCGGGCGGTTCGTTCTCGATTTTCTTCACCCGGCCGTTCGCCGCCGTCATCATGGCCCTCGCTCTCGTCCTGCTGTTCCTGCCGGTGTTTAAAATTTTCTACGACAAGTTCAAGAAAAAGACCGCCTAGCCGAACCCCATCGCCCCCATAAAAAAGCCATAAAAAAAAGGCGGCCAACCGCCGTTTCAAAAAGTCCGAAAACGGGGGAGTTTAGGGGGGGCCCGCTTGATAATTTTGGTATCTGGAGTATTGTATACCAGAGATCGGCGCCGTTGGTTGCCAGGCCTTCGACCGGCCTTTCCGGCCTTTCGGGGCCTCCGGGAAAATTGTGGATATGGGGGAAAAAGTGGCGCACGCCGAATTAGCCATTAAACCCATCGACGCCAACTTCAGCTTGAAGGAGAAGATCTACGATTCCTTGAAGCAAGCCATTACGTCCATGAACATTTACGCCGAAGATGCCGAATTGCGCCTGGATGAACGCCGGCTTTCGGAAAAACTTGAAATCAGCCGCACGCCGGTGCGCGAGGCCCTGGCCCGGTTGGAACAGGAAGGCCTGGTCCATATCGTGCCGCGCCGGGGGGTTTATATCGTCCGCAAGACCAAGGCCGAAATTTTGGAAATGGTCACCGTGTGGGCGGCGCTGGAAAGCATGGCGGCGCGGTTGGTGATCGCCAACGCTAGCGACGAAGACATTTCGTCGCTGAGGGAGATGTTTTCCACCTTCGAAAACGACCAAGTGCAGGCCCATATCGACGAATATTCGGAAACCAATATAGAATTTCACCAGGCGATCCTGAGCATGAGCCGTTGCAAATTATTGACGGACATCGCCGACAACCTGTTTATCCATATGCGGTCGATCCGGGCCCGGACCATTTCCGAAGACGACCGGGCCAAACGCTCGATCATCGATCACATGCACATCATCGAGGCCCTGGAGGGCCGGGACGAGGACTTGGCGGCGCGGTTGGTGCGCGAACACTCAATGAACCTGGCCGCCCATATTGAAAAACACGTGGATTATTTGGAATAAAGGACAGGGACTGGTTCGGGGAAGACAATTCCAGGTTCGCACCTAGGGAGGGAAAACCATGTCGAGCAAGGCAAGCCGCACGGCAACGGACAAATTAGCCAAGAAAGACAAGTCGGGTGACGGTATCTCCGGCGGTCATCCGGTTGCCAAGGCGCCGAAAGCCGAGACCGGGACACTGACGGACGGCTTTCATCTTGTCATCGACGCGCTCAAGCTCAACGATATCAATACGATCTTTAACGTACCCGGCATTCCTATCACGGATTTGGGCCGTTATATGCAGGCCGAAGGCATGCGCGTTCTCTCGTTCCGGCACGAGCAGAACGCGGGTTATGCGGCCGCGACCGCCGGTTACCTGACGAAAAAGCCCGGCATCTGCTTGACGGTATCGGCGCCCGGATTCCTCAACGGTCTGACCGCGCTGGCCCACGCCACCACCAACTGCTTTCCGATGATCCTGATCTCAGGCTCGTCAGAGCGCGAGATCGTCGACCTTCAACAGGGTGATTACGAAGAAATGGACCAACTGGCCATCGCCAAGCCGCTCTGTAAAGCGGCCTACCGCGTGTTGCGTGCCGAAGACATCGGCACCGGCATTGCGCGTGCCATCCGCGCGGCCGTTTCCGGCCGACCGGGCGGCGTCTATCTTGACCTGCCGGCGCAGCTCCTGGGTCAGACCATGGACGCTGAAGCCGGTGCCAAATCGCTGGTTAAGGTCATCGATGCCGCGCCCAGCCAGCTACCCGCGCCGGAAGCGGTCCAGCGCGCGCTCGAGGTGCTGAAGGGCGCCAAGCGGCCCCTGATCATCCTCGGCAAGGGTGCCGCCTACGCACAGGCCGATGACGCCATCCGCGCGCTGGTGGAAAAAAGCGGCATTCCCTATCTGCCCATGAGCATGGCCAAGGGGCTGTTGCCCGACACGCACCCACAGTCGGCGGCCCCGGCGCGCTCGCTCGTGCTGAAGGAATCCGATGTGGTGATGCTGATCGGCACCCGCCTCAACTGGTTGCTCTCGCACGGCAAGGGCGAGACCTGGGGCGATCAGCCGAAACAGTTTGTACAGATCGACATCGAACCCAAAGAGATGGACAGCAATGTCGAAATCGTGGCCCCCGTTGTCGGCGATATCGGTTCCTGCGTCTCGGCCCTGCATGAAGCCATGGGTGACGACTGGGCTCCGCCGCCCGCTGAGTGGGTCGAGGCGGTCAACTCGAAGAAACAGACCAACCTCGAAAGGATGGCGCCGAAGCTGCAGAACAACAACGTGCCGATGGATTTCCACGGCGCGCTCGGTGCGCTGCGCACGATCATTAAAGAGCGGCCGGATGCCATTTTCGTCAATGAAGGCGCCAACACGCTCGATTTCGCACGCAGCATCATCGATATGTACCAACCGCGCAAACGGCTGGATGTCGGGACCTGGGGCGTCATGGGCATCGGCATGGGCACTGCCATCGCGGCCGCCGTGGAAACGGGCAAACCCGTGCTGGCGGTTGAAGGCGACAGCGCCTTTGGGTTCTCGGGCATGGAGATTGAAACGATCTGCCGGTACAACCTTCCGATTTGCGTAGTCGTCTTCAACAATAGCGGAATCTATCGGGGAACCGACGTCAATCCCTCTGGTGGTTCGGACGTTGCGACGACCGTCTTCGTCAAAGACACTCGCTACGACAAGATGATGGAAGCGTTCGGCGGTGTCGGCGTCTATGCGACAACGCCCGATGAATTGAGCCGCGCCGTGAACGAAGCCATGGATTCCGGCAAGCCGACCCTGGTGAACGCGGTGATTGACGAGAAAGCCGGCACCGAAAGCGGCCGTATCGGCAATCTCAACCCGCAAAGCGTCGTCTCCAAGAAATAACGAAGCTGCATAAAATCAACTCTCAACAACAGGAGCGCAAAATGAAAGCCCTGGAAGGCGTAAAAATCCTGGACATGACCCACGTGCAATCGGGCCCCACCTGCACCCAGATTCTGGCTTGGTTCGGCGCCGACGTGATCAAGGTGGAACGCCCCGGCGTCGGCGACGCGACCCGCGGCCAACTTCGCGATCTTGCCGACGTGGACAGCCTTTATTTCACCATGCTGAACCACAACAAACGCTCGATCACGCTCAATACCAAGGAAAAAAAGGGCAAGGATATCTTCACCCGGTTGATCGAGGAATGCGACATCATGGTCGAAAACTTCGCCCCCGGCGCGCTCGACCGCATGGGCTTCAACTGGGAACGCATCCAGGAAATCAACCCGCGCATGATCTATGCCTCGGTCAAGGGCTTCGGCCCCGGTCCTTACGTGGATTGCAAGGTCTATGAAAACGCCGCCCAATGCGCTGGCGGTTCCGCTTCGACGACGGGTATGATCGGTGACATTCCGATGGTCACCGGTTCCCAGATCGGCGATTCGGGCACCGGCATACATCTGGTGGCGGGCATCTTGGCGGCGCTTTATCACCGCACCCATTCGGGCCGTGGACAACGGGTCGAATGCGCCATGCAGGACGCGGTGTTGAACCTGTGCCGGGTCAAGCTGCGCGACCAGCAGCGGCTCGCACACGGGCCGCTCAAGGAGTACGCCCACTACAGCCTCGGCATGGACTTCGGTGATGCGGTGCCCCGCGCCGGCAACGACTCCGGCGGCGGCCAGCCCGGCCGAATCCTAAAATGCAAAGGCTGGGAGAAGGACCCCGACGCTTATACCTATTTCATCACCCAGGCCGCGGTATGGGAAAAGATTTGCGAAGTGATCGGTAAGCCGGAATGGAAAGAAGATTCGGACTATGCCACGCCGGACGCGCGCCTGTCGCATCTTGACAAGGTTTTCGAGGCCATCGAGGCGTGGACCATGACCCAGAACAAGTTCGAGGTCATGGAAATCTGCAATCCGCTCAACATACCGGTCGGTCCGATCCTTTCCATGAAGGAACTGGCCGAGGAGCCCTCGCTGCGTAAAACCGGCACCGTGGTCGAGGTCGACCACCCGGAGCGGGGCAAGTACCTGACGGTGGGCAACCCGATCAAGCTTTCGGACTCGCCCACCGACGTCGAGCGCTCGCCGTTGTTGGGCGAACACACCGAAGAAATCCTGAAAGACGTCGTCGGCCTCAGCGATCAGGAAATCAAAGACGCCAGGAAAGACGGCACAATTTAGCGCCTGCGCGGGACCAAGGGAGGACTAAACCATGCGTATCATCGTCAACGGCCAACAGGCCTTCGGCAAGGCTTGCCTGGAAGCGATGCTGGAACGCGGCGACGATATCGTTGCCGTTTACTGCGCGCCGGACAAGGAAGGAAAGCCGGTCGACCCGATCAAGGAATTCGCCCTCGAAAAGGGGCTCACCCTGATCCAGCCGCCCAATTACAAGGACTCCGAAGTCTTGGACGAAATGCGGGCGCTCAAGGCCGATCTGATGGTCATGGCCTTTATGATCGTCTTCGTGCCCGAAGAAGCGCGCGACATTCCCACCCACGGCTCCATCTGCTTCCATCCGTCGCTGCTGCCCAAGCACCGGGGGCCCAGCTCCATCAACTGGCCGATCATGTGGGGCGCGACCAAGACCGGGCTCTCCATCTTCTGGCCCGACGACGGCCTGGATGAGGGCGACATCCTGTTGCAGAAGGAAGTGGATATCACCCCCGACGACACGCTCGGCTCGGTCTATTTCGACAAGATTTTTCCGCTCGGCGTCGAAATCGTGCTCGAGGCCGTGGACCTGGTCAAGGCCGGCGAGCCCCCTCACATCAAGCAAAACGAGGCCGACGCCACGTACGAGAGCTGGTGCAAGAAGGCCGACGCCGAAATCGACTGGTCGAAACCGGCCCAAGAGGTCTACAACCTGATCCGCGGCACCAACCCGCAGCCGGGCGCCTGGACCGTCCACGGCGGCAATGAACTGAAGATTTTCGACTGCGCCAAGGTTGACGGCGTAAACGGCGCCCCCGGCGAGGTGACGGAAGTCACCGATGCAGGCATTACCGTCGCTGCGGCGGGCGGCGGAATTCAGGTGCAAAGGGTCCGGCCCCACGATGACAAGAAAATCCCGGCCGCCGAGTACGCCGAGAAAAGCGGAATTTCCACGGGCGACGTGTTGGGCGGCGCCGCGGGCTGACCCGGGCGTTTTGAAATTCGATCAAAGGAAAATTCAATGGCCAAGAGTGATATCGAAATAGCCCGCGAGGGCACCATGCAGCCGATCACCGACATCGGCGCAAAGCTGGATATTCCGGCCGACCAGTTGCATCTCTACGGCCACCATAAGGCCAAGGTTTCCATGGATTTCATCAAGTCGCTGGAGGGCAGGCCGGACGGCAAGCTGATCCTGGTCACCGCCATGACGCCGACACCGGCCGGCGAGGGCAAGACGACGACCACCGTGGGCTTAGGCGACGGGCTCAACCGCATCGGCAAGAAAGCGGCCATCTGCCTGCGCGAGCCCTCGTTGGGCCCGTGTTTCGGCATGAAGGGCGGCGCCGCCGGCGGCGGCTATGCCCAGGTTTTGCCCATGGAAGACATCAACCTGCATTTCACCGGCGACTTCCATGCCATCGGCGTTGCCAACAACCTTCTCTCGGCGCTGGTTGACAACCATATCTATTGGGGCAACGGGCTCGGCATCGATTCCCGGCGCATTCACTGGCGCCGCGTCGTTGACATGAACGACCGGGCGCTCCGCGATATCACGTGCTCGTTGGGCGGCGTCGCCAACGGGTTTCCCCGTTCGGACGGTTTCGACATCACCGTGGCGTCCGAGGTCATGGCCATCTTCTGCCTGGCCACCAGCCTTGATGACCTGACCGAACGGCTGGGCCGCATCGTCGTCGCCCAGACCCGCGACCGTGAACCGGTCCTGGCCAAGGACCTCGAGGCGCCGGGGCCGATGTCGGTGCTGTTGAAGGAAGCACTGGCGCCGAACCTGGTGCAGACGCTGGAGAACAACCCGGCCTTCATCCACGGCGGGCCGTTCGCCAACATCGCGCACGGTTGCAATTCCGTCATCGCCACCAAGACGGCGTTGAAGCTGGCCGATTACGTGGTCACCGAGGCGGGTTTCGGCGCCGATTTGGGGGCCGAGAAGTTCTTCGACATCAAGTGCCGCTTGGCCTCGCTCAACCCCGGCGCCGCCGTTATTGTCGCCACCGTGCGCGCGCTCAAGATGCACGGCGGCGTCGGCAAGGACGACCTGGGCTCGGAAAACGTGGACGCGGTCAAGGAAGGCTGCGCCAACCTGGCGCGCCACATCCGCAACGTGAAGGCCTTCGGCGTGCCGGTGGTCGTCGCCGTCAACCGGTTCACGGCCGACACCGACGCCGAAGTCCAAGCCATCCAAGAGGCGACCAAGGATCTCGGGGCCGAAATCATCGAATGCACCCACTGGGCCTCGGGCGGTGCCGGGGCCGAAAATCTGGCCAAGCACGTGGTTGACCTGGTGGACAAGGGCAAGAGCCAGTTCGCGCCCATCTATGACGATGACATGCCGCTGTGGGACAAGGTCAAGACCATCGCCACCAAGCTCTACGGCGCCGACGAGGTGATTGCCGACAAAAAGGTACGTAACCAGTTCGCCGATCTTCAGGAAAACTACGGCCATCTTCCCATCTGCATGGCCAAGACCCAGTTCAGCTTTTCCACCGACCCCAACCTGAAGGGGGCGCCCTCGGGCCACGCGGTGCCCGTTCGCGAAGTGCGGCTATCGGCGGGTGCCGGGTTCATTGTCGTTATCTGCGGCGAGGTCATGACCATGCCGGGCCTGCCCCGGGTGCCGGCGGCCAACAGCATCTATCTCAACGACGACGGGTTGATCGAAGGGTTGTTCTAGGGCAAGTCGGGGACGGCCTTCTCCTTCGAGACGCTTCGCTCCTCAGGATGAGGCCGTCAAGAATCAAGGAATTGGCCTCACTCTGAGGAGGCCGCGTGAGTGGCCGTCTCGAAGAGGGGAGGCCAATCCAGGTATTTTCGAACGTCGCCTAATACCCCAGCGCCAGGCCGTCCTTGCGGGGGTCCGACGCGCCGGTCAGCGTGCCTTCGTCCCAATCGATCCGGATCGCCTGTGAGCCGCCGATGGGCTTCGCCGCTGCCGCCGTCTTGTGGCCCATGGCCTGAAGGCCGGCGACGGTGTCGGCGGGCATGGTGCTTTCCATCTCGACGGGACCGTCCAGCGTCGGGAACAGCCGGGGCAGGTCCATGGCTTCCTGAAGGCCGAGGCCGTGCTCGAACAAGTTGGTCAGGAAATACATGTGGCCGAAGGCCTGATACTGGCCGCCCATGACGCCGAACGGCATTACCGCCTTGCCGTCCTTGACCAGCATCCCCGGGATGATCGTGTGCATGGGCCGTTTTTTCGGCTGGATGCAGTTGGGATGGCCTGGGTCAAGGTTAAAACTGTACCCCCGGTTCAGCAACAGCACCCCGGTTTCGGGCGCCACCAGGCCGGAGCCGAAACCCTCGAACAAAGAGTTGATGAAGCTGACGGCGTTCCGGTCCTTGTCGACGACGCACAAATAAACCGTATCCGCATGGGCCGGCATCTCGGCGGGCGGCTTCAACGATGCCTGGCCGGCCATGATCTGGTCCCGTAATTCGGCCGCGTAATCGGCGGACAGAAGCTTGTCCACCGGCACGTCCTCGAAGGCGGGATCGGCGACCATGGCGTTGCGGTCGCGGTAGGCCAGCTTCCCTGCCTCGATGCACAGATGCAGCCGTTCCGGAGACAGAGGGTCGAGTTTGTCCAGGCCGGCGTCCGCCAGGATGTTCAGCATCAACAGCGCGATCACCCCCTGGCCGTTGGGCGGGCATTGGTAAACGTCATAACCGTGATAAGACGTCTTGATGGGGTCCACGTATTCACCGGCGGCGTCGGCGAAATCATCCAGCGTGTGAGCCCCGCCCAGGCTCTGCAAATGACCGACAATATCCTCGGCGACGGGGCCTTTGTAGAAACCTTCGCGGCCTTCGGCGGCGATCGTTTCCAGCGTCGCCGCCAATTCCGGCTGGCGGTGGATGTCGCCGGGCTTGGGCGCCTTGCCGCCCGGCAGGTAGATGCGGGCCGCCGCCGGGTCGTTTTTCAGCACCTCGGCGCACCGCTGCCAGTCGACGGCGACCCGGTCGTGCACCGGATAGCCGCCCTGGGCATAGCCGATGGCCGGTCCCAGCGCCTCGCCGATGCTTTTGCTGCCGTGGTCGTCCAAAAGCTTGCACCAGGCATCGACAGCGCCGGGCACTGTCACCGCATGGGGAGAATGCTCGCCGATTTCGGTGATACCCCGATCGGCGAACCATTCGGTTGTTGCCGCCCCCGGCGCCCGGCCGGAGCCGTTATAGGCGACGATATCGGCGCCGCCCTTGGGTGAATACAACACGAAGCAGTCGCCGCCGATGCCGGTGGACTGGGGCTCGACCACGCACTGCACGGCGCACGCCGCCACCGCCGCGTCCATGGCGTTGCCGCCGGATTGCAGGACGTCAAGGGCGGCCGCCGTCGCCAGCGGGTGCGACGTTGCCGCCATGCCCCCCGTGGCCCTGGCGGGGGAGCGTCCGGGTAATTCAAGGTTTCTCATCCGGGTTAAGCCCAATCGGTTTCGGTTTTAATGTCCGGTAACGGGCCATCATAACCGCTTTGCCGATAGCGGCACAATGTTGGGCTAGCCACACTTTTGTGATTGGTCTACTCTTAGGCACGAATGCAAGGGAAGGGGGGCGACGCAAAAAAATCAAGCGTCCGCATTCCGGCGCAAGGTCGTCAATCCCCTGAAAACAAAACAGATTCCTAAGGGAGGAACCTATGAAAAGAGGACTATTTCACAGTCTTGTTATGGGGGTTGCGGTCAGCGCCGCGGCCCTGGCTTTTGCGCCCAGTGCAGCGGACGCTGCCGGGAAGGCCCCAAGCTGCAGCACGGCCAAGCTGATCGTGCCGTGGAAGGCCGGTGGCGGCACCCACGTTATCTTCTCGATCTTCGAGAAGACCATCCAGAAACTCGACGTCAAATCCAAGATCAAGGTCGTCACCGTTCCCGGACAGGGCGGCAACAAGGGCGCCAAGGAAGCGGCCAAGTCCAAGCCCGACGGCTGCACGCTGTTTGCCATTCACCAGAGCGCCATCACCAGCTACCTCAACGGCCGCATCAAGTTCCACTTCGGGAATTTCGAGACGGTGGCGCTGTTGACCTCCACGCCCGATATCGTCGGCGCGTCGGGCCAGGCCCCCTGGAACACGTTCGCCGAGCTCAAGAAGGCGGCGCTGGCCAAACCCGGAACCATCCTCACCGGCGCCACCTTCGGCTCCACCAGCCAGTTCATGTGGCTGATCATGGAGGACCTGACCGGCATGAAGTTCAAGTACGTGCCGTTCGACGGCACCCGGCAGCGGATGACGGCGCTTCTGTCGAACGCCATCCAGCTCGGCGTGCTCAACGTGGCCTCGGGCCGCAAGTACCTGGAGAACGGCGACCTCAAAGGCTATGCCATCGCCGACACTAAGCGTTCCAAGCACCTGCCGAATATGCCGACCATGAGGGAATTGGGCGTCGACATGGTGTTCGCCCTGAAACGCGGCATCGTCGCGCCCAAGGGCACCAACAAAGATCTCATTGCCTACTGGTCCGATGTCTTCAAACAGGCCGCCGAGGACTCTGACCTGTTGAAACAGATGGACGCCAAGGGCACCGACATCAAATGGGTCGGACCCGGGGGATACAGCGAGTGGGCGGAAAAGACCTACAAGGACTATGAAAAGGTCGCCATCAAGATCGGCATGTACAAAAAATAAGAACAAGTCGTAAAACCGCTGTGAAGCGGCCCGGACTGTAACGCCGGTCCGGGCCGTTTTCGGTTTCCACCCGACGCAGGGCCGCCCATGGAACGTCTCAACCGCGATGCCGTCATCGCCATCGTGCTGCTGGTTTTTTGCGGCGTTTTCTTCTGGGCCAGCTTCGATATCCGCCAGCCCGACTATGGCGTCTTGATGCCCAGCACCTGGCCCCGGGTGGTCCTCGGCGTTTTGTCGTTTCTATCGGTGATTTATCTCGTTCAGTCCTTGCGCCGGGGTGCCGATGAAGAGGAACCCGAAGACACCGCCCGCGAGCCCGGAATCCGGGGCTGGATTCTTTATTGGCGCAATCCGCTCTGGTGTTTCGGGCTGTTTTTCGCCTACCTGGCGACGCTGCCGGTGCTTGGCATGTTGATCGGCGGCGTTTCCTTCGTTTTCGTATTGTTGAACGTATTGGGCGGCTGGGACCGGAAAAACCTGGTGCTGCACGCCGCCGTGGCGCTGCTGGCGGTCGGCGGCATGTGGTCGCTGTTTACCTTCGGCCTCGGCGTCCTGCTGCCGCCGGGCATGATCCTCGGCCGCTTCTAAGGGAAAGCCGAAGTGATAATCGAAAACATCCTTGCGGCTTTTGTCGAGCTTTCGACCATCAAGACCGTCATCTTGATGCTGGTCGGCGTTGCCGGCGGGCTGATCGCCGGCGCCATCCCCGGCTTCACCATCGCCATGGCGGTGGTGTTGACGCTGCCGTTCACCTTCGGCATGCCGGCGCCGCAGGGGCTGGCGACCATGGTCAGCGTGCTGGTCGGCGGGCTATCCGGCGGGCTGATGGCGGGCATCCTGACCGGCATCCCGGGAACGCCGTCGTCGGTGGCCACCACCTTCGACGGGTTCCCCATGGCGAGAAAGGGCGAACCGGGCCTGGCGCTCGGCATCGGGGTGTGGTCGTCGTTTTCCGGCGGCATCATCTCAGCCATCCTGCTGGTCACCCTGGCCCCGCAGCTGGCCAGGATCGGGCTGGAATTCAACCCCTGGGATTATTTCATGCTGGTGATGTTCGCCTTGACCATCACCGCCAGCCTCGCCGGAAAGAATATGGTCAAGGGGCTGATCGCCGGCGCGCTCGGGCTTTTGGTCAGGACCGTCGGCGAGGACGAGGCCGTCGGCATGGCGCGTTTCAACTTCGGATCGGATACGCTGCTGCAGGGGTTCGATTTCATCGCCGTGCTGATCGGCCTGTTCGCCTTTTCGCAGTTGTTGAAAGACGTCCGCGATCCCGAAGCGGCGCGAAAATCCCTGACGGATAGGGGAAGCTTCCATGTCAGGATCGAGCACCGCCGGGCCATCCGCGAGGTCCTGAAGCGCTGGACCATCGTCGTCCGGTCCTCGCTGATCGGCGTGTTCACCGGCATCCTGCCGGGGGCCGGCGGGTCCATCGCCAACATCCTGGCCTACGACCAGGCCAAGAAGGCCTCCAAACACCCTGAAAAGTTCGGCACCGGCATCGCCGACGGCATCATCGCGCCGGAAAGCTCCAACAACGCGGTCGAAGGGGGCGCGCTGATCATGATGATGGCCTTGGGTATTCCCGGCGACGTGACGACGGCGGTGATGCTGGGCGCGCTCTTGATCCATGACGTCATCCCCAGCCCCACCTTCATCGCCGAAGAACCGCTGATCGCCTATTCCATCTTCATCGCCTTCTTCGTCGCCACCTTCATGATGATCGGCATGCAATCGTTCATGCTGCGCGTCTTCGTCCTGGTGACCAAGGTCCGCATGTACGTGCTGGCGGGGGTCATTCTCGGCTTCTGTGGTATCGGCGTGTTCGCCATCAACAACGTCGAATTCGACGTCTGGACCCTGGTGTGGTTCGGAATCCTCGGTTTCTTGATGCGGCATTTCGGGTTTCCGTTGGCGCCGATGATCCTGGGCGTGGTGCTGGGCAACATCGCCGAGCTCAACCTGGCCCGGGCCATGGCCATCACCACCGACATCTCGCCCTTCTTCACCCGGCCGTGGTCGCTGTTCTTCTTCACCATCGCTATGTTTTCCGCCGTCTTTCCCTTATTCCAGTCGCACCGGGGCAAAAAGAAGTGGACGCTCTTCTACCTGCCGGCGGCGTGCTTCGCCGTATCCCTGCCCCTTTACATGATGGGCGGCGTGACCCGGCCGATCCTCGCTACCATCGTGCTGGCCTATGGCGCGTACACGTTGTGGCGGCGGGCGCAGGGCGGCTGGCAGCTTGAAAGTTCCGAAGGCCATGAACTCACCGAAGGCTAGGGAACGGCGATGACCCAATGGGCTGACGATATTTTTGATGTCCTGATCGGGGCCGGCGTCCGTCAGGCGGCTTATGTGCCCGATGTGGGCCACAAGCGCCTGATTGAGCGTTGCCGCCAAGATGACCGCATCAAGGCGGTGCTGCTGACCACCGAGGAAGAAGGCGTGGCGCTGCTGGCGGGCGCCTGGCTGGGGGGTGAGCGCGGGGTTTTGCTGATGCAGTCCTCGGGCCTCGGCAACTGCGTCAACATGTTTTCCCTGATCCGGGAATGCCAATTCCCGCTTTTGATGCTGGTGACCATGCGCGGCCAGTGGAAAGAGTTCAATCCCTGGCAGAAGCACATGGGCAAAAATGCCAAGAAACTACTGAGCCTATGCGGCATCGAAACCGAGGTGGCCGCCGAGCCTGCCGCCGTCGGCCCCGCCGTCGCCGAGGCCGCCAAAGACGCCTTCGAAAACGACGGCCGCCGGGCGGTGCTTTTGCATCAAAAGCTAATGACCCAAAAGACGTTCGGGAAATAGGCCATGAATGCCGAGAGAGCCGAAAACTACCCCCTGCGCCGCCGCCAGGTCGCCAAGGCGCTGGTCCGGGACCGGGACGGCCTTCTGGTGGTGGCCGGGCTCGGGTCCCCGGCCTGGGACATGACGGCGGCCGGCGACCATCCCCTGAACATGCCCCTTTGGGGGGCCATGGGGGGCGCGGCGGCCATGGGGCTGGGGCTGGCGTTGGCGCAGCCGGGTCGCCGGGTCCTGGTGGTCACCGGCGACGGCGAAATGCTGATGGGTTTGGGCACCTTGGCCACCATCGCGCTGCAGGGTCCAAAGAACCTGGCCGTCGTCGTCTTCGACAACGAACGCTACGGCGAAACCGGCATGCAGTTGACCCATACGGCCCATGACATGGACATGGTGGGCGTGGCCCGGGCGGCGGGTTTCCCGGTCAGCGAAACCGTGCGCGATCAAGAACAGCTGGATGCCGCCCTTCCGGTCATTGGGGAGGCGTCCGGACCGGTCTTTTTCGACATCAAGGTACGCGCCGAGGAATTGGATTTCGTGCTGCCGCCGAAAGAAGGGGCTATTCTTAAACAACGCTTCCGCCACGCCCTCAAGGGCGAAACGTAGGGAGAACGACATGGCAAAGCTCAAGAAATTCCAGATGTATATCGGCGGCGAATGGGTGGACCCGGCGTCCGGCGAATGGTTTGAAAGCTTCAACCCGTTTACCGGCAAGCCCTGGGCGCTGTTTCCCAGGGGCAACGCCGATGACGCCAACCGCGCCGTCGAAGCGGCCAAAAAGGCCTTTCATTCGCCGGAATGGCGGGGCCTGACGGCGACGGCCCGCGGCCACCTGCTGAGGCGCCTCGGCGACCTGATCGCCGAAAACGCAGACCGTCTGGCCGAGATCGAGGTCAAGGACAACGGCAAGCTGATCGCCGAGATGAGCATGCAGCTCAAGTACGTGCCCGAATGGTACTATTACTTCGGCGGCCTCGCCGACAAGATCGAAGGCGCCGTGCTGCCCATCGACAAGGCCGAGCACTTCGCCTACACGGTGATGGAGCCCTTGGGCGTGGTGGTGGCGATCGTGCCGTGGAACTCGCCGTTGCTGTTGACGGGCTGGAAGCTGGCGCCGGCGCTGGCCGCCGGCAACACGGTGGTGTTGAAGCCATCGGAGTTCACGCCGGCGTCGGCCCTGGAATTCGTCAAGCTGGTCGAGGAGGCGGGCTTTCCCCCCGGCGTCGTCAACGTGGTCACCGGGTTCGGCCCGGAGGCCGGCGAACCGCTGGTGGTTCACGACGACGTCGCCAAGGTGGCGTTTACCGGCGGCGTCCAGTCGGGCACCCACGTTTACGAAAAAGCGGCGGCGGGGCTCAAGAAAGTCAGCCTGGAGCTCGGCGGCAAGTCGCCGAACATCGTTTTCGACGACGCCGACATCGACAACGCGGTCAAAGGCGCCATTTCCGGCATCTTCGCCGCCACCGGCCAGACCTGCATCGCCGGCTCGCGCCTTCTGGTGCACGACAAGATCCACAACCAGTTCGTCGACAAGCTGGTGGATTTCGCCAAAACCGCCCAGATGGGCGATCCCATGTCGCTGGCGACCCAGGTCGGCCCCGTCACCACCATGCCCCAGTACGAGAAAATCCTCGGCTACCTGGACGTGGCCAAGGACGAGGGCGCCGAATGCGTGCTCGGCGGCGGAAAGGCCAGCCGCCCCGAATGTGGTGACGGCTGGTTCGTCGAGCCGACCATCTTCACCGGCGTCAACAATTCCATGCGCATCGCCCAGGAAGAGGTCTTCGGCCCGGTGCTCAGCGTGATCCCCTTTAAAGACGACGACGAAGCGGTGGAGATCGCCAACGACGTGCTCTATGGCCTCGCCGCGGGCGTCTGGACGTCCAGCATCAAGCGCGCCATCGAAATACCGAAACGGTTGCAGGCGGGCACGGTCTGGGTCAACACCTACCGCGCCGTCAGCTACATGGCGCCGTTCGGCGGCTACAAGCGATCGGGCCTGGGGCGCGAAAGCGGCCAGGACGCCATCCGCGAATACATGCAGACCAAGACCGTCTGGGTGTCCACCGCGTCCGAGGTGCCGAACCCCTTCGTCATGCGCTGAGGGGCCCCATGGCCGGGGGCGGGAAAAATATCTTCAAATTCGTGACCGGCGCCGCGGCCCTCGCCCTTTGTCTATGGGCAACGTCCGCCCGGGCCGAACCCGCGCTGCCGGACGCCCGCGCCGATCCCGAAGGCTTTTTGCAGTTTGCCATTACCCAGGCCTGCGGCAATCCCGTTGCCGCCGGCACCGGCGCCGGTGACGAATTGGCCCGGCGGTTCGGGGGCGCGAAAGTCCTTGAGGCCCGCACCTTTGACTTCCGGGGCGAGCCCGGCCGCGCCCAATTCGTTTTGTTGCTGGGTTCCGGCGACGAGGTCCGGATCAGCCGGCTTTTCCCCCTGGGCCGGCTGAGAAGGGTGACCATCGACTATTACCGGGAACTCGCCAAGGGAGAGGTGCGGCCATTGATGTCGGTGGCGGTAAACGCTAAATGCCGGGTGTTGCGCGCCGCCCGCATCGACTATGGCCGAGACGGCAAGGCGGAAACCCTGGTGGCGCTCGGCGCCGATCTCAGGAGAATTCTTTCCCGCCAGCCGTTGAACCCCCCCGTTCCGCCCGGTCCCGGCGGCGGCAACAATCCGGGCGGGGTCTTGGTGGCGCATGTGGACACCGGCGTCAATTACCTGCTGGATGCGGTCTCGGCCCGTTTGGCCCGCGACCCGGCGGGCCGCTTGCTCGGCTTCGATTACTGGGACATGGACACGCGTCCCTTCGATATGGACACGGCGCGCTCACCCTTTTTTCCCCTTCACCACGGCACCGCGGTGGCCAGCATCATCCTCCGCGAGGCGCCCGAGGCCAGGCTTGTCCCTTACCGCTATCCCCGGCCTGAAATGTCCCGGCTGGCGGCGCTGATCGCCGATGCTGATTCCAACGGCGTGGCCATCGTCAACCTGGCCATGGGCTCCAACAAAAAGAGCGACTGGGACGCTTTTGCCAAGGCGGCTTCCATGAGGCCGCATATGCTGTTCGTCATCTCGGCCGGCAACGACGGCCGCGACATAGATAAAGAACCGGTCTATCCGGCGTCATTGGACCTGGATAACTTCCTCGTCGTCACGTCCGCCGACGACTTCGGCCGCCTCGCCGAAGGATCGAACCGGGGGCGGCGGCACGTGGACGTGATGGTCCCCGGCGAGCGGGTTGCCGTCATCGATCACCGGGGCGCCGAGGGAAGAGCGTCGGGTTCCAGCTTCGCCGTCCCGCGCATCGCGGCGCTGGCGGCGCGGTTGTTGGCGAAACACCCGGATTGGCGGGCGCCCGAACTGAAACGCGCCATCATCGCCCGCGCCCGGCCGTCCCGGTTTTATGAAACCTTGCCGGTGCGGTATGGCTGGATTCCGGACCCGGCCGACGATTTCTAGGGCCTGGCGTTTCCCGGCGGCGGCCTGCCGGGCCCCCTTCGCCCAGGCGGCGTCGGGTTGTTTTCGATGAAGTTACGGGCCAGCGGCGCCAGCCGGGGATGGTGCTTTTCCAACAGCTTCAGCGACTTTTCCGCCAGCGCCTTGTCGCCGCCCCAGGTGCCGGCCTGGACACCCAGGCGCAAGACCTCGACGTCGGCGGGCAGGATGTCGACAAGCCGCCGGAGGTGCCTGACCTCGTCGGCGTAGCGGCCGGCCAGATGCAGGGTGATGGCCATGGCGACCATGGAATTCAGCGCGTTGGGGTCTTGCTCAAGCGCCCGGGTGAACATGGAAACGGCGTCGTCGAACAGGCGCTGGCGGCCAAACACCTGACCGGCCAAGTCCCAGAGCTGGCGGTTGTTGGCGGCCCCGCACTGGTCGTTGATGAACTGGACATGCTTGGGCTGGAGCCCGCCCCGGGCCGCCCGGGCTGCGTCCAGCGCCTCGGAACACTTCCGGTAGGCCTCGCCGATGGCCCGGTGCGCGTCCCGGTGTTCGGGCCCCGACATCGCCTTCAGCTTCTCGATCTCCGATGCCGGGATGGCCTCGTTACGGCCCTCGCCGCCGGACGTGATGACGGCGACCAATTGGCCCTTGGCGTTGACGAGCGCCCCGCCCGAATTGCCGGGCTGGCTGAAGGCGTCGTGATGGAGCCTGGCCAGAGGCCTGCCCGCCGCCGGCGCCAGCACCAATTTCCCCGGCCTGTAGACGCGGATGGCGTCGCGGCCGACGTCGGCGCCGATGGTGTAAAGGGGTTCATCCGCCCCGGCCTTGGCCGTCGCCATGGTTCCCGTTTTCTTCAAGCCGGGAGCACGGAGCAAGACCAGATCGCCCGGATAGCTGGTCGGCACCACGTCGGCCAGCACCTGGCCGCCCGCCTGGTCCCCTTGGGGCGTGAACACCTGGGCGCGGCTGTTGTCGGCGATGGCATGGCGGTTGGTGACCAGCAAACCGGGCTCGATCAGCACCGCGCTGGCGACGGGATCGAAGGACGCGATCCGGAACACCCGGCTGGCCTGGGCGCAGACGGGGTCCGGCGCCTTGCACGGGGGCTGGGCCGCCGCCGGCCCCATCCATAGGGTCAGCGCCGCCAGAACGGCAAGCAAACGGAGAGAGGTCATGGCTTAGAAAATACCGATCTCGCGGTGGGCGGCAAGGACGACGAAGACGGCGACGGACCCGATCATGCCGGGCAGCATGTTGCGCTTGAACACCATGAAAACAGCAAACCCGGCGGCGAAGGCGATCAACCTGTCAATAAGCAGGGTTTCCGCCAGGATGCCGACGGGCATCAGCAGGATGCGCGACATCAACCCCGCCAACATGCCGTAGGCAACGCAACTGAACCATTGCGACAATGGACCGTCCGGGTTGATGCGCGCGGCGATAGCGGCGCCGGCGCCCCGCCAGACGTAGGTTGTGGCCGTAACCAGAAGCAAAAGCCCCCAAAGGCCGCCAATGGGTTCAAGGTTATTCACCGTCGCCTCCCATCCGCCTGTCGAGCAGAAACGCAGCACTACCGGCGATCGCTCCGACGAACGGCAAACCCCAATCGGGCGATATCAGATGGAACAACGGCCCCAGGACGGCGCCGATCATCATCGCCAGGATGCAACTGCGCTGGCGGATAGATGCAAACAGGAAAATAAAATACATGGGGTTCAGGAAAATCAGGCTGACGGTGATGTAAAAAGGCAAGTTGCCCGCCAAATGATAGCCCAACGCCGTCGCCACAACCCCCGTCGTCATGCAGGTGACGGAAAGCCCGGTGAAATAGGGCACCCGCTGGTTTTCGTTCAGGTGCGGCGCGTGCCTAAGCGTCAACGCCCAGGTATTGACGCTCATCATCGCCACCAGCAAATACCGCCAGCGCCAGCCCTTTGGGTCGTAGCGGAACAGCGGCATCATCGAGATGGACATGGGCAGGAAGCGCAGGTTGGCCATGGACGACGCCAGCGCGATGGCCATCACCGGCGCGCCGACGGCGAACATCTCGGCGAATGCTACCTGCCCCGGCAGGCCCCAGACGGTGGCCGTCGAGACCACCGAGACGCTGAAACTCAGCCCTGAATCACGGGCCAGTGAGCCGAAGCCGAGCATGGACGCGGCGACGACGTAAACGGGCATGCGGAAAGCGTCGCCCATGCCCATGAAAAAGGCCTCGCGGCGGCCCGGGCCGGATGGCGATCGGTCGGAAATAACGCGTCCTTTTCAGTTGCTTGCGGCGGCGCTACTTTATGACGGCGTAGGGGCCGGGAAAAGGTTTTAGGTGTGGGTTCAGGAAACAACCAGGCCGAAAAGGACATTACCCTGGTGACCGGCGTCATCGGCGCCGACACCCATATTGTCGGCAACCGCATTCTTTCCTTAGGCTTGGAAGAAGCCGGTTTCAAGGTGGTGGCGCTCGGCGCATTGACGCCGGCCGACGAATTCGTCAAGGCGGCCATCGAGACGGCGGCCGACGGCATCATGGTGTCGTCGCTCTATGGACAAGGGGAACTGGACTGCCGCGGCTTCCGCGAGCTCTGCATCGAGGCGGGGCTGGAGGGAATTCTGCTTTACGTCGGCGGCAACCTGGTGGTCGGCAAGCAGGACTGGGCCGATGTTGAAAAGCGGTTCCTGGACATGGGATTCGACCGCGCCTTTCCCAACGGCACCCGGACCGAAGAGGTGGTCGAGGCGCTGACCAGGGACTTCGCCGCCCGCGCCCCCCGCGCCAAAGGCAAGACATGACCGCCGCCCTGTTAATTGACTTCGGCTCTACGTTTACAAAACTCCGCGCCGTCGATCTGGCCAGCGGCGAAATCACCGGCGCCGGCCAGGGACCGTCCACCGTCGCCACCGACGTCGGCGAAGGATTGACCGCCGCCCTTTCGGACCTGGAAAGCCAAATGGGGACGTTGCCGGAATTCAAGCACCGGTTGGCGTGCTCCAGCGCCGCCGGGGGGCTCGGCATGGTCACCGTCGGCCTGGTCAAGGAACTGACCGCCGAAGCCGCAAAACAAGCCGCCCTCGGTGCCGGGGCCAAGTTGACGGGCGCCTTTTCCTACGGGCTGACCCGGGGCGACGTGGCCGAGATCGAGGCCCTGGGGCCCGATATCATTCTTTTGGCCGGCGGCACCGACGGCGGCAACGCCGACATGATTTTGGAAAACGCCGGCACCCTCGGCGGAAGCACGTTGACATGCCCCATGGTCGTTGCCGGCAATCGCCTGA
>CAZVFL010000005.1:0-82913 GCA_964626025.1 uncultured Thalassospiraceae bacterium
AGGCTGGGCGTGCTGATCCTGACCCTTGAGCCTTTTTCAATGATCGCCTTGCGGGCCGATTTCCATTCTTCCACCGACGGCACCCCCGGGGCGCTGGGAACGGCGGCGCCGGGCGCCCCCGGGACGCTGGGAATGGCGGCGCCGGGCTTCGACGGCGCGGCGGGAATGCCCGGTGCCTGGCCGGGCGTCGGCGTCGGTGTCGCCCCGGGCGCCGTTTGCTCCGTGCCGGGCTGATCGCCGGGCGGCGGGTCCGGGCGGTCCTTCGAGGTGAACATGTCGAACCCGATCAGAATGATGATCGACAGCACCACCGCCAGGATCATGTTTTTATTGTCGATCATCCCGTCCGTCCATCAAGGCCGTCCGCCGTTGCCGAAGACGCCCCCCCGCCCTGATGGCCGCACCTTGGGGGAACCGCATCGAGGCCCGACGGACCCCACGGGTGGCAGCGCAATATCCTTTTCACCGTCAGCCAGCCGCCCCGGACCGCGCCGTGGCGGGCGACGGCTTGCATGGCGTATTCGGAACAGGTCGGATGAAACCGGCAGCCGCCGGCGGGCAACACGGGGACGATCAGGAGTTGATAGGCCCGGATCGCGGTGCGCATGACGGTGCCGAGAAATCCCATCGTCGTCCCTACTTTTTTCATGCCTCGCCGCCTCCGTTCATGCCGGGGGCGGCCCCGTTAATCGTCATAGGCATCGAGTTTCCTCAATGCCGTTTCCAAATCCCCGACCAGGGCCGGGAACGGCCTCTTCAACGTCGCCCTGCGGCCGATGACGACGAAGTCGTGACCCGGACGGGCATGAACAGGCATCACCCGTTCCGCCGCCGCCCGAAGCCGGCGCCGCGCCCGGTTGCGGCTGACCGCGGAGCCGACCTTGCGGCTGACGGTAAATCCGACCCGAAACCCGGACCCCGGGGCACTTCCCCCGTCGCCGTCCTCACGGCGCCGGGCCTGCACGATCAACCCGGGGGCAACCCACTTACGGCCGCCGCCCTGAACACGCAAAAATTCCCGCCGACGCTTCAACCGTTTCACGCCAGCGGACTCGATGTTGAAAGGCACGGACAGGCTGGGCAACCCCGATCAGGCGAAAGCGTCACGCGGAGAGACGCTTGCGCCCCTTGGCGCGCCGGTTTGCGAGAATCCTGCGGCCGCCGACGGTCGCCATACGCTTGCGGAATCCATGCCGGCGTTTGCGGACGAGTTTACTTGGCTGAAAAGTGGGCTTCACGGGCCGTCTCCGATGAGTAACGCGCCCGCTGTATACGGTTTTGCTTAGGCGAAGTCAACGCCATCCGCGCCCTCCCGACGGCCTTGGAAACCGGGCCGTTCCGCCTCTTCCGGCGGGGCCGGATGCGGGCCCAAGGCCGGCCGTTCAACTGTTGCTCACACAATGTTTACCGGCTTAAGGACGTTCCGGTCCAAGTTGCGGTTGCCGAACCCGGAGGGTTGCCTTAAATGACCCTGACGGCAACAAAACAGGCATGCCCTTTCCATGGCCGAATCTGATAACCCAAACACCGGAAAAACGGAGATAAAAACCGTGCTGCCGCGGTTGTTGGTGCTGGCCCTGGCGGCGGCGGCCATTGCCGCCGTTTTCATTCTCGACATGGACAATTACCTGTCCTTCGAGACGGTCCGGGACCACCGCCATACCCTGATGGAATGGCATGCCCGGAACACGGTCCTGGCCGTTGTTGTCTTTATTGTCGGTTATGCGCTGGCGGTGGCGTTGTCGGTACCCGGCGCGGTTTGGTTTTCGGTGGCCGGCGGGTTTCTGTTCGGCACCGTCAAGGCCGCCTTCATCGTCGTCGTGGCGGCGACCTTGGGGGCATTAGGCATTTTCCTTATCGCGCGCTACGTGTTGGCCGATTTCTTCCGGGAAAAGATGGGCGAGGCCGGCAAAAAAATGGAAAAGGGTTTCAAGGAAAACGCGCTGTCATATCTTCTGGTGTTGCGATTGGTGCCGTTATTCCCGTTCTGGCTGGTCAACCTGGTGCCGGCGCTTCTGGGGGTGCCGGTCCGAACCTTCGTCATCGGCACGTTTTTCGGGATCATCCCCGGCGCTGCCGTCTTCTGCAGCATCGGCAGCGGCCTCGGCGCGGTTATCGATGCCGGCGAAATACCCGACCTGGGCATCATTTTCCAGCCCCAAATTTTCGGTCCGCTGTTGGGCTTGTCGGCGCTGGCGCTACTGCCGGTCGCCTACAAGAGATTCAAGTCATCCAAGGGCCAAACCGGGTAAACTGACCGGGATATGGCGAAAAACCTCGACATCGACATCTGTGTCATCGGCGCCGGCTCAGGCGGGCTGACGGTGGCGGCGGGCGCGTCGCAGATGGGGGCCAAGGTGGCGCTCGTCGAAAAGGGCAAGATGGGCGGCGATTGCCTGAATTACGGCTGCGTGCCGTCAAAAGCGATGCTGGCCGCCGGGCACGTGGCCGAGGGCATGCGCCGGGCGGGCCGCTTCGGCGTCGCCGCCACCGAACCGGTCATCGATTCAAAAGGCGTGTTCGGCCACATCCACGGCGTCATCGCCGCCATCGAGCCCAATGATTCGGTGGAACGGTTCGAGGGCCTGGGCGTCAAGGTCATAAAAGCCGAGGCGCGGTTTACCGGCCCCCGGCATGTCGAAGCCGGCGACGCCCATATCAGCGCCCGGCGTTTTGTCGTCGCCACCGGCTCCAGCCCTTTCGTGCCGCCCATCCCCGGCCTGGATACGGTCGATTACCACACCAACGAAACCATCTTCTATGCCGACGACCTGCCGGAACATCTGATCGTCATCGGCGGCGGCCCCATCGGCATCGAAATGGCGCAGGCGCACCGGCATCTGGGCGCCCGTGTGACGGTGCTCGAGATGTTCACCGTCATGCCCAAGGACGATCCCGAACTGGTGGCCCATGTGCGCCGGCGGCTTGACGAGGACGGCATTGACATCCGTGAAGGCGTCAGCATCAAAAGCGTTGAAAAGACGCCCCAAGGCGTCGCCGTTTTGCTGGAGGAAGGAGACGGCGGCGGCAAGGAAAGCCGGATCGAGGGCTCCCACCTGTTGGTCGCCACCGGGCGCCGGGCCAACGTCCACGGGCTTGACCTTGAAAAGGCCGGTATCCGGTATTCCGACAAGGGCATAGACGTGGACGCCCGTCTGCGCACGTCCAACAAGCGGGTTTTCGCCATCGGCGACGTTGCCGGAAGCCTGCAATTCACCCACGTTGCCGGCTACCATGCCGGTGTGGTGCTGAAAAACGCGTTATTCTGGCTTCCGGCCAAGGCCGACAACCGGTCCATTCCCTGGGTCACCTACACGACGCCCGAGCTGGCCCAGGTCGGTATGACCGAGGCCGAGGCGAAAAAATCCCACGGTGATATTCGAATCCTGCGCTGGCCCTATCATGAAAACGACCGCGCCCAGGCCGAAGGCGTCACCGAAGGCATGGTCAAGGCGGTGGTGACGCCAAAGGGCCACATTCTCGGTTGCGGGATCGCCGGCGCCCACGCCGGCGAGCTGATCCAGACCTGGGTGCTGGCCATGAGCCGAAAAATCAAGATCGGCGCCCTCGCCCAGATGGTCGCTCCCTATCCGACCCTGGGCGAGGTCTCGAAACGCGCCGCCGGCAGTTTTTATACGATGTCCCTGTTTAGCGACCGGACCCGTAAAATCGTCAGGTTTTTGCAGCGTTTTGGCTGACGCGCCCGGCAGCCTTGGTTTGGGCCCGACAAGGCATTTGAGGTAAGGTCAACGCCATGTCAGAGACAACGCCGCACCGGCCGGGGTTCCTGAAAAGCCTGTCGTTCCGGCTTTTGCTGTTGACGGTTTTCTTCGTCATGCTGGCGGAATTCCTGATCTGGACGCCCTCGGTGGCGCGCTACCGCAAGGTCTATCTGGAGGAAAACATCGCCCGCGCGCACCTCAGCATGCTGGCCATCGAAACCATGCCCGACAAAGAGGTCGATAAGACCCTGGAAGAGGCGCTGCTGTTCCATACGGAAGCCTACGGCATCGTGCTCAACCGGCCCGACCGGCGGATGCTGATGGTCTCCCGGGACATGCCGCCCAAGATCGACCTGGTGGTCGATACGAGCGTCGATTCTTTCATGGGCTTTATCCGTGAAGCGTTTTCGACGCTTTCGCAGGACAAGAACCGGATTCTCCGCGTCATCGGCCCGTCGCCCAAGGACCCCAAGGTGACGGTCGAAGTGCTGATCGACGAGGCGCCCATGCGCGATGCCATGTGGGATTATTCCCGCCGCATCCTCAACCTCTCTATCGTCATTTCGTTATTTACCGCCGTTCTTGTCTATATCAGCCTGCATTGGCTGATGGTCCGGCCGATGCGCCAGATCACGGAAAACATGGCTCTTTTCCGCGCCGCGCCGGAGGATTCGACCCGGGTGATCCCGCCCAGCCGGCGGGCCGACGAGGTCGGCATCGCCCAGCGCGAATTGGCGGTCATGCAGGACGAGCTGCGAGGCGCGCTTCAGCAGAAAACCCGCCTGGCGGCGCTTGGCGGCGCCGTCGCCAAGATCAACCATGATCTCCGCAACAGCCTGGCCATCGCCATGCTGGCCTTCGACAGGCTGGCCAATAGCGACGACCCCGAGGTCAAGAGCGTGATGCCCAGGCTCTATAACGCCATCGACAGGGCCGTCAGCCTGTGCAGTCAGACCCTTGATTTCGTCAGCGATTCCGAGCTTCACCTGAATCTTAACCGGTTTCCGCTGGGGGACCTGGTAGACGAAGCCGGGGTGACGGTGAAATCCTATTCCGAGGAAGGGAAATCCCTCAGTTGGCAAACCGATGTTCCTGGCGGCCTGGAACTGGAGGCGGACCGCGAGCAGCTTTTTCGCGTCCTGACCAACCTGGGGCAAAACGCCCTCGAGGCCGGCGCCGGCGAAGTCCGTGTCAGCGCCAGGCCCGACGGCCAGTGGATTTTTCTGGATGTGGCCGATGACGGACCCGGCTTACCGGCCGAGGCCAGGGAAAAACTGTTCCAGCCCTTCGCCGGTTCGGCCAGGGACGGCGGCACCGGACTGGGCCTGGCGATCGTCCGCGACATCGCCCGGGCGCACGGCGGCGATGCGGAACTGGTGGAGGGCGAAGGCCCCGGCGCCACCTTCCGGATCCAGCTTCCGGCGGTTCGGGACGGCAAGGCGTGAGCACGGGCTGGAACCCCGCCCAATACCTGAAATTCGCCGGCCACCGGCTGCGTCCGGCGCTGGATCTCCTGGCCCGGGTTGACGTGGAGGACCCGAAGGTGGTTTTCGACCTTGGCTGCGGCCCCGGCAACGTCACCCGGGTATTGGCCGAACGCTGGCCCGGGGCGGACGTCACCGGCGTTGACGGGTCGCCCCATATGCTGGCCCGGGCCCGGGACGAACACTCCGGGCTCAACTGGCTGCAAGCCGACCTTCGGGACTGGCAACCGGACACGCCGGCGGACGTTCTCTATTCCAACGCGGCGCTGCATTGGCTGGACGATCACCGAGCACTGTTTCCCCGCCTGATGGAAGGCCTGAAGCCGGGGGGCGTGCTGGCGGTGCAGATGCCCGGCAATTACGCTGCCCCCTCCCATACCTCGATCGGCGCGGCCGCGGGGGAATTGCTGCCCAAGTTGAAACCGGTCATGCGCGAGAACCCGGTGGCGAAGCCTGAGGACTATCACCAAATCCTGGAACCCGCCGCCAGCCAATTGGACGTTTGGGAAACCACCTACATCCAGGTTCTCGAAGGCGACAACGCGGCGGCAGAATGGCTGAAGGGCTCGGCTTTGAAGCCGTTGCTGGACATTCTTGACACCGATGAGCGCGAAACCTTCTTCGCCGCCTATTCGGCGCTCACCCAAAAAGCCTATCCGAAACGGCCCGACGGCAAGACGGTGTTCCCGTTCCGCCGGGTGTTCATCGTCGCGGTGCGCTAATAACCCGCCTTAATCCCACTCCTTAATCCCCCGCCTTAATCCCCGAGGGCCACGCCTTCCCGGCGGCTGTCGGCGCCGCCCTCGATGCCGTCCTTGGTCACCCGGAGGCCGTGGAGGCCGCTTCGGTGGCTGAACAGCGTCACCTCGTGGCCCATGTCCTCAAGCGCCCCCCGGAGATCGACCAACCCGGTCCCTTCCTCGATTTCAATTGGTCCGTTGCGGTTCATGAAATTCGGGTAATCGACGGCTTCCTGCATGTCCATGCCCCAATCCAGCGCTGCGATCAGGGTCTTGGTGACGAAGCCGATGATGCGGGTGCCGCCCGGCGAGCCGACGGCCATGACCACCCGGCCGCCGCCGTCGAAGACCAGGGTCGGCGCCATGGAGCTTCTGGGCCGCTTGCCGGCGGCGGCGCGGTTGGCGACCGGCGAGCCGTTTTTGTTGGGCATGAAGGAGAAGTCGGTCAACTGGTTGTTGAGGATGAAGCCCCTGACCATCAAGCGCGAGCCGAAGGTCCAGGCGTTGGACGCGGTCAGGGCAACGGCGTTGCCGTCGGCGTCTATGACGCTCAGGTGCGCCGTCGAAAGGCCTGTGCTTTCGTCGCCGGCGGGCCGGTCGAGCCCGGCGATGCCCGGCATGCCCGGCTGCCTCTTGCCTCCGGCCTTTCCCAGCGAAATCTTGGAAGCCCTGAGAGAGAGGTAATTCGGGTCCAGCAGGCCGTTTGCAGGGACCGGCACGAAATCGGGGTCGGCGATATAGACGTTGCGGTCGGCGAACGCCAACCCGCTGGCCTCGCCGATCAGGTGAACGGCCTGGACCGAACCGGGGCCCAGCTTGGCCAGATCGAAGCTCTGCAATATGCCCAGAATCTGAAGCATCGTGATGCCGCCGGACGACGGCGGGCCCATGCCGCAAATAAGCCACAACCGATAGGGCAGGCACTGAGGCGCGCGTTTTTTAGCCTTGTAGGCGGCGATGTCGTCCGTCTTCATGGCGCCCGGGTTGCGGGGCGCTTTGGCCACCGCCTTGACGATGGCGCCGGCGATATCGCCGGCATAGAAGGCGCCGGCGCCTTTTTCGGCGATCCGGGCGAGGGTTTCGGCCAGGTCCAGGTTTTTGAGGACCGTTCCCTCGGCCTTGGGCGTGCCGTCATTTTCGAAGAAATAAGTTCCGGCGACGGGGCTTTCGGCGAGCGACTTGGCGTCGGCGATCTGCCGGGCGAGCTTTTTGGAAATGGGAAAGCCCCCGGTGGCCAGCTTGATGGCGGGCTGGAACAGATCGCGCCAAGGCAGCCGCCCGTGCTCCTTGTGGGCCATTTCCAGCATCCTGAGCAGCCCCGGCACGCCGACGGCAAGCCCGCCGACGCCGGCGTCACGGCGTTCGCGCGGCTTGCCGGTGCCGTCCAAAAACATATAGGCGTGGGCCGATTTGGGCGCCGTCTCGCGGCCGTCATAGGCGTCTATGGCGCCGGTCTTGGCGGCGTAGTGCATGAGAAAGGCGCCGCCGCCGATCCCCGACGATTGGGGCTCGACCAGGGTCAGCACCATTTCCGCGGCGATGGCGGCATCAATGGCGGTGCCTCCGGCGCGAAGGATATCCCGCCCGGCCTTGGCGGCCAGCGGATGGCCGGCGGCGATCATATGCTTTGACGCCTTGACCGGTTGGGGCTCGGCGGGGGCCGGTTGGGTCGTGATGAAAAACCCGGATTCCTCGTGCTCGCAAGCGGCCAGCGCCAAAACAGCGGCCACGGCCAGAACGGCGGCCCAGTGGCGGCGGCGCGGGAGGATGGGCGCGGGTTTTTTGCTCATGACTCGAAATGGTTCGGAAAGGTTTTGACCAGACAGGCACGGATGCGGTCGAAAACGGATGTTTCCATGTCAGGCTTCTCGAACGTCAGCCCGGTGACCTTTTCATAGAGCTTGACGTATTTGGCGGAGAACTCCATCAACGTCGCCGCCGGAATTTTCGGGATCGGATCGTTATAGGGATCGCATTGGCTCCTGATCCAAAGGCGCAGGAATTCCTTGTCCAGGCTTTCCGGCTCATCGCCGGCTTCCAGCCGCTGGGTGTAGCTTTCGGCGATCCAGTAACGCGACGAATCGGGAGTGTGGATCTCGTCGGCCAGCGTAATGTGGCCGGTGGCATCGGTCCCGAACTCGTATTTGGTGTCGACCAGGATCAGGCCGTTGTCTTTGGCGATCTCGCGCCCGCGGGCGAAAAGGGCGAGGCTGAGTTCCGCCAATTCGTCCCACTCAGTCTGGCTGAGCAACCTCCGTTCGACGATTTCCGCCGCCGTCACCGGCGCGTCGTGCTCGCCCTGGGCGGCCTTGGTGGTCGGCGTCAGGATGGTATCCGGCAGCTTCTGGTTCTTGACCAGGCCGTCGGGAAATTCCAGGCCGTAGAGAACCCTTTCGCCGCGCTCATACATGGGCCAGATGCTGGTTTCCGTCGATCCGGTGATGTAGTCGCGCACCACCATTTCCACCGGCAGCATATCGAGCCTTCGTGCGACGACAACATTGGGGTCGGGTGCGTCAATCACGTGGTTGGCGCAGATGTCCTTGGTTTTGTCGAACCAGAACATGGCCGTCTGGTTCAGTACCTGGCCCTTGTAGGGCACCGCCGCCAGCACGTGGTCGAAAGCCGATTGCCGGTCGGTGGCGATCATGATCCGGCGGCCGTCGGGCAGGTCATAGGATTCCCGGACCTTGCCGCTTTGGTGGCCGGGCAATTCCGGAAAAAAAGCGTCGGTCAGGCAATTGCCGAGAAGGCGTTGGCTTTCGGGATCGGTTTCGGCGGCGTCCACGGGCGTTTCTCGTCTGGTTGGTCCGGCAAAAGCGGATAGGGAAGGGACCAGTATAGAACAGGGCCTCTTTAAGTTCAGCCGAATCTGATAGACTCGCCTGCGTTTTTCCGGAGGGTCCCGGTGTCGAAAGAAACAGGCGAAAGCCAGCGGATTTCCGTTTCGGACATTCATGGCCGCAAGGGCGGCCTCCCCATCGTCTGCCTGACCGCTTATTCGAAGCCGATGGCGCAATGGCTGGACAAATGCGTGGACCTTTTGTTGGTGGGCGACTCGCTGGCCATGGTCATTTACGGGATGGAGACCACCCGGGGCGTGACGCTGGACGCGATGATCAACCACGGCACCGCGGTGATGCGGGGCTCGGTTCGCGCCTGCGTCATCGTCGATCTCCCTCATGGAACGTACGAGGACAGCCCCGATCAGGCGCACGCGTCCGCATCCCGGGTGATGGAGGAAACGGGGGTCCAGGGCGTGAAGCTGGAAGGCGGCACAGACATGGCGGACACCATCCGCCACTTGGTGGCGAACGGCGTTCCGGTCCTCGGCCATATCGGGCTGTTGCCGCAAAAAGCCGTCAACAGGGGCGGATTCAAGATCCAGGGCAAGGACGACGAAGGCTGGAAACGCGTCATGGAGGACGCCAAGGCGGTGTCGGACGCCGGCGCCTTCGCCATTGTCGTCGAGGGAACCGTCGAGGCGTTGGCCCGCGAGATCACCGAGACCGTTCCCGTGCCGACCATCGGCATCGGCGCGTCGCCGGCCTGCGACGGGCAGATCCTGGTGACCGACGATGCCTTGGGCCTGTTTTCCGATTTCACGCCGACCTTCGTCAAACGCTACGCGGAGCTTGGCGAAGAGATCGAAAAAGCCGTCCAAGCCTACGCCGACGACGTTCAGGCCCGGCGGTTTCCTGGGCTTGAACATTGCTTCGGCGTGGACAAGGACAAAAGCTAACCACCGAGATGGTCGAAACCGTGACGACAATTCCCGACCTGCGCGAACGCCTGAAATCATGGCGCGACAAGGGCGAAACGGTTGGCCTGGTGCCGACCATGGGCGGCCTGCACGAAGGCCATCTGGCGCTGGTCCGCCATTCCCGGGCCAAGGCCATGCGCACCTGCGTGACCCTGTTCGTCAACCCGAAGCAGTTCGGCGAAGACGAGGATTTAGACGAATATCCCCGCACCCAGGCGGAAGACTCAGGCCTGCTTGAAAAAGAAGGCGCCGATCTCGTGTTCCAGCCCGCCCCGGACGAAATCTATCCTCCCGGCCACGTGACCCAGGTCAACGTCGAAGGCCTCGGCGACATTTTGGAAGGCGAATACCGCCCCGGCTTCTTCACCGGCGTGGCCACGGTGGTGACGAAACTGCTGTTGCAGGCGCTTCCCGACTTGGCCGTCTTCGGCGAAAAGGACTTCCAACAGCTTCTCGTCGTCAGGCGGATGACCAAGGATCTGGACATCCCGGTCCGCATCGAGTCCGTGCCGACGGTGCGCGAAGCCGACGGCCTGGCGCTGGCGTCCAGGAACGGCTATTTGACGAAATCCGAGAGGAAAATCGCGCCGGTCCTCCACGGCACCATTGCTCATGTCGCGGAAAACGTCGGCCGCGGCGCCGATGTGGGGGAACAGGCCGAATGGGGACGGCGGCAATTGGAACTGGCCGGCTTCGAAAAGGTCGATTACCTAAGCGTGCGCGACGCCGAGACGCTTGAGGAAGTGACCGATGCCACCCGTCCGGCCCGGGTGCTGGCCGCCGCCTGGTTGGGCCGGGCGCGGCTGATTGACAACGTCGCCGTTTAACCAAAAACGGCTCAGGGCTTTTTATAGGTGATCCGGTAAAGGGCGCCCCGCCGGTCGTCGGAAACCAAGAGCGAGCCGTCGCCCAGTTCCTTGATGTCCACGGGCCGCCCCCAGGCATCGCCTCCCTGTAGCCAACCATCGGCGAAAATCTCCTTCTTCACCGCTTTTTTGGTTTTTTTATCGAAACGCACCCGCATCACCCTATAACCGTCGGGGACCGTCCGGTTCCAGGACCCGTGCTCGGCGACGAAGGCATCGCCCCGGTATCCGGCCGGGAACATCCGCCCCCGGTAGAAGCTGATGCCTATGGACGCCACATGGGCGTTGAAGTCGATGACCGGAAAGGTGGCCGGCCTGGGAACGGGGTCGCCTTTGAAGTCCGGCGTCCGGTCCCGGCCGCCGCCGAAATAGGGGAACCCAAACCAAAGCCCTTTCCGGGGAGCAAAGTTGAGCTCGTCCGGCGGGCTGTCGTCGCCCATGTTGTCGGCGCCGTTGTCGGTGAAATAAAGGTCGCCGGTGCCAGGCTGGAAGTCGAAGCCGACCGAGTTGCGCACGCCGGAAGCGAAGACTTCCGGTTTTCCTCCCCTGGGACCCGGACCGGCGTGCAGGCGGACAATGGTGCCTTCCAGGCCCTTCACCCGGCAGATGTTGCAAGGCGACCCAACGGCGATATAGAAGCTGCCGTCCGGCCCGAATCGGGCGTAGCGCCAGCCGTGCCAGGGGTCGTCGGGAAGGTTCTCGAACAGGATCTCAGGTGGGGCCCGTCCCTGGGACTCTATAAGGGTCTTGATGTCGGGGGCCGGGAAACGCACCACCCGGTGCTGTTCGGCGACGTAAAGCCAGCCCGCCTTCCAATCGATGCCGTTGGCGACTTTCAGCCCGTCGAGCACCCTCTCCACCCGTTCGGGCCGGCCGTCCCCGTCGGCGTCCAGGACGGCATAGACGAATTGGTCCCGGGTGCCGACGAAAACGACGCCCAATTCGGGAACCACCGCCATGGAGCGCGCTCCCGGCACCCGGGCGTAAAGGGCGATCTTGAATCCCGGCGGCAGCCGAATCAGATCGAGGGGATTTTGGGCAACCGCATCCGGTACCGGCAGGAACGCCAAAACGGCGGCAACAAGGGCGGCGAGGCGGAACATGCGGCCAGTATGAGGCCGAGCCCGAATCGATTCAACGGCCCGTTCAACGAAGGAGAAGCCGAAATAAAACCGGCGCCCCCAGGGGACGCCGGCATCAAAATTCAAGAAATCGCAGTCCCTAGCGCATGTAGACGTGGACCTCGTTGGTCTTGGCGCTGGAAAGGGTCTTGGCGGAAACGGCGATCCGTGCCGGCGGCATTCCCATTTCCACCAGCGCCCGCAAAACTTTCTCGGCCTGCCGGCGCGCTTTGTTGGCATTCAGCGCCACCCGGGCCTTGCCGCCAGCCGCCGGGGCCACGGCAACCAGGTCGAAAATCGCGCCGGGACGGCGTTCGAGGGCGCGGCTGACGGCGTGATAAAGGGCTTGCTGATACGGCACCTTGTCGCGGTCGAACCGGATCACCACCAGCGGGCGTTTGCCGGTGGTGTCCATGGGCCGGGCGGCAATGTTTCCGTTGGACGTGCCGGTCGCGGAGATCAGCGCCTTGTGGACCAGGCTGCCGCCGAAAATCTCGCCGGTGCGGATGGCGGCCGAAACCAGGTTCAGGTTCGCCCGTTCGGTGGCCACATAGTTTGTCTGGCGGCGGACGTCGTTGGAGACCTCTTTCAACAGCCTGGAGATCAGAACGTCGGTACGGTTGACCTCGTCCTCCAGGATGGCCAGTTGCCGGTGGTCCTCGTCAACGGCGCCGGAAACGGCAAAAGCGGCGCGCGCCGATTCGGACAGGAACGACGACATGGTCGAATTGTTGGTGACCCGGCTGGCCAGCCCGTTCATTTGGGTGATGTCGTTGGCGATCCGGTCAAGGTCCCCCTGGGCGCTGTTGAACTGTTGAACCAGGATCGGGTTGCCCGGCGTGGTGCCGACCTGGAGCCGCGCGTTGACCGCGGCGATGGTGCCGTGGTAACGCTGCGAGTTGGCGACGATCGTGCCGCGCAGGCCCTGTAGCTGGCCGTTGTGCTCGGAAATGGACGTTTGCAGGCGCGTCAGCTCCTTGCGCAGGTCGGTGACCTTCTTGCCGACGAAGGTGCCCGTCGGTGCGCCGGCAGTGACGCCACCCGGCTGGAAATTGCTGGTGCCGAGGGGCGGCGGGGTCTGAGCGACGATAACGGCCGGGCCGGCGGGGGCGCCTGACGGGGCGGCCGGCTGAGCGGCTTGCCCGGAAGTCCCGGTCGGGCTCTCACCGGTCAGCGACGGCCAAAGGGCGTCTTCGGTGAACGTGCAGGCGGGAAGCAGAACCAACGCTCCCGCAAGAAACATTTGCGCACCACGTTTAGCCATCACTCGCTTTTACCTTTGATTCTTAAAAGGATACGGCACAAACCAACAATAATTCCCTGGGGGCATAGAAAAAGACCCCCATCCCCTCGTCTATGAAAAGGATGATACTCAATGCGGAATCTCACGACAAGTTACTATTTTCATGGGCTATTTCAAGACCTGACGGGCCGCCCGCGGGTTCTTGCCATCAACGAAGGCGTGGAGTAGTGTCGCCACCCTCCGGGGCGGCGGTTTTTTCAGGTTTTTGGCGTCCATTTGCCTCATTTTTAGCGCCCGTAGCTCAATTGGATAGAGCGTCTGACTACGGATCAGGAGGTTGGGAGTTCGAGTCCCCCCGGGCGCGCCATTTTTCTTTTTCATATCAAAGCGGTGCAAGTGTTCACCGATGTTCTGTCAGAGATTTTTAAGGCGCTTTGTCAGAGTTTTTATGCCGGTTTGTTCTGTTCGGCCAAGGTGGCGGAGTAGTTGATGCGGTGGAGTTCTCCATCCGGGCCGGTAGCGTAACCACAAACCAGGGCGCTCGATAGCAGTTCGCGCCTGTGGTCGCCCGGTAACATTTTTAGAAATCCTTTGGTGCCGTCCTTAAAAACAAGGGGGATTAGCCAACGGTCATCGCTCACTCCCCTTGCTCCCTGTCCAGCCGGTTCGGTGAAGCCATGCCTGTAATCGGTTGGTCCCCCATAATGTTTCATTTCCGTGACCCGTTTTCAGGGGCGTTACGGGAGGGGGAGGATTAGAACTTCAAGGGGTTCTCGATCGGGAAGCAGTAGGGCAGGTGCGAGAAATCATTTCTGATGCTTTGTCATCAACCCACTATTTATTCAACTCTCCATATGAGTAGTTTCCCTTTTCATCATAAATCAAAATACTTCCATCCCGATCTACATTTCCATATGAGTAGTTTCCCTTTTCGTCATAAATCGAAATACTTCCATCCCGTTCTACATTGCCATATGAATAGTTTCCCTTTTCGTCATAAATCGAAATACTTCCATCCCGATCTACAGTTCCATATGAGTAGTTTCCCTTTTCGTCATAAATTTGAAGATCTGCACCAAAACCGAACGATGAACCAACCGTCACCGCTGCACAGACACCCAAAGTGATAAGAGGTTTCAGCATGGCTTGTCCTCCAGTCTGAAAGAGAATCATAGCATAACCGCCCCACAACCCACAGTATCGAATTTACCCTACATGAAGCGGGATAGGCGCGGTAAGCTAATGCCCTCTACGGTAAGAAGAGGATTTGATGCAGGTGCTTTGCTACGGAGATGAAGATGGATGCAATTAAGGGCTTTTTTGAAAGCATGTTTGGGGCCGCTGGAGTAGTAGTGGGGATCGCGTTTTTTGCCACGGTTTCGATTGGGACACTCTATTGGCTCTGGATGGCAATCCAGTTAGGCAGTTTTTTAATGTTCGCAATCGCGATATTCTTCCCACCTGCTATGCTTGTCACAGGCCCCGTCGGGCTCTACTCCTTGATATTTGGGCCGCCTGAGTGGGTAATAAATATGTTTGGTTAAGGGTGTTCACTAGCTTGAGAATTATTTTTGAGTTCTAAGCTAAATAATTTTGGGTCTTTTATTGGTGTTGCATCGGTAATTGGTGTAGTGGGGTGGTTCGGCATGAACCATTATTCCGACACTCTGGATGAACGGCTACCAATTAAGGTTAAGCAAGGGCTGGCGAGATTTCAAAAAATCCTACCGATAGAAATTAAACGAGGACTAATGCTGGAAAAGTTTAATTTCACTCGATCATCCATAAATTTTACGTTCAAAATCAATAAAAAGTCTTTCCCCAATCAAGATCGCTTAATAATGCAGGAGCGCTTGAAAATTGGCTCTCTAGTCTGGCTATGTTTATGGCGAGAAAAGTTCCTCGGCAGGAATGAATTGAAGATTGGGCTCAGTTTTGTTGACCAAGGTGATATAGAGGTCGCATCTGTGGTGAATAAGGTTAAAGATTGCGAAGATTCGGTCCCGACTATTCCCAAAAAATTGGCTTCTTGATTTGGCCTCCACCCTCGGCGAAAGCAGAGTAGGCGGCAAAATGAGACTAATCTTACTCGCCGCTTAAGTAAAAAAAATTTTGAAATTTCAGGACTTCGGCTTGTCGTCCCAGGCCAGGTCGTTCAGGTGTTTCATCAAGTTCGACGCCGCGTAATCGGAAATCCCGTAAACCCAGCCCGAGGTCCGGGCCATGATGTCTTGGGCCTCTTCGGCAGTGCCCGCCTCTGCCGCCTGTTCGGCGGAAACGTCGAGCCGGATCCAGTTCTTGTCGCCTTCCTTGGAAACCAGGACGCTGACCAAAAGCCCGTCGAAGGTGGTGAAGTCGGCGCTAACCGCCCTGGCCGCGTCGAAGGCTTGGGGGCCCTTGCGAACGTCATCAAGCAGCAGGTCGGCCAGCGCCTTGCCGACGCTGTTGGCGGCCCCGGCGCCGATCGGTTTCTTGCCCTTGGGCATGTTGTCGAGGGCGAAGTCCTTGGTTTCGGAGCTTGCTTTGGAAAGGATCACGACTTCGCCGCCGGGATGGTGAATGACGATGCGGCGAATCCGTTTCGCCTCGATATTGATGATCTTGCGCTCCAGCCAGTCCCGCCGCCGGTCGGTGATGTCGCTGGCGCCTTCGGTCAGCCACGTCTGGACGTCGCCGGGCCGGCGTACATAGAAGCCGCCGGAGCCTTCCCCTCGCGAGCCGACGCTTTCCTTGCCGACAAGAAGATCGCCGAGAAGCGCGCCCTTGCCGTCGAACAGCTTGACCCGTTTTGAGGTCGAGCCTTCGGCGTCCTGGTCTTGAAGGCCCAGCTTGGCGTATTTTTCCTTGAGCCGGGTTTTCGGCTCCACCAGCCGGAGCCGTGCCAGGCCCAAAATAGTGCGCTGGATTTTGACGGTGCGGCCCCGATAGCCGCCGCTTTCCTTGACCGTCCAGCCGGCTTCTCCCTTCTCAAGGGTGAACCCGCCCTTGGCGTGTTCGATGGCCAGGGTGGTGACGTCGTTGACGCGCTCCAAGAGCGCCGGAAAAACCCTCTCACCCGTCCCCGCCACCACCAGGTTGCCCTGGTCCCGGCCGACCGACACCAGGGCGGCGATGACCGCGACCAGGGTGGAAACGGCGACAACGGCGAATGTTTTTGGGCTCACGTTAAAAAACTCCGTTCAATCAGCGGGCAAGGCCCCGGCCTTGCGCCGGGCGCGAAGGATGAGGGTGAACAGGATGGTCCCGGCCCCCAAAAGCAAGGGAATGAGTGCGATATTGACGAATTTCAAAAAGCCGTCCAAACGGTCGATGTCTTTCCTGAGCGCCCGCTGAACGCCGCGGAGTTCCTTGCGGACCTTGACCACTTCGGCGCGGAACTTGTCGATGGCGGCCTTGTCTTCGGGGGCGAGCACCTGTTCGGTGTCGGTGCCGCGGCGGCGAACCAGGTTTTGCAGCTTCGCCTGCACGGATTCCAGTTCGGTTTGCAGGCTCTGCTCCTTGTTTCGGAACTGGCGTTCGGCGTCCCGGCGTATTTCCTGCACCAGCTTGAACGGCCGTGACGCCGGGGCGCGCCCGCGAAGGCCGATCAAGGCGTTACTGCCGCCGAGGTTGTCCAGCGAATTGACGACGAAATCGGCGTTGTTGGCGTTCGGCACTAAAAGCCGCTGGCCCATCAACTGGCGGATTTCGACCCAAAAACGGTCGTGCAGCATATCCACGTCGGCGACGACGATAAGATTGACCGGCGTTACCGATTGGCTGAGATGTTCGGCCGGGATTGCCGCCAGCTTGGCATCCTGGTCCTTATCTTTGCCTTGGGGCGGGCCCTCGGCAAAGGCGGTTTTGACCGGGCCGGTGATGCGCGCGGCCAGCATCAACGGCTTGTTGCCTGATTTGAAGTCACGGAACAGGCCGACCACGTCGGGCCGGGTCATGACCTTCTCGGCCTCGATGCCCATGGCGCGCTCACCGGTGGTGATGATCGGCCGGACGTCGGTCCCGGCGCCCTCGGTTTTTTCGAGAATGCCGGGGCTGGCGACGTTGATGAGACTGATGTCGCCGGTCACCGCGTCCGTGGCGTCGAAGTTTTTCCGGGAAAGCCCCAACCAAACCACGTAATCGACGACCGTCATTTTGCCGCCGACCCGGACATTGACCCTTCTCGCCGAATCCAGATCGCCCGCGACCTTATCCGAGGCCAGGCCGACGCCCCAGGCATTCAGGATTTTGTTGAATTCGGACCGGGGCAGGCTGGTCATCCGGCCGTCGGCGGGCACGTCCACCTCGGCGTTGGCGTCCACGAAAACCAGGGCCCGGCCGCCCTTCAAAACGAACTGGTCAATGGCGTAAAGGGTGAAATCGTCCATGCCCTTGGGGTGGACCAGCATCAAAATATCTATGTCTTCGGGAATCTCGCGAAGTTCCGTGGGCAGCGGCCGGACGTCGAAGAATTCCCTGATCTGGTCCATGACCGCCCATGCCGGCACCGGGGTAAACGGCGGCTTCAAGGCGCCGCCGTCAATGGGCAGCGACGACATCAGCCCAATCACCTTGCGTTCCGGGTTGGCGAGGGTGAAGACGACCTTGGTCAGGTCGTATTCCAGAAAGGATTCCCTCTCGGTGGTGAAAAACGGGATCGCCGCCCGGTCGTCGGTGCTGTTGGTGCCGACCAGGCCGAAATAACCCAGATCGCCGGCGTTGTTCAGCGGGATTCCCTGTAGGCCCGCGGCGACGGCGCTGTCTTCTTCGTCGGAGAAGGGCTCGGGGTTGAGCACTTCGAAGATGACCTTGCCCTGGGAAAGGCCCCCGTATTGCGCCGCCAATTCGCTGACGCGCTCGAAATAGGTGGCGTGGCGGGGGCTCCGTTCCCCCAGCAGCTTGGAATAATAAAGTTTGAGCCTGATCGGCTCGTCTATGGTGCTGAGCACGTTCCGGGTGCCTTCGGAAAGGGTGAACAGCTTTCCTTCCGTCAGGTCCAGGCGCAGGCCCTGGAAGGCCGCATTGGAAAAGATATTGAGAGCGAAAAACAAAACAACGCTTAGGGCCAGGCCGGCGCCGGCCAGTTTCGAGCGGTCTATGGTTTCCAGCCATTTCATCGGTCAGGAGGCCTTCTTCAGGTCGACGACGATGACGTTGGCGAACAGCCAGAAAGCGATCAGCGAGACGAAGAAAACAAGGCCCCTGAGCTCGATCACGCCTTTCATGACGCCCGAAAAATGGGTGAGGAAGCTCATCGAGGCGACGGTCCGGACCACCACTTCGGGTGCCCACAGGCGGAAGAAGTTCAACACCAGTTCCAGGCCGCTCATGGTGAACAGAAAACAAACGGTGGCGGCGACGATGAAGGCGATGACCTGATTGCGGGTCAGCGCCGAAATGCACGACCCCATGGCCAGGAAAGCGCCGGCCATGAAAAAACTGCCCACGTAGCTGGTCACGATGACGCCGTTGTCCGGATCGCCCAGCACGTTGACGGTAATCCAGAACGGGAATGTCAGGATCAGGGCGATCCCCGAAAACACCCAGGCGGCCAGATACTTGCCCAGAACCGCCTCGGTCGTGGACACCGGCAGCGTCATCAGGATTTCGATGGTCCCGGTCTTGCGTTCCTCGGCCCACAGCCGCATGGCGATAGCCGGGATCAGCACCAGGTAAAGCCAGGGATGATAGTTGAAGAACGACACCAGGCTGGCTTGCTCGTTGGTGAAAAACCTTCCGATGTAAAAGGCGAAGGCGCCGGTCAGCGCCAGGAAGATGACGATGAAGATATAGGCCAAGGGGGTGATGAAATATCCCTTGAGCTCGCGCTTGGCGATAATCCCGATATTACGCATCGCCGTTTCCCTTGGTGTCCCCCTGGCCGTCCGATTTCCGGGGCATGGTTATTTTGCGGAACACGTCGTCCAAGGCGCCTCTTTCCACGAACATCTCGCGGACGGGGATTTTCCTGGCCCGGACAATGGCGGCGACGTCGGTGGCGATCAGCTTGCCCTTCTTGGGCCTGACGCGGAACCTGAAGGTGCCGTCGGCCTGTTTGACGGCTTTGACGCTTTTGACCTCTTTAATGCCTTTGAGGGACTTCTCGACCGCATCCGCCTTGGCCTTGTCCACGGTAATGATTACGGCGTTGTGGTCGGGCGCCTGGGCGACCAGTTCTTCCGGCGTGCCGTCCGCCAACAGCCGGCCGTTGGCGATGATTACGGCGCGGGAGCACACGGCCTCCACCTCCTCCAGGATATGGGTGGAGATGATGATCACCTTGGTCGCCGACATTTCCCGAATCAGGGTCCGGACCTGATGCTTCTGGTTAGGGTCAAGCCCGTCCGTCGGTTCGTCCATGATCAGGATATCGGGGTCATGCAACATGGCCTGGGCCAGGCCGACGCGGCGCTTAAATCCCTTCGACAGGGTATCAATGGGTTGGTGGATGACTTCCGCCAGTTCCACTTTTTCGACCACATCGGCGATGCGGCGGTATTTTTCGGCCCCGTCAAAACCACGGACCTCGGCAATGAAGCTCAGATAAGACCCCGGCGTCATGTCGCCGTAGGTCGGCGCGCCTTCGGGCAGATAGCCGATCCGGCGTTTGGCTTCGACGGGATGCCGGGTAATGTCGAAACCGCAGACCTCGGCCGTTCCCGACGTCGGTTCCACGAACCCGGTGATCATCCGCATGGTTGTCGATTTGCCGGCGCCGTTGGGGCCAAGGAATCCCAGAACCTCGCCGCTTTCCAGGGTTATGGAAATATTATCAACGGCAAGAAGCGGCCCGAACCTTTTGGTCAAACCCTTGAGGGCGATCATCTCAGGCATGTTAGAAGTTCCCCAGAATTACCTTTTATCTTGCTTTTGCGGTGTCGCGGCCGGAGTCGAATTTTAAGCCGAAATGTGTCAATTTTTTGGATGACGGCGGGAATATAGTCGTGCGGCCGCGGGCCCGCAACCGGGCATCCCTAGCCGTTATCCTCCCAATCCATTTCGGCAACGCCCTTGGGCTGTGACTGGCCCAGCAATTGATTGACGTGGCTGAGGTTCTTTTCGGTGACGGATGCCATCTTGTCCATTCCCCGGGCCCGGTAAAGGCTGGTGGCCAGGTCGAAGGCCTCCGCCGCGCCTCGCAGATGATCGGCATTTTTGCTCATCTTGCCCAACAGGAACAGGGACGAGCCCAGGTTGTTCTGCGTTGCCGCCCATAAAAGCGGCGCTTTTGCCTTGGTGCGGACCTCCAGGGCGGCGCGGCAGGCCTGGGCGGCTTTTCCAAGGGCCTCGGCGTTTTTCATCTGTCCACCCAGGATTTGCGTGACCTGGGCAAGGTTATCCATGACCTCGGCCCAGCGCATCGGCGTTTCGGCGCGCGTGTAGACCTGAAGGGCCGACTGATAGGCGCCGATGGCATGCTTCAGCATTTCCGTGTCGCCGCTGTCTAAATCCAGCTTGTATAACGCTTCGCCGAGACGGTTTTGCACGGCCGCCCATTCAAGGGGGGTGTCGTCCCGGTTGAGAACCTTGAGCGCGGCGCGCAAGGCCTCCACCGCCTCGTCCAGCGCATTTTTGTCGTCGGTGCGCTCGGCAATGGCCTGCAGGACCGCGCCCAGGTTTTTCTGGACGACGGCCCATTCAGCCGGCGCGTCGTCCTCGGTGAGAAGCGCCAGGCATTCCTTGTAGGTGTCCTTCGAGCGCTGAAAGAGGCCCAGATCGGCGCGCTGGACCGCCACCGTCGTCAGGGCATTGGCAAAGCAGAGATGGACCTGGCCCCGTTCGCGCCGGGTAAGGTCGCCGGGAATATCCTCAAGCGCCGCGCGCGCGCTATCGAGCGCCAGCGGCAGGGTGCGGGCCAGGGTCGCGGCCTTGGTTTCGGATTTAGGCACCAACGCGGCCAATGAAACGGCGTACAGGAAATCAGCGAAGAGGTCCCCGAATTCGGCCGGCAGGGGAAGGACGTCATCGGAGCCGAAACTGCCGGGCTTGTCCTCATTCCAGGCGGCGAATGAAACGAATTTCAGATGCAAGATCATCCCCGGCGACGGACATTCGCCCCAGATCAGCAAGTCGGAATCGGTATCCGCCAGCACCTTGCGCGCCGCCGTTACCGCCATTTTGGCCCGTTCTTCGGAATTGGCGCCCGAGTCTATCTTCAGGGGTTTCCGGACCGCCTTGACGCGAAGGCCCTTGCGTTTTTCCAGCGCCCGGACGACCCGTTTTGCATGGCTGCCGTCATCGTCGCCTATAAACGGCGCCACCCGGACTTTCACCTTTTCGGTTTTCGGCAGGGGCTTCCAACCGAAAAAGCGCCCGAGCACCCCGGTCATCGTGGCTTCGGCCGGGCCGTCCTCGCCGGAGACGGTTTTCGGAAGCTGTTGGGCCCCCGCCCGGTCGTCGGGCTCCTGGCCGCCGCCGGTCAGCATGGTGTCGGCGCCCCTGAGCCTTTCCACCAGGTTGCCCATGATGCTCCGCGCCATATCCGGCTTGTCCCGGACGCCGGCGAGGAAATCCTTGCGGCCGATGGCGTTGACGCTAACGGGGCCGACGGCCTTGGCCGAGGCGCTCCGTTTGCCTTGGTCCAGGACGCCCATCTCGCCAAACATTTCGCCGGGATTCAACACCGCAAGGCGTATCTCGCCGTCGTCTCCGGTTTTGGCGATCTCGACGTTGCCGGAAACGATCTCATAGGCGGTGTCGCTGGGCTCTCCCTCGCGGAAAATAACGTCGCCGTCGTTAAAGGTTTGCGCGGTCTTCTTCAAACGGAACCTCCGATGGGGCTTTGACCCCGGAAACCCCGCTATGTTGCCGAGGCCGGCCTTGAGGGTCAACGGTTGCGCTGAAATCAAGCCAAAAAGGAAAAAACGAGCCCCAAATAACAAGACAAGAGAAGGAAAGAAAAAATAATATCAATAGGTTGACTAGACAATAGACGCCCCGCGTTTTAAAACAAAGTCAAGCCCCGGTATGCAGCCGATTATAAAGGCAGTAAACATAAACGCCCACGGCTTCTGACGTGACCGGGTAAAACCAGTGCTCCTTGGGGGAATGCCGTGAGGTCTTTTACCATCCCCGGCGTCGTTCTTTTGGCGGTGACGGCTGTTCTGTCAGGAACCGCCCATGGCGGCAGCGCCGGTTCGGGTTACGACATGAACCGGATGCTTTTCGAGCCGCACCCGCTGGCCAACCAGTATGGAACCCGGTGGCGTCCGGCGACCGTTCAGCCGGCGCCCGTCGGGCAAGCCCCCGCGCCGGCGCCCCAACCAAAAGCCCGGGGCAGGGCAACCCCGGTCAAAGCCCCGGCTGGAACCAGAGCCCCCGCCCCGGCTGGGCGGCGAACAAGGGCCCCTGCCGGCGGCGGCGGGATTTTCTCGGAAATCAAGCTGGGCGCGCTGGCCCACGATATGGGGCCGTTCAGTTCGCAAAAGGAAGACGGCGTTGACGGCCATGTCGAACTGCGCTTCCAATCACCGGATATCCTTAAATATATCGGTTCCCCCTATCCCCACATCGGCGCCGACCTCAGCGGTTCCGGCGACACCAATTCGGTGTGGCTCGGCGTGGTCTGGGAGTGGGAGCTGTGGAAGAAGTTCTTTGCCGGTTGGAGCATGGGCGGCGCCCTTCACGACGGCGTCACCAACCAGGGCGAAGGCCAACCGGACGAAAAGGAACTCGGCTGCAATCCGCTGTTCCGGCTCGGTATCAACGTCGGCTGGCGGTTCGATGAGCACCATTCCATTGACGTGCTGATGGACCACATCTCCAACGCCAAGCTCTGCGATACCAACGAAGGCCTTGAAAACGTCGGCGTCCGCTACGGCTATCGTTTCTGAGGATTTTTCGGCCTAGCCCTTAACCTTGGGCCTCTTCGGCCAGCGCCTGGCGGATGCGCTGGAACACGCCGTCCCAGTCGCCCGGGCGTTCCTGGCGGAACAGCCGCGCCGTCGGGTACCAGGGGCTGTCGTCGCGGTCCTGCATCCAGCGCCAATCGCCGGGTCGGGACAGCGCCACCCACACCGGCTTGCCGAGCGCGCCTGCCAGGTGGGCGAAGGAAGTATCCACCGTCACCACCAGGTCCAGTTCGGAAATGACGCCGGCGATTTCGGCGAAATCGCTCATTTTGCTGCCGACGTCCGTGACCAGGGCCTCACAGCCGTTTTCGGCGATGTCGGCGGTCACCGGGCCGGTTTGCAGGCTGTAAAGCCGGGTGTTCGCCACGCCCATCAGCTCGATGAAATGACGGAACGGGCACGACCGCCGGGAATCGTTCTTGTGGGTCGGCCGGCCGGCCCAGGCGATGCCGATCTTGCGGCTCTGGCCGAGCGTCACCGGCAATTGGGCGGCATGGGCATCGGGCGGCTTCAGATAGGGGATGACCGCCGGAACGGTCTCCAGCGTGGTGCCGAAGACGTTGGCCAGCGACATCATCGGCAGATAGACGTCGAACTCGGGCAAAGCCGATCCGACGTTGACGACCTGGCCGACGCCTTCGATGGTCGAAAACAGCCTGGCCAGCTTCGGCTGCGTCTCGACGATGACGGTACCGCCTTTTTCCTTGACCAGCGGGATGTAGCGGGCGAAGTGGATCATGTCGCCAAAGCCCTGCTCCTGGTGCAAGAGGATGGTCTTACCGCCCAGCTCGGAGCCGTCCCAAAGGGGCTGGCTGAATTCGCGGGGCGGGTTCGAGGAAAGCTTCCACCGCCATTCGTATTCCTCGAAGCCTTCCTTGATTTCGCCTTTCTGCAACAGGCTGAGCGAACGGTCCCACCGGCAATCCGGATGGTCGGGGTTGAGCTCAAGGGTCTTTTGGAAACAGGCGAGCGCCTGGTCGTTGTCGCCGAGGTCGCGGAAGGAAAGGCCGAGGTTGTAATGTGTTTCGGCCTCGTCGGGCGTCAGCTCGACGGCCTTGCGGTGGCTGGCGGCGGCGACCTCAAGCCGGCCGAGATCGCGCAACACGTTGCCCAGGTTGGTATAAGACGGCGCGTGGTCGGGCTTGAGCGCCAGCGAACGCTGATAGCACGCCGCCGACGCCTCCAGCTTGCCGAGCGTCCGAAGCGCCACCCCCATGTTGTTGTAAAAATCGGGGAACGCCTGATTGAGGATCAAGGCCTGGCCGTAGAACTTGACCGCTTCGGAAACCTCGCCCTTCTGGTGATGTTCCAGGCCCTTGCTGAACAACCGAACTGCCTCGCGCTCGCGAAGGGCCAGGCGCTGGTCCGGCTCCAGCGACTGCCAAAGGGCGATCAGATCGGCGGTCGGCTGGCCGGGCTCGGCCGGCGCGGTTTCGGCCGCCGGGGACAGGGGCTCGGGCTTGCCTACCGGTTTCAGCTTGGCGCTGATGGTGCGTTTCGCGGCCGGTTTTCTCGCCGGTTTGGCGGCGGTTGCGGGGTTCTTATCGGCTGCCATGGTCTCTCCCAGGGGGCCTGATAGGCCAAGGGTCGAGCGGGTTTCGCGAATATTCCCCAATAGTGAATATTTGGCAGGTGAACTTCAACCCCGGCGTTTTAAAGTATGTCGACAACGCTTTCCGGCGGCCGTCCGAGGGCGGCTTTGTCGCCGTTGATGACAATCGGGCGCTCGATGACAATGGGATTGGCGGCCATGCCGGCGATCAGCGCCTCGTCGTCCAGGTCCGGGTCATCGAGCCCCGCCTCCTTGGCTTCCTTTTTGCGCATGATGTCGCGGGGGCCTTTCCCCAAAAGCCCTAAGATGGTCTTCAGTTCCCCGGCGTCGGGGGGCGTCACCAAGTATTCGATGATCTCCGGCTCGATGCCGCGTTCCCGAAGAAGGCCGAGGGTCTGGCGCGATTTCGAGCAACGCGGGTTATGGTAGATGGTGACGGTCATGATTTTCCTCCGTGTTCTCGAATACCGTGGTTGTCAGATGTCGTCAACGGATTCCGCCTCGATGACCTGGCGGGCGATGTCGTATGAAAACCCGGCCCGGGCCAGCGCCGCCAACTGCTTTTCGCGGGTATCCCCGGAAACCTTGCCGGTAAAGTACGGCCCCAGCCGCCGCCGTTTGGCGAAGGTGACGGCGGCGGCCAGTTCCGGGTCTTCGCCGCCGTCGAGGTCATCCGAGCGCGCGTCGAGGGCGGCGGCGATGTCGTCGTTCCCGACCCCTTTTTGCCGCAGCTTGCCCCGGATCACGCGCGCCGAATTGCCGCGCCGGTGCAGGCTTTCGGCCCTTGATTTGGCATAGGCGGCGTCATCCAAGAGGCTGGAACTCTTGAACCGCCCGATCATGTCCTCGACGTGGGCTTCGCCTTCCTCGGCATCGGTGTCGTGGAACCGGGCCGAACGGTCAACCTTGCGCATCATCACGCGCCGCAGGTTTTCCGCCGAGGTGGCAAAGCGCGACAGGTAATAGAGTGCCGCGTTTTCCAGGTATTTCGGCGTTGCCTTCCTGGGGGTCTTGAACTTTTTCCCTGTCGCGGCTGATGCCGCTCCGCGCCTCTTGTTCTTCTGCTTGTCCGTCATGGTTGGATATTGTCACGCCCCGGGCGTATATATTTAGTGGATAGAATCTAACATACGGTACCCATACCACGGCTTCCTAAACTCGTCCGGAAAGGCGCCCGATGCGCGATGATGCTGGAGCATCACAAGCATCGGACAACGCGTCCGGCGGGCTTGGGAAGCCGCCCTCCGGGTCCCATATCCCGGCCTCTCGGGGCGTCGAGCACCCTTGACGATGCACCGGGCATCGCCTACGGACGCTCTCCTGCCGAGAAACCGGGATATGGGATCGTATGGATACCGTATGTTAGATTTTATCCACTTGCCATGAACATTGAAATCAAATCGCCCCCCATGGGCGCCGTCAACTGGATCGGACTTTGGACCCTTTACCTGCGCGAGGTCCGGCGTTTCATCAAGGTCTTTACCCAGACCCTGGTGGCGCCGGTGATCACGACGCTGTTGTTCATGGCGATCTTCTCGCTCGCCTTGGGCGGCACCGTGCGCACCGTCGCCGGGGTGCCGTTCATGGAGTTCCTGGCGCCCGGCCTGATCGTCATGGCGATCGTCCAGAACGCGTTCGCCAACACGTCTTCGTCGATCATCATTTCCAAGATCCAGGGCAACATCGTCGATACCCTGATGCCGCCGTTCACCGCCCACGAGATCACCTTCGGCTTCACCATGGGCGGCGTTACCCGGGGCATCGCCGTCGGCGTGGTGGTCGGGCTCGGTATCAGCCCGTTCGTGGACCTCAGCGTCCATCACTGGGGGTTCGTCCTCTATCACGGCTTCATGGCGTCGCTGATGCTGTCGTTGTTGGGGGTGATCGGCGGCGTCTGGTCGGAAAAATTCGACCATATAGCGGCGGTCACCAATTTCATCGTCACGCCGCTGTCGTTTCTTTCCGGCACCTTCTATTCCATCCAGCGGTTGCCTGAGGCGGTGCAGATCGCAGCCCATTTCAACCCGTTCTTTTACATGATCGACGGGTTGCGCTACGGCGTTATCGGCCACGCCGACGGCTCGTTGGTCCTCGGCGTCGTGGTCATGGCCGCAGTCAATATCGGCCTGTGGGCGCTTTCCACCTGGATGTTCGCGTCCGGCTACAAGTTGAAGGCCTGAGACAGCCTTAAAAAGGTTGCGCGTTGACAGCGCCCCCCCGATCAAGATACTTGGCCGCTTTCCTAAGGCCGGGGGGGCCAAAGCCCTCGCCGGTCCCGGCCGCCAAGTTTACAGGAGAGCCGTTCAGATGATCTCACCCGTCATGCCCACCTACGCCCGGGCCGACCTTGCCTTCGACAAGGGCGAGGGGGTGTATCTCTATGCCGCCGACGGAACCCGCTATCTGGATTTCGGCGGCGGCATCGCGGTGACCAGCCTCGGTCATTGCCACCCCCATCTGGTCGAGGCGCTGACGGAACAGGCGGGGAAGCTCTGGCATTGCTCCAACCTTTACGAGATTCCGGAACAAACGCGCCTGGCCGGGCGGCTGGTCGCCGCCAGCTTTGCCGATAGCGTATTTTTCAATAATTCAGGCGCCGAGGCGGTGGAAACGGCGTTGAAGATGGCCCGCAAATTCCACGACGCCAAAGGCCAACCGGAACGCTTCCGGGTGGTGACCGCCGAGGGCGCCTTTCACGGCCGCACCCTGGCGACCATCGCCGCCGGCAACCAGGAGAAGCACTTGAAGGGCTTCGGTCCGCCGACCGACGGCTTCGATCAGGTCGCCTTCGGCAACTTGAACGAAATGCGCCAGGCCATCGGACCCGAGACCGCCGCCATCCTGGTCGAGCCGGTGCAGGGCGAGGGCGGCATCCGGCCCCTGCCGCTGGATTACCTTAAAGGCCTTCGCGACGTTGCCGATGAATTCGGCGTGTTGCTGATGTTCGACGAGGTCCAGTGCGGCATCGGCCGCACCGGCAAGCTGTTCGCCCACCAATGGGCAGGCATAGAGCCCGACGTGCTGGCCACGGCCAAAGGCCTGGGCGGCGGGTTCCCCGTCGGCGCGTGCCTGGCCAAGGAAGGACCGGCGGAAGCCATGACCGCGGGCTCCCATGGCTCCACCTTCGGCGGCAATCCGCTGGCCATGGCGGTCGGCAACGCGGTCCTCGACGTGATTCTGGAAAAGGGCTTCCTGGCTTCCGTTGACGGCGTTGCCCGCAAGCTCTGGCAACGGCTGGAGGCGCTGGTCCAGGACCATCCCAAGGTCTTTTCCGGGGTTTCGGGCGCCGGGCTGATGGTCGGCCTGAAGTGCGTGCCCGAAAATACCGCCGTCGTCGAGAAGCTCGCCCAGGGGGGCCTGTTGACGGTGGCGGCGGGCGAAAACGTGGTCCGGCTGGTACCGCCGTTGATTATCGACGAAAGCCACGTTGACGAGGCCCTGGGCATCATCGAAAAGGCCTCGGCCGAACTGGCGGCGTAAGCCGCGACAGGGACAGTAATAATGCCTGACATTAAACATTTCCTCGACATCCACCGGCTCGACATGAAGACGCTGCGCGAAATCCTGGACCTCGCCGGCAAGCTCAAGCGCGACCACGCCAAGGGCGTCTCAAAGCCCTTGTTCGCCGGCAAGACGCTGGTGATGATATTCGAGAAGCCTTCGACCCGGACCCGGGTTTCGTTTCAGATCGGCATGCAGCAACTGGGGGGTCAGGTGGTGGTGATGACCGAGGGCGAATCTCAATTGGGGCGCGGCGAATCCGTGGCCGACACCGCCCGCGTGCTCAGCCGCTATGCCGACGCCATCATGATCCGCACCGACGATCCGGGAAAACTCGCCGACCTGGAAGCCCACGCCACCGTGCCGGTCATCAACGGGCTGACGGACTTCTCGCACCCGTGCCAGATCATGGCCGACGTGATGACGTTCGAGGAAAGCGCGGGCCCCATTGAGGGCCGGGTGGTGGCCTGGTCCGGCGACGGCAACAACGTGGCGACCAGCTGGATCCACGCGGCGGCGCGCTTCGGCTTCCAGTTGCGGTTGGCGTGCCCCGATGAATTCAGGCCGAAGGCAGAAGTCCTGGACTGGGCCGAAAAGGAAGGCGCCGTCGTCACCGTCACCAACGACGCCGCCAAGGCGGTCAAGGACGCCGACCTGGTCGTCGCCGACACCTGGGTCTCCATGGGCGACAAAGACGCAGACGACCGGAAGAAGCTGCTGGAACCCTTCCGCGTTGACCAGGCGTTGATGTCGAAAGCCAAAAAGGGGGCGCTTTTCATGCATTGCCTGCCGGCCCACCGGGGCGAGGAAGTCACCGACGAGGTCATGGACGGGCCCCATTCCGTCGTCTGGGACGAAGCGGAAAACCGGTTGCATGCGCAAAAAGGCATCCTGGCCTGGTGTTTGGGGTAATATGGGTGATGGCCGGGTTGTTCCGAAAAATTGCCTTTGCGGTCGTCGCCGTCCTCGCCCTGGGGATTCTGGCGCTAGGACTGACGGCGTGCGAAACGCCGGTCTCGGTACAGAAACTGCCCGAATTGACGTACACACATCTGGGGCCGCTCAAGCTGAACGTCGCCCGAATCGAGGTCGTCTCCCAATACCGCCCGCCCTTGCAGGCGCCCAACGTCGAACATCTGTTTCCGACGCCGCCCCTGAAGGCGGTTCGGCGCTGGGCCCGGGACCGTCTCAAGACCGCCGGCCGGTCGGGAACGGCGAGGCTGATCATCAGCAAGGCCAGTGCCGTCGAAACGCCCTTGCAGAAAAAGACCGGCCTCAAGGCCACGTTCACCAAGCAGCAATCGCACCGTTATGACCTTGACCTGGAAGCGAGCATAGAGATGCCCGCCGGCCGGGTGACGGCGCGGGCGACACGGTTCATGACGATCCGCGAGGACGCCTCCATCAACGAGCGCGACCGGATCTGGTTCGATCTGACCGAGAACCTGATGCGGGACTTCAACGCCGAAATGGAAAAGAAACTGGCCCGGTTTTTGGTCCCCTAACCCCGCCAGAACGACCGGCTGAATAAAACAATTACAGTAAACAGCTCCAACCGGCCCAACAGCATGCCGCCCGAAAGCAGCCACTTGGCGGCGTCCGGCAGCGGTTGGAAGGTGCCCGACGGCCCGACGATGGGACCCAGCGCCGGGCCGACGTTGGAGATGGCGGTCGCCGCCGACGACAGCGCCGTCAGGTAATCCAACCCCAACATGCCCAGCGCCAGGGCCAGGATCGCGAACGAAACGAACCACATGAAGAAGAAGCTCAACACCGAAACGATGACTTCTTCGGATATGGGCTGGCGGTTGTAATAGGGGATGAAAACGCCGTGCGGCTGCAAAAGTTGGTGAATCTGCGTGCGGGCGGCGGCATACAAAACCTGAAAGCGGAAGATCTTGATCCCGCAGGTGGTGGACCCGGCGCAGCCGCCGATAAACATGATGAAGAAGAATATCGGCAACGCGAAGCTGCCCCACAGGCTATAGTCCGACGTCGCGTAGCCGGTGCCGGTGATGACGGAGACGATATTGAACGCTGCCAGCCTGAGCGCCAGCACCGGACCGAAACCGTTTTCCAGCCACAGCCAGCCGGCCATCATGATGACCACCACGGCGACCAGCGAGATGAAGGACTGCACCTGACTGTCGGAAAAGACCGCCCGGAATTCGCCTTGCAGCGTCTTCAGGTACAACAGGAACGGCAACGAGCCGATGATCATCCCCAGGGTGGCGATCATGTCGATCCAGGCGTTGTCGAAATGCCCAAGTGATCCGTCCGAGGTCGAGAACCCCCCGGTGGCGATGGTGGTCATGGAGTGGGAAATGGCCTCGAACCCGTTCATGCCCGCCAACCAATAGGCGCCGGCGCAAAGACCCGATAGCACCAAATAAATAACGCCGATGGCGCTGGCGATCTGGGCCGTCCGGGGCAGGGCCTTTTCTGACTGATCGGAACTTTCCATGCGGAACAGCTGCATGCCGCCGACCTTCAACATCGGCAACACGGCAATCGCCATGACGATAATGCCAATGCCGCCCAGCCACTGCAAAAGCGCGCGCCACAACAGGATTCCCTTGGGCGCGGCGTCAAGCCCGGTGATAACCGTGGACCCGGTGGTGGTGATGCCGGACATGGCCTCGAAAAAGGCGTCGGTGAAGCTTAGGCTTATTCCCGAATAGATAAACGGCAGCGAGGCGAAAAAGGTCAACGCCAGCCAGCTAAGGCTCGTCATCAAGAAAGCCTGGCGGATGGACAAATGCATGGTCCCGGTGCGGCTGGTCAGCGCCATGGCGACACCGACGAACAGCGTTACGCCCGCGGAAATGGCGAACACTTCCCAGTCCGGATTGCCGGATAAGATATCCACCACCATCGGCACCAGCATCATCACCGCCAGCGTCGCCAGCAGGGTGCCGATAATCAGAAAAATAGGCCGGAAATCCATAGTGGAAGATGCTCCCGCCGATGGCTGTCAAGAGAAGGAAAAAGCCCCCGAATTCCCCCGGCAGCCAATGAAACCGGTTCAGGGTGTGGGGTCAAGAGGGTGTCTTGAAAGGAGCCCTTTCGTGGGGATCAGGCGTAGGGAGTCTCGCCGGTATGGGGGCCGCCGATCATGGCCAGGAATTCACGCCGGGTGGACGCGTCGTCGCGAAAGGCGCCGAGCATGCGGCTGGTGACCATAAGGGCGCCGGGCTTGTGGATGCCGCGGGTGGTCATGCATTGGTGCGATGCCTTGATAACCACGGCGACGCCCTTGGGCTCGAGCACCAGGTCTATGGTGTTGGCGATCTGGGCGGTCAGTTTTTCCTGTATCTGCAAACGCTTGGCATAGATCTGGACCAGCCTTGCCAGCTTCGAGATGCCGACGACCCGGTGGTGCGGCAGGTAGGCAACATGCGCGATTCCGATGATTGGGGCCATGTGATGCTCGCAATGGGATTCGAAACGGATGTCCCGAAGCAGAACGATTTCGTCATAACCGTCCGTTTCCTCGAAGGTGCGCTCGAGGATGGTTTTCGGGCACGAGCCATAGCCGTCGAAGAATTCCTCATAGGACCTGGCGACGCGGGCCGGCGTGTCCAGAAGCCCTTCGCGGTCCGGGTCGTCGCCCGCCCACTTGATCAGGGTGCGGACCGCGTCCTCGGCCTCGGCGCGGTTGGGCTTGTCGGCGACGGGCTGGATCGGCCCTTCGATATCATCAAGCCCGCCGGTCCCGGCGCCATCGGCGTCCACCACCTTCAGTTTTTTTTGCGCTGTTACGGTCTTGTCCATGGGGATCTTTCCTGAAAGCTAATGTACTTGAGCCGCCTGATAGGGGCTATCGAGGGAAAAAGCCGGAATATTCACATCAAAGCGTTTGCCGGCATTGGTTTCCATCTGATAGGTGCCGGACATAATTCCCGAAGGCGTCGAAAGGGGAGTGCCGGACGTGTATTCAAACGAACCGCCGGGCGACAGCACCGGCTGTTCGCCGACCACGCCGTCGCCCTGGACCTCCTGGACGTTGCCCATGGAATCGGTGATCCGCCAGTGGCGGGCCATCAATTGCACTGTTTCCTTGCCGTTGTTTTCGATGCGGACGTGATAGGCCCAGACGAAGTGGCCGTCATCCGGCTCCGATTGTTCGTCCAAATAAATGGGCTCGACGCTGACCGTAATGGCCTTGGTGGTTTCGGCGTAGGCACTGAGGTCCGTCATCTGAGTTCCTCTTATTCGTGGTTGATGATCCTGGAAGCCGGATAGCAAACTGGGTCCTTATATTTAAGGTTTAACCCCAATATTTCCAGTGTCTCTTGGGGATGCCAATGAAAAAAGACCGGACCCCTTTTATCTGTCTGGAAACAAACGGATATTATGGGCCACTTCGGCGGCGGCGGGAGGCCTTCCCGGCCAGTGGACCGGCTTGGGTGCAAGGGGCCGGCCCTGGAGTCTCCGTTCCGCCTCAGGCATCACGGCCATGTTCGGCCACAGCCCGTCTCCCATCGTTTTTGCGTAGGGCAGGTCGGGGCTTTGGTTGCGTAGTGCCCGGGCCGCGGCCCTGTGGTCGTAATCGAGCGGATAAAGGGCGATATCAATGCCGCCGGCCGCCGGCGTCAGGACCGAAAACCAGCCCCTGGGCGTGCCGTCGTTGGCGGGCATGCCGATGGCGCCGGCGTTCAGCCACAGCCGGTGGCCCAGAAGCTCGGTGAACGGCAGGCCGGAATGGCCGGCAATGACGCCGTCTACGGGACCGTCCCGGTCCAATTGGTGGAAGCCATGGCTCTTCGTTTCACCGGGCGTCGAAGCGAAGATATATTCCGAGATGTTTTCGGCGCCCCCGTGAATGACGGCGAAGCGCCGGCCTCGCAATGTAAACCTGATTTGCCTGGGAAGTTCGCGCATCCAGGCTTTTGCTCCGTCATCGAGCCCGGTTAACGCGTGGGCGTACCAGACCCGGGACCAATCGGCGCAATCGCTTTCCTCATCGAACCCGCAACCGCAGTCGGCAGCGCCGAAACCGATCGATTCCTCGCAATTCCCCATCACCACCTGGACGCCCGAGGCACGGATCAGGTCGACCGTTTCTTTCGGTTGGCCGCCGTAGGCGACAACGTCGCCGGTGCAGATGGTCCTTTCAGGTGGAATATCCCGCGCCCTGGCTTCGGCCAGCACCGCCTCGGTCGCCTGGGCGTTGGAATAGGGCCCGCCGAAACACAGCACCGGGCCTTCCAGGACACCTAGTTCCCGCGTCTCGGTCATTCCGCGCTGCAAGACGCGCCGCCGAGAACGCAGAATTTGGCGCAATGGGGATGGTTGAGCTGCACCGTCTTCGCCGCCTCGGCGAGGCTCTCGCCCAGTTCAAAGGCCGGGTCATAGGGCAACAGCGTGCACGGCACCACCGAGGGCTTGTCGGCGCCACGGCGCTTGACGATCATGCGCGACGTCGCGCACATCATGGTTTCCGGCGCCACGCCCAGGATGTCCCAGCAGTTGATGGTGATTTCGGGGACATCGGCGCCGGCGTCCATTTCCGGGAACAGGACCAATTGCCCGGGGTCGAAGGCGTCAACGGGAATTTTCTCGGCCTCGAACAGACCGGCGTAGCCCCGGCGCGCATCGGCCTCGGTTTCACCCCAGCACGTGCGCCCGGCGACGGTGAGGGCGAAGCCGTTCCTGGCCAGCCAGCGCAAGCCTTCGATCATCGGCGCCCAGGAACCCTTTCCCCGCACCTCTTCGTGCTTGGGCTTGGTGAAATGGTCAATGGAAACGCGGATCACCATGCCGGCGCCGTAGCGCTCCAGAATTTCCTTCAGGCGTGGCCGCTTAAGCAACATGGGTTTCATGGCATTGGTCAGCACCAGCACCCTGTAGCCCCGGCCCAAGGATTCCTCGATCATGTCCGTGAGTTCCCGGTTCATGAAGGGCTCGCCGCCGGTAAAGGCGATTTTCTCGACCGGCAGGCCCTCATCCAAGATTTCGTCCAGGAATGCCCGGACCTCGGCGAGGGTCATATAGGCTAAGCGGTCGTTGGTCGGGCTCGACTCCATGTAGCAGTTCTGGCAGGTGATGTTGCAGAGGCTGCCGGTGTTGAACCACAGCGTCCGAAGGTGCGTCAGCGCGACGACGGCGCGCTGCACCCCTTCGGCGGTGACGCGGGGGTCCTTGAACTTGCGGGGGTCCAGGGGCCGCTGTTCGTTTAATTCGCTTTGAGCCATGGAAAATATTTAGTCCTCCGGAAGGGACAAGCCAACCAAAAAACCGGAAAACCGGCACCTCAAAGGATCAAAGGTTCGTGAACGGAGGGGGGGCTCATGGGCCGTCGGCTTGCGCGGTTTCGGGCTATCCCGTTAAGATAATGCCTGATCCCAAAGCGGGCGTAGTTCAACGGCAGAACGAAAGCTTCCCAAGCTTTAGATGGGGGTTCGATTCCCCTCGCCCGCTCCAATCACCCGCTGCCCTTAATAAACGACGACGCTGCGGATGCTTTCGCCGCTGTGCATCAGGTCGTCGATGTTGATCTTGCCGTCCATGTACCAGTCGACCTACACCGGCCGGTCGCCGATGCCGGTGGTGCGTTCCATATAGCGGGGCTGATCGCCGTAATCGCAGACCGCATAATGCATCAGCGAGCGGTTGTCCCAAATCACCACGTCGCCCTGGCGCCAGCGGTGGCGGAGGATGAATTGATGCTGCGTCGCGTGGCTGAACAGGAATCCCAGCAACGCCTGGCTTTCCTCTGGCTCGAACCCTTCCAGGTGGGTGGTCATGCCGGGATTGACGTACAGGCCCTTGCGGCCGGTTTCCGGGTGGGTGCGGACGACGGGGTGGACGGCCCGGTTACCGCCCTTCAGGTCATCCTCGACGACGATGGGCTCGGCGAACTGGGTGGCGGCGGTCTGGGCGAAGTCGTGGTGGGCACGGAGAGGGGCGAGAATCTCCTTCATGGTCTCCGACAGGTTCTCGTAGGCCGCCGTCATGTTGGTGAACAGCGTATCACCGCCGGTCGCCGGGACCTCGATGGCGTGCAGGATCGAAGCGGCGGCCGGGCGTTCCTTGAACGACACGTCCGAATGCCAGTAATTGCCGGCCTTGGCCCGGCCCCGGGGCTCGCCGTCCATGACCTGGTTGGAGACCCGGTAGATTTCCGGGTGGTCCGGGTGCAGGTAGCGGCTGACGGTTTCCTGCAGCGCCATCTCCCCCGGGGCCCCGAAAAGCGGCCCGAAGCGGCTCGAGAATTCGATGTGCTGTTCGGTGGTTAGCGATTGGCCCGGAATCACCAAAAGCCCGCCCGCTTCCAGCCACGACTGGCGGACCTCGTTCAAGAGGTTTTCGCCCAGGGGCTGCGACAGGTCGAGGCCGGTGACTTCGGCGCCGAGGACCGGCGATAGGGGGTTGACGATTATGCCCATGGGTTTTTTTCTACACCATCGGGCGCTTCGCCAAAAGCCGCCACAGCGACAAAGGCCGGGGTTTTGCCGGATAATTCTGTTAAGGATGATTCATGTTCGGGCTTTCAGACACCCAAAAACAGCTCCGCGACGCGGCGCGCAAGCTGGCCGAAAAGGTGATCCAGCCCCGCGCCGCCGAAATCGACCGGACCGAAGAATACCCCTGGGACAACGTCCGGGCGCTGACCAAGGCCGGCTTCATGGGGCTCACCATCCCCGAAGCCTATGGCGGTCAGGGGCTCACGTATCTGGACGCGGTCCTGGTGATCGAGGAAATGGCCAGGGTCTGCGGCGTCACGGCGCGGATTGTCGTCGAGGGCAACATGGGCGCCATCGGCGCGATCATGAAATACGGCACCGATGAACAGAAGAAGCTGTCGGCAGACCTGGTGCTGGCCGGCGACAAGCCCGCCATCTGTATCACCGAGCCGGGCGCCGGCAGCGCGGCGAACGAAATGACCACGCGGGCCGACAAGAAAGACGACAAATACGTCCTCAACGGGGCCAAGCACTGGATCACCGGCGGCGGTGTGTCGAAACTGCACCTGATTTTCGCCCGCGTCTTCGATGAGGGCGAGGAGCAGGGCATCGCCGGCTTCATCTCGGTCCGCGACCCGGAAAACGGGCTGGAGCCCAAGGGGTTGACCATCGGCAAGCGCGAACCGGCCATGGGGCTTAGGGGCATCCCCGAGACCGAGATCATTTTCAAAGACCTGGAAATCCCTGCCTCGATGACGGTCATTCCGCCTTCAGGCATCGAGCACGGTTTCGCCGGGCTGATGAACGCCTACAACGCGCAACGGGTCGGCGCGGCGACGGTAGCTTTAGGCATCGCCCAGGGGGCTTATGAGCTGGCACTGGATTATGCGCAGACGCGCGAGCAATTCGGCCGCCCGATCGCCGAGTTCCAGGGGTTGCAATGGATGCTGGTGGACATGGGCACGGGCATCGAGGCGGCGAGGTTGATGATCCTGAAGGCCGTCCGGTCCGCCGAACGCGAAGGCGGCCAAGGGTTTCCCGACATCGCTGAAGCCGCCCGCGCCAAGATTCTGGCCTCGGAAACGGCGATCCGGGTGACCAACGACGCGCTACAGATTTTCGGCGCCGCCGGTTATTCGCGCAACATGCCGCTGGAGCGCATGGTCCGCGACGCCCGCATGTTTACCATCGGCGGCGGCACGGCGCAGATCCTGCGCACCATCGTCGCATCCAAGGTGCTCGGCCGCAAACTGCCGCAGACCCGGGACGGCTATCTGAAACTGGCGGAAAAAGCGGCGAAAAAACCGAAAAAGCCGAAAGCCAAAAATAAGAAAAAGACCTGAGCCACCGTTGGCGCGCGGTTAGTCGAAATGCTTGTCGATGTCCACTTGCTTGACCGCGGGGCCGCCCACTTGCGGTCCTTCGAGGACGAGGCCGCCGTCGATGCGGTCAATGAACTTGGTTTTCCCGCCCCTAGCCCCTTTCCCGCCCTTGGCCCCCTTGCCGCCGGCAAGCTGGATGACGGAGACGAAGCCGGCCTCGATGGCGTCGACGGTGCGGGTGATTTTTGTAATTCGCTGTCCGGTGATGTCCTGGACCGAACACGCCTCGAACAGATCATCGGTGTTTGCCGAAATCTTGTTGAGTTGGGATTCGATGTCGCTGTCCTTGGTCTTGGCGCCGATTCTATCGGCGGCCTTCTGGATGGCCTCGCCCGCCATCATCACCTGATCGGTGGCGTCGGCGATCTCGACGGCCAGCGCGTCCAGTTGCTCAACTGTGGACCTGAAAAGATTGGCCTTGCCGTTGGCGGCGCCGATCCCGGTCAGTTCGCGCCGAATCTTGATCATCCTGTCCTTGAGATCCAGGACGTTCCGCTTCGGTATTTTCAGAGACGCCTCCGGCGCCTTTTTTCGCTGAGGGAGTTTTTTAACAGAAGTTTTCTTAGCCATAAGCCGATCTCGCAATAGCACGTCGTTTCCCAGGGTCCCTAATTTATTAGCGTAACAACTTTCCCTGAGCCGTTTAAGATTTGGGATGTATCGAAGTGTTTCAAAATATGTCAGCGGTGGGGGTTAAGCTGTTGGAAAGGGGGATGTTCCTGTGGCATCCTTGGTGAGGGACATGAGGCCATGGACAAAATCCGTAAAACCGATGACGATTGGCGCGCCCAACTGACGGCCGAGCAATTCGACGTCTGCCGCAAGAAGGGCACCGAACGGCCGTTTTCCGGCGAATACGACGGTTGCAAGGAAGCCGGCGTTTACGCCTGCGTCTGTTGCGGCCAAGCGCTGTTTTCTTCCCCTTCCAAGTTCGATTCCGGCACCGGCTGGCCCAGTTTCTGGAAACCGGCGGCGGATGGTGCGGTGGCCGAGAAAAGCGACTCCAGCCTGTTCTCGCAGCGCACCGAGGTGCTTTGTTCCCGCTGCGACGCGCACCTCGGCCACGTCTTCGACGACGGGCCCGAGCCGACGGGATTGCGGTATTGCATTAACTCGGTGTCGCTGAAGCTGGAGCCGGAGAAAGGCTGAGCTTCCCCTAGACCGGCCTGAAAACGATCCACAACATCGCCCAGCCGATGGCCGCCACCGGGCTGGCCAAGACGTACGCCGGCCCCAGCATGGGAAAAACGATTTTCATCCCTGCTTGGGTTTCGGCGCCGGCTGCCAGGCCATGCCGCCGCTTGCCGGTTCCGATGGCGCCGGGGGCGCGGGCGGGATAGGCCCGGCCGGGGACGGCCCGGAACCGGACCTGGCGGCGGGGGCAGGGGGCGCTCGCGGTTTTGCGGCGGCCGGTGGTTCGACCGTTGCCGCGGGCATGACGCCTCGCCGTTCTCCCCTCTGGCGGTTGCGGCGCGGCCGTTTCTGGACCAGGGCCGGATCGCGGAGCTCGCCAATCCGCTTTTTGGTTCCGTCCGGGCCCAGGAAGAACCAGAACATCCAGGCGTTCTCGTTGCCGTCGATGACCGCCTGGCTAAGTTGGTTAAGGCTGTCATAGGTTCGGCCCCCGGTGTCCATATGGGCGTCCAGCAGCCAGCGCCCGCCGGCGACGCAAGCGGCATAGGCGCGGCCCTTGTAGGTGCGGAAAATTTCGAAGCCTTCGGGGAAGTGGATGCCGTAGGTGGCGTCCACGAACCCCCCCATGTTGCTGAGGCTGGCCGTTTCCGGCGCGGGACCGCCCCCGTGGAGGTCCAGCAGCCTCCCCAGTACCCGGTCTTCGGTTTCCTTGCCGTCCCGGCGAAGCGCCCGGATCGCCGCCAGCACGTCCTCGGAAACGTTGATTTGCCGCATGGGAGGGCCCCTTCCAGTGATTTCTCGGATTCCCTTTTCGCCGGTTTTTTTTATAACATTCCGCTATAATTTGCAATCTATCTAATAGATAGATAGATAAATAGATAATCCGGACAACCCCGTTCACAAGGCTTTCCACCCCCGGCTTCCCCTTGTTTGAAAGACCCGCGGTCTCTGGTAGGTTCCCGGCGTGTTTGCTGAAATATTCTCGATTATCGCGCCGGTGTTCCTGTGCGCCGGAATTGGCCTCGCCTGGGCCAAGAAAGGCGTTCCCTACGAGACCGAATTCGTCACCCGGCTGGTCACCAACGTCGGCTTCCCGTGCCTGATCTTCGTTTCCCTGGTCAAGGCGGACATCACGCCCGAAGCCATGGGCACCATGGGTTTCGCCGCGCTGGTCACCACCCTTCTGTTCGCCGCCATCGCGGCGCCGCTTCTAAGGCTTTTCCGGCTTGAGCTGCGCACCTTCCTGCCGTCCATGATGTTCGCCAACACCGGCAACATGGGGCTGCCGATTATCCTGTTCGCCTTCGGCGAGCCGGGGCTGGCGCTGGGAATCTCCTATTTCGCGGTCAGCGCGCTCCTGGTTTTCATTCTCGGCCCGGCCATCGCCGCCGGTACCGCCAAACCGGCCGAGGTCCTGAAAATACCGCTGGTGTGGGCGGTGATCGCGGCACTGGCGGTCAAGTTCTCAGGCCTGACCGTGTTCCCCTGGCTTTTCAACACCCTCGACCTGCTGGGCGGCTTCGCCATTCCGCTGATGCTGATCACGCTCGGCGTCTCGCTGGCCGGGCTCAAGGTGAAAAGCCTGCCCCGCAGCGTCGCTCTTTCGGCGTTGAGGCTGGTCATGGGGTTCGGGGTCGGTTGGGGGACGGCCGCGGTTCTGGGTTATGAAGGCGCCGCCCGAGGCGTTCTGATTATCGAATGCACCATGCCCGTTGCCGTCTTCAACTACCTCTACGCCCAGCTCCACGACAACCGTCCCGAGGAAGTGGCGGGCATCGTGCTGGTGTCTACGACGCTGTCGTTCCTGACCCTGCCGGCGCTGTTGTGGTTCGTGATGTAGGGGGCAAGAGGCGGGGAGCGGCGGTCGCCGCGACAGGGACTAAAAAAAGAAGTTGTTGGCTGGGGCGGGAGGATTCGAACCTCCGAAATGCCGGTACCAAAAACCGGTGCCTTAGACCACTTGGCTACGCCCCATTGGATTTTGCGAATCGCCGGAAACATAGGCCCAATCGCTTGCCCCCGCAAGAAACGGCTGGCCCGGTGGGATCAACCCGTCAGCGACCGGGTATCGTCAAGCAACGGCGCCGCGCGCACCCACCACTCGGGCTGTTGTTGGCCGAGTTCCGCGGCGGCGCGGGCGGCGGCGCCGGCGTCCGCGAAAAGCCCGAAACAAGTGGCGCCCGAGCCCGACATCCGCGCCAGCAGGCAGTCTTCCTCCGCCTCCAGGGCTTTCAACACTTGGGCGACTCCCGGCAGGAGCCTTTCGGCCGCTTCCGTCAGGTCGTTGCCGCGGTCCGCCAGGAATCCGGCCAGCATCTCCGCCGTGGCCGGCGATTCGTCGAAACGGCCGGGGCCGTTGAAGTCGCCTTGGTGTTCCCCGGGGCGTTCCCCGAAGACCTCGCTCGTCGACAGCGGCTGGCCCGGGTTGACCAGCACCAGCCAGGTCGGCGGCAACGCAGGCGCGCGCTCGATCTCGTTGCCGATGCCGCCGACAAAGGCGGACCGGCCATAGAGGCAGACGGGCACGTCGGCGCCCAAGTCCATCGCCACTCCGCCCAGATCAAGGGACGCCGGGTCGATCTGCCAAAGCGCCATAAGGCCGTTCAACGCGGCCGCCGCGTCGGCCGAACCGCCGCCGATACCGGCAGCGACGGGAAGCCTTTTTTCGAGCCGGATGGCGGCGCCCGCCCCGACCCCGGCCGCCTCGCGAAGCCTTTCCGCCGCCTTCAGGACAAGGTTGTCACCGCCCGCCGTGAGGCCGTCCTGAAAAGGCCCGTCCAGGGTCAAATTCAATTCGTCCGCCGGCGAAACCTCGACGACGTCGCTGATGCCGGCGAAGGCCACCAGGCTGTCGAGTTCGTGAAGGCCGTCGGGGCGTTTTCCGGTGACGTGAAGATAAAGATTTATCTTGGCCGGCGCGGGGACGCTCAAGGCCGCCGGATCAGCCATCGTTACGGGGCTTTTTGGCGGTCTCGGTGTCTTCGGTGAGGCCGGTTTTCAGCTTTTGGCGGATTTTGGCGATCACGTCGTCTTCCGGGTCAAGCGACAGCGACCGGTTCCATTGAAATTTCGCCTCCCGCGTGCGGCCGACCCGCCAATAAGCATCGCCCAGGTGATCGTTGATGACGGGGTCCTGGGGGCGTAGTTCTACCGCCCGTTCCAGGTGGCGGACCGCTTTCTTGAAATTTCCCAGCCTGTAATGCCCCCAACCCAAACTGTCGACGATGTAGCCGTCGTTGGGGCGCTGCTTGACCGCACGTTGGATCATATCCTGTGCCCGGTCTTTGTTTATTCCCTTGTCGATCCATGAATAACCGAGGTAGTTGAGCACGTAAGGCTGCTCCGGCTTCAACTCCAAGGCTCTCAGGAAATCCGCCTCGGCCCGGGGCCATTGCTGGGACCGTTCAAGGGAAATGCCGCGGGCATACAACAGCGACCAATGCCGTTCTTCGGGACTTTTGATCCGGGCCAACGCCTTATCATAGGCGTCGACGGCTTCGGGGAACCGGTCATGGCCGCGCAGGATATCCGCCAGGTTAATCAGCGGGCCGGGGTCGTCCTTCCGGTCCCGGGCCATGCCGTTCAGGTGTTTGACGGCTTCGTCGGTGCGTTTGAGACGATTGAGGATGGAAGCGATCCGGAGCTTGGCTGACCATGAAAACGCCGATTTTTCGTCAATCAACCGATAGACCCCCAAGGCGGGCTCGAGGCGGTCGTCGGCTTCAAGAAGGTCGCCCAGCAGAATCTGCATCACCGGGAACCGGGGCTTCAGGTAAAGCGCTAGCCGGGAAAAAACCAGGGCGACTTCCCGGCCGCTCTGTTGGCGCAGCGAACTGGCGACGCCGAAAAGCGCTTCCGCCGCGCCGTCCGTAATCGAAGAGACCTGGAGCCGTGGTTTCCTGCCTTTTTTCAGGCGCTCTAGCGCCACGCCCAGAAGCTGCGAGCCCGGCTGCTCTTTCAGGTAGCGGTCATAAAGGGCCTGGGCTTTTTCAGGCCGGCCCGTCCGTTCATAGAGAGAGCCCAGGAGTTGCACCAGCCGAAGGGACAGGCCGTCCTGGCTGTTGGAGACTCCCAGGTAATATTTCTCCGCCTCGTCGTTGTTCCCGATCATTTCGTTGATCAGGGCCGCGTGCATGTCATAAAAGGCCTGGGTGGCTTCTTCCTTCGATTTGGTGGTTACGATCTTGAGCGCGGCATCACTTTTTTTCTCGCCGATCAGGCTCCAGGCCCTGAGCACCGGCGCGAGAAAACGGGAAAAACCCTTCCCCGGCATGTCCTGGAACCGGGCTTTGGCGGTGGCGAAGCGGCCTTTCTTGATGTCTTCCACGGCCAGGGTCAGATTGGCGATCGGCGCCTTGGGATTGATCTTCAAGAGCCGCCGGGCCAACGCCGTCGCTTCGGCCATGCGGCCCTCGATGGCCATCAGAATGAAGGTCCGGTTGAGGAGATTGGGCGCATCCGGCGCTTGTTTCAAAGCGGCGCCCAGGAAATCCGCCGCAGACGACAGGTCGCGCCGGGCCTGGGCATATCGTCCGGCGAGATAATTACCCGCGAGACTGGTATCGGACTTGCCGGCCTGGACCGGCAGCGCGCCTGCCGTCAAGACGGCAAAGCCAACCCCGGCGGCAACGGCCGCCGGAAGGGCGGCCTTCCCGGTCTTCCAGAAAAACGTCGTTATCCCAGTCATGGATTCCGGTTCCTTTGCCGGGCCGGTCAGGGCCCGGGGGATTAATCGGGGCTTATCCAGGCGGCCTATTTTAGCCGAGGGCGTCCTCTGTCCCAATTACATATTGGGATAATTAGGCCCACCGCCGCCTTCGGGCACTACCCAGGTGATGTTCTGGGTCGGGTCCTTGATATCACAGGTCTTGCAGTGGACGCAGTTCTGGGCGTTGATCTGCAAGCGTTTGACCCCGCCGTCTTCGATAAACTCGTAAACGCCTGCCGGGCAGAACCGTTCTTCCGGCCCGTCATAAAGCGCCAAATTGACGTCCACGGGAACGCCCGGGTCCTTGAGGGTCAGGTGGACGGGCTGGTTTTCCTCGTGGTTGGTGTTGGAGATAAAGACCGACGAAAGCTTGTCGAAGGTGATTTCGCCGTCGGGTTTGGGGTATTCGATCTTGGGACACTCGGCGGCCCTGTTCAGGGATTCATGGTCGGCCAGGTGGCCGAAGGTCCAGGGGGCCAGGAAGCCCAGGCCAAGGTTGTTGAGCCACATTTCAAGCCCGCCATAGAGAATGCCGAGTGCGATCCCGAACTTGGAAAGCGCCGGGCGGACGTTGCGGGCGTGCTTGAGCTCCCTGTAGACCCAGGACTTTTTAAAGGCTTGCGGATAGGCGGTCAGCTCGTCACCGCCCCTGCTTCCCAACCGGAGCGCCCGGAACGCGGCTTCGGCGGCCATCATCCCCGTCTTCATGGCGTTGTGGGTGCCCTTGATCTTGGGCACGTTGACGAACCCCGCCGAACACCCGATCAGCGCGCCGCCCGGGAACACGAGCTTGGGAATGGATTGCAGGCCGCCTTCGTTGATGGCGCGCGCGCCATAGGCCACCCGGCGCCCGCCAACCAGCAACGGCCTGATGGCCGGGTGGGTCTTGAACCGCTGCATTTCCTCGAACGGCGCGAGATGCGGATTCTTGTAATCCAGCGCGACGATGAAACCGATGGCCACCTGGCCCGATTCCTGGTGATAGATGAACCCACCCCCCACCGTATCGGTCAGCGGCCAGCCCTGGCTGTGGATGACCGTGCCCGGTCGGTGTTTTTCCGGTTCCACGTTCCACAATTCCTTGATGCCGATGCCGTAGGTTTGCGGCTCGGCCCCGTCCCGGAGGCCGTAACGCGACATGACTTCGGCGCTGAGCGACCCGCGCACCCCTTCGGCGAAGAAAGTGTATTTGGCGTGGAGCTCGACCCCCGGTTCGTGGTTGAGGCCGGGGGTGCCGTTCTTGTCCAGCCCCATATCGCCGGTGGCGATTCCCTTGACCGCCCCGTCATCGTCGTAAAGGACCTCGGCGGCGGCGAAGCCTGGATAGATTTCGACGCCCAGATCCTCGGCCTGGGCCGCCAGCCAACGGCAGAGGTTCCCGAGGCTGAGCGTATAACAGCCCCTGTTGCTCATCATCGGCGGCAGCAGGAAATGGGGGATGGTCGTCTTGCCCGTGGCCGAGAGGAACCAAAACCGGTTGCCGGTGACGGGAACGCCCATGGGGGCGCCCTTCTCACGCCAGTCGGGAATCAGTTCATCCAGCGCCACCGGGTCGATCACGGCGCCGGAAAGAATATGGGCGCCGATCTCCGAGCCCTTCTCGACGATTGAGACGGTGATGTCCTGATCCGCTTCCGCCGCCAGTTGCCGGAGCCGGATCGCCGCCGACAAGCCCGCCGGCCCGCCGCCGACGATGACCACGTCGAAGTTCATGGACTCCCTCTCATCGGCCTTCTCGGGGGCCGCTTCGACGGTCGGGCTTTCGGCGTCTGGGGTCATCGGGTCACTCGGGCCTGGGTGCCATGAGGCCGCCTTATAACATACCAGGGGGCCGTTTGGGATGGCGCGGTTTTCAGGACGTGTTATGTTCGGGGCATGGCCCCGACGACGTCCATGACCGCTAAAGAGCTCCTGCATTGGTATTTGGATGCCGGCGTCGACGAAACCATCGCCGATGAGCCGGTAAACCGTTTTCAAGAGGCGGGGACGAGCGCAGCTCGGACAGGGAACCAACAACAGGCCGAAGCTCCCAAACAGGCCGCCCCGCCGCCGGCAACGGATACCCCGCCGCCTCAACCCCCGCCCGCTGAACCTCGCCAAGCCCCGGACGGCGCCAACGGCGAGGTGACGGCGGCGGTGCATCTGGCCCAGGCCGCAGACACGGTGGACGAATTGCGAGACGCGTTGACCTCCTTCGACGGCTGCGCACTCAAGAAAACCGCCACCAACCTGGTGTTCACCGACGGCAACCCGGAAGCGCCGATCCTGTTCATCGGCGAAGGCCCGGGCGCGGAAGAGGACCGCCAGGGCCTGCCTTTCGTCGGCCCTTCGGGGCGGCTTTTGGACAGGATGCTGGCCTCCATCGGCCTCGACCGCTCAGGCGCGCTGATCTCCAACATCGTATTCTGGCGGCCACCGGGAAACCGCACGCCGACATCTCACGAAACGGCGGTCTGCCTGCCGTTCGTGGAACGGCTGATCGAGGTGGTGGACCCCAAAGTTTTGGTCGCCCTCGGCGGTCCGGCGGCAAAGACTCTTCTCGCCCAGACGGACGGCGTCGGCAGGCTCAGGGGTAAATGGTTCAGCTATTCGACGCCGGGTCTTCCCCGCCCCGTCGAGGCGACGGCGCTCTATCATCCGGCGTACCTGCTGCGCTCGCCGGGCCAAAAACGGCCGACCTGGGGGGATCTCCTGGAAATCAAGAAGAAGCTCCTGGCCCGGGACTGACCCCGGGAATCCTCCCGGGAATAGTCAAGGCGGCACAACTCATTGATCATTATGGATTCTTCCTGAGATTCGGGGAGATTCCGGGCATTTGACGGGTTGCCCCGGGAATCGGGATGTTTTATACACAACCGGGTTTCGGGCGGGAATGAGGAGGTCTTTGTTCTTAAAAATCAATCATGAACAAGCGTTTTTCCGGTTTTTACAGGCTGTTTTCGGCGGCCCTGGTGGGGTTCGGGCTCGGCCTTGGCGCGTTCGCCGCCACCGCCGATGGCGCCGATGACGCCGGGCCGGCATTCCCCGAAATCCTTGCCCACGGCGACCTCGATCTCTACCAGGAGATTTTCCACGTCCAGGAAAAGGGCGACTGGGAAACCGCCGACACGTTGATCCGCCGGCTCCGGGACCGGCTGTTGATGGGCCATGTCATGGCGCAGCGCTACCTGCATCCGACCAAATACCGTTCCAAGTACCAGGAACTGAAGACGTGGATGGCTGAATACGCCGATCATCCGGACGCGCAGAGGATTTACAAGCTGGCCCGCCGCCGCCAGCCGAAGAACTGGCGCGCGCCCAAACTGCCGGCAAACGTGCCGTCCCGGGTGTCCCAGGACGTGGACACCGGGATCATGGTGCCCGGCCGGCGGCTGAAGCGGTCCGCCCGCCGCCAGGTCCGCCAATACAAGCGCCAGATCAGGGGCCACCTCCGGCGCGGCCGTACGCTGGCCGTCAAAAAAATGCTGCAGACGAAGGAAATCAAGCGGCTGTTCTCGACCGCCGAATACGATCAGGCCAAGGCACAATTGGGGCGCGGCTATTTTTCCGACGGCCGCGATGAATGGGCCTTGTCGTGGGCGGGCGCGGCGGCCGGGCGTTCGGGCCGTTACCTGCCCGAGGCCCACTGGATCGCGGGGCTGGCGGCCTGGCGGTTGAAAAAATTCGATGTCGCCGCCCGCCATTTCGAGGCGGTGGCCAATCACGGCGCCGCTTCGCCGTGGCTGGTGTCGGGCGGCGCCTTTTGGGCGGCCAGGGCCTACCTGGTCGACCGGCAGCCTCGGCGCGTCAACTCCATGTTAAGGGCCGCCGCCGTTCATTCGCGCACGTTCTACGGGCTTTTGGCCCGTTTCATGCTGGGCCAGCCGATGGATTTCCGTTGGCAGGTGCCGCCGTTGACCCTGGCGACGGTCCAGGAGCTCGAGGCGACGCCCCGGGGCCGGCGGGCCATGGCGTTGTTGCAGGCGGGCGAAAACCACCGCGCCGAGCGGGAACTCCGCAATCTTTCGGCCTTCGCCGATGACCAACTGTCCAAGGGAATCCTGGGCTTGGCCAGCCGCGGCTCCATGCCGTCGCTGGCGGTGCGCCTGAACAACCGGCTCTATCCCGACGGCGGCGGCTATGACGGCGCCGCCTATCCGCTGCCGGCCTGGATACCGGAAGACGGCTTTAGGGTGGACCAAGCGTTGATTTTCGCCCTGATCCGCCAAGAATCGCGCTTCAACCCCAAGGCCAAAAGCTGGGCCGGCGCCCGCGGCCTGATGCAGTTGATGCCGAGGACCGCCCGCTTCGTTGCCCACAACCACGGCTTTCACCGTCATGGCAACATGCGCCACACGCTGTTCAAGCCCGAGATCAACCTGATGCTCGGCCAGAGATACATCGAGATTCTACTGAAGGACGTAAAAATCAAGGGCGACCTGCTTTTGATGGCGGCCGCCTGGAACGGGGGCCCCGGAAACCTGAACAAATGGCGGAGGAAGACCGACGACCTGAACGATCCCCTGTTCTTCATCGAAAGCATCCCTTCCCGCGAAACCCGCAACTTCATCGAGAAGGTGCTGAGCAACCTTTGGATTTACCGCAACCGCCTGGGCCAATCGGCGCCGTCGCTGGACGCCATTGCCGGGGGCCATTGGCCGGTGTATACCGCCCTGGGTCAGGTCACAGCCGAGGTTGAGCACGATGGGGCACGCAAATAAATCAGAGTTTGTTCCGGTCAATATCGCCATCTTGACGGTGTCCGACACCCGCACGCCCGATGACGACCGTTCCGGCGACACCCTGGTGGAGCGCCTGGAAAGCGCCGGCCACAAGCTGGCCGCCCGCGCCATCGTCAAGGACGAAACCGGTCCCATCGAGGACCAGTTGACCGAATGGATTGACGATCCGGAAATAGACGTCGTCATCGCCACCGGCGGCACCGGGGTGACCGGCCGCGACGTGACGCCGGAGGCCTTGGCCCAAGTTTCGGAAAAGGACATCCCCGGCTTCGGCGAGCTGTTCCGCCAGATCAGCTATAAAAAGATCAAGACCTCGACCATCCAGTCCCGGGCCTGCGCCGGCGTCGCCAAGGGCACGTATCTGTTCGCCGTTCCCGGCTCGCCGGGGGCGTGCAAGGACGCCTGGGACGAAATCTTCGTCCACCAGTTGGACATCCGCTTCAAGCCCTGCAATTTCGTCGAGTTGATGCCGCGCTTGAAGGAATAAAGCTGAAGGAACCAGTGGCCGTTGTCAGGCCCCCTTCCTCCACCGCCGGTACGCCTTGCCGTCGTCAATGTCTGCAAGTGTTTCCAACAATGCATAGGTGCGGCCGCCTTTCAGGTTGGCAAGGGTATCGGTGAGCGCGTGTTCGGTGGACCAGCGGACGTCGTCGAACGGGTCCTGGAACCTGGGCCTGCGTTTCAGCCCAACCAGCCAATAGCCGCCATCTTCGGCCGGGCCGAAAACGGCGTCATGGCGGCCCAGCGCCTTGAAGGCGCCGGCAATATGGCGGGGCCGGATGCCGGGCACGTCGGCGCCGATAATCACCACCGGCCCGGTCGGCAAGGCTTCGGCGACGCGCGCCATGCGTTGGCCCAGGTCGCCTTCGCCCTGGCCGATCAACAGGCAGTCTTGGGGCCAGGTGCGCTTCTCTGATACGGCGCTTTCCGGCGTAATCGCCAGCCAACACCACCAACGCCGGTCCTGGGTCAGCGGGCGAAGGGTGTGTTCGAGCATCCGGCGATAAAACCGCCAAGCACCGACGGCGCCGATGTCCCGGGCCAGCCGCGTCTTCACCCGGCCGATCCGGGGGGCGCGGACGAAGACGACAAGGTGGCGGCCGGGGTTCATTGGGGGCTCATTCGTAAAGCGAGCCGATCAGCCTAGGCGGCAAGCCGACGAAATAGAGGCCGACGCAGAGCAGGTTGCGCGCCGCCCGCCGCAGGTATCCTTGCCGCCGGTAGCGTTCCGCCGACGTCACCGCGGCGGCGGGAAGTTCCCGGAGCCGGCGGCGGCCGATGTTTCTCGCCATTTCCACGTCCTCCATCAGCGGCAGCGCCGAAAAGCCGCCTAGGAAATCGTAAAACTCGCGGCTGATCAAAAGCCCCTGGTCGCCGTAAGGCAGTCCCAGCGCCCGGCACCGCCAATGGACCAGGCTTTCCAGCCTTCTCGCCGCCCGAGACGAGTCATTGAGGGCGAATTGGAAATACCCGGCCTTGAACAGGTTATCGCCGGCGGCCATGAAGTCCTTGACGGCATAGCTCCAGCCGGGCTGCGGGCGGGTGTCGGCGTGCAGGAACAACAGCCAATCGCCCGTCGCGGCCTCGGCGCCGGCGGCCAATTGCGGCCCCCGGCCGCCGCTGGCGAAGGTCAACTTGGCCCCGGCTTCGGCGGCGATGACAGGCGTTTCGTCGGTGGAGCCGCCGTCGGCGATGACGATCTCTGACTTGAGGCCCGTCCTTAGGCTTTCCAGCGTGGCCGGAAGCTCGTTCTCGGCGTTGATGGTCGGAATGACGATGCTGAGCACTTGGGCCGTGATCCCTTGAGCGTTTACGTTCCTGCCCATAGATAGCACAACCAGCCCCGCGATAGCATAATTGGCCCTGCTAAATGTTCTTGAATTGTTCTTTCATTGTGTTACCATGGGCCATGGACGATTACCAAGCCGCAAGGCCGGTCAAAGGCCGGGGCGCCGTTTCCAACCCGACCGGCCGTTACGAGCCCGAGACCCGCGAAGCGGTGGACGACGGTTGGGACCTGGATCTGGACAGTTTGCCGCCGCTCCGGACGGAGGTAACGGCGGAATGGCCCAAGTCCATCATTTCCCGGAACACGTCGCCCGATATTCCCTACGACCGTTCCATCAACCCCTATCGCGGCTGCGAGCACGGCTGCGTCTACTGCTATGCCAGGCCGTCGCACGCCTATATGGGGTTGTCGCCGGGGCTCGATTTCGAAAGCCGCCTGTTCGCCAAGCCGAACGCGGCGGAATTGCTGGATCAGGAACTTTCCAAACCGGGCTACCGGCCCCGCCACATCCACCTCGGCGCCAACACCGATCCTTATCAGCCGATCGAACGCACGCATCGCATCACCCGCGGCATCCTTGAGGTGCTGGCCCGTTTCAACCACCCGTTTTCCATCACCACCAAGTCGACGCTGATCCGCCGCGATCTCGACATCCTCGGCCCGGCGGCGGAAAAGGGCTTGGTCGGTGTCGGCATTTCCATCTGTACGCTGGATGGAAAACTGGCCCGGGCGCTTGAGCCGCGCGCGCCGACGCCGGAAAAAAGGCTTGAGACCATGCGCCGGCTCGCCGACGCAGGCGTTCCGGTGGCGGCGATGGTGGCGCCGATGATCCCCGTCCTCAACGACGCCGAGTTGGAGGCGATCATGGAGAAGGCGGCGGACGCCGGCGCGGTGGCTGCCGGTTATATCCTGCTGCGCCTGCCGCTGGAGCTGAAGGAACTGTTCTCAGAATGGCTGGACACCCACGTGCCGGACATGGCCGCCCACGTGCTGAGCCAGATCAGCGAGACGCGATCGGGCGCGCTTTACGTTTCCGACTTCAAGACCCGCATGCGGGGCACCGGACCGAGGGCCGAGCTTCTGGCCAGGCGCTTCCGCCTCGCCTGCAAGCGGCTGGGGCTCAATGCCGCCCAGCCCTCGACGCTGGAAAAGGACACCTCCCAATTCCGCCCGCCGCCCCCGGAACCCAAGCCCGGCGACCAATTGTCGTTGTTCTAGGCAATAAAAAACCCCTAAAAACGGGGTTCAAAACTTCATGACGGGAAGGGCGAAAGGCACAATGGGAACGGACCCCAGGGACGGTTCATCCGTCGCTGTTTTAACCGCCCTCAGGCGCCGCCGCCGTCCTCTTCCAGATAGGCATCGGGGCGTTTCCAGGTGTGCTCGTCGCCGCAGGCCGAGCAGCGGACCGACTTTTCCCCGATCCTGACGTTCTCGAACGACTGCCAATCAAACGTCATTCCCGTGAACACGGGTTCCCCCGTTTCCGGGCAAGAAATCATCACGCGTGCCATTTCATCCTCCTGGGGGCTTCTGAGCCCGCGCCAGTGTAGCATACGACTATGTGCCGCCGATAGGGGGCCCTAACCCCCGGATTCTTAGGCGTCTTCGCCCCCGGGTTCGCCAAAACCCGCGGCTGTGCTAGATTATGCGGGTGGCGGGGGATTCGCGGACATGCCTGATTTCAGCTTAGAGGAGGAAGCCCACCAGCGGGGCCATGCCGTCGTCGCCGGCGTGGACGAGGCCGGCCGCGGCCCGTGGGCGGGGCCGGTGGTGGCGGGCGCCGTGATCCTCGATGCGGCGGGGCTGTCGCCGGTGCTCAAAAACGAATTGGACGATTCCAAGAAACTCAGTCCGGCCAAGCGCGAGACGCTGCTGGCGGCGCTGGAAAAAGAGGCCCGGATCGGCGTCGGCCGGGCCGAGGTCGCCGAAATAGATTCCATGAACATCCTTCAGGCGACGTTTTTGGCCATGGCCCGGGCGGTCGAGGCGCTTGGCCGGCGCCCCGACATGGCGCTGGTGGACGGCAACCGGGAACCCCGGCTGGGTTGCCCGGTGCGCTGCGTGGTCCGGGGGGATTCCAAGAGTCTGTCCATTGCCGCCGCGTCCATCGCCGCCAAGGTGACCCGGGACCGGATCATGGCCGGCCTGGCCGAGACCTTTCCCGGCTATGGCTGGGAAACCAACGCCGGGTACGGGACCAAGCAGCACCAAAGTGCTTTGGAACGGCTGGGGGTGACGCCCGAACACCGGCTGAGCTACGCGCCCATTAAAAGAATCCTCGGCCTCCAAGACGCCCTAGATATTGCGGAAGACGGCATTGTGACTCCCATATCTTGATCGTCTGAATCCCTCTAAACCATTGAATCCATTTAATTGTTGACGGCGAGTCCCGGCTTGCCCATGCTTCCGGCCATGGGTAGGGATCGAAGCGTCGAAGTGAATAAAATCATCCTGGGGGACTGCATCGACGTCATGTCGGGGCTGCCCGAGGCGTCGGTGGACATGGTGTTCGCCGACCCGCCTTATAACTTGCAATTGGAAGGCGAGCTTCTCCGCCCCAACAACCAGTCGCGCGTCGCGGGCGTCGACAACGACTGGGACCAGTTCGACACCTTCGCCCAATACGACGAATTCACCAAAAACTGGCTTCAGGCCTGCCGCCGGCTGTTGACGCCCCATGGCACGCTGTGGGTGATCGGGTCCTATCACAACATCTATCGTGTCGGCGCCACGCTTCAGGATCTGGGGTATTGGATCCTCAACGACGTGATCTGGCGGAAGACCAACCCGATGCCCAACTTCCGCGGGCGGCGGTTCACCAACGCCCATGAAATCCTGATCTGGTGCGCGCGCGACAAGGAGTCGCGCTATCGCTTCAATTACCAGGCGATGAAAAACCTCAACGACGATTTGCAGATGCGGTCCGACTGGCTGTTGCCGTTATGCACCGGGCCGGAGCGTTTGAAGAAGAACGGCAAGAAAGCGCACCCGACGCAAAAGCCGGAAGCGCTGTTGCACCGCGCGGTTCTGGCCGCCACCGAGGTCGGCGATTTGATCCTGGATCCGTTTTTCGGCTCCGGCACCACCGGCGCCGTGGCCAAGAAGCTGGGCCGCCGGTACTTAGGGATAGAACAGGACGCAAACTATGTGAAGCTGGCCGAAAAGCGCCTGGCCAAGGTCAAGCCGGTCGCCGACGAGACGCTATTGTCAACGCCCGCCAAGCGCACGCAACCGCGCATTCCCTTCGGCTGGCTGGTCGAACGCGGCATTCTCCAGCCCGGCACCACGCTCACCGACCACCGCCGCCGCCATAAGGCCAAAGTGCGCGCCGACGGCACCCTGGTCACCGCCGATTTCAAGGGCTCCATCCATCAGGTCGGCGCCTATGTGCAGAAGGCGCCGGCCTGCAACGGCTGGCAGTTCTGGCACGTGGTTGAGAAGGGCAAGCTGGTGGTGATCGACGTCTACCGCCAGAAGCTGAGGGCGGAGCTGCACTAGCAGGTTGCTGAAAAAGTGGATTTGCGGCAACAATCCTTCGACACGCTCGCTTGCGCTCGTGGCTCAGGATGAGGAGCATCATTTCTTTATGCCTCACGCCTTAAGGGGGTCGAAGACCCGTCTCGAAGGGTGCTTTAACGAGTCGGCGCGCTCCCAATCAAAAACCCTGCAAGACCATGTCGATGGCGTCGATGATCTCGATATCGTTGGCTTCCAGCGATGTCACGGGCGTTTTCAGGATGGATGTTGGCACGGCGGAAAGGAACTGGGACACCATAATGACCTTCTCCTCACCGACCTGGAATGTTGGATTAAGCCGATGGGCTGGACTTGGCGCCTCATCCAGAAGCATCAGCGGAACAACCACTCTTGTATTCAGATGCTCCAAAAGGTTGGCCTGAACATCGAGCCAATAACCGGAACCATCAGGATTTTTGTAAACGTCGAACCGCGCCATTAGAATTGCCGGTATTGGGCAAGCGGCAGCCCGTGCTTCTCCACATATTCGTTCGAACTATCGAGCGCGGCCTTGTTCTCCTGCAACCACTGTTTCGCCAATTCTTTTTTGATCGCCAATTCAAGGCCATGTTCGGCGGCACGGGAAACATTGACCTTGAGCGTCTTGGCCAATGAAAGCTTTTCCTGGTTGAGAGATACGTTGGTTGGCCGTTTCGGGGCGTCGGCCATTCTTAAAAATGCCATACGCATGGGGATCTCCAGATCAGATGCCCAAATATATGCGCATAACTATACGCATGTCAATGCGCATTTACAAGCCGTGGCGGTCCTTAGCGCGTCGGCACCGGCTCGCCGCTCGAATAATCGTAGAATCCCTTGCCCGATTTGCGGCCGAGCCAGCCGGCCTCGACGTATTTCACCAGCAACGGACAAGGCCGGTACTTGGTGTCCGCCAACCCGTCGTGAAGCACGTGCATCACCGCCAGGCACGTATCCAGCCCGATGAAGTCGGCCAGCTCAAGCGGCCCCATGGGATGACGGGTGCCGAGCTTCATGGCGGTGTCGATGGCCTCGACCGAGCCGACGCCCTCATAAAGCGTATAGATGGCCTCGTTGATCATCGGCAGCACGATACGGTTGACGATGAAGGCGGGGAAGTCCTCGGCGTTGACCGGGGTCTTGCCCAGCTTTTTCGCCAATTCGCGGACCGCCTGATAGGTCTCTTCCCCGGTGGCGATGCCGCGGATCATTTCCACCAATTCCATGCGTGGCACCGGGTTCATGAAATGCATGCCGACGAACTTTTCCGGTCGGTCGGTCTGCGCGCCCAAGCGCGTGATCGAGATGGAAGACGTGTTCGACGCGATCATCGTATCGGCCGCGAGGTTCTTGCACAGCTCTTTCAGGATCTCTTTTTTGACCTGCTCGTCCTCGGTGGCCGCCTCGATGACAAGCTGACAGTCCTTGAATCCCTTGTAGTCCTTGCCCGTGGAAATCCTTTTCAGCGCCTTTTTCTTGTCGTCTTCGGTGATTTCGTCCCGCTGGACCCTTTTTTCCATGCCCTTTCCGATGTCTGCGACGACTTTCTTAAGGGCATCGGCGTTTGAGTCCATCAGGTACACGTCAAAGCCGGCAACGGCGCAAACGTGCGCAATTCCCTTGCCCATTTGGCCACAGCCGATGATGCCGATTTTCTTTATATTAGGAGCCATTTTTCCTGTCCCTGGGGCTATGGGAGCCCGTTTATCCCTGTTTGTCTAGTTCCGATGACAATTCCGGAAGTGCGTCGAACAAGTCCTGAACCAAGCCGAAGTCGGCGACCTGAAAAATGGGCGCGTCTTCGTCTTTGTTGATGGCGACGATGACCTTGGAATCCTTCATCCCCGCCAGGTGCTGAATGGCGCCGGAAATGCCGACAGCGATGTACAAATCAGGCGCCACCACTTTTCCCGTTTGCCCGACCTGGTAATCATTGGGAACGAACCCGGCGTCGACGGCGGCGCGGGAGGCGCCGACGGCGGCCCCCAGCTTGTCGGCGATGTCTTCCAGAAGCTTGAAGTTGTCGCCCGACTGCATGCCGCGGCCGCCGGAAATCACCACCCGGGCGCTGGTCAATTCCGGCCGTTCGGTTTTGGTCAGTTCCTGGCTGACGAAAGTGGAAAGGGGGGATGGGTCCCCCGCCCCGGTTTCCTCGATGTCGGCGCTGCCATCACCGCCAGCCGCCTCGAAGGCGGTGGCGCGGACGGTGATGACCTTGACAGGGTCGTTGCTTTTCACCGTCGCCATGGCGTTGCCGGCGTAAATGGGGCGGATGAAGGTGTCGGCGCCCTCGATGCCGGTAATATCTGAAATCTGCTGAACGTCCAACAACGCCGCCACCCGGGGCATGAGGCTCTTGCCGAAGGTGGTGGCCGTCGCTAGCACGTGGCTGAAGTCCGGGGCCAAACCGGCGATAAGGGGGGCCAGGGTTTCGGCTATGGGATGTTCCAGGCCCGGGCCGTCGGCCAGCAACACCTTGCCGACGCCGCCCGTCCCGGCCGCGGCTTCGGCCACCCCCCGGCAGTTTGAGCCGGCGACCAGCACCGTCACCTCGCCCAGTTCCGAGGCCGCGGTGACGGCGTTCAGCGTCGCCAGCTTCAGTTTCGCGTTGTCGTGTTCGGCGATGACCAGAACGCCCATCAGATCACCTTTGCTTCGTTCCTGAGCTTATCCACCAACTCGGCGGCGCTTTCGACGATGACTCCGGCGTCCCGGCCTTCAGGTTCCTCGACCTTGAGCGTCTCCAGCTTCGGCGCCGCGTCAACGCCGAGGTCTTCGGGCGTCATCACGTCGATGGGTTTTTTCTTGGCCTTCATGATGTTGGGCAGCGACGCATAACGGGGCTCATTAAGCCTGAGATCGGTAGTGATGACGGCCGGCATGGTCAACGACACGGTTTCCAGGCCGCCGTCGATCTCGCAGGTGACCTGGACCTTGCCGTCACCGAGTTGGATATCTGAGGCAAACGCGCCTTGCGCCCACCCCAACAGCGCCGCCAGCATCTGGCCCGTCTGGTTGTTGTCGCCGTCGATGGCCTGCTTGCCGGTGATGATCAGATCCGGGCTTTCCTTGTCGGCGATGGCCTTCAGGCACTTGGCGACGGCCAAGGGTTCAAGCTCTACGTCCGTTTCGACGTGGATGCCCCGGTCCGCGCCCATGGCGAGCGCCGTGCGGATGGTCTCCTGGCACGCCCGGGGGCCCATGGACACCGCGATCAGTTCTTCCGCCGTGCCCGATTCACGCATCCTGACACCTTCCTCGACGGCGATCTCGTCGAAGGGGTTCATGGACATCTTGACGTTGGCGGTCTCGACGCCGGAGCCGTCCGATTTGACCCGGATTTTGACGTTGAAATCAACGACCCGCTTGACCGCGACCAGCACCTTCATTGATGACCTGCCCTGAAACAGAAACCCTTATGACGGGGTGTTTGATGTTACTGAAAAAAAACCGGCATCCGGCCTGGAAACACCAATATTTCCGGGGCTGTCCGCCCTCTTCGCACTTGCACAATAATGGCCCGAAAACCCAAGGTCAAGGCGGCTTAGCGGTTGGCGCCGGGCTCCCACAAAACGTCCTTTTTTCCGTGCTCGTTAACGGTGCGGGCGAGTTGGAAAAGGTGGTCCGACAGCCGGTTGACGTATTTCACGGTCTCGGTGTTGACGTCTTCGGTTTCCGCCAGCTCACAAATCAGCCTTTCGGCGCGCCTGACCACGGTGCGGCCCAGATGCAGCCAGGCCGCGGCTTTGGTGCCGCCGGGCAGGATGAATGATTCGAGGGGCTCCAGCCCGGCGTTCATGGCGTCGATCTCGCCCTCCAGGCGCTTCACCTGAGCGCCGGTGATGCGGAGCGCGCCTTCCTCCTTATCCGATCCTTGCGGCCGGCATAGGTCGGCACCGAGGTCGAACAGGTCGTTCTGGATGCGGGCCAGCATTTTATCGGCGTCGCCCTTGGTATGGTTCCGGGCGAGCCCGATAACGGCGTTGGCCTCGTCGATTGTGCCGTAGGCCCGGACCCGGGTGTCGTGCTTGGCGACCCGGCCGCCGCCGCCGAGCGAGGTCTCGCCCTTATCGCCGCCCCGGGTATAGATTTTGTCCAGTTTGACCATCGTTTCCGCCTCTCTTAGAGAAGGGCTTCTTCCATGCGCCCGGTATAGACGCTCAAACCCCGAAGGTCATGGAAAAACAGCCGAAAAGGCGGCAGAATGCGCGGCCAAGGACGAAACCCCGGGGGAACATCCATGGACGGCGAAACTTACGAAGGCTTAAGCAATATCAGCGTCGCCACCGTTACCATGCAGCTTTTGAAACGCGGCATCCGCAATGTCTCCATGGCCGGCGTCCGGCCGTTGAACGATCCCGTGCAAAAGCTGATCGGGCCCGCCTATACACTGCGCTATGTGCCGCTCAGGGAAGACCTGTCCCAGCCCGAGATCCTGGGCAAGCCCGATTATCCGCCCAGGCTTGCCATCGAACAAGCGCCGGAGAAAAGCGTGCTGGTCATTGACGGCCGCGGCCGCGGCGATTTGGCGGTGATCGGCGATATTCTGGTCGAAAGGCTGAAAATCAGAGGTGTCGCCGGCGTCGTTTCCGACGGCGGCATCAGAGATTGCGGCGAGGCGCTCGCGGTTGGCCTGGCGCTATACGCCGCCGGTCCGGCGGCGCCGGCCAGCATTGCCGGGCACGCGGCGGCCGACATCGAAACGGCGGTTGGGTGCGGCGGCGTTGCCGTCTTTCCGGGCGACGTGATCATGGGCGACGGCGACGGGGTGGTGGTGATCCCGAAGGCGCTGGCGGCCGAAGTAGCCAAGGACGGCGTCGAGCAGGAGCGCTATGAACGCTTCGCCAAGCTGAAGATCAAGGAAGGACGCAAGGTCCCCGGCGTCTACCCGCCCAACGACGAAACCAGGGCCGAATACGAGGAATGGCTGAAATCAGGCGAGCCGGAGAAATAAAAAACCGCCGCCCTCAGATGTTCAGGAGGATGGCGGCCACCGCCATCAGCGCCACGGCCGCGCCTTGAGCGATCACCCGGTAGCGCATCAGCAGGTTCGAGAATTTTTCGTTGAACGCGTTCTCGAAGCCCATGGAGACCAGCCCGCCAACGAGAATCAAGGCCGTCGCCAACAGCGCGATGCCGACGATTATGTTCACAACGATGGCCATGGTCCATCATACCGCGTGGGCGCCGCCGCTTCCAAAAATATTAACTGGCGAGACCGGAAACGTTCCAAAGCGTGGCCGGGCGCTCAGGTGGTCATCCTGGGCGGCTCCAGGCCCGGCGGGTAAACCGCGATCGGGGGCACGTCCTCGTCGGGGGACTCGGGGTTGGCGACGATGGGCTTCAGGATTTTGTACAGGTATTTCACCACGCCGGCCTGGAATTCCTGTCTGATCTCGGACCAGGTGACGAACAGGCTGCCGTGTCCCTGGAATTCCATGACCTCGTCGTTGCCGCGAATGCTCTCGAAGGACGCGGCCAGGTCATCGGTCAGGCCGATGTAGATCCATTCCGGCCTGAGCCCCCCGTGCCAGATCACGTAAACGCCCGAAACCCCCTTCAACCCCACTTCTTCCGGGTACAGGTTGAGGAAATTATAAAACTGGTTCTTTGGCGAGCGCACCCAGGAAACGTCATTGGGGACCACGGGGGTGATCGTTTTTTTCTTGGATTTCCCGAACAGAGCCATGACCATGTTTCCACGCTGTAAGTGGGCGCACCCGCCGGCAGCGGGTAAGCTTGATTTAGTCCAAAACCCCGAGACATTCAACGCGCTGAAGGGGGCTTCTCGCGGATGACATTGGAAATCGCCGTTCTCATCGCCGTTTTGGCGGCCATCGCCCTGGTTTTTATCCCGACGCTGACCACCGGCGCTTCGCCGCTGCCGACGTCGGCGGCCGTCCGGGAAACCATGATGGAGTTGCTGCCGCCGGAAATAGACGGGCCCATCTATGAGCTCGGCGCCGGCTGGGGCGGGCTGGCGCTGGCGCTGGCCCGGCGCTATCCCTTATCCCCGGTGGTCGCCTTCGAGGTGTCGCCGCTGCCCTGGGCCTTTTCCCGTCTCAGGCAGTTTTTCGGCGGTCCCGGCAACCTGACGTTCATCCTTGGCGATTTTCATCGCGCCGATCTGGGCGACGCGGCGATGGTGGCGTGTTACCTGCCACCGCCGGCAATCGACAGACTGAAACCCAAACTGGCGGCGGAACTTCCAACCGGCGCTTTGGTGCTTTCCAACACCTTCCAGATACGTGATTGGCGGCCGGTTGACGAAAAGACCGCCGCCGATGCGCACTTGAGCCGGGTTTATCTCTACAGGGTGGGTGAAAGCTAAAGGGGCGCCGCCGCCTTTTTCAGCCATTTCGCCGTCGTTTTGTCGACAAGCGGGCCGATCTCCGTCAGCACCCGGGCGTGATAGGCGTCCACCCACCCAATTTCTTTCGCCGCCAGCATGTCGGGGTCCACCAGCGTCCGGTCGATGGGCGCCAACGTCAGGGTCTCGAACGCCAACAGTGCCTTTTCGGTGCCTTTGGGTTTTTTAGCGGCAACCACGGTGACCAGGTTCTCGATGCGGATGCCGTACGCACCCGGCTTGTAATAGCCCGGTTCGTTGGACACCACCATGCCGGGCTCAAGCGCCACCCGGTTGGGCCTTTTGGAAATGCGCTGCGGCCCTTCGTGGACGCCTAAGAAGCAACCGACCCCGTGGCCGGTGCCGTGGTCGTAATCCAACCCCTCGGCCCACAGCGCCTTGCGGGCCAGGGTGTCGAGCTGGCTGCCGGTGGTGCCTTCCGGGAAACGGGCGGTGGCCACCGCGATATGGCCCTTGAGGACGAGGGTGAAATGACGCCGCATTTCGCCTGTGGGGTTGCCAATGGCCACTGTCCGGGTGACGTCGGTGGTGCCGTCCAGGTATTGCGCCCCTGAATCCACCAGGTAAAGGGTGCCGTCATCGAGGGTGTCGTCTGTTTCGCCGCTTACCCGGTAATGGACGATGGCGCCGTTGGCGCCGGCGCCCGAAATGGTGGCAAAGCTGAGCCCCTGGAAATGGTCGTTGCCGCGGCGCAGCGATTCCAGCTTGTCGGCGCACGCCATCTCGGTCAGCCCGCCTTTCGGGGCTTCCCGGGCCAGCCAGGCCAGAAACCGGGTCAAGGACGCCCCGTCGCGCCGGTGGGCGTCGCGAATGCCTTCAAGTTCGGTGGCGTTCTTCTTGGCCTTCGGCAACTGGCAGGGATCAACGCCCCGGTCAACATCGGCGTCCGCCTTCTGAAGCCGGTTCAGGACCCACACCGGCGCGCTTTCGGGATTGAGGCGCACGGTCTTTTTGTCCCGGCCCAGGCCGTCGAGGGCCGGCCCGAAACCGCCGGGATCGTGGCAGCGGACGTCGGCGCCCAAGTGGTCCATGATTTCCTGATCGAGCTTGCCCGGGTCGATGAAAAGATCAGCGCTTGCGTCCGCGTGGATGATGGCAAACGACAAGGCCAGCGGCGTGAACGGCACGTCGGCGCCCCTTATGTTCAGAAGCCAGGCGATGGAATCGGGGGTCGTCAACACCGCCGCGTCGAGCTTTTGCTTTTTCAGCAGAGCGGCCACCTGCCTGCGTTTCTTGACCGACGCCAGGCCGGCGAAAGCTTGGTCATGGGCGAACACGGGCGTCACCGGCGGCGGCGGCTGATCGGCCCATACCTGGTCGATAGGATTGCTTTCGGTGGCGGCAAGGGTCCCGCCGGCCTTCTTGCAGGCCGTCCGAAAGCGCTTTTCCTGGCCCGGCGTCAGCAGCCATGGGTCGTATCCCAGCTTGGCCCCGGGTTTCAGGTTGTCGGCGATCCAATCGGTGGGCGGGCTTTCGGTCAGGTGGCAATGTTCGAAAAGGCCGCTTTCGACCTCGGCCTCGGCCTGCAACGTATAGCGGCCGTCAGTGAAAATTGCCGCCTTGTCGCCAAGCACCACCGCCATTCCCGCCGATCCGGTGAACCCGGTCAGCCAGGCCAGCCTTTCCGACCGCCGGGCGACGTACTCGCCCTGGTGTTCGTCGCTGCGGGGAACGATCAGCCCGTCCAGGCCCAGGCGTTCCAGTTCACCCCTGAGGGCCTGAAGCGGTTTCGTGCCGGTGCGTTGGTCTCCGGATTTGTTGTTTGATTTTTTGCCGTCCAAGGCCACAGGCGTTCTCCTTTGCTGCGGTCACTCCTGTTTAGCAGGCTCGCCCTTCCCTGTCATACGCCATGGGCACGGGCCCATTGATTAAAAGACCGGGGAGAATATGGACAAGCCATGCAATTTATACAATGCTGCACTGCAAACCAGAAGGTTTAAAGCTAGAATTTTTGCCCTATTTTAATGGGTGAGAAGGCAATATCCCTGGCTTTAAAAGAATTTAACGCGGCGGGGCTGCCATCCGAAATCAGAGAACGAAAGAGACAAGGTATGCAAAATAAGAATAACAACGTTTTCACCACCGCCGCAAACCGGCCGTTGGATCCGCTGGCGCGTGCGGCGTTGGGCCGTTATGCCCGCCAGGTGGAAATGGCCCGCTTCGTTCGGCAGATCGGAAAATGGCTTGGCAAGGCTGTCCTCGGGCTGACCAAATCGGTCGCCGACTGGAACCGCCGCAACGCGCTCTACCGCGAACTGGAGAGACTGCCCGATTACCTGCTCAAGGACATCGGTTTCAGGCGCGACCAGATTCCGGCGGTGGTCAATAATGAACTCAGGCGCGAAGACGTTGCGCCGGGCCCGACCGCCGGCCAGGCGGTTGCCGGCCTTACCGCCGCCAACTCGGAAGAGGATTCCGAAAAACAGTTGGCGGCTTAACCTCTCCCCAAAGGTTAACCCCTTAAACGCGAAAAACGGCGGTCCCCCCGCGATCCCCGGGGAGCCGCCGTTTTATTTCGCCTTAACGCCCCGGCCGCCCCCGTCAGTTGGGTTGCGGGACGATGCGCAGATATGGTTTCGGCGCTTTCCAGCCGTCCGGGAACTTTTTCTTGGCGTCCTCGTCGGAAACGGCGGGGACGATGATCACGTCGTCGCCGTTGTTCCAGTTGGCCGGCGTCGCCACTTGGTGATTGGCCGTCAACTGACAGGAATCGATGACCCGGAGCACCTCGTCGAAGTTGCGGCCGGTGCTCATGGGGTAGGTGATGATCAACTTGATCTTCTTGTCAGGCCCGATGATGTAAACGTTGCGGACGGTCGCGTTGTCTGCGGCGGTGCGCCCCTCGGCGCCGCCCGACTCGTCGGCCGGCAGCATGCCGTAGAGCTTCGCTACTTTAAGCTCCGGATCGCCGATCAAGGGGTAGTTGACGGCGCTGCCCGTGGCTTCCTCGATGTCCTTGGACCATGCCTTGTGGTCGTCCACGGAATCGACGCTGATGCCGATGATCTTGACGTTGCGCTTGTCGAACTCGGGCTTCATTTTCGCCACGGCGCCGAGCTCGGTGGTGCAGACCGGCGTGAAGTCCTTCGGATGCGAAAACATCATCGCCCATCCGTCGCCGATCCACTCGTGGAAATTGATGGAGCCCTCGGTGGTTTCGGCGGTAAAGTCGGGCGCTTCGCTGCCCAGTTGTAAACCCATGGTTATCCTCCTTAGTTTGAAATTCTATTTGTCTCCATCCGGTTCGATGGGGTTTATTGCTTGAATAAAAAGTAATACCCGCCGGGGGCAATTTCCAGTCCTTACTTTGCCGGTTCCGTTCTGGTTTTGGCGTAGCCACGGGCCTTCAGGCAGTTTTCATAGAACCGCCTCTGGCCCCTTTGAGCGTCGTAGCGGGCCATGCTCTTTTCAAGGGTCCGGCCGGACCCGTAAACGGGCGATCCGACCTCTGAGGCAGCCTCGCCGTACCGGCGGCTGACTTCGGCGCGGGCGCGGCTTTGGCACGCGGCTTTGTCCCGGTTCCATTCAGCCTCGCCGGCGCCGGCCTTCCGCCAGTGGACGGGCACGGGGGCGCAAGCGGTAAGGCCGAGCGCCAGGACGGCGGTGAGGGTGAGCAAGGGCATGAACAGGGGGGTGTTCATTTTCCCTCTTTAGAATTTCCCAGGCAACGCTTGAGAAAGGCGACGGCTTCCTTGCCGTCCCATTCGGCGGCGCCCTCGACCCGGCCGACTTCCAAACCCCGGGCGTTGATCAACAACGTTGTCGGCATGCCCCGGATTTTTGAGGCCCTCAAGACCTTGCCGCCGCGGTCGACGAGGACGTCCAGGTTCCTGATCCGGTTTTCGCGGAAGAACTTTTCCGCCAACGGCGCCCCGGCCCGGTCCTCGTCGAGCGCCAGGACCTCGATGCCAAAGCCTGTCAGCAGTTTCCTGAGCCGGTCCAGTTGCGGCATTTCCCTGACACACGGCGCGCACCAGGTCGCCCAGAAATTGAAAACCACGCCCCGGCCGCGGTAATCGGCAAGGGTCCGGGGTTTGCCGCCGGCGTCAAAGAAGGGAGCCTCGGTGACCGGGCGGGGCGGGTCCCAAGCCTGGTAATTGCCGAGCACGCCGTCCGGGGCCGAGCATTTGCCCCCTTCCGCACTTGCCAGGGACTGTGATATGGGGTCAATTACCGCGAACAGCAGCCAAAAAAACAAGACCGGAACGGCGATAAGAAGCGGCGCGGCAAGACGTGTTGTCAGGCGTTTCAAGGTTTTTTGTTGCTCCGGTTTTTCGATCAGGTTCGGAACGATGGCAAATAAATCCAAAAAGCTGGCGCCCGCCCCCGGCGGGCCTGGGATAAAGGGCATCCGTGGCGGCCGGTTCCAGGCCAAAGCCGCGGATATCATGGAGGAAATCAATGCGTCCATTGATTTCGACCGGCGCCTTTATGCCCAGGACATTGCCGGTTCCAAGGCCCATGCGGCGATGCTGGCCAAGACGGGCATCATATCCAATGCCGACGCCAATGCCATCATCAAGGGCCTGGACACCATCGCCGAAGAAATCGAAGGCGGCAAGTTCGAGTTCAAGAAAGCTTTGGAGGACATTCACATGAATGTCGAATCACGCTTGGGTGAACTGATCGGCGAGGCCGCCGGCAGGCTGCATACGGCGCGGTCCCGGAACGACCAGGTCGCCACCGACCTCAAGCTGTGGGTACGGGACGCCTTGGATGCCCTGGACGCCGGCCTCAGGGACTTGCAGGAGGCGCTGATCAACCGCGCCGACGAACACAGCCATACCGTCATGCCGGGCTTCACCCACCTGCAATCGGCGCAGCCGATAACGCTCGGCCATCATCTGCTGGCCTATGTGGAAATGCTGGGCCGCGACCGGGGCCGGGCCGTCGATTGCCGGGCAAGGCTCAACGAAAACCCGCTGGGCGCAGCGGCGCTGGCCGGCACGTCCTTTCCCATCGACCGGGATGAGACGGCGGGTGCGCTCGGTTTCGACCGGCCGACGGCGAATTCCCTCGATGCGGTTTCGGACCGGGACTTCGCGCTTGAATACTTGAGCCTGGCGGCGATCCTGGCGGTCCATTTATCGCGCATGGCCGAAGAGATCGTCCTTTGGTGTTCCGGACAGTTCGCCTATGCGCGCATGCCGGACGCCTATTCGACCGGGTCTTCGATCATGCCGCAGAAGCGCAACCCGGACGCCGCCGAACTGGTGCGCGGCAAGGCGGGCGCCGTCATCGGCGCCCTCGGCGGGCTGTTGACGGCTTTGAAGGGCCTGCCCGTGTCCTATGGCAAGGACCTGCAGGAAGACAAGGTGCCGGTGTTCGAAACCGCCGATACGCTGGACTTGTGCGTGGCCGTTATGACCGGCATGGTGAGCGGAATGAGCTTCCATACCGAGCGCATGAAAGAAGATGCCGGCAAGGGCTTTTCGACCGCCACGGACCTGGCCGATTGGCTGGTGAGGGAATTGGACATGCCGTTTCGGGACGCCCATCACGTCACCGCTGAACTGGTCAAACTGGCCGAGGACAAGGGCGTCGGCCTCGACGGGCTGGAGCTCAAGCAGATGCAGGCGGTGGAGGCCGGGATTAGCAAGGGCGTTTTCGGTGTCTTGAACGTGGACGACGCTGTAAAAAGCCGGACAAGTTATGGCGGCACCGCGCCGAAGAGGGTCAAAAAAGCCGTGGCCGATGCCCGCAAGAGGTTTTTGACATGAACACAGCGGTGAACGGAATTCTGGTCCTGGCCGCCGTGGCGTTGTTGGTGGCCGGTTGCGGCGTCAAGTCGTCGCCCGAGTATCCGCCCGGCAGCACCTATTCGCGTACGTATCCGGCCCCGGCCCCGAATACGGGCGCGGCGCCGCTGCCAGGGCAGCCGAAAGCGAAGCAAAAGGATGGGACCGCCTATTCGCCGCTGGGCTTCCCCTTGGAATATCCCAACCGGCCTTCTTATTGATTGAGTCTTATTGATTTAAGTCGGGCCGCTGGGCAGGGACCGGTAAAAAATGGACCATTTTCAATATACCGATGGCGAATTATGCGCCGAGGCGGTGCCGTTAAGGCAAATCGCCGACCATATGGGCACGCCCTTTTATTGCTATTCCCGGGCGACCCTGGAAAGGCATTACCGGGTCTTCGCCGAAGCCGTCGAGGCGCTCGACGCCGTCATCTGTTACGCGGTCAAGGCGAATTCAAATATCGCCGTGATCGCGACCCTGGCCGGGCTCGGCGCCGGCGCCGACGTGGTATCGGCGGGCGAGATGAAGCGCGCCCTGGTGGCGGGGGTGCCGGCCGGCAGGATCGTTTTCTCGGGCGTCGGCAAGACGGTTGAGGAAATGGCCGCCGCGCTCAAGGCCGGCGTCCTGCAGATCAACGTCGAATCGACGGCGGAGCTTGAAACCCTTTCCGGCGTCGCCCAATCGTTGGGTGTGGAGGCTTCGATCGCCATCCGGGTCAATCCGGACGTCGATGCCGAGACGCACGAAAAAATCGCCACCGGCAAAAGCGAAAACAAATTCGGCATAAACTGGGCGCAAGTGCCGGCGGCCTATCAGAAGGCGGCAGAATTGCCGGGCCTCCGCGTTACCGGGGTTGCCGTCCACATCGGATCACAGATCCTGGACCTGGAGCCCTTCCGCCAGGCTTATGAAAAGGTGGCCGGGCTGGTGGGGGACCTTAGGGACGGGGGCCACCTGATCGAGCGCCTGGACCTGGGCGGCGGGCTCGGCATTCCCTACGAGGACGAAACCCCGCCCAGCCCCCAGGAATACGGCGCCATGGTTCAAACCGTGGTCGGCGACCTTGACTGCCAGGTCATCTTCGAGCCGGGGCGCATGATCGCCGGCAACGCGGGCGTTCTGGTGACGCGGGTGGTCAACGTCAAGGAAGGCGCCAAGCATCATTTCGTGATCGTCGATGCGGCGATGAATGATTTGGTCCGGCCGACCCTTTATAATGCCCATCACGTGATCCAGGTGGTAACCGAGCCACCGGCCGGCGCAACGTCAACGGAGGTGGAAGTGGTCGGTCCGATCTGCGAGACGGGAGATACCTTCGGCAAGCCCAGGCCGTTGCCGGAAATCCAGGCCGGCGACCTTTTGTGCGTGCGCACGGCCGGCGCCTATGGGGCGGTGATGGCGTCTACCTACAACACCCGGCCGCTGGTGCCCGAGGTCATGGTCTCCGAGGCTGAGTTCTCGGTCGTCCGCGAGCGGATTTCCGTTGACGACATGCTGGCCCGCGAATCGCTTCCCCGATGGCTTGAATGGGCCGGCGCCAGACAGGAAGCCGGCGAATGAAAAAGCCCCGTCAACCCGCCCCCGAAACTCTTGGCCCGCCGCCCGGGGGACCGTGGCGGAGACGTTACCGGTTGCTGTTGGGCGTGGCCCGGGCCGCCGTCGCCTGGGAACGGCTGTGGCCATGCCTGTGGCCGGCGGCTGGCGTTCTGGCGGTGTTCGTATCGGTGGCGCTTTTGGACCTTTTGCCGATGCTGCCTTTCTGGCTGCATTCCCTCGCCTTGGTGTTGTTCGCCGCCGCCTTCGGATTCATGGCCCGCGGCGCTGCCCGGAATTACCGGGCGGTTGACGAAAAAACCGCCGAACACCGCCTGGAACGGGACAGCGGCCTCGACCACCGGCCGCTGACGGCGCTCCACGACCGGCTGGTAACGGGCCTTGGCAATGCCCCGGGCAACGCCGGTACGCAAGGGCTGTGGCGGATACACCTCAGGCGCATGGCCGAGGCCGCGGGCAGGCTCCGCGTTGCCCTGCCGTCTCCCGGCCTGGCCCGCCGGGATCCCTATGGGTTGAGGGCGGTGGTTCTGCTTTTCCTGGTGATCGCGGCGGCGGCCGGCGGCGGCAACGCCTGGGCCCGGCTCGAGCGCGCCCTGGTGCCGAGGCTGGATGCCGGACTCCATGGTCCTTTGGAACTGGACCTGTGGATCACGCCGCCCGCCTATACCGGCCTGGCGCCGATGTTTCTGGAACGGCCCCCGGTTTTGGCCGCCACCCCGGATGGTCAAAGCAATGCCGGTGCATCCCAGCCGCCGCCGATCGAGGCGCCGGTGGGCTCGACCCTGCTGGCCCAGGCCCTCGGCGCCGCCCGCCCGCCGGAACTGGTGATCGGCGGCAAGATCATCCAATTCGCCGTTATCGGCAAGCCGGAGGGTAATGCCGGAGGCGGCCGGGACGGCGCCGGCAGCTACCGGGTGGAAACGATCCTCGAGAACGCGGACAAGAACGCCGATACCCTGGAGGTCCGCGTCGGCGGACGGACGCTGGCCAGTTGGGCCTTGCGGGTGACCGTTGACAGGCCGCCGGAAGTCGAATTCACCCGGGCGCCGGGGCGCACCGGGCGGGCGCAGTTCAGGCTCGACTACGAGGCCCGGGACGACTACGGGCTGGCCGGGCTTCAGGTGGTGATCCGCCATCCCGAGGGGTTCTCCGTTCCCGGCGGTCCGTCCGCCATCCGCGCCGAACTGCCGTTGCCGGGGCTGGGTTCCAACCGGGTCGAGGGATCGAGCATCCAGGATTTCAGCGCCCATCCCTGGGCCGGGCTGCCGGTCCTGGTGCGATTGCAGGCCCTTGACGCCCGTGGCCAGGCGGGGGAAAGCGATGCCATCAAGGTCGTTTTGCCGGAAAGGATATTCAATCATCCGGTCGCCCGCGCTATCGCCGAAGCCCGCAAGAAATTAAACAAGCCGTCGGACGCCGTCGTCGCCGAGGTGATCGAGGCGCTCAGGGATATCACCAGCCGGCCCCAGCACTTTTTCGACGACACCATCGTCTTCCTGGCCCTCAGCGTTGCCGCCAGCCGCCTGATCCACGACGAGAGCGACACCGGCATCGGCGCCGTGCAGGCGTTGTTGTGGGAAACGGCGCTGCGCATCGAGGACGGCGAATTCGCCATTGCCGAGCGCGACCTGAAAAACATTCAGGAGCAACTGATGCGGGCTCTGAGGAACGGCAAGGACTCCGAACAAATCGAGCGCCTGATGGACGAACTGAGGGGGGCGCTGGACAAGTACCTTGCCGCCCTTGCCGAACACCTTGAAAAGCAGGGGTTGAGCCAACTGCCCTTCAACCCGTCCTCGCGTTCGCTCGAAGGCGCCGATTTGCAGCGCATGATCGAAGAAGCCCGGGAACTTGCCCGTACCGGGTCGCTCGAGGCAGCCCGGCGAATGCTGTCGAACCTCAAGCGCATGCTGGACGGCATCCGCCAGGGCATGCAAACCAGGAAGCCCCGCGAGGACATGGTCCGGGCCAAGCGCATCATGGATGCGCTGCGGTCTCTGAACCAGCGTCAGCAGAAGCAACTGGACGAGACCTTCCGGCGGCGAAGGGAAGCCCCGGACGCCCAAGGCGCCATATCCGGGCGGCCCCAACCGGGGGGTAAGAAAGGGAAGGGGGCCCTGGAAAGAAAAAAAGAAAATGAAAAGAGCGCCCGCGAACAACAGGCCCTACGCCGTGATCTGGGCAAACTGATGCTCAGGATGGACGAGTTTTTCGGCGACATCCCTTCCGCTTTCGGCAAAGCGGAACGAGCGATGAACGACGCCGCCCGCGCCCTGAAAAAAGGCAAATTGGATGACGCGGTGCCGCGCCAGACTGACGCCCTGGACCAGTTGCGCCAAGGCATGGAAGGCATGGCCGAACAGTTGGCCCGGCGTATGGGGGGCGCCTTCGGCGTTTCCCGCGGGCGCGGGCCGCCGGGCGGCGGCAATGATCCCTTCGGCCGGGCGCCGGGCGGCGCCTTCGGCGCCACCATCGACGACGGCAATGTCAAAATTCCCGACCACATGGAACGCCGCCAGGCCCGAGACATCCTGCAGGAGCTCCGCCGCCGGGCCGGCGAGCGGAATCGCCCGGCCGGCGAACGGGACTATATCGAACGGCTGTTGAAACGGTTTTAGGCGGCCTCAGCCAGGCCCCAACCGCTTGTTCCTTTTTCTTTCGGCTTTAAGGCCACCGGAAAACGCCGCCGGGCGCCAGGCCCGCCGGATAATCGAATCCGTCAGTTGGCAGTGCGCGGCATAGACGCCGAGACGGGCGCTGAACCAGGTCATCGGGCCCGGTGTCTGCACCCTGGGTGGCCGCGGCGGTGAATCGCCGCCGGTTGTCCATGGCATGATTTCAAATCCTTCTTCGCCGGCTGTTGAAACACGGTTCTTTGACGACCGTTCCGGCTTTATGGAAGCAAGATTCACGCCATCCCCCGGGGTCTCCCGGCGACCCCGCCGAAATGCCGAAAAACCTTGGAGAATAAAGGTTTTTGCGGGGTTTTGACGAAGTCCCCGGCGGCTCTCTTGGCGCCCTGAAGGGCCGGCCAAAGGGGAAAAATCTTCCCCCGGGCCGGCCGAACAGGGAAGGAATTGCCCTTTTAGCGGGCCGTCCTGAAAAGGGGTTAAAAAGAAAAAAGAAAGAGGCTCAATCGCTCTTTTTTTCAGCCTCCGAGAAGGTAACCTCAAGGCGCCGGGCCAGCGCCGAGGGCTCGAGCAGCTTGGCGCTGAAACCGATCTCGGTTCCCGGCTGCAGCCGGTTTTTCAGGGGCGGCGCGACGACCTGTTGGACTTCATCGCCATTGCCGTCGTAAAGGGCGACGCGGATCATCGGCACCGAGCGGTCTTCCTCCGAGATGTTGGCGATGGAGCCGCGAACAATCAGCATATCGACCCCGCCTTCGACCTCGCGCGATGATTTGACATCCTTGATTTCAAGGCCCTCGCCCAGTTCTTCGCCGCTCAGTCCGGCCATCTGGTAGACGCCGGCCGCCCCCGGCAACAGGTCTATGATGAACCCGCGTCCGAAGAACGCCCCGGCGCCCAGCATGATGACAACGGCGGCGGCGATGCCGATGATTTTCAACGTGCCTGATTTTTCCTCAAGGCCATCGTCAATGGGACCGTCATCCTCGGCCGAAAAAACCTCGGGAATGGGCTCCGGGTCGGGGATATGGTCGAGATCGACGGGCTCCCCGTCAGTGCCCTCCGCGCCCTCGCTAACGGTTTTGCCGATCGGCTCGAAGGCGTCCGTTTCGCTATCCTCGCCGAACATTTCATCCAACTGCGCCGGCGACAGGGCATCGGCGCCGGCTTCGGCGTCAGCCTCGGCCGTGGCGCCGGCTTCGGCTTCGGCGTCGGCCGCTCCGGCTTCCGGTTCGGGCGCAGGCTCGGGTTCGGGCGCCGGCTCGGGTTCGGGCGCAGGCTCGGGTTCGGGCGCCGGTTCGGGCGCCGGTTCGGGTTCAGGCGGCGGGGCTTCCGGGGCAGGGGCCGGTTCGGCTTGAACCGGCTCGGGCGGGAGGGCTGCGGGTGGCGGGGCTGCAACCGGCGGCGGGGCTGCCACCGGGTGTTGAAGCCAGGAGTTTTGGCAGTTGTGGCACTGGACCTTTTTGCCGCCACCGAAGAGACCGGCTTCAACCGAGTAGTGGGTTTGGCAATTCTGACAAGTTATAATCATCGGAGCGAGCCTACGGTAAGCCTTTGTCGTTTATAGGCATTTGCCGCATTTAACGCAACCCGCGGTGGGGCCGGAAATTCCGCCGGAGAGCCCTGGACGGCAGGGCTTTCAACATGGCATTGTTCGCCTCCGTTAGGCCGGACCCACCGGCCGCAAGGGAGTAATTTCAGGGTGACCACTGACGACAACGGTCCGATTGTGCGATTCGAAAATGTCGGGCTCAGGTACGGGCTCGGTCCCGAGGTATTGCAGGACGTCACGTTTTCACTGGCGCCGGGGTCCTTCCACTTTCTGATCGGCCCCAGCGGTGCCGGGAAATCGTCGCTGTTGAAGCTCATATACCTGGCCATGAAACCGTCCCGGGGGCTGATATCGCTTTTCGGCCGGAACATCCAGAGCACGCCGCGAGGCGACCTGCCGGCCATGCGCCGGCGCGTCGGCGTGGTGTTTCAGGAATTCCGGCTGCTCAACCATCTTTCCGCCTTCGACAACGTGGCGTTGCCGTTGCGCGTCGCCGGGGCGCGCAAAAGCGATATCCAAAAGCACGTGGTCGAGCTTCTGAGTTGGGTCGGCCTGAAGGACCACCTGGATGCCCGCCCGCCGACCCTTTCCGGCGGTCAGCAACAAAGGGTGTCAATCGCCAGGGCGGTGATTTCGAGGCCCAAGCTGCTTCTGGCCGACGAACCGACGGGCAATGTTGATGACCGCTTGGGCATACGGCTGATGCACCTGTTCGAGGAACTGAACAAGTTCGGCACGACGGTGGTGATCGCCACCCACAACTCTCATCTGGTGGAACAAATGGGATTTCCCAAAATGTACCTCGACGAGGGCTGGCTGGAAATGGTCGGCGGCGGAAACGAAAAGCCAACCTCCGATGCCCGGGGAAAAGACCCTTCCGAAGAAGCCGAAGACGATCCGCCGAAGGACGACGACGGCGATTCCCTGCTCGATTTGGAGAAGCTTATCTGAATGTTCACCAGCCGATCCGATTTGCCCCTTGATAAGGACGCCCTTAGCCGGTTCCTGCCCTGGCTGATCGCTTTCATGGTCTTTCTTGCGGTCCTGGCGATGGCCGGGATGCTGGTATTGAACTCGACCGCGTCACGCTGGGACCAGGGCATCAGCGGCACGCTGACGATCCAGCTCATCCCCACGGACGACCCCGAAGAAGACGACGAACGTCTTCAAAAGGTGCTGTCGATTATTGCCCAGACGCCCGAGATCGACCGCTACGAAACGCTCAGCGATGACCGGCTGCTCAAGCTTCTGGAGCCCTGGCTCGGCGTCACCGAAGGCATAAAGGACCTGCCGTTGCCGAGACTGGTGGACGTGGAATTGAAGGCGGGCGCCAAGCTGGACGCCGACGCGTTGAACAAACGGTTGCAGGCCCAGGTTTCAGGCGTCGGGGTGGATGACCACCGGATCTGGCTGAAGCGGCTTGTCAGGCTGATACAAACGGTGCAAGGCCTGGCCACCCTGGTGCTGGTGTTTATTGCGCTGGCCACCATAGGCACCGTCGTCTTCACCACCCGCACCGGCCTCGCCATTCACCGCGAAGCGATCGAGGTCCTGCATTTGATCGGCGCGCAAGATTCATACGTCGCCCGGCAGTTTGCCAGCCGCGCCCTCATGCTTGGCCTCAAGGGAGGCGTCATCGGCCTTGCCCTGGCCCTGCCGACGCTTATGGGCATTGGCGCCCTGGCCCGGCAAATGGAGTCCACCCTGCTTCCCGATGTGACCCTGGGCCTGGCGCACTGGACGGTGTTGGCGGCATTGCCGGTGGTGGTTTCGCTGATCGCCATGCTGACGGCGCGCCTGACGGTGATGAATACGCTTTCCAGGATGCTTTGAGCCGTGCCCGGACCCGATTCTTGCCCAATTCTTTCCGGTGGTTTCCGGCATACGGGTGCCTAGGGAAGGCCATGGGGAAAAGAAGGAATCGCGGCGGCCGGCGGACAATCTTTCATTTGTTTCTGCTGGCCGGGCTTGTGGCCGCCCTTTGGGTTGCCGGGCTTTTCAAATTCGCCGGCCTGGTTCCGGACGAAATCGCCGATTCCACCACCCGGACGGACGGCATCGTCGTTTTGACCGGCGGCACCCGGCGGTTGGGGGAAGGCCTCGATCTGTTGTCCCGGGGCTTGGCCAAAAAGCTGTTTGTGTCGGGGGTCTATCAGGGGGTGGATGTGCAGAAGCTGCTGCAGATCGTCAAGCGCAATCCCCGGCACCTGGAAACCCGCATCAGCATCGGCAATGCCACCAATACCGCCAGCAACGCCCTTGAAACAAAGGCCTGGATGACGGGCCAGGATTACCAGTCGTTGCGCCTGGTGACCGCCGCCTACCACATGCCGAGGAGCCTCCTGGAATTCCGTCACGCCATGCCCGGCATTGTCCTGGTTATCCATCCGGTGTTTCCCGGAAACGTCAAACAAGAACGCTGGTGGGCGTGGCCGGGAACCGCTAGCCTGATGGCCAGCGAATACAATAAATACCTTGTGGCCGCGTCCTGGTATTGGATCGGGGGGCTTTTGGAAAAAACCGAAACGGCAACCGGCGCCCGCCGGACGGCGCCGTAACCGGAACAGGCCATGACCTTTTTACGCGCCATCGTGTTCAACGTGTTCATGTTTTTTTACCACCTTGCCCTGGCGGTCGGCATGCTGGTGCTGCTTCCCTTTCCCCGGCCCTGGATGCAGAGGACGGTGCGGCTTTGGACCATGGGATTGCGTTTCGGCCTGAACCTGATCGTCGGCCTCGATCTTGAGGTCCGCGGCCTGGAAAACCTGCCCCCGGGGGGCGCCATCATTGCCAGCAAACACCAATCGGCCTGGGACACTTTCATGTTTTACCTGCTGTTGGACGACCCCAACTACATCATGAAAAAAGAATTGATGGATATCCCCGTTTGGGGATGGCACGCGAAGAAATGCGGGGCCATTTCCGTCGACCGTTCGGGCGGCGCCGGGGCGCTTAAGCAGTTGCTCCGCGACACCGAAGACCGCCTCAACCGGGGCCGTCAGGTCATCCTCTTTCCGGAAGGCACCCGCACCGAACCGGGCGCCCGCCAGCCGTACACGCCGGGGATCGCCGCCATCTATGCCCACGGCCTGGGCCCGGTTGTGCCGGTGGCGCTCAACTCGGGCCTGTTCTGGGGGCGGCGCAGTTTCATGAAGCGGCCGGGGATTATCACCGTCGAATTCCTGGCGCCGATTCCGCAAGGCCTTGAGCGCAGCCGGTTCATGGAAGAACTGGAAAACCGAATCGAGGGAGCGTCCGACAACCTTGTGGCCGAGGCGAAATCCCGTTTCCCCCAATTGTCGGCGGAAAACCCCGAATCGTCCTGAGCCGCTCCCCCCATGCCCGGACATGAAAACGGCGCCGCTGCTTAGGGTACAGCGACGCCGTCTAACTTTGGAAACAGATTATGTTTCCCCGGATTTTTTTTATCAACCGCTACGCCGCCGGGCGGCGTGACGGCCTTTGGTCAGCCGGTTATGCCGCGCGGACGGTTTCGAGGAACTTATCGACCTCGTGACGCAGCTTCTCGGATTGTTTCTCCAGTCCGCCGGAGGCCTCGAGGATCTCTCCCGCCGCCTGGCCGGTTTCGCCGGCCGCCTTGGTGACGCCGGTAATGTTGGTGGTCACCTCCTGGGTGCCGGAGGCCGCCTGCTCGACGTTGCGGGCGATCTCTTGGGTCGCCGCCGACTGTTCTTCGACCGACGACGCAATGGTGGTGGCGATCTCGTTGACCTCGCCGATGGTCTTGCCGATGCCCTGGATGGCGGTCACCGCCTCGTTGGTGGCGCTCTGAATGCCGCCGATCTGGGCTTCGATGTCGCTGGTCGCCTTGGCTGTCTGGCTGGCCAGGGACTTGACCTCGTTGGCGACCACCGCGAAACCCTTGCCGGCGTCACCGGCGCGGGCCGCCTCGATGGTGGCGTTCAAGGCCAGCAGGTTGGTCTGTTCGGCAATGTCGGAGATCAGATCAACCACCTCGCCGATCTTTTCGGCCGCCGTCGCCAGGCCCTGCACCTGTTCGTCGGTGCGTTTGGCTTCCTTGACGGCGTTGGCGGTGATCTCGGAGGACTGCGAAACCTGGCGGCCGATCTCGTTGATCGAACTGGAAAGCTCATCCGCCGCCGTCGCCACCATCTGCACGTTGGCCGACGCCTGTTCGGCCGCCGACGCTACCGCCGTTGACTGGTTGTTGGTTTCCTCGGCGGTGGACGACATGGCCTCGGCCGAGGCCTTCATCTGTATCGACGACGACGTCACCGATTGCACGACCTGGCCGACGGAGGTTTCGAAGTCGTCGGCAAGCTTGACCATCGTCTCGCGCTTCTCTTCCTCGGCGCGTTTCTGGGCCTCTTCTTTCTCCTCTTGTTCGCGCTTCTTGCCGGCTTCCTGTTCGGCCCTGGTGGCCTCTTGTTCGTCCGTCATGTCCTTCACTTTGATGGCGTTCTCCTTGAACACCTGGACGGTCGACGCCATGTTGCCGATCTCGTCGCCCCTGTCCTGGGCGGGAATATTCACCTCCATGTCGCCGTCGGCCAAGCGCTTCATGGCCTCCGTCATGGTGACAATCGGGCGGGAAATGCCGTTGCCGAGCAACCAGGCGATGAGGGCGCCGATGAACAGGGCGACGACGTTGATGATGACCAACTCGGTCTCGGCGCTCGAAATCTCGTCATGCATCTGCACCTCGAGCTTATGCTCTTCCTCGCTGATCGCCTCGGCGAGTTCCTCGGCGTCGTTGACCAACGTCGCCATCGCCTTCGGCATCTTCTCATCCATCAGGTGGCGGATTTCGACCTCATCCTTGTGCATTTTGTCGAAACCCTCCTCGTACTCTTTGAACAGCTTCTCGGCCTCGTGAAAGAGTTCCCTTTCCGAATCCGTGCGCAGGGTCTTTCCGAGATTGACGAACGCGGCTTCGGTCTCGGCGAATTCGTGCAGAACCTTCTCGACCAGGCTCTCGTCGCGCTCGGCGATCAGGCGATGGGTGTAGATTTGCGTCATCAGGGCGTGTTCGCGGGCGACGCTCGCTAAGGTGACGGCCTCCGAATTTCCCTCGGCGGCAGCCTCCTCCATGATCTTGTCAAGGTCTTCGACGACCTTTTCGCCATCGACGATAATGACTTCGTGCACCAGCTTTTCGTGGTCCTTGACCAGGGCGGCCACCTCGACGAACTCGGCGGAGAATTCTTGCAGCGCCTCTTCCATCTCTTCCACCAGATTGATATGCTCCTCGGCGCTGAGGTGTTTCTTCATCTCGGCGAGTTCCTCGATGATTTTCTTTTTGGCCTTTATGGCCTTCGCGGCGTCGTTCTGATCATTGGTCAAGGCGAAGTGCTGGGCGATGTTGGCCAGCTTCAGAAAGTCGATCTCGGTCTTCTCGATCAACGCCACCTCATCGGCCAATTCGGCGAATTGCTCAACCTCGTGGTTCACGGCGGCGAATTTCGTGATGCCGAGCGCGGCCATGATCACCATGATCACGAGCACCACGCCGAAGCCGAAGAACAGACGGCTGCGGACCTTCATGTTGGATAGGAAGCCGAACCGTGATCGACTTGTGCCATCGGAAGGCGTGATGTTGCCGTCGGAAGGCGTGATGCCGTCGGAAGGCGTGATGTTCAAATTCGTGGATGCGTCAGACATGTTGATTACTCCTTCATTGCTCCGGCCAGGAATTGTCGTCGTTTCATCATCACTGTCTTCTTTGATGCGAAACCGTAAACCAGTCGTCGACGGCCCTGGGCTAAATGGAACGGCTCGTGTCTCCGTCCGCCGAAACGGAGGGCGTTCCGACGTTGGCCCTCTTTTATAACAACCCGATATTTCCACCGTGTGTCGGACGGATTTCAACGGATTTCGAAATGTGTCGGTCTCGGGCTCGTCCGCGCCCGGGCCGTATGTAGAAAGCCCGGAACGGCTTTCCGAGGCCTCAAAGAAGTTTTTTCAAGGGGATTTTCCGTACAGAGGCCGATTTTAAAGACCCACCACGGCCACTATTCCCGGACATGAAAACGGCGCCGCTGCTTAGGGCACAGCGACGCCGTCTGAATTCGGAAACAGATTATGTTTCCCCGGATTTTTTTATCAACCGCTACGCGGCCTTGACATCCTCCAGGTATTTTTTCACGTCGGCGCCCAAGGTTTCGGCTTGTTTTGATAATCCACCGGCAGCCTGCAACACTTGGCCGGCCGCCTGGCCGGTTTCACCGGCCGCCTTGGTGACGCCGGTAATGTTGGTGGTCACCTCCTGGGTGCCGGAGGCCGCCTGCTCGACGTTGCGGGCGATCTCTTGGGTCGCCGCCGACTGTTCTTCGACCGACGACGCAATGGTGGTGGCGATCTCGTTGACCTCGCCGATGGTCTTGCCGATGCCCTGGATGGCGGTCACCGCCTCGTTGGTGGCGCTCTGAATGCCGCCGATCTGGGCTTCGATGTCGCTGGTCGCCTTGGCTGTCTGGCTGGCCAGGGACTTGACCTCGTTGGCGACCACCGCGAAACCCTTGCCGGCGTCACCGGCGCGGGCCGCCTCGATGGTGGCGTTCAAGGCCAGCAGGTTGGTCTGTTCGGCAATGTCGGAGATCAGATCAACCACCTCGCCGATCTTTTCGGCCGCCGTCGCCAGGCCCTGCACCTGTTCGTCGGTGCGTTTGGCTTCCTTGACGGCGTTGGCGGTGATCTCGGAGGACTGCGAAACCTGGCGGCCGATCTCGTTGATCGAACTGGAAAGCTCATCCGCCGCCGTCGCCACCATCTGCACGTTGGCCGACGCTTGTTCGGCCGCCGACGCTACCGCCGTCGACTGGTTGTTGGTTTCCTCGGCGGTGGTCGACATGGCTTCGGCCGATGACCTCATCTGCGTCGCCGCTGCGGTGACGCTGCTGAGGACGGTGGTGGCCGACTCGTTGAACGCATTGTTCAAGTCGTCGATGCGTTTCGCCCTCGCTTGTTTCTCCTCGTTCTCCTTCTTCTCGGCTTCGCGTTGACGTTTCTCGTCTTCTTCCTTTTCGGCCTGGGCTTTCTTCTGCCCTTCCTCCATTTCCTTGTTCTTGATCATGTTCTCCTTGAACACCTGGACGGCGGTGGCCATGAGGCCGATCTCGTCGCCCCTGTCCTGGGCCGGAACCTCGACCGACATGTCGTCTTCGGCCAACTTGCTCATGGCCCCGGTCATGGAATTGATCGGGTGGGTGATGGAGCGGACCAGGAAGAACGACAAGGCGACACCGACGATAACCGAAACAAGGGTAACGATGCCCAGCATAACCAGGCCTTCCTTCTCGTGTTCCTCGGCGGTGAGAAGCGCATCTGCCGTGAACTTCTCGATCTCATGGAGGGCGGATTCGAGTTCCCGGTCGATCTGGTCTTCTTCGTGTTCGATCTTTTCCGCGACCTGGCCCGGATGGATCAGCTCGCCGGCGCCGATCAACGCGAAAGCCTGTTCGGAGAGCTGTTCATAGTCCTGGTGCTCGAGGTCGATCTTTTCTATCTGGGCGAGCAGGCTTTTGAATTCCTTCCTGGCCTCTTCTGAGTGCGCCGTCTTGATGGCCGCGGCGATGATCTCTTCCACCTCTTTCATTTCTTTTTCCACCTTGTGGCCAAGGGTGGTGAATGCTTCCTCGATTTCCCGGAAATGCTTGAGCTGGCTGGGGTCGTTGGCCAGTTCCTCGCCGACCGCCAGGCCACGCTCGAACAGAATCGCCTGTTCCAGCTGATGGAGGGTGATCGTGGTGATGGCTGCGGTAATCGGCATGTCTTCTTCGGCGATGCCCTCGATCTCGTTGCCGATCTGCGACATGGTGTAGGTGGAGAACCCGGCGACCACCATGGTCACCATCAGCAGAAGGCCCACCAAGCCGAAGATCTTCCAGATTATCTTTATGTTGGCCAACATGGCGTTATCCTTTCTTCATGCTCGAATTCGTTTATTCGTGTCCGGTGATAGCCGCTGGCGGGCTTAATGGGCCGAACCGCCGCTTGACTCCGAACCGCCGCTTGACGCCGATTCGATCAACAGCCGGTGGCCCAGTTTCTGCACCGGACGCGCGTTCTCGCCGATGATGTCGAGGAAGGCCCTGACCTGCTCGCGCGAGGCCTCGATCGGCTCCTTAAACATGTGCCACTGCACGCCCTCGGTGCACGGCGGCGTCGTCAGCGAGCCGACGAAACGGTAATATTCCCGCTTTTTCGGCAGCAGATCGCGGCCGTTGATCACCACCTTCTTGTAATTTTCCGTGGTCTTGGCCTTCTTCGGCAGGTGATTCCAGATTTCCTGGAGCGCAATGTTATGCTTCCCCTGCTTGACGAAGACGCCGAGGACGCCGAGAACGCCCGAGGCGGCCTTGTGGACGAAATGGATTTCCATGTCGTAGGGCTTGCCGCTGTAGGTGTTTTCGCTGGGGCTGTGGAAGTGGAACTGCAGGAGTTTGTATTCCGAATGACCCACCTTCAAGGCGCTGCCGGGGGCGTAGTTGACCTGGATGGTGTGGCCGTTGTTGACGATCTCAAGCGGCGTCACGCCATAGTCGGTGTCCATGGCCGACAGGCCTGCCTGCTGGGTTTGACTGATATCGATGGGCGACTGTTTGGCGCCGCTCTTGCACAGCGCATACGCCGTCGACAGGTCGCCCCAATTGGCGGGGCCAATCTTGCCGGAATAACCCCAATGGGCCTTTGGGCCGGACGGGGCGGCGGCGTGTTTGGCCTTGGCCGGGGCGCCGTGTTCGGCCTTGGCGGGAGCGCCGTGTTCGGCCTTGGCGGGAGCTTCGGCCTTGGCGGGAGCGCCGTGTTCGGCCTTGGCCGGAGCGCCGTGTTCGGCCTTGGCCGGAGCGCCGTGCCCGGCCTTCTCAGCAGCTTTCTCAGCGGCTATCGCCATCCCGGTTGCGCCGAGAGAGACGGCAAGAAGGGCGGATAGGGAAACTTTTAAAGTGGAACGCATGACAATTCTCCAGTGTTGGGGGTAACCTTTAGGTTTTCCCCTGGGGAAAAATTTGCGGCCTTCGAGGAAGAGTTTCATGCGGCGCAGGGGTTTCCTTTGGCTCTGCGTCCGCCATGTGTCGAGTTTCCTCTAGAGCTGGCGGGAAAATTAATGGGGGAGGGTTTCAGCAAGATTTCTGATTTATTTCGATTCGTAACGGGATGTTTCAAAATATAATTTTGCGGCAGTAAAGGTTTAGTATTGGATGGCGGTTATACTCTCCAATGACCTCTGGCCAATGACCTCTGGATCGAATCGACATTCCCCTATTGACGACGCCGACATGGACCCTTTGATCATCGGGGTCGGGGAATGCGCCCTTGACAAACGCCCCCGGCAGGCATACGTTCATTGTTTGTTCCGAGCGCTTCTAACGCCGGTTGTGGGTCTTTTGGGCCGCATGAAATGCGTACAAATAAGTACAAATAAGTACAAATGCGTACATTCTCGGTGGAATTTGCCATAACGCGGCCGGTTTTCGGCCTTTGAGGACTTGTGGATAAATCCGAGGCAAGGGCTGTGAAAAACGGGCATAAGGTTCCGGTTTCGACGCCATGTAAAACCGCGAATAGGTTACGGAATCGGGACAAGTCGGTGGAAACATAATTCTTTAACCGGGCCGCCCGCCGGGCCAAAATTGACCGTCAACAGGACCGAATATGCCGAAGCCTGAACATATATCCCAGCAAATCTGGGACATGAAATACCGTCTCAAGGGGGCCGACGGCCATCCCGTGGATAAGACCCTGGATGACAGTTTCAGCCGGGTCGCCGGCGCGCTTAGCGAACCGGAATCCGATCCAGGCGTTTGGCAGCAGCGTTTCTTCGAGGCCATGGAGGATTTCAAGTTCCTGCCGGCCGGCCGCATCCTCGCCGGCGCCGGGGCCGAGCGCCGGGTGACCCTGTTCAACTGTTTCGTCATGGGCGACGTGCCCGACGACATGACCGGCATTTTCGAGCACCTGAAGGAAGCGGCGCTGACCATGCAGCAGGGCGGCGGCATCGGCTACGATTTCTCGTCGCTCAGGCCCAAGGGCGCCCAGGTCCATGGCATCGGCGCCGATGCGTCGGGGCCGCTCAGCTTCATGGACGTCTGGGACGCCATGTGCCGCACCATCATGAGCGCCGGCTCGCGCCGCGGCGCCATGATGGGGGTGCTCGGCTGCGACCATCCCGATATCGAGGACTTCATCGACGCCAAGCGGGCGCCGGGAAGGCTCAGGATGTTCAACCTGTCGGTGCTGGTCACCGATGCCTTCATGCAGGCGGTCCGCGAGGACGCGGCCTGGGAATTGAAGTTCGGCGGCGTCACCCACAAAAGCCTGCCGGCACGGGAATTGTGGGACAGGATCATGCAAGCCACCTATGCCTATGCCGAGCCGGGCGTGGTGTTCATCGACCGCATCAACGCGCTCAACAACCTCCATTATTGCGAAACCATCCACGCCACAAATCCTTGCGGCGAACAGCCGTTGCCGCCTTATGGCGCCTGCCTTCTGGGCTCGGTCAATCTGGCCAAGCTGGTGGACGACCCGTTCACCGAAGGCGCCGCCATCGACATTGCCGGGCTCGAAAGTCTGGTCGCGACGGCGGTCAGGATGTTGGACAACGCCATCGATATATCCAATTTCCCGCTTGCGGCGCAAAGCCACGAGGCCACGGCCAAGCGCCGCATCGGCCTCGGCGTCACCGGGCTGGCGGATGCGCTGATCATGACAGGTGCGCGCTATGGCGGCGGCCAGGCGGTGAAATTAGCCGAGAACTGGCTCAGGGCGGTCCAGCGCGCCGCCTATCTGGCGTCGGTGGACCTGGCCCGCGAAAAAGGCGCCTTCCCGCTTTACGACAAGGAGAAATATCTCGCCGGCGAAACGGTGGCCAGGCTGGACTCCGACGTGCGCGACGCCATCGCCACCCATGGCATTCGAAACGCGCTTCTGACCTCGATCGCGCCGACGGGGACCATCTCGCTTCTGGCCGACAACGTGTCGTCGGGGGTGGAGCCGGTGTTCAGCTTCAAGTACGCCCGCCACATCACCATGCCCGATGGCCGCCGCCGCGAGGAACAGGTCACCGACTACGCCTATCGCCTCTACCGCCGGATGTTCGGCGACTCGGCGCCGCTCACCGACGCTTTCGTCGACGCCCAGGCGCTCAGCCCCAACGATCATCTGGTGATGCAGGCGGCAGTTCAGAAATACGTGGATTCCTCCATCTCCAAGACCATCAACTGCCCGGAAGGCATTTCCTTTGACGCCTTCAAGGACGTTTACACCCAGGCTTTCGACCTCGGCTGCAAGGGGTGCACCACGTATCGGCCGAACGACATCACCGGCGCCGTGTTGGAGGTCAAGGAGGGGGCCGCCGCCGATAACCCCGCCGAGCCGGAACTGCCGCTGGAAAAACCCGTGGTCTCGGCTAGACCTAAAGACCTGGGCGATGCCGGCCCGGTGACGCGGCTGTTCGAGCCCCTGGACCGGCCGGGCGACCTGGAGGGAAAGACCTACAAGTTGCGCTGGCCGGAAAGCGACCACGCCCTCTATATCACCTTGAACGACATCATCGACGACCAGGGCCGCACGCGGCCGTTCGAGATATTCATCAACTCCAAGAATACGGAGCATTACGCCTGGACGGTGGCGTTGACGCGCATGATCTCGGCGGTGTTCCGCCGCGGCGGCGATGTTTCCTTCGTGGTCGAGGAGCTGAAGGCGGTGTTCGACCCGCGCGGCGGCCAGTGGATGGGCGGCCGCTACGTGCCGTCGCTGCTGGCGGCCATCGGCGAGGTCATCGAACAGCACATGGTCGCCACCGGGTTCCTGACCGGGCCGGGCGAGTTGGCCCGGGAGGACGAGGCGAAGCGCCTGTCCGCCGTTGCCACGGGTGGTGGAGGCGGCGAGGGCAACGCCGGCACAAGCGTGGGTGCGGGTCCGGGTGCAGGCGCGCTTCCTTTCCGCCAATGCCCGAAATGCGGCCAGGCCAGCCTGATCCACGAAGAAGGCTGCGACAATTGCCGGTCGTGCGGGTATTCCAAGTGCGCTTGAGGGATTTTAACCGGTTAAAAAGCCCATTACGGCTAAATCATACCATATTTAGTATTATATTTACCTCGATAACCACAAAATATAGTATGAATTAAGGAATAGGGACCGAGGGTTAAGATGGTAAGCCGTGTGCTAGTGCTTGGAACAACGGGTGTGGATAAGCGGGGAGCATTGAATCGCTTAATAAAGTATCGCAAGTCTCACACGGACGTTTCCAATCTTGTGGTCAAGGATTTCGAACAGGACTACGTGAAAAAGCATGCCGAACTTCACAATTATCTTGACGTTGCCGCTGAGCCCCAAAAGGGGATATGGAAAAAAGCCTGGCAGGACTGCATTAGTGAAATCGACGATCTGAACAATAAGGTTGTAATTCTTTTAATGCATGGCGTGCTTGTAAGACCGTTATATGGGACTCGGTCCGCCATTGATATTTCGGCTTTAAAGGCCTTTCAGCCAGATATTTTGGTCACGCTTATAGATGATGTTTACACGAAGTGGTTTCGAACAGAGCGTCGAGCGACAGATTTAGGATTTAAAGGCCGCCCGTCTCTTGCGGAACTTCTTGACGCGCGACGTGACGAAACG
>CAZVFL010000006.1:0-15428 GCA_964626025.1 uncultured Thalassospiraceae bacterium
TACCTAAATGTCCTCTTTTAGAATCAAGAGGCGCGGAGGACCGAAGGTCCGACCGGGACAAAACAAGAGGCGCGGAGGACCGAAGGTCCGACCGGGACAAAACAAGAGGCGCAGCAAAACGCCGCCGCCTGATCGCCTAATCCTATTCACAATGTCAAAGAGCACTATTCCACGCGCCAAAGGCGCGCAGCGTCCCTTCCATCGAAAGGAACAAAAATAGAACATATGCTCGAATGACACGGATGTCAAGGGGGCGGAAAGGGGAAGCGGGTCAAATGGCCCATATCCCAGATCCTTACGCCCCCGGCCCCCTGCGCCTGCTTGCCGAAGGGCCGTCACATTTTGAAAATCTTTGAAACATATCAACATCGTTGAGCCATACAAAAGAAACGTTGATGGTGAAAAATCGTATGCCTTGAGGCATTTCCACATGTTCCGGAAGGGAAATGACCCATGAGTGAGGAAACGGGCATTCGATGACGGCACGGCAGAAAATGACGGTCGAGTACCAGGACGTCAAAAGTAACGATCACGTATTCCACGAGTCCGACAAGGGCGACACCGCCTTTGTCGTGGTCTTGGGACGCATCGAGATCCTCAAGACCATCGACGACAAGGATGTCATCCTCGGCACCGTGGAGGAGGGAGGCATGTTCGGCGAGATGGCCCTGATCGACGACCGGCGGCGCTTGGCTTCGGCCCGCGCTGTTGACGGCGACGCCAGGCTGATGGTCATCACCCGTGATCTGTTCACCCGGAGATTAAGCAACCTCGCCCCCTTCCAACGGGCGTTGATAAGAGTGCTTTCGGACCACGTCCGCTCCGCTGTCCATACGCTTTCGAGCGAAATCAAGGCGTCCTAGGAAGGCCGAGGCATGAGGACAGTAATGGCGCTTGGCATTATGGCGATTGCGGTTGGCGGTTGTGCTGCCGTTCCTTTTCCGGTTCAACTCGTCTCCTGGGTGGTGGACGGTTTCTCTTACGTGGTCTCGCAGAAATCCGTGGCCGACCACGGGCTCTCCGCCGCCATGCAGAAGGACTGCGCCCTCTGGCGGGGCTTGACCGACGGCCGGATTTGTCATGCGGACGACGCGACGACGATGATCGCCAAAGCCGAGAACACGCCGGATCGGACTGCCGCCGGCAATTCAAATGACCCGACGGACATTACCGAAGGCCTTCGAGAGGCCGGGGAACCGGCTAGTTTGGAAACCGCGGCCGGGGCATCGGACGAGCCATGGATTCCCGGGCCGTATTTGACAATCGCCCTGGCCCCGGACGAGCCATGGATTCCCAGGCCGTATTTGACAATTGAACCAAATTCAGCGCCAACGCACGAAGAGCTGTCGGCTTTGTCTGAACGCTCTCTGATTGGCCGCTTTTAGCCGGAAGCGGGCCTTGGCCGGTCCGGTCGCCTGACGGAAACGGGGGCCTCTCACCGCTTTTCCTTGAAAAAGTCCTGCAACAACGCCGCCGCCTCTGTCTCGCCCATGCCGCCGACGACCTCGGGGCGGTGGTGGCAGGTGTCGTGGGTGAACACCTTGGCCCCGTGCTCGACGCCGCCCGACTTCGGATCGTAAGCGCCGAAAGTGAGACGCCTGACGCGGGCGAAGGATATGGCCGCCGCGCACATGGCGCAGGGCTCCAGCGTCACGTACATGTCGCAATTCTCCAGCCTCGCCGCGCCCTGGTTTTCCGTGGCTTCGCGGATCGCCAGCATCTCGGCGTGCGCCGTCGGGTCGGCCCGTTCCTCGGTGCGGTTGCCGGCGGCGGCCACAAGGTGGCCTGTCTTGCCATCGACGATGACCGCGCCGACCGGCACCTCGCCACGGTCCGCCGCGGCCCTGGCTTCCAGCAGCGCTAGCTGCATCGGCGTCGGCTCGGGGGGTGCGGGCTCGGGCTTGCTCATGGCCCGACCCTGCCCTTGGCCGCGGGCGCCGTCAAGCGGCCAGCGGCACTGACTTCCGAAGACGCCCGACCTGCAACAGTGCCGCCAGGTGCGCCATGAAGAAAAGCGGCACGAAAAACCCGGGCAGCAGCGCCAGGGGGAAGACGCTCATCGGTGCCGTCGTTGCGCCGGCGCCGGTGATGGCGGGGATGGCGCCCGAAGCCGCGATGCCGGCAACTAAGGCGACGGCGAAGTCAAAGATGCCGAGCCAGTTCCAGATGACGAAGCTTCGGGAAGCCGCTGTCTCCGGTCTGTCCATGAGTGCCAGCGCATAAAATGGCGCCGCCAGCCCGACAGCGACGTCGCCGAGCCCGGCGGGCCAGGCGAAAAGGCCGGGCAGAAGATCGTAAGCGAAAAGCGCCAGCATGGCGAAGCCGATGACGCGCCAGGCCTGAAATATGGTCAACAGGCGCAGGTCGAGGCCGAGAACGAAGTCCCGGAAGGCGGTCGAGGTGGCGTAAAGGCCGAGAAACGCCGCCACGGGCACGCCTGAGCCGATCATGAAGTTGAGCGGAAGCTGGCCGGGGCTCGGTTGGTAGAACCCGGTCTGGATGGCGGTGAGCGCGGCCACGCCCCAGAGCGTTACGGCGATGAGCACCAGGACCTTTGTCCGGGTGCGGTTCGATTCCTTGGTTGAGTGTCTCATAGGGATGTCCCCTTTCTTAAAAAGGTGTAATTACACCTATTATATTTTAATGTCAAGTCGGAAACGAGAGGCGCGGCCACTCTTGCCGGGACAGGAGCCGGAACCTAGAGTCGCCCCCATGCCGGCGAAAAATAAAATCCCCGCTGAAAAGCCCACACCGAAAGGCGAGCGCGTCGCCAAGGTGCTGGCCCGCGCCGGGCTGTGCTCGCGGCGCGATGCCGAGCGCTGGATTGCCTCGGGCCGGGTCGCCGTTGACGGCAAGACGCTGACCACGCCCGCGGTGACGGTGACGGAAAAGAACGTCGTCTCGGTCGACGGCGCGCCCATCCCCGCCGCCCCGCCGCCGAGGCTCTGGCGTTATCACAAGCCCCCGGGCCTGGTCACCAGTCACCGTGATCCGCAAGGCCGCCCGACGGTGTTCGAGCGCGTCGCCGGAACGCTCCCCCGGGTGGTCTCCGTCGGCAGGCTCGATCTCAATTCCGAGGGGTTGTTGCTGCTGACCAACGACGGCGGCCTGGCCAGGCGGCTGGAGCGGCCGGAAAACGGCTGGACCCGGCGCTACCGGGTGCGGGTGCATGGCGCCGTCGACGAGAACAAGCTAAAACGCCTGGAGAAAGGCGTTACCGTGTCCGGCGTCAAATACGGGGGCATTCGTGCGCGGTTGGACAAGCAAACCGGCGCCAATGCCTGGCTGACAGTGTCCTTAGAGGAAGGCCGCAACCGCGAGATCAGGAAAGTCATGGAGCATCTGGGGCTCGCGGTGAACCGCTTGATCCGCGTCGCCTTCGGGCCGTTCCAGTTGGGCAGCCTCAGGCGCGGCCAGACGTCCGAGGTCACCGGCAAGGTCGTCCGCGAGCAGTTGGGGGGCAAGCAAGAGGCCCCGGGGGAGGCCGCGAGGCCGGGGGTGTCCCCCGGAAACAAAAAGACGGGCGAAGCCCGGACAGGGAAAAAACAAAGCCAAAAGGTAGTCAAATGAGGATCGTCGGCGGCAACCTTCGTGGCCGGGCGTTGAAAGCGCCGCCCGGTAACGACCTGCGCCCGACCGCCGATAGGGTGCGGGAATCGCTTTTCAACGTGCTCGCCCACGGCATCGGCCGCGACGCGCTCGACGGGCGGACGGTGGTCGACGTCTTTTGCGGTACCGGTGCGCTGGGGCTGGAGGCCATGTCCCGGGGCTCGGGCCACGGTGTGTTCATCGACAACGACGCAGCGGCGCTGGCCCTGGTCCGCAAGAACGCCGGCCACCTCGGCCTCGGGCGAAGCGTGACCATGCTCAAGCTCGATGCCGCCCGCCTGCCGCCGCCGCCGCGTCTGGCGAAAACGCCGGCGGCGCTGGCCTTCCTCGACCCGCCTTATGAGTCCGGCCTGGTGGCGCCGGCGCTGTTGGGGCTCAAGGACAAAGGCTGGATCGAAAAGGGGAGTGTTTGCGTTGCCGAAGTCGCCGCCAAGGAAGACCTGGACCCGCCGAAGGGGTTCGAAGCCGTGGACGAACGCACCTACGGGGCGGCCAGGCTGGTGTTCCTGCGGTTGATCTAAGGGGGCTGGCCTAAAGGGCCGCCTTCAAATCGGCGATGCCGGCCATGCGGAAGCGCAAATCAATGTGGCGGCTGATTTCCGGCCGGGGCGCGATGGTCCACACCCACTGGCGGGCGCCTTTCCGGGGGAGGGAGACCCCGAACAGCGGGTCCGTGGCCTGGGGAACCTCATCGCCTTTAGAAAACACCCTTTCCGTTTCCGAGATCAGCGCCACCCGGCCCGGAAGTCGCCCGAGCAGGTCCAGGTGGTGCTCGACGATGCGGCGCGCGAAGGCGTCGGTTTCCCCGTCCCCGCAACCGTCCCCGCCACCGTCCCCTGGGGCTTTTTCCCGTATCCACGCCATCGGCAGCACCGGCAGTTGCGCAAGAAGGTTGGCCGACACCACCAGGTCGGCGCCGGCCAGCCATTCCATCCCGTTCCCGGGCGCGGGCAGGGGCGTGCCGCGGCCAAGGGCCGGGTGGCGGTAGGCGGCTTCGACCAAGCCGGTGACGTCGGCCGTCAACAGCCGGACGTTGGCCAGGTCCCGGACCCGCCTTTCCACCACCGGCATGTGGAAGATGTCCACCAGCACCACGTCCTCGAACTTGTTGGCGAGCTCTTCCACCGGCACCTCCAGCAAAAGCCCGGACCCCAGCACCGTCACTTGCCCCGGATTGACGTCTTCGGCGGCGTCCACAATCAGCTTCTTGCAGTTTTCAAGATGCGGCGCCCAGGCCGCCCGGCAGCGGCGGTGCCGGGCCTCGATGGCGATCAGTTCCCTGACATAGCCCATTTGCCTGAGATGGGCCGGCGCCCACGTGCATAGGTGCCTGAGCCATTCGGCCAGCATGGGTTCTAACGCCGGCCGAACAGCTTTTCGATGTCGGCGAGCTTCAGCTCCACATAGGTCGGGCGGCCGTGGCTGCACTGGCCGGAATGGGGGGTGGCCTCCATCTCGCGCAACAGCGCGTTCATCTCCGCCCCGTTAAGCCGCCTGCCGGCGCGCACGCTTCCGTGACACGCCATGGTCGCGCACACGTCGCCGAGGCGCTGTTTCAGGGCCAGCCCTTCGTCCAGTTCGGCGATGTCGTCGGCGAGGTCCTTGATCAGCCCCTGGATGTCCGTTTCCCCCAACAACGCCGGCGTTTCCCGGACGGCGACGGCGCCCGGCCCGAAGGCCTCGATCACCAGGCCCAGTTCGGCCAGTTCCGGGGCGCGGGCCAGTAATCTTTCGGCGGCGGCGTCATCCAGCTCCACCACCTCGGGGATCAGCATGCCCTGGCGGGGGACGCCGTCTTTGTCCAGGGCCCGTTTGATGCGTTCGTGAACAAGCCGTTCGTGGGCGGCGTGCTGGTCGACGATGACGATGCCGTCTTCGGTCTGGGCGACGATATAAGTCTCATGCACCTGGGCGCGGGCGGCGCCCAGCGGATAGGCGATTAAGTCCTCGTTTTCCTCCCTATAAGTGTCCGGCGCCGCCGGGCCGGCGTCGAGACCGGTGAGCGGCGCGTGGGTGGCTTCGGCGCGTTCCATCAGGCCGGTTGACATATGAACGCCATGATGGCCGCCCCTTATCCCCGTGCCGACGTGACCGCCCGGCCTGGCGGCGCCCAAGGCGGCGTCGGCGACGGTGGTCGATGCCCGGTGCCCGGCCCCGGCCAAGGCGTGCTTCAACGCGCCGACGATCAGCCCCCGGACCAGCCCGGAATCGCGGAAGCGCACCTCGGTCTTGGCCGGATGCACGTTGACGTCAACGGCGTCCCGGGGCAGGTCCAGGAACAGCGCCACCAGCGGATAGCGGTCCGACGCCATGAACTCCCGGTAAGCGCCCCTGAGCGCGCCGTACAAAAGCTTATCCCGGACCGGCCGGCCGTTGACGAACAGGAACTGCATCTGGCCGTTGCCCCTGTTCAGCGTCGGCAGCCCGGCGTAACCGGAAAGAGTCATGCCTTCGCGCTCGGCCCCGATGGCGATGGCGTTTTCCGGGAAGTCCTTGCCCATGATGCGGCCGAGGCGGCCGAGAAGCGCGTCCGTCCCCTTGTTCTCCTCGTTTTGCGGCGGCAGGTTGAGCAGCTCACGCTCTGCGTCGCTTAAACGAAAGCCGATTTCCGGGTGCGCCATGGCCAGCCTTTTGATGGCGTCGGCGGCGTGGGCCTGTTCCGTCTTCGGCGACTTCAGGAACTTGAGCCTGGCCGGCGTAGCGAAGAAAAGATCGCGGACCTCGACCCGGGTGCCCCCCGGGTGCGCCGCCGGTTCGAGCCCGGCCGTCTTGCCGCCCTCGACGGTGATGGTCCAGGCGTCGGCGGCGTCTTCCGCCCGGCTGGTGATGGCAAGCCTCGCCACCGCGCCGATGGATGGAAGCGCCTCGCCCCTGAAACCAAGAAAGTCGATGGTGAGAAGGTCGTCGGACGGCAGCTTCGACGTGGCGTGGCGCTCGATGGCGAGCCCGAGGTCGTCGCCGCTCATGCCCCGGCCGTCGTCGGAAACGGAAATCAATGTCTGGCCGCCGTCCCGGATCACCGCGTCGATGCGCATGGCCCCCGCGTCGATGGCGTTTTCCACCAGTTCCTTGACCACCGAGGCCGGGCGCTCCACCACCTCGCCGGCGGCGATGCGGTTGATGACGGTTTCCGGAAGGCGGCGGATGGTCATGGCTTTTTCGCCTTGAGACGGGCGATCAGGCCCTGGGTGGAGGAATCGCGGCCCCGCGCGTTGTCCGGCGGCGGGCCGCCCTTAAGCTCGGCCAGGATGCCCCGGGCCAGATCCTTGCCCAGCTCGACGCCCCATTGATCGAACGGGTTGATGCCCCAGATGACGCCCTCGACGAAGACCTTGTGTTCGTAAAGGGCGGTCAACTGGCCGAGGGTATAGGGATCGAGGCGATCCAGCAGAATCGAATTCGACGGCCGGTTGCCCTCGAACATGCGGTGGGGGAGCTGCCTTTTGGCGTCGTCACCCTTGATGCCGTCCGCCTTGATGGCGGCCCCGGCCTCTTTTTTCGTCTGCCCCATCATCAAGGCTTCCGGCTGGGCCAGGAAATTGGCCAGCAGGATGTGATGATGGTCCTGGTCGGTTTGGTTGTCGGCCGAGGCGATGAAGTCGCAGGCGACCGGGTGCGGCCCCTGATGGAGCGCCTGGTAAAAGGCGTGCTGGCCCCGGGTTCCCGGCTCGCCGAAAACCACGGGTGCGGCGCCTGACGCCCCGCGGCCGCCATCCCGGTCGATTGATTTGCCGCCGCTTTCCATCTCCAACTGGCGCAGGTAGGAAGGAAACATTCGGAGCCCTTCTGCGTAGGGCAACACCGCCAGCGCGCCGAATCCCAGGAAATCCGCGTTCCAGACCCCGATCAGCGCCAGGATCACCGGCATATTGGCGTCCAGGGGGGCTTCGGCGAAATGGCGGTCCATGGCGTGCGCGCCGGCCAGCAGTTCCTCGAAGCGGTCCATGCCGATGGCCATGGCCAGCGGCAGCCCGGCGCTTGAGCAAAGGGAAAAGCGCCCGCCGACCCAGTCCCACAGCGGTAATATATGGTCCGAAGCGATGCCGAAGTCCCGGGCGGCGTTCCCGTCGGCGGTGACGGCGATGAAATGCTTGGCCACCGCGCCCGAGCCGTCACCCAGTGATTCCACCAGCCAGGCCCGGGCGGTGCCGGCGTTGGTCATGGTTTCCTGGGTGGCGAAGGACTTGGAGGCGACGATAAACAGCGTCGTTTCAGGCGATAATCCGTTGAGGGCCTGGGTGATTTCCCGGCCGTCCACGTTGGCGACGAAACGCAACTCAGGGCTGGCTTGGCCATAGGGTTTCAGCGCCGCCGCCGCCATCGCCGGGCCCAAGTGCGAGCCGCCGGTGCCGATGTGGACGACGGTCTTGAAATTGGCGGCTTCACCTGAAAGCGCCCGCATTTTTTCCCTGGCGCCGAGGACGGCGGGCATGACGTCTTCGCCACCCGCCATCATCCGGCCGCCGTCGGCCGGATGGCGCAGCGCCACGTGAAGGGCGGGGCGGTTTTCGGTGGTGTTGACGTTGTCGCCCTTGAACATCCGCGCGCGCCAGCCTTCGACGTCGGCCTCCAGGGCCAGGTCAACCAGAAGCCCCAAGGTTTCGTCGGTGATGCGGTTCTTGGAATAATCGAGGAACAGGCCGTCGAGGCCGAGCGAGAAACGCTCGAACCGGCCGGGGTCTTCGGCGAACAGGTCCCGCATGTGGGTGCGGGAAATTTCCTTGAGGTGGGCTTTCAGCGCCTTCCAGGCGGGGGAGCTTTTCAAAGACGCCATCAGTGATCAACCGGTTCCCTCACTGCCCAGGGAGGACGACGACATTAACAGAGAAGCGGGACGGCAACCAGAGGGGGCTTGCGGTTCCGGGAATCCCTTAAGGGGTGCTGTTGACGCCTTCGGGCTGGCCGACGACGACGAAGGTCAGGCGGTCCCGGCGCAGGACTTGCCTCGCCAGGCGGTTGGCGTCGGCGAGCGTCACCGCCTCGATCAGGCCGTTGCGCCGCGCCATGTAATCGAGCCCTAAGTTGTCGATCTGGATGCCGACCAGCATCGAGGCGATATGGCCGGACGACGTAAAGCGAAGCGGATAGGACCCGGTCAGGAAGGTCTTGGCGTCGGCAAGCTCGGTTTCGCTCATACCATCACGCGCCATGCGCGCCCATTCCGAGCGCAGCACCTTGAGCGTTTCGGCGACCCGCGCATTGGCGGTGCCGGCGCCGCCGACGATAAGTCCCGCGTGCGCCAGCGGGCTGAGGCCGGAATAAACCACGTACGCCAGCCCCCGCTTCTCGCGGATGGTGTTATAAAGGCGCGACGTAAAGCCGCCGCTGCCCAGCACGTGGTTCATCACATAAGCGGCGTAGAAATCGGGATCGTCGCGCTTAGGCCCTTTGTCGGCGAAGACGATGGAGCTTTGCGGCACCGGTTTCTGGACGACGATGGTGCGGCCGGTGCCCCGGGGTTCGGCGTCCGGGACTTTCCACCCCGCCGCCTTCGCCGGAAGGCCGCCGAAGGTCTTGTCGAGAAGCGGCTTCAGCGCGTCCGCCTTGATGTCGCCGACGATGCCGATGATCAGGTTGTCACGGGCCAGCCGGCGGGCGGTGAAAGCCCTGAGGTCGGCCCGGGTCAGGTTGGCGACGCTTTCCTCCGTTCCCTCCACCGGCCGGCCGTAGGGATGACTGGGGAAAAGCGTCTTCATCAGCCTCAGGCGGGCAACGGTGCCGGGGTCTTCCTTTTCCTGCCTGAGGCCGGAGAGAATCTGGCTCCTGATCCTTTCCACCGGCTCTTTGTCGAAACGGGGCCCGGTCAACGCCAATTTCAACAGGCCGAAGGCGGTGTCCCTGTTTTCGACAAGCGTCTTCAGATTGCCGCCGAAGTTGTCCCGCCCGGCGTCGAAGCGGAGCCGGATGACAAGGTCTTCCAGCTTGCCCTGGAAAGCCTTGCTGTCGAGCTCGCCCGCCCCTTCGTCCAGGGTCGAGGCGGCGAAGTTGGCGAGCCCCTCCTTGCCGCCGGGGTCGAGCGCCGCGCCGCCGCGAAAGGCGAAGCGCATGGAAATGATCGGGTTGGCGTGGTCGGCGACCAGCCAGGCTTCGATGCCGCCGGGGCTGACCACCCTTTCGACGGTCACCGCGTGCGCGGGCAGGGCGGCGGCCAACAGGGCCGAGAACGCCAGGGCCACGGCGGGGATGAAGGATCTGAGCCTTTTCAACATGGCGCGCCCTATCCGGTTTTCTTCTGCAACAACTCGGACGTCACCGAGCGGCCTTCCTTGAGGACCGCCCGGGCGGCGGCGTTGACCGCGTCCACGGTGACGGCGCCGATGCGGTCGGGCCAGGCTTCCACGTCATCCACCGTCATGCCGATGGCCAGTGCCGCGCCCAGCGCGCGCGCCCCCCCTTGCAGCGAATCGCGGGCATAGACGGCCTCGGCCTGCATGCGTTTCTTGGCGCGGGCCACTTCGTCGGCGGTAACGCCATCGGTCAGCAGCCTGGCCAGTTCCGTCTCGATATTTTTTTCCAGGGTCTCCATGCTGACGCCGGGCTTGGGCGCGGCGTGGAGCACGAAACGGCCCGGCCCCCGTCCGTCCGGCCCATAGTAGCTTCCCGCCGAAATGGCGAGCCCACCATCGACCACCATCGACCGGAAAAGCCGGCTGGTGGCGCCGCCGCCGAAAATATCGGCGAGCACCTCCAGCGCGTAGGCGTGCTTGGTCTCGCCGGTGAGATAACTGGGCGCCAGATACACCCGGCCCCAGGCCGGCTGGCGCACGCGCCCGTCCTTCAAGGTCACCCGCCGGGTCGCCTTTTGCGGCGGTTCGGTGGGGCGGCTGCGTTTGATGGCGGGCCCCTGGGGAATGTGCCCGTAATACTTTTCCGCCAGGGGTTTTAGCTTTTCCGCCGTGATGTCGCCGGCGACCACCAAGATGGCGTTGTTGGGCGCGTACCATTTCTTGTAGAAGGCCATCACCCCTTCCAGGTTCAGCGCCTCGATCTCGTGGGCCCAGCCGATGACCGGGCGGCGGTAGGGATAGTTCAAAAACAGCGCCGCGTTGACCTGTTCGCGCAGGATGCCGCCCGGGTTGTTGTCGGTGCGCGAGCGCCGTTCCTCCAGCACCACCGCCTTTTCCGTCCCGATGCCTTTTTCCGTCAGCACCAGGTTGGTCATCCGGTCGGCCTCCATCTCCATCACCAGTTCCAGACGGTCCACGGCGACGGTCTGGAAATAGGCGGTGTAGTCGTTCGACGTAAAGGCGTTTTCGCGGCCGCCGTTGCGGGCCAGGATTTTCGAGAATTCCCCGGGCTCGCGTTTTTTCGTGCCCTTGAACATCAGGTGTTCGAGGAAATGGGCGATGCCGGATTCGCCAGGCCCTTCGTCGGCCGACCCGACCCCGTACCAGACCATGTGGGTGACCACCGGAACGCGGTGGTTCTGGACGACGACGACCCGCATGCCGTTGGAAAGCCGGAATGTTTCGGGATTGAACACGCCGGCCCCGACGCTGCTTGGAACGCCAAGACCGGGAAAAATGACCATCGCCGCCAGGACAAGCCGCAAAAACATGACCCTCATCAATGGACATCCTTTAGTCATCTGTTCGGGAAGTTTGGGCAAAAGGGTCTTTCCGACGTTCGTTATCAAGCCCGGATCATTCTAGGTAAAGGTGGCGATACCATGGCGAAATGCCAAGGCAAGACTAGAATTCCAACAGGCCCTTACGTCCGCGCTTGCGCTTGATCTCAGGCGTTTTGCCTTCGGTGACCGGCTGGCCGAGGGCTTGGGCTTCCTGGATGCGTTTTTGTTCCTTCTCGGCGTCGACGATGGTGCCCTGATAGGGCTTTTCATCAACCCAGAAAATCAATCTATCGACGAACGCCTGGTCCTGATGGCTGATGATCGACGTTTCGTTATTGATGATTTGGCGTATGTCGGACGATGCCGTCATGCCGCCCGTATCCCGAAGCAGCGCCTGAACGCCGATGCTTCCCTCGACCGGTTTCGGGGCCTTTCCGGTCTGGACGGTGTTCCCGAGAATCGCCCGTTCGGCCATGTATTTTGTCGAATCGTTCTGCGGCCGGATGCTCCCCGGCGCCGGCGGGCGAAGCCTGTAGTCGGGCGGCAGGCTCAGGGGCGGGCGGGAATAGACGGCGAATTCATCGGGCGCGGTTTTTTCCGTACTGAAGACCTTGCGCGCCGATTCGCAGGCCGAGAGCAGCGCCACGGCGACGGCAAGGGAAACAAGGGTGGTCGTCTTTTTCATCGGAATATATAAATTTGCTAAACGATCACCGGCACGCCCGTCGGGCCCGTCGTGATTCGCCAACAAGTTGCCGCTATTTTAGGGCTTTTTCCCTGTTAAACAAGGAATCTAGAATCAGCACCGCCGCGCCGATGGTAATACCGCTGTCGGCAACGTTGAAGGCCGGCCAGTGATAATCCCCGGCGTAAAAGTCCAGAAAATCCAGTACCGCGCCCCAATACATCCGGTCAGCCAGGTTTCCGAGCGCGCCGCCGATGATCAGGGCGATGCCGAGCGCGACCCTCGGCCGGTCGGCCCGGTAAAGCCAGACCCCCAGCACCGCCGTGATCGCCACCACAACCAGGGAGATCAGCCAGGCGCCGCCGGAAGACTCGGAATTCAAAAATCCGAAGCTGACGCCCTGGTTCCAGCCCAGAACCAGATTAAAGAACGGCGTTACCGGAATAATCCGGGGCGGCTGCATGACGATATCGAGAATCCACCATTTGGTGACCTGATCGAGGATAAGGACAACCGCCGCCAGGCCTAGGCCTTTCCGGAACAAGGGCGTGAACGTCATGGCCGGTCAATCCGCCTGGCCAGAATGGCGCACCGCGTCGGCGCAGCGCCCGCAGATGGTGGGATGCTCCTTATCGTTCCCGACCTCGGCCAGCACCTTCCAGCAGCGTTCGCATTTGTCGCCTTCAGCCTTCTCGGCTTCAACCCAAACACCACTGCCATCATTAATCGAAAAACGGTTTTTGGGGCTAGAACTCGGAATAAATGTCACACCGGAGGTAATGAACAATTCAGCCGCGTCAAGGCCGTCGAACAGGGCGACGTCTTCGGGGTCAGCATGGACCTCGGGGTGCGCCTCCAGCGACGAGCCGATGCGTTTTTCTGCGCGTTCGACCTCCAAGGCGCCGGTAACGACCTTCCGGAGCGCCCTTATTTTCATCCACTTGTCCGCCAGCGCATCGTCCCGCCAGGTTTCCGGAATGTCGGGAAAGGTGCGCAAGTGTACGCTTTCTTCCGCTTCTCCCCCCCCGGCCTTTCCCCCATGGCGCGCCTGCCAGGCCTCTTCGGCGGTAAAACAGATGAACGGCGCCATCCATGCGGTGAGGCAATTGAAAACCTCGTCCAGAACCGTGCGGCAGGCGCGGCGGCGGGGATCGTCGGCGCGGTCGCAATAGAGAGAGTCCTTGCGCACGTCGAAATAGAAGGCCGACAAATCAACGGCGCAGAAATTATGAAGCTCGGCGAACATGGTATGGAACTGAAAGTCGTCGCACGCTTTCCTGAGCATGCCATCCAGTTGCCAAAGCCGGTGCAGGACCCAGCGTTCCAGTTCCGGCATGTCGCCCAAGTCCGGGCGCTCGCTTTCGTCGAAGCCGGAAAGGTTGCCCAAAAGATAGCGGAACGTGTTCCTGAGCCGCCGGTAGATGTCGGCGTTGCTTTTCAGGATTTCCGGGCCGATGCGGAGGTCCTCGGAATAGTCGGACCCGGCCACCCACAGCCTCAGGACATCGGCGCCGTGGCTTTCGACCACCTCCTGGGGCGACGTGACGTTGCCCAGCGACTTGGACATCTTCTGGCCGTCCTCGCCCATGACGAAGCCGTGGGTGAGCACGGCGTCGTAAGGCGCCCGGCCGCGGGTGCCGCAGGATTCCAACAGCGATGAATGAAACCATCCGCGGTGCTGGTCGGTGCCTTCGAGATACAGCGACGCCGGCCACTGAAGGTCGTCGCGGGCCTCAAGGACGAAAGTATGGGTGGCGCCGGAATCGAACCACACGTCCAGGATATCCATGACCTGTTCGTAATCGTCGGCGTTCAAGCCGCCGCCCAAAAACCTGGACGCATCGGAGGTGAACCAGGCGTCGGCGCCTTCGGCCTCGACGGCGTCAACGATGCGGTCCAGAACCGCCTGGTCGCGAAGCGGCTCGCCGGTCTCTTTGTTGACGAAAACGGTGATCGGCACGCCCCAGGCCCGCTGGCGCGACACGCACCAGTCGGGGCGCTCCTCGATCATGCCACGGAGCCGTTTTTGCCCCGAGGCGGGAACGAAGCGCGTTTCATCGATGGCGGCAAGCGCCTTCTTGCGAAGGCCGGTGGTTTCCATGGAGATGAACCATTGGGTGGTGTTGCGGAAGATCAGCGGCGCCTTCGACCGCCAGGAATGGGGATAGCGGTGCGTCAGTTTGCCGCGTCTCAAAAGGGCGCCGGCCTGGGCAAGAGTATCGGCGACCTCGGCGTTGACCTTGTAGACGTGCTTGCCGGCGAACAGCGGTACGTGATCGAAGAAGCACCCGTCCTCGCCCACCGTTTCGGGCACCTCGATGCCGTTGGCCTGGCCCAGTTCCCAGTCTTCGGAACCGTGGCCCGGCGCGATGTGGACGATGCCGGTGCCTTCCTCGGTGGTGGCGAAACCGGCGGCCAGCGCCGGCACCTCGAAATCATAGCCTTGGCCGTTCAAGGGGTGCTTGCAGACGATGCCCGACAGCGCCTCGCCCTTGAACTTTTGCAGAACCCCGTAATCCGAAACCCCGCAATCGCCCGAAAACGCGTCAAGGCGCGCTTCGGCGATGACCAGCTTCTCTCCCTTGACCGCCAGGCTGTCGTCGGCCGTGGCCGCGATTTCAATAACGGCGTAATCAATATTGGGCCCGAAGGCGACGGCGCGGTTGCCGGGCAGGGTCCACGGCGTCGTCGTCCAGATGACCATGGAAGTGCCTTCGGGAACGCCATGGACGGCCTTGACCACCGGAAACCGCACGTAGACAGTCATCGATTCGTGGTCGTGGTATTCAATCTCGGCCTCGGCCAGCGCCGTCTTTTCCACCGGCGACCACATCACCGGCTTGGCGCCCCGGTAAAGGGAGCCATCCATCAGGAACTTGCCCAGCTCGCGGACGATCTGCGCTTCCGCCGAGAAGCTCATGGTCGTGTAGGGATTGTCCCAGTCGCCGATCAGGCCCATCCGCTTGAATTCGTCGCGCTGGATGTCGATCCATTTCTCGGCGAATTCCCGGCATTCCTGGCGGAACTGGATGATCGGCACCTGGTCCTTGTCTTTCTTCTTCTTGCGGTACTTTTCCTCGATCTTCCATTCGATGGGCAGGCCGTGGCAGTCCCAGCCGGGGACATAGTTGGAATCACGGCCCAGCATCTGCTGCGAACGCACGACCATGTCCTTGAGAATTTTGTTCAGCGCATGGCCGATGTGCAGGTGCCCGTTGGCATAGGGCGGGCCGTCGTGAAGGATGAATTTCTCCCGGCCCTTACCGGCCTCCCGGTGTTTGGCCTGGATGTCCAGCTTTTGCCAGAACTCAAGAATCTCGGGCTCCCGCTTCGGCAGCCCCGCCTTCATGGGAAAGCCGGTCTCGGGCAGGAACACCGTTGATTTGTAGTTCGTCATTCTTTATCCCTGTCCGGGCTTCGCCGCTCCTCGCCTCTTGTTTTATCCCTGTCCGGGCTTCGCCGCTCCGCGCTTCTTTTCTTTTTGTCCCTGTCCGGGCTTCGCCCGTCCGCGCCTCTTGTTTTATCCCTGTCCGGGCTTCGCCGCTCCTCGCCTCTTGTTTTATC
>CAZVFL010000006.1:15528-77331 GCA_964626025.1 uncultured Thalassospiraceae bacterium
CTGTCCGGGCTTCGCCGCTCCTCGCCTCTTGTTTTATCCCTGTCCGGGCTTCGCCCGTCCGCGCCTCTTGGTCATGCCAGAATTTTCCGCGCACTCTCGCTGTCCGAGGCGATTTGTGCCTTCAAATCGTCGAGGCCGTCAAACTTCTTTTCGTCGCGCAGGAAATCGACCAGGCGCACGCGCAGGCGTTTTCCGTAAAGATCGCCCGAAAAATCGAACAAAAACACCTCGAGCAACGCATCGCCGCCGCCGAATGTGGGCCGCACCCCGATGTTGGCGACGCCGTTTCGCCACTCCGGTTCGCCTTCTGCGCCCGGTTCGCCTTCGACCGCCGCCCTGACCGCATAGACGCCGAACCGGGGGCGCGTGAACGGGCCCAGGGACACGTTGGCGGTGGGAAATCCGATGTCCTGGCCGCGCTTTTCGCCTGGGATCACCCGGCCCGAGAGTTCGAAATCCCGGCCCAGGATGTCCTGGGCGCCGGCCGGGTCGCCTGCCGTGAGACATTCGCGAACCCGGGTCGAGGAATAGACCTCGCCCCCGGCGTCCTCGACCGCCTTGACGGCGGTAAACCCGAAACCTTCACGCTTACCCATGGAAAGCAGCAATTCGCAGTTGCCGCCCCTGGAATGTCCGAAAACGAAATCGTACCCCGAAACCACGTGGCTGGCCCCCATCCCCCGGACCAGGGCGTTTTTGACGAAGTCTTCCGCCTTGATGTTTGAGAAGGCCCTGTTGAAACGCTGCACGATCAAAAGATCGCAGCCCAAGGCCGCAATCAGCTGAGCCTTGGTGCGAAAGGGCGTCAGGCGAAACGGCGGCTGGTCGGGCTGAAACAGCTTCCGGGGGTGCGGCTCGAAAGTCAGCGCCGCCCACGGCCGGCCCTCGTCGTGGGCGATCAGGCCGGCTTCGTTGATGACCGCCTGGTGGCCCTTGTGGACGCCGTCAAAATTGCCGATGGCGACGGCGGCGCCACGAACGTCCTCGGGAAGCGTCTGGTAGTGACGAAATATCCGCATGGCGGGAAAATGTCAGCGCCCCCCTCATGGGTCAAGGGGAAACGGCAACCGGCGACAGGGCCCAGGGGAAAGCCAGGGGCAGGCCAGCTAGTTCTTTTGCGACCGGGACGGCACCATGATCACGGCTTTGCCTTCGAGCACCGCCTCGCCGCCGACGGAACAGATGGTTTCCATCTCGATCATGCGCTTTTTCGGGATCAGCTTGGTCAGCGTACAGATCGCCGTCACCGTGTCGCCGACCTTGACCGGGGCGAGGAAGTTGAGGTTCTGGGAAACGTAAATGCAGCCCGGACCCGGCAGCTTGGTGCCGATGACGGTGGAAATGAAGCTGGCCGTCAGCATGCCGTGGGCGACCGGGCCCTCGAACATGGTTTCCGAGGCGAATTCGTGGTTGAGATGCACCGGGTTGGTGTCGCCGGAAATGCCGGCGAAAGTGCTGACGTCGGAATTGGTGATGGTCTTGGCGAAGGCGTCCTGCATGCCTTCCTTGAGATCCTCGAAATAGTAACCATGGAGCATATCCATGGTGCTTTTGGCGGTTTCCACCGATTTTTTCTCCATCACCATTGATCCGGACCGGCGCCGGTATCTTGTGCGCCGCAAAAGAAATTATTGCACTGCAATATAAGGGCTGGGCGCCGTTTCTACAAGCGCAGCTTTTTATTGATCCCCGGAATTGCTATGGGGGAGGCATGGTTTCATTCAGAGAAGACCCTTTTCCGGCCTTGGTTGCGGCGATAATTCCGGTGGCGGTGGCGGTCCTGTTTTCCATCCCCGCCGCGCCGTTCCCCGCCGCCGCCCAGGTGACGGCGACAACGGCAGGGGCGCCCAAATTGGCGTTGCCGATTCGTTGCCAACCCGGCCGTGACTGCTGGCTGGTTAATTTCGTCGATGTGGACCCGGGCCCGGACTGGCGCGATTACGCCTGCGGAACCAAGACCTACGACGGGCACAAGGGCACCGATATCGCCATCCGTGATTTGCGGGCGATGAACAAAGGGGTTGCCGTCGCCGCCGCCGCTGGGGGCGTCGTCAGGGGCACCCGGGACGGCATGGAGGATATTGATTTCACCCAAAAAGGCGCGCCCGGGATCAAGGGCCGGGAATGCGGCAACGGGATTCTCGTGGTCCACGACGGCGGCTGGCAAACCCAGTATTGCCATATGCGCAAGGGCTCGATTTCCGTTCGCATGGGCGACACCGTAAAACAGGGGCAAAAACTGGGCCTTGTCGGCCACTCGGGCCGCGCCCAGTTCCCCCATATCCATCTCAGCGTGCGCCTCAACAAAGAGGTTATTGACCCCTTCGCCGGCCCAGTGGGGAAATCCGGGCGGAAGAAGAAATGCGGCCTCGGCCCGGCAACCCTCTGGCAAAAGGACGCGCTCGCCCAGTTGACGGGGGAGACGACGGCCCTTTACAACGCCGGCTTTTCCCCAGACAGGCCGGACCCCAAAGCGGCCCGCGCCGGGATTTTGGGCAATCCAGAGCTTTCCCGCGAGGCGCCGGCGCTGGTGCTGTGGGTGGATATGTTCTGGGTCGAAGCCGGCGATCAGTTGAGCTTTGGCATTTATTTCCCGTCGGGCAAGCCCCTTACCCGGCGCACCATCCCGGTCAAAAAGACCCAGGCCCGGCGTTTCGTCTTCGTTGGCAAGAAAAGAAAGACCCAACCCTGGCCCGCCGGGACCTACCGGGGGGAAATCACCCTGGTGCGCGGAAAGGGAACGCCAAAGGAATTGACGCTCACGGTCACCCGCGAGGTCGTGGTCCGTTAATGCCCGCCCGAGGGTGCGCCCGCGTCCCGAGGGCGCGCCAGGCTCGAGCCGTCATTTCTTCAACCGCCTCCGGGAAACCAGCTTCGGGCCTGCGCTCAAACCCGGTCTCGACCGTTTCTTCTTTTTCCCGTTTTTTCGGGTGGCCTTTTTGTCCTTCTTCGGTTTCCTGGGCGGTTCTTTCTTCTTCGCCGTCAGAATGTCGTCTTCCGGGAACAGCGCCTTGGGCGCGTCCTTGCCCTTTTTCCGGGTGTGGCTTCGGGTTTCGATCAGGCGCAGCGTGCGCGTTACCGTCGGGTGGCGGTCCGGACGTTTGCGGGATTTGGAATTGTGGACCCGGGCGATGGCCCTAAGCGTCTTGGCGATGGCCGGATACTTATGCCGGCGTTCGCACCAGCGGACATAGGCGGCGAGCGTCCAGGGATTGGCCGGCAACGCCGAAAGCCCGCGGGCCCGGCACCACGAGACGAATTCGTTCCAGGCCTTGTCGTCGCTGCTTTTTGTCACCGCCCGGTTATCCTTTTAAAAGCCTTTAACCGGCAAGGGTTGTCTTGGCCCCCCATCACCGGCAAGTTAACGCGCCTGAACTACCGTACCCGGTAAGGACGGGCCTTCGAAAGATGAAATCCATGGACCCTGGAAAAGCCCGTACATGACTTTGCCCGACGACCCGCAGACGGCGGCCGAAAACGCCGATGCCGATACCAATGCCGGGAAACTGGAGGTGACCTTCGGGCGCTCCGGCGTCACCGTCGAATGGGACCCGGCAATGGAAAGTATCCTCGAGCTGGCCGAGGCCAACGGCCTGGATCCGGATCACAGTTGCCGGTCGGGCTATTGCCACACCTGCATGTGCCGGCTTGTCGAGGGCGAGATCGAATACATCCACGACGACGTCATTGAGCCCGACGAGGAAGGCCAGGTGCTGATCTGCTCGTCCCGGCCCAAGACCAACGTCACCGTCGACGTCTGAGACTCCCCTAACGCGAACGTGACTTGGCCCGGCTTTTGGCCCGGCTTTCGGAACAACGGCTGAGCCAGACGCCTTCTCAGGAACCGGCGCCGTTGAGCCGCCAATCGTATTCATAGTCGTCAATGGCGGTCCGGCCCTCCAGCGCCCCCGCCAGGGGCGGTTCGGCGTATCGGCGGAGGTGCTGGATCACGCCTTCCTCGGTGCCGCCGAAGTCGGCGGTGAACCAGGCATAGATTTTCGACACGATCAGCCGGCCGTCCTTGATACGCGCGCCGCGCCGGTGATTGACGTAGGTGCTGGCCGCGCCGTCCAAAAGCGCCTCGGTATTGGCGGCGGTGAACGCCGCAGGCTGCAGGTCTGGGCAGCCGATGGAAGCGCAGCTGACGGCGTAGTGGATACGCGCATCCCGCCAGATGGGGCGCAGGATGCGGTGTTCGATATCGTTGAGGCTGAGGGCTTTGCCGTCCACCTCGAACCGTTTCCTGTCCCACGGGTCGTCGATGTCCCTGATGGAGTCGAGCGGGTAGGATCGCAGGATCAATTGCACCGTCAGTGCGTTATAGAGGTTAATCCAGAAGGCCCGCTGTTGGTTGCGGTTGAGGCGCCTAACGGGGGCTGATTTCAACCCGGCCAGATAACGCCCGAGCTCCTTTCTGTCGGCCTCGTTGACGCGGCCATAGGGGATACGGTTGACGCCGTCCGGACCATTTTTGATGTAGGTCTTGAGGAAACGGTCCCAGGGGCCGTGATCGATGACCACCGTCGACTCGGCGTCGAAGGTTTGCCAGTACGGCCACAGGTCCGCCTTCGGCGCCAGCAACGATTCCAGGAACATGAAGCCCGAAAGCGACGCCGCCAAAAGCCCGGCCAGGACGCTCCGCCGTAATATCCCTTTTAACCGGGTGGGGTGGCTGTTTCGTTGCATGGGCCGGAGAGTGGGCGCCCAAGGGGGGCTTTGTAAACAAACGGCGGTTCACGATTTCGTGGTTTTGGGTTCCCTTGGCTTGGCCCCGTTTTTGGCCCGGCCTTTGTTTTGGGTGATCGGCAGCGCCGTCCGGTAGGCGACCTGTTTCAAGGCGAACGAGGACTTGATGGAAGCGACGCCGGGAACCCGCGTCAGGTGTTTCATCAAAAAACGTTCATAGGCCCGAAGGTCCGACGTCACCACCCGGAGCAGGTAATCGAAGTCCCCGGTCATCAGATAGCATTCCATGACCTCCGGCTGGGCGCGGATGTCCTTCTCGAAGGTTTCAAGCGCCCGTTCGGTTTGTTTTTCCAGCGTCACGTTGACGAAGATGCTGACCGGGAGCCCCACCGCCTCGGCGTCAACCAGGGTCACATAGCCCTTGATGACGCCCGTTTCCTGCAACCGGCCGACGCGCCTAAGGCACGGGCTGGGCGACAGCCCGACCTTTTCGGCGAGGGTGACGTTGGCCATGCGGGCGTCATCCTGGAGATTCTCGAGGATTCGCCGATCTATCGCATCCAGGGCTTGTTTTGGCATATTAATCCATAAAATAGCAGAAAAAATACTATTGATTGCTAATTTATGCCATTTTCCGGTTTGTTTCGCAAGGACATGCGGCCCCCGGCCGGGCTATGATCCTGCCCATGCCGCCCCTCGACGAACAAACGCCATCGGCCCAAGGCAAAGACGCCATCCAGGGCGCGCTTACCCAACTCCGCGAGCTGGAAAAAAAGGTGCTATGGCTGTCCACGTGGATGATCCACCACGCCAATTACCTGCGTGAGAACCTGGACGGGCTCAAGGTCGGCGGCCACCAGGCGTCGTCGTCGTCGGTGGCGGCGCTGATGACGGCGCTGTATTTCCATGAGCTCCGTCCCGCCGACCGGGTCGCGGTCAAGCCCCACGCCAGCCCGGTGTTCCACGCCATTCAGTACCTGTTGGGCAACCAAAGCCTGGATAACCTGAAGAATTTCCGTGGGTTCGGCGGCGCCCAGAGCTACCCGTCCCGCACCAAGGATTCCGACGACGTGGATATTTCCACGGGCTCGGTCGGCCTCGGCCCGGCGATGACGGTGTTCGTGTCCCTGGCCCAGGATTATCTTCGCCGCCAGACCGAGACCGTCCAGGCCGAGGAGCCGGGCCGCATGATCGCCGTCGTCGGCGACGCCGAAATGGACGAAGGCAACATGTACGAGGCGCTGCTGGAGGGCCGCAAGCACGACCTCAGGAACTGCTGGTGGATCATCGACTACAACCGCCAAAGCCTCGACGGCGTCGTCTCCGACCGCATGTTCCGCTGGATCGACCGCACCTTCCGCACCACCGGCTGGACCGTGGTGACGCTGAAATACGGCAAGCGCATGATGGAGGCCTTCCAGCGTCCCGGCGGCAAGATCCTGAAGAAATGGATCAACGATTGCGCCAACGATTTGTATTCGGTACTGACCTTCCAGGGCGGTGCGGCCTGGCGCCGGCAATTGACCGCCGACATCGGCGGCGAAGACGGCATCCGGGACCTGCTGGCGGCCTATGACGACGCGTCCCTGCAGGACCTGATGACCAACCTGGGCGGCCATTGCCTGGAGACCATTTTAGAAGCCTTCGCGTCCATCACCGATGATCAACCGGTGTGCTTCATCGCCTATACCATCAAGGGCCACGGCCTGCCGTTGGCCGGCCACAAGGACAACCATGCCGGAATCCTGACCGCCGATCAGATGGCCGGCTTTCAGGCCGGCCTGGGCATCCCCGAGGGCCAGGAATGGGAGCCCTTCTCGGGCCTCGGCCTGGCGCCGGACGAGTTGCAGCGGTTCCTGGACCGCGTTCCCTTTAACGCGGTGAACGTTAATGGGAAGACGGGGGGGAAGACGGGAGGAAAAACGGGGGGCCGGCGCAAGTCGGCGTTCCCGGTGCCGGTGCCGGAAAGCCTGCCTTGTCCGAGTGCTGGACGCTACAGCACCCAGCAAGCCTTCGGCCGCATTCTTTTCGACATCGCCGGCACCGATGATGCATTTGCGGACCGCATCGTCACCACGTCGCCGGACGTGACCCAATCCACCGGCTTAAGCGGTTGGGTCAACCGGCGCGGCATCTTCGCCCGCGATCGGGTCCCCGATACCTTCCGCGACCAAAAGGTGGTCTCGGCGCAGAAGTGGGGGGCCGACGACTCCGGCCAGCACATCGAGCTCGGCATCGCCGAAAACAATCTTTTCCTGATGCTGGGCGCGCTGGGCTTGTCGCACGAACTGTTCGGCGAGCGGCTGCTCCCCATCGGCACGCTCTATGACCCGTTCATCGAGCGCGGGCTCGATGCGCTCAATTATGCGTGCTATCAGGATGCCCGGTTCATGCTGGTGGCGACGCCGTCGGGGCTGTCGCTGGCGCCGGAAGGGGGGGCGCATCAATCCATCGCCACGCCCTTGATCGGCATCGGCCAGCCGGGACTTGTTTATTACGAGCCCGCCTTCGCCGACGAGCTTTCGGAGATCATGCGCTGGGGCTTCGGCCATATGCAGGCGGCCGACGGCGGCTCGGTGTATCTCCGGCTTTCCACCCTGCCCCTGGACCAGCCGGAACGGGAGCTTTCCGACGGCCTCCGCCAAGACATCATCGCCGGCGCCTATTGGCGGGTCAAACCCAGAAAGCGGCCAAAAAAGGGCGCCAAGAAGGGTTCCAAAAAGGGGCCCAAGAGAGAATTAGAGGGCGCCATCATCTATACCGGCGTCTTGGCGGCCGAGGCCGAAGCCGCCCATGCGGCCCTTTCGGACGGCGGCAAGGGGATCGGGTTGATGGCGGTGACGTCGCCGGACCGGCTTTATAAGGACTGGCACGAAAGGGGGCCCAAGTCCCATGTCGCCGGGCTGCTTTCCGGGCTGGCGGCGGACGCCCGGTTGGTCACCGTGCTGGACGGCCACCCGGCGACTCTCGGCTGGATCGGCTCGGTCACCGGGCACAAGGTGCGGCCGTTGGGGGTTGACCGTTTCGGCCAGTGCGGCGATGTCCGGGACCTCTACCGCGCCTATGGTATCGACGCCGAGGCCATCGAGGCGGGGTTCGGGGATTCTTGACGAGAGGGAAAAGACGGCGTTTAGGGGTGTTTGCCCCGGCGGGATTTCAGTGGTATTTCATTTATACTGGATTTAAGAAACCGAAAAATTAATAGGAGCCGGCAATGTCTGATGATGACTTTGAAGTGGGAAACGTTTTTCGGGTTGCGGGGGTCATCGGGCTTGTCGTCCTGTTGTTGGGCATGTTGGGCCTTTTGATCAGTTAGTTCCGTACGGCGTTGGCTCGGGGTTTTCTAAAACCAGTCCGACGCTTTCATCAACTCGTTCAGGTCGCCCAGCTTGGATTGCCAGATTTCCAGGTCTTCCGGGTCGGCGTCCTCGTCGTTGTCCTTGATCAGTTGTTGGTGGAGCGCAATCTGGCTATTGACGACGCCGATCACCTCTTGAAGCTGCGGTTCGGTGATGGCGTTGATGGAAACCTTGCCGTCGAACAGCATGTCGGCCCGGGGCATGGGGTCCAGTTCCTCCAGCCGTTCATCCAACGCCTTCCATTGTTCATGCCATTCGTTGTAAACCGAACCCTCGGGCGCTTTTTTGCCGGCGAGGTTTTCGTCGAGGTGACCCATGATGGCCATGAACTCGTGTACCGTGAATTCCAGTTTATCCAAGGTTCGCTCCCCCGAAGTGTCCGGGTTGCGGCTTTTCTCCCGGCCGCAACCGCGGAAGGGTTTTTTATTAATGGATCATATGGTTTTACTCAACCACCGATCGAACCCGGACCCGGACAAAGGAATAAGCCATGAGCCCCGCTGACCAGCCGGATCCCCCCTCGGACTCCCCCCTGGACCCGAGAATCCACCCCTACCGGGACGACATCGCCGCCGATTTCCTGGAAGGCCGCGTCGACGCGAAAACCTTTGCCGCCGGCAAGCCGTGCCGGGCGGGCAGCGCGTTCGTGCCGGTCATGACCAAGCCCGACAAGGCCGAACTGCAGTCGTCTGAGCTGTTGTTCGGCGAAGCCTTCACCGTCTATGAAGAAAAGGACGGCTGGTCCTGGGGCCAGTGCGGCCATGACGGCTATGTGGGCTACGCGCCGACGGCCGATATTTTCGGCACCCTGCCGGAACCGACCCATTGGCTGACGGCGGTGCGCTCTTTGGTGTTCCCGGACCCCAAGGGCGAATACCCGGCGACCATGTGTTTGAACATGACGGCCAGGGTCGCCATCGAGGAAGAAGACGGCGATTACGTCAAGCTGGCGTCGGGCGGCTGGATGTTCGGGAATCACCTGGCCCCCATCGGCGAAACCCGGCCCGATTTCGTCGCCACGGCGGCGATATTCTCCCGCGTGCCGTATCTGTGGGGCGGCCGGGGCGGGCAGGGCATCGACTGTTCGGGGCTGGTGCAGGTGGCCCTGGCCGCCGCCGGCATAGACTGTCCGCGGGATTCCGACCAGCAGGCGGATAGTATTGGCTTGGACGTGCCCGTCCCCGACGACCAGGCTTTGCTTGAAGCCGGCGACATCGTCTTCTTCCCCGGCCATGTCGGCTTTTACCTGGGCTCGGGCGCGCTTTTGCACGCCACCAGCCATGACATGATGGTCGCCACCCATTCGCTGGTGGACGTTTTGGCGCGCGTCCAGATGCGCCACGGCAAGGGCATCACCCGGGTGAGAAGGGTGAAAACGGAAAAGTAAAGTCGCCCCGGACCGCAGGACCGAAACGGCCAAATGGTGTCATTCGTCAAGATATAGGGGGAAAGGCAGGGATTCCCGGCCCTTTGGCGGCTTTGGGGGCGGGTTCCGGGGCGTCGAAGACGTCGGCCGGGCGCGGGCAAGGAGGGCAAAAAACCGTTTCGGCCCGAACCCGTTCGAGCCCGAAGGCGCCAAAAACCACTTTCCTTCGCGACGCCCCGAAATACCCTGAGCCGGCAATGAACATTCCAAGGCGTTTTGGTGGACGGCTGCCTACACAGGGAATAAGGTATGGCACGATAAAAGAAAAAAAGTCCGATCAAACGGCCTTTGAAAAGTACAAAAATCAGCAAGGGAGGATTCCTACATGAAACGTCGTATTTTTCTTAAGACCGGCTTAGCCGGCGCCGTTGCCGGTGGAGCGGCACTTGCCGCGCCCGCCGTCCATGCGGCAACCAAAACCCGCTGGAAGATGACCACCTCGTTTCCGCCGGGCCTGCCGTTTTACCAAAGCGGCCCCGGCAGCGCCGAATGGATCGTCGACGAGATCGACAAGGCGACCGACGGGCGGCTCAAGATCAAGCTGTTCGCGGCCGGCGAACTGGTCAAATGGAACGGCGGCTTCGACGCCGTCACCGGCGGCACCGTCGAGGCCAACTCGGCCGTCGCTTATTACTGGTCGGGCAAGGCGCCGGCATTGCAGTATTTCGGCACCGTGCCTTTCGGCATGACATTCCAGGGCCAAAACGCCTGGTACTATCACGGCGGCGGGCTGGAACTGTGGAACGAGATCTACAACGATTTCGGCGTCATCGGCATGCCGTGCGGCAATTCCGGCGTCCAGATGACCGGCTGGTTCAAGAAGCCGGTGAAGGGATTGTCCGATTTCAAGGGCCTTAAGATGCGCATCCCGGGCCTCGGCGGCAAGATCTACAAGGCCATCGGCGTCAACGTGAAGAGCCTGGGCGGCGGCGACATCTTCCCGGCGCTGGAACGCGGCGTCATTGACGCGGCCGAATGGGTCGGCCCCCTGCAGGACCGCCGTTTGGGACTGCACAAGGCGGCCAAGAACTACTACAGCACCGGTTGGCACGAGCCGTCGACGACGACGGAGCTTCTGATCTCGAAGAAGGCCTTCAACGCGCTTCCTTCGGATATCCAGGCGATCGTCCGCCACGTCGCGGCGGCGGCCAATATCATCGCCCACACGTCCGCCGAGGCGTTAAACGGCGGCGCGCTGGAAGACCTTGTCAAGAACTTCGGGGTCAAGGTGTCGGAGCTTCCGACGGATGTTATCGAGGAACTTCGCAAGAAGACCGTCGAAGTTCTGGAAGCCGGGGCGGCGGCCGATCCCATGACCCGCAAGGTCCACGACTCCTTCATGAGCTTCAAGAAGAAACACGATAAGTGGGCCAACTCGAGCAATCGCCAGTTCGCAATACGCGTCCGCGGCGGCTGATAACTAATAACGGTGTGGTTCCGCGTCCCTTCCGGGGCGCGGAACTGCGACCGTCCCGTTCCTAACTAATGTTCAACGCATCGGGGGGCTCGGTGCCGTGATGGTCGAGGACGGGCATCGGGAAGCGGGATGAACATTAACCGAATTTATTTCCTCTATCTCTGTCCCGAGGGGCGGATCGGCCGCCTGGCCCTGTTGACCGGGCTGGCGCCGTTGCTGCTGGCGGGTGCAGCCGTGCATCTAACCGTTCCCATGACGTCGCCGGCCTGGTTTTTCTATGACTGCTTCTTGTTCATGTTCGCCATGGTGCTGGCGTCGAAGAGGCTCTTCGACCGAGGCCGTCCCGACTGGTTCTTGTTCTTAGGCCTGACGCCCGTCGCCTGGCTGGTCATCAGCCTCGATCCGAAGATCGAATTACTCCATCGGGACACCTGGGTGGCGCTGGCGTTCTATACGGGCTGGCTGACGCTGTGGCTGGTGGCGGAATTGTTCATCCTTCCAGGCCGGCCCACCGACGCGCCGGAACCGGACGAAATAAGCCTGGCCGGCGGTATCGACGCCTTCGTTGACGTCATCGGCCGGGTGTTTGCATGGGCCTGCATCGTTCAGGTGGCATTGGTCGCGACAAACGTCCTCCTCAGGTACGCGCTCCGCATCGGCCCCATGGAGTTGCAGGAACTGGAATGGCATTTGATATCTCCGATCGCGCTGATCGGCATGTGTTATGCGCTCCGCCATAACGATCATGTGAAGGTGGACATTTTCTACGACAAGTTCCGGGCGGAAACGCGCGACCTGGTTGACCTCGCTGCCGCCATCGCCCTCATCGTCATCTCGGTGCTCATCATCTACATGGCCACCAGCTTCGTCGGCCAGGCCTATTTTGTCGACGAGGGCTCACCCGACCCGGGCGGGCTACCGCATCGCTGGCTGCTCAGGTCTTTCATCCCGGTCGGCTTCACGATCCTGGGGATGCAGGCCCTGGCAAACCTTCTCAAGACCGTGAGCAGCCTCCGCCGGCTTCGTCCGGCGCGTTGACGGAGAGCAGCACCCGTGCAGGAAATCATCGGCGGCCTTATTTACAACTTCGGCGACCTTGTCGGGCTCGGCGACATGATTTTTCCCGTCCTGATGGGGCTGTTCCTGTTCTTCCTCCTGTTCTTAGGCTTTCCGGTAGCCGTGGCGCTGGCCACATCCGGCTTTCTGTTTGCCTTTCTGGCCGGCGAGTTCCCGCTGTTCCAACTGCTGCCGATCCGCATCTTCGGGGTCGTCGATAACCAGATTTTGATGGCGATCCCGTTGTTCGTGTTCATGGGCGTGATGCTGGAACGCTCGCGCCTGGCCGAGGAACTTCTGGACGTCATCGGCCATGCGGCGGGGGGGCTCAGGGGCGGCATGGGGCTGGCGATCATTCTGGTCGGCGTCCTGATGGGGGCGTCCACCGGTATCGTCGGCGCCACGGTCGTGACCTTGGGCTTGTTGACTCTGCCGGTGTTCCTGCGCCGGGGGTATTCGAAGTCGTTGGCCTGCGGCACCATCTGCGCGTCGGGGACTTTGGGCCAGATCATCCCGCCCAGCCTGGTGCTGATCCTGCTGTCGGATATCCTGGGCACCGGGCTCGGCACGCTGTTTGCCGCCGCCATGATCCCGGGCCTGATGCTGGCTGGGCTTTACGCCATCTACATGCTCGGCATCGGTTGGTTGCGGCCCGACATGGCGCCGGCGATCTCGACGGAAGAACGGGCCAAAATGCCCAGGCGGGTGCTGATCAAGAAGCTGTTCGTCGTCGTGCTGCCGCCCATCGGCCTGATCGTTGCCGTGCTGGGCTCCATCATCGGCGGCATCGCCGCGCCGACCGAGGCCGCCTCAATGGGCGGTCTGGGCAGTATCCTCATCGCTTTTTTCGGCAAGCGGCTGACGAAAAAGGTGATTATCGAAACCGTTCAGGGGACGCTCCGCATCAGCGCCATGGTGTTCTTCATCCTCATCGCCGCCCAGGCGTTCTCGCTGGCGTTCCGGGGACTGAACGGCGACGAGCTGATCGAGATGCTGTTCCAGTTCGTGCCCGGCGGCGTGACGTCGGACATCATCTTCGTTCTGTTGATGCTGTTCCTGCTCGGCTTCTTCCTCGAATGGATCGAAATCTGCTACATCGTCCTGCCCTTGTTCTGGCCGATCCTGGACAAAAGCGGCGTCGATCCGGTGTGGTTCGCCATCCTCGCCGGCGTCAACCTGCAAACCTCGTTCCTGACCCCGCCGGTGGGCTGGGCGCTGTTCTTCCTGAAGGGCGTCGCCCCGCCCGAAGTGTCGTCGAAGGACATCTACGTCGGCGTCATGCCGTTCGTGGCGCTGCAACTGGTGGGGCTGGTGCTGTTGTTTCTCTATCCGGGCATCGCCACCTGGCTGCCGAAGGCGATCGGCTGGTAGGCGTCCCAGCGCCCTAAAATCCAACCGCCCGGCCGTCGCTCCGGGGGTCGGCGGCGCCTTCGATTAGCCCCCCATTTTTTCCTTCCGGCGGATGATGGACGAGGGCGCCGGCGTGGCCCATGAACTCCTCGAACGGGCCGACCACCTCGACGTCGTGGCCGGCCGCCTTGAGCGCCTCGATGACCTCCGGGCCGAAGCGGTTCTCGATCCGTAAATTCGTCTTCTCGGCGCCCCAGGTGCGGCCCAAAAGCCACCGGGGCGCGGTGACGGCGGCCTGCAGGTCTTGTCCATAGAGAACATGGCGGGTGAAGATCATGGCCTGGGTCTGGGGCTGGCCCTCGCCGCCCATGGTGCCGTAGGCCATGACCCGGCCGTCGGAAAGCCGGGCCAGCGCCGGCAGGATGGTGTGAAAGGGCCTGCGGCCGGGCATCAGGCAGTTATGAGCACCGTCGGTCAGGTTGAAGCTGGTTCCCCGGTTCTGCCAGGTGATCCCGGTTTCGGGCAGCACCAGGCCCGAGCCGAATTCCCAATAGACGCTCTGGATGAAGCTGACGGTGCGGCCTTCGCCGTCAACGGCGCCGAGCCAAACGGTATCACCGCCTTCCCGGGCCTCGGGCCAGGGCGCCGCCTTCCCTGGGTCGACCGAAGCCGCCATTTCGTCCAAGGCGTCCCCGGTCAGGAACGAGGCCGGGTCAACGTCCATGTATTCGGGGTCGGTGACGTGCGCGTCACGGACCCGGAAGGCGCATTTCGAGGCCTCGACGAGGCCGTGAATGAAGTCGAAGCCTTCCGCCTCGGTGACGCCGAGGCGCTCGAACACGCCCAAAAGGATCAGCGACGCCAGCCCCTGGGTCGGCGGCGGCATGTTGTAGACCGTGCCCGGGGCGAGCGTCACCTGCAACGGCGTCACCAAAAGCGCCTGATGGCCGGCCATGTCGTTCTCGGAAACGGGGCTTCCGGCGTCCGCCAGGTCATGGGCGATGTCCCGGACCAGGCCGCCCCGGTAGAAATCATCGAGCCCATCACGGCCGAGGCGTTCCAGGGTCTGGGCGAAGGCCGGGTTCTTGAACGTCGCGCCGGTCTCCGGCGGCTTTCCATCGGCGAGATAGGCATCGGCGAATCCGGGCACGTCCTTCAGTTCGGGGAGCTTCTCGGCGGTGTTCAGGTGCTGGCTGGCGGTCACGGGAAAGCCTTCCCGGGCGTGGTATTTGGCGTCCTCAAGCAGCCGCGACAACGGAAGCCCGCCGCCCCACTCTTTGCTGATGTCCAAGGCCGCCTGCCAGCCGGCGACGGCGCCGGCCACGGTCAGCGCCGCCAGCGGCCCCCTGGACGGAATGGCGTCATGGCCCTGGTCCTTGTAGAAGCCGATGTCCGCCTTGGCCGCCGCCGCGCCGCAGGCGTCAATGCCGGCGACGTCGCTTCCCGGTACCGAGATCAGCCAGAAATTATCGCCGCCGAGCGCGTTCATGTGCGGATAAACGGCGGCGATGGTCGAAGCCGCCGCGATCATGGCCTCGATGGCGTTACCGCCGTCCTCGAGAACCCTGAGCCCCGCCTGGGACGCCAGATGATGGGGAGCGACGACGGCGCCGCGCCTGGCTTTCAGTGTTTGAAGCAAGTCGTTCTCCCTGGCTGGCCGCTCGAACCTTACTCCCTTGCGGGAACGGGAGCCATCCGGGTAATCTCGGCGGGATTTGGAAGGCCGCCGAGCCTAAATCGCCTAAAAGAATTTTCCGAAAAATGGTGCCCCCGGGGAGAATCGAACTCCCACTCCGTTGCCGGAACCGGATTTTGAATGCAGCAGGTGAACGCTGTAACCCGTATAATTCTGCGGCTTTTTTTAGAACAAATTGAGACTGTGTAACAAAGTGTGCAAGGATTAGCCCCAAAACCGGGGCTAAAAAAATTTTGCTTAGCACTAACGAATCGGCGAGTTTATCTATTGCAGTGCACTTTATTAGGGAGGATGGCACGAGGCGATTAGCTACAGCGATAGAGTTATTCGGCCACGCAAGATGCGCATCCCACTGAAAGGAGTACCCAGTATGGCGATGATTGTGACTTTAGAAAACGGTTCCCAAGTTGAGCTTTTGGGACCCGAGAGGATTATTCGGGCTGATGGGAGTATCTTCGAATCTCACATAACATGTTATATTCGTAAGAACGGCGTCATTTACACCGTAAGCATGGATGTATTTCGGAACGCCACGTTCCCTCCCGAGGCCGAAAAGGCAGCCGCGAAAATAATCGCCGACTCTTTGCCTGACGTTTTGGACGCCTTTGATCGCCTCACGGCGCTGGACGAAGAGAAATAAATTGCCGTTTTCTGAAAAAAACGGTTGAGGGAGACAATGGCTGAGACACCGTTAACGGACCCTACCCTGGGTGATTTGTTCGAGAGGGAAATCAGTCCCGCATCCGGACAATTCTGGGATGAATCGGGGGAGCTGATGGCTGACCGGCCGCTCCCGACAGACGGATTAGTTCATCACTACACTTCGATTGAGGTGGCTATATTGATTGTCGAGGGCCAAGAATTGTGGCCGTCAAATATCGCGTATCTGAATGATTCAACCGAACTTGTTTGCGCGAGGAACGTCTTAAAATACTTGCTCTCATCTCAAAGCAGAACACGAGACAATCAAAACGCGGCAGAATTACTCAAAAAGTTAGACGAGAAAATTGGTACAGAATTTGTACACTCCACCTTTGTTTTGTCATTTTGTGATAACGGAGACTTGCTTGGACAATGGAGGGGCTACGGTGGAGGAGTGTCCATCGCCTTTGATGGGCTTGAAATTGGCTCAATATTCGAAGAAACCAACCTTGTTAAAGTCATTTACAGTGCCTTTCAGCAAATTCAAATCTTAGACAGTTTGATCATGTCATTTTCGACTTACCTGGACGGTCAAAAACAGAAAGAGGGGTATAACGTTTTAGAAACAGAAACCATCAGTTTTCTCCGCCTTTATTTTGAAAACATTGCCGCAAAAATGAAAAATGAAGCGTTCGCCGAAGAGAGCGAATGGCGCATTTTAACTACGAGGAGAGGAGTAGATATATCCCAGCACCCGGAGGTTCATTTCCGAACGAAAAATAAGGGGGCATTACCCTACTTAAAGATACAACCGAAAGATGGTTTGTTGCCCATTAAGGGGATAACCCTTTCCCCAAACGCACATAGTTCCGCAGAATCCATATTTAATGCGCTGCTGTATAAAAAGGGATATCGAGGTTATTTTATTAAGAAATCAGTTATCCCTTTCAGGGATTAGTCATCTATCTTTTTGTTGCGATAGAAATGATCTTGAGAGATTGATGCGGGCGGTCGGACTCGAGCTATGAAAGCCGACCGACTATTTAACTTCTATTTTTTCATATCCATAGTTTCTGGTCATGATGTCTTTGGCTAAATTTTCTAAGTCAGGAAAAAGCGTTGCCCTGTTAATCTTGAGAGAATCAAGTTCCGCAAATATTCTTTCTTTAGCCTCGGGATGTATTTCAAACCGTTTTAAGAATGAATCAGCCTTATCCAACATCTCCATTGGGGTGCCATCACTGTGAATGGTGAATTTTGACGATTGAACAATCATTCGAATGTCAGTTTGTTCAGGATTAAAGGCGATTGTCGTTTTTTCTTTTTCTTCATTTTTGGGATTGCCATGAACGGAGACTTCAAAGTGATTCGAAAGCGATTCATGGTTGGACGCCACAGTCACTTCTTTTCCAATCTGATTTTTATTTAATTCTGAAGGCCGGAGGGCCCACAACGCACTTGGTATGGAATTAAGTTTTTTGTTTGATACAGCGAAATATGCTGCAACAAGGCACGTTTCTGACCAATCTAATAACCGAGTAGGCAATCGGTAATGCTGCATTAAAGACAGCCATGCAGAAGTATTGGCGTCTGGAGGATAGTTAGAACACCTTGCCTTTGCTTCGTGGAAAAACGAGAGGGAAACGTTCTGTTCGTATCGGGGCAATTCAATACGGTGAACATAGGGGACAAGATTCCATGTAGAATCAGCGTGTCCTCTCCACCAAGGCATTGATCCCTTAAATTCGTCCACCACGTATTTTTGGGCTTCTAGAATATCGGCTACTGATTCTATTTTTTCAAACGCCATTTGCTGCCGGGTAAATTGTTTTTTAAAAATGGTGCGGGCGGTGAGAGTCGAACTCACACTCCACGAGGGAACGATGACATCGTGCGTCGTCGCAAAGTGAAAAAATGGTGCCCCCGGGGAGAATCGAACTCCCACTCCCTTGCGAGAACGGGATTTTGAATCCCGCGCGTCTACCAATTCCGCCACAGGGGCCTTTGAAATCGCCCACATCATAGCCGGGGGCCATAGGGCGTCAACACGCCCGGTATCCGTTACCCCCGTTTGCCCACCTGTTTGCTCAAGGGGCCCCTGCCTGTTAAACACCGCCCATGTTGAGGCGCCTTTACGACTGGACCCTGTCGCTGGCCCGCCACCGCCACGCGATGCCGGCGTTGGCAGGCGTGTCGTTCATCGAAAGCTCGGTGTTTCCGATCCCGCCGGACGTTTTGTTGATCCCGATGGTGCTGGCGGAAAGGGAAAAGGCGTTCCGCATCGCCTTCGTGTGCACCGTGGCTTCCGTTTTGGGCGGGCTACTTGGCTATGCCATCGGCGTTTTCCTGTTCGAGGAATTGGGCAAACCGTTGCTGGAATTCTATGGCTACGGGCCGAAATTCGCCGAGTTCCAGGGCAAGTACCACGACTGGGGCGCCTGGGCCGTGTTCATCGCCGGCGTCACGCCGTTCCCCTACAAGGTCATCACCATCCTTTCCGGCGTCACGGCGCTCGATATCTTCATCTTCACCGTCGCCTCGGCGGCGGCCCGGGGTCTCCGGTTCTTCATCGTCGCCGGGCTTTTGTGGCGATACGGCGAACCGATCCGGGCGTTCATCGAAAAACGCCTGGCGTTGCTGTTCTGGCTTTTCTGCGGGCTGCTGGTGGGTGGTTTCGCCGCCGCAAAGTTCCTATTTTAACAACGCCATGATGATTGACACCGACCACATGGACTGGCCCCGGCTGGTCCCGTTCGGCATCCTCGCCGCCAGCGTCGGCGCGCTGGCCATGGCCTATGCGGCCCAATACGCCTTCGGGCTGGAGCCCTGCATCCTGTGTCTGTATCAGCGCGTTCCCTATGCCTTGGCCGGGGTGCTGGGCTTGGGCGCGCTGTTGCTGCCCTCAGGCGAAAAGGGGGAGCAGGCCCGGGCGTGGGCGGTGGCGGCTTCAGGTGCGGTGTTCCTGACCGGCGCCGGCATCGCCTTTTACCACGTCGGTGTCGAGCAGCACTGGTGGGTGTCGGCGGCGGCGTGCGGCGGCCCCGGTGGCGGCGACGTCCCGAAGACGGTGGACGAGCTTAGGCAATTACTCGCCCAAAAACCGCCCCAGGCCTGTGACCAAGTGGACTGGACCTTGTTCGGCCTGACCATGGCCACTTACAATGTGGCGGCGTCGCTGGCGCTGGCGGGGGCGGCCTTTTGGGGGGCGGCCAGGATCAGGAGGACGGTGTGAGCAAACGCCCGAAAAAAAAGAAAGCCCCAGGGAAACCCCCAGGGAAAACCCCAGGGAAATCCAGGGGCCCGTCGCGGATTCCCGGCGATCCGACCAAGGCCGAGATGATCAAGCGCATGATCCGGGTCGACCAGGCCGGCGAATACGGCGCCGTCAGGATTTATGAAGGCCAGTTGAGCGTCCTCGGCAAAAGCGCCGCGGCGCCGGTGCTCGAACGCATGGCCGAACAGGAACGCCGGCACCTGGACACCTTCAACGCGATGATCCCCGAACGCCGGGTGCGGCCGACGGCGCTGCTGCCGTTCTGGCACGTCGCCGGGTTTGCCTTGGGCGCAGGGACGGCGCTTCTGGGCGAGAAGGCGGCGCACGCGTGCACCGTCGCCGTCGAGGAAGTCATCGACGAGCATTACGCCGGACAGGTCAAGAAGCTGGACGCCTTGGATGAAGACGGCGGCGACGGCGAAAAAGACCTCCGCGACAGGCTGGAGGAGTTCCGCCTGGAAGAAATCGAGCACAAGGAAACCAGCCTCGAATTGGGTGCGCGGGAGGCGCCCGGCTACGAGGTGCTGAGCGGGCTGATCAAAGCCGGGTCCAGGCTCGCCATCTGGCTGTCAACGCGGATTTAATTTTCACTTTCCCCGTTTCGCCGCCCCCGTTTCCCGACAAGGCTGGTGATGATGCCGCGCAGCGTCCGCACCTCCTGTTCGGTGAGCCCAGCGCGTTGCAGCATGTTGCGGATGTTGCGGACCATGACCGGGCGCTTTTCCTCCACATGCAGAAAGCCGGACGCATCGAGCGCACCCTCCAAATGCTCGAACAGGCCCGCGAGTTCCCGTTTGTCGGCGGGGCGGGTTTCCTTAGGGATCACCAGCCCGCCTTCCGGCGCGTCCGAATCCGCCAACAGCCATTCGTAACCGAGGGCGAACACCGCCTGCGCCAGGTTAAGGGAACTGAAGTCCGGGTTCAGCGGCGCCATCACCACGGCGTCGGTGAGCGCCAGGTCGTCGTTGGTGAGCCCCTTGGCTTCGCGCCCGAACAAAACGCCGGCTTTAGCGTTCCCATCCGCCATGAAATCCCTTATTTCACCCGCCGCCTCACGGGGGGTGATGACGCGCTGCGTCATGTCGCGGGCGCGCGCGGTGGTCGCATACACCCGTTGCAGGTCGGCGACGGCGTCCGGGGTGGCGTCGAACAGGGTGGCGTTTTCGATGACCCGATCGGCGCCCGAGGCGGCGGCCAGGGCTTCGTCGCTGGGCCAGCCGTCGCGGGGGTTGACCAGGCGCAATTGGGTCAAGCCGCAATTGAGCATGGCGCGGGCCGCCATGCCGATGTTCTCGCCCAGTTGCGGTTCCACCAGGACGATGACGGGCCCGGGGGGCAACGCTTGGGGCTTGGTGGAATCTGTTCCCGCCATCCGGGCCTCAGGAATGGCTTTCGTCGGCACCGTCCCGGAAAAGCTTGTAAATGATGGAATCGCGGAGCGCGTTGTAGGACGCATCGATGATGTTGGCGGACACCCCCACCGTCGACCAGTATTGCCCATCCCTGTCCGCCGATTCGATCACCACCCGGGTGACGGCGCGGGTGCCGTCGCCGGGGGTCAGGATGCGGACCTTGAAATCCACCAGATGCAGGTCTTCGAGCTGCGGGTATAGGGGCGTCAAAACCTTTCGGAGCGCCGCATCCAGCGCGTTCACCGGGCCGTTTCCCTCGGCCACGGTCATGTGCTCCTTGCCGCCGACGTCGAGCTTGACCGTCGCTTCCGAGGTGGTGAGGAGCTCTCCCTTGTCGTCCCAGTGCCGCTCGTCCACCACCCGGAAGCTGGAGCAGTGGAAGTAATCGGGCACCGTGCCGAGCTGGCGGCGGGCCAGCAATTCGAAGCTGGCCTCGGCGCCGTCGTAGGCGTAGCCCTCGAATTCCCGTTGCTTGACCATTTCCACCAGCTTCGCCACCTTGTCGTCGTCGGCGCCCACCTTGATGCCGATTTCACGAAACCGGGCCAGGATGTTGGACCGCCCCGACTGGTCGGACACCACCACGTGGCGGTGGTTGCCTATTTTCTCCGGGTCCACGTGCTCATAGGTGGCGGGGTCTTTCTCTATCGCCGACACATGCAGCCCCCCCTTGTGGGCGAACGCCGATTCGCCGACATAGGGCGCGCTCCGGTTGGGCGTCCGGTTGAGCCGCTCGTCGACCAGCCGGCTGAGATGCGTCAGCTTGGCCAGATCGGTTTCGGTGACCGACGTCTCCAACCCCATTTTAAGGACCAGCGACGGAATGATGGTAATCAGGTTGGCGTTGCCGCAGCGTTCGCCGAGCCCGTTCAAGGACCCCTGCACGTGGCGCACACCGGCCCTGACGGCGGCAAGCGAAATGGCGGTGGCGTTGCCGGTGTCGTCGTGGGCGTGGATGCCGAGGCGGTCGCCGGGGATGTGTTCGATGACCTTTTTGATGATCTCTTCCGCCTCAAAGGGCAACGTGCCGCCGTTGGTGTCGCACAGCACGATCCACCGGGCGCCGGCCTCAAAAGCCGCCTTCAGGCAGTCGAGGGCGAACTTTTCGTTGGCCTTGAAGCCGTCGAAGAAGTGCTCGGCGTCGAAAATCACTTCGTCTGTTTTTTCCGCCGCCAGGGCCACGCTATCTCTGATCATGGCGATGTTTTCTTGCGGTTCGATTTCGAGCGCCACACGGACGTGGAAGTCCCAGGTCTTGCCGACCATGCAGACGGCCTTGGTTTTGGCGCCGAGAAGCGCCGCCAAGCCGGGATCGTTTTCGGCGCTGCGCCCGGCGCGCCGCGTCATGCCGAAGGCGGTCAGGCGCGATCGCTTCAGCTTGGGCGGGTTCTCGAAAAAAGCGTCGTCCGTGGGGTTGGCCCCGGGCCAGCCGCCCTCGATGTAATCAATGCCGACGTTGTCGATCTCGCGCGCGATTAGATCCTTGTCGGCGGGGCTGAAATCGACGCCCTGGGTCTGCGCGCCGTCGCGCAAGGTCGTGTCGAACAAATAGACGCGATTGTCGCTCATCGTTTGTGCGGTCTTCTTACTTGTTACTTGGGCGGCCCGGGCGGAACGCCGGAGAATGCCGAATTTGCGCCTTGGGCTCAAGGATTTACAAGAAACTTCTGATGTTCGGCCCAGATTCTCTCCCGACCCCGGTCTTGGCGGCGGGACGTTAAGACACTATTGTTTTTTGGGTCAATACTATTGTATGCCACACGAAATGAACAAGCCAACCAACCCTGAACCGGAAACCACCGCCGGCGACGCCGATTTCCGGGCCATGCAGGAAAAGGTCAAGGGCTCCAACATCGACGAAATGACCCTGCTGGCGACGGATTACCTTAACCATTTCAACGAGATCGTCATGCTGTTGGAGATGGTTCCCGACATGCCGGAGATCCTCGACGACGTCAGGGCCTGGTATCCGAAGTCCTACAAGGACCATTTCAGGTCGAGCACCATCGCCGAAAAGGATCTGGCCATCGAAGCCTATGACCACGTGCCGGCGATTTACCGCGAGCCCTTCGAGCAGACCGTCGAGCAGATCAATTCCATGATCGCCTCAACCGTAGCGCGCTTGGAGAAAAATCTGGCAGACGGCGAGATGGAAGTTCTCAAGGCCGATGTCGAGACCCTTTCCCGGCTCATCCAGAGGCTGATGGACACCGCGTCGGCGATCATCCACGGCAGCGCCAAGACCATGGACCAATCGGAAATCGACGCCTTGTTGGGGGATTAGGCCCTCTCGGCGGCCAGGAAGACCGGCCTGTTTTTGGTCAGAAGCTTCTGGAAATCGGCGGCCGGCACCGGCTTCGAGAACAAATACCCCTGTCCCACATGACACCCCAGCGCGTGCAGAAAGCCGACCTGGTTGTCGGTTTCGACGCCCTCGGCGACGAGGCGGAGATTCAGGTTCTTGGCCATCGAGACAATGGCCCGGACGATGGCGACGGCGTCATCGTCATCGGGCAGCATGTTGACGAAGGCGCGGTCGATCTTCAGCCAGTCCAGCGGAAAACGGGTGAGATAGCTGAGGGACGAATACCCGGTGCCGAAATCGTCGATGGAAACGGTGATGCCCATGGTTTTCAGCCGATTCAGGGTTTCGATGGTTTCCTCGGGATTCTTGACCAGGATGCTTTCGGTCAGTTCCAGGTCCAGCAGCCCGGCCGGCAATCCCGATTCCGCAAGCGCCTTTTCGATCAATTGATACAGATCGCCCTGTAGGAACTGCAGCGCCGATAAATTGACCCCCACCTGCACCGGATCGGCAATCAGCTTTGTCCAGCCGGCGGCGTCCTTGCACGCGGTCTTGAGCACCCAGTCGCCGATCGGCACGATCAAGCCGGTTTCCTCGGCGACGGGAATGAACTCGTCCGGCATCACCGGCCCAAGCTCGGGCGATTCCCACCTGAGCAGCGCCTCGGCGCCGGTGATCCTGCGGGTGCCCAGGTCCACCTTGGCCTGGTAATGGAGCAACAGCTCGTTTTTTTCCAGCGCGCGGCGGAGCCCGGTTTCGACTTCGAGCCGTCTTTGCACCTCCGCCGACAGCCGTTCCGAATAGAACTGGTAGGTATCGCGGCCCTGTTCCTTGGCCTTATAGGCGGCCGTGTCGACGTTGCGCATCAGATCGCCGATACCGGCGGCGCTGTCCGGGTAAAGCACGATGCCGATGGAGCCGGAGGTGTAGATTTCCCTGCCGTCTATGGTGAACGGCTCCTTGAGGCGATAAAGGATGTCGGCGGCCATCATCTCGGCCTCGGCGCGATCGTTGACGTTGTCGAGGATGATAGGGAACTCGTCGCCGGAAAGATGCGCCACCGTGTCGCCTTCGCGGATGCATTCCTGTAGCCGCTCGCCGACCGCTTGCAGAACCATGTCGCCGATGACGTGGCCCATGGCGTCGTTGATGTTCTTGAAATGGTCGAGGTCGATGAAAAGCACCGCGAATTTGCCTTCGCGTTCGTTGGCCCGGTCTATGGCTTCTTCCAGCTTTTCGGTGAACAGCCGCCGGTTGGGCATGCGGGTCAACGGGTCGCGGGTGGCGAGGTAGAGAAGCCGATCTTCCTGTTCCTTGCGTTCGGTGATATCGCGGAGCGCGCCGATGTAAATCCGCCGTTCGCCGTCCTTCAGCATGCCGACGGCGATTTCGACCGGGAACTTGGTGCCGTCCTGGCGCCGGCCTTCCACCTGATAATCGGTGCCGAGGAGGCGGGTGCGTTCCGAATCCGCTTCGTCCTCCACATAGCCCGCATGGTCGGCGGCCAAGGGCTCGTTCATCAGGATGCGGACGTTGCGGCCGACCAGTTCGCCGGGCCCGTAGCCGAAGATTTTCTCGGCCGCCGGGTTGATGGTCTCGATGATGCCGCGGCGGTCATAGGTGATGATACCGTCGACCACGGTATCCATGATCTTGCGGATGTGGTTTTCACGGGCCACCAACGTCTTCAAGGCCCGGTTGCGTTCGCTGACGTCCCGCGCCATCAGCATGGTCGCCGGTTCGCCGCCCTCGCCGCCCTCGCCGCCCTCGCTTTCTTCTTCATAAGGCAGCGCCGCCATCTCGACCTCGACGGTGCGTCCGTCGGGGCGTTTGAACAGCATCGGCAACCGCGTTTTTTCCGCTATCAGGCTTTCCACGTGCTCGACGAAAATCTCTTGGTAATCCGGATGGATGAAATCGGATATGTTTCGGCCGATAAGTGTTTCCGCCGGCCATGCGCCCAACATGTCGGCGCCCGCCGGGTTGATCATCTTGATTTCGCCTGACCGGCAGACGCAGATCAGGTCCGGCGCCAGCTCGATAATGTGGCGGAAGTCCTTTTCCGACTGCTTGAAGCCTTCGAACCGCCAGACATCCATCAAGTCATTGACAATTTCCAGCATGGAGCGCCCGGCGCGGTGGATATCGGCCGCGTAATCCCGGTATTGGGGCTCGTTGATGGGGCCGAGGGTTTCCCGCTCCATCATGTCGGCGAAACCGATGATGGTGTTCAAGGGCGTGCGCAGGTCGTGGCTGAGGGTTTCCAACAACGTCTGGTTGGCGTTGTTGAGGGTGTCCAGCTGCTCAAGCGCCTCTTCGAGGCGCTCGGTGGTGGCAATGTCCGGTTTTTTGTCGTCGTCCATACCCGAAGCCAGTTCTCAGGTGATTTTTTATCGCCGCCCCCCGGTCCCATGGCGAAAACACAAAAAACCGGCGGAGAGACGGCATCCCCCTGCCGGCGTTGGCTTAAATTCTGGCCTTCGGGGCATTGTTGTCAAGTTTCGCTTCATGTCAGTTTGTGATTGCCCCATAACGCCTTAGCGGTCCGCCGCCGCTATGCCTCGGGGGGCCGAAATGCTAGCGTTGCCCCCATGCCAGATGAAATCGTGCTGTTGACCGGCGAGGTGGAAGGGCCTCACTTTCGCGTCATTCTGGAAAGCTGCAATCCCGGTCTCTCGGTCGTTCACGCCGAAACCGTCGAACAACTGGAAGCCGCCTGCGGGAAGCCCACCCCCGGCGGCGGCCTCCGGCGGCTGATCGCTTTTTCCACCGCCGTCATCGTGCCGGCAGCGGTCCTCCGGGGGCTCGATGGGCCTTCCTACAACTTCCACCCCGGCTCGCCGGCGTATCCCGGCAGCCACGCCGCCAGCTTCGCCATCTATGACGGCGCCGAAAAATTCGGGGCGACGGCGCACGTGATGGAGGAAAAGGTGGACTGCGGGGCCATCGTCGCCGTCGAATGGTTCGACGCGCCCGAAGACGTCCGTTTCCTGGACCTGGAGATCAAGACCTACGAGACGCTGGTCAGGATGTTCAGCGACATGGCCGAGGTGCTGGCGACGTCCGACGAGCCGTTGCCGGAAATAGGCGTCGAGTGGTCGGGAAAAAAGCACACCAAGGCCGAGTTCGAGGCCATGAAAGAGCTCCAGCCCGACATGGAAGAGGACGAGATCAAGTTGCGTTTCCGGGCGTTTGGGTAGGGGTTATTTGCGCTTCCAGGTGGTGCCGCCGGGGTTGTCCTCCAGCAAAACGCCCGCTTTCTCCAACTCATCGCGGATTTCGTCGCCGCGCTTGAAGTCCTTGTCGTCGCGGGCCTGGTCGCGTTCGGCGATCAGCGCCTCGATGGCCTTATCGACGAGCCCGCCTTCCGCCTTTTTGGGCGGCTGCCACTTGAACCAGTCTTCCGGGTCCTGTTGCAGGAGACCCAACATATCAGCGGACGACAAAAGGTTTGTTTTGGCTGCGACTTTAGAGCCGTCATCATCAGCCTCATTCAACAACTTGAGGCACCGGTGTAAATGGCTGATGGCAAGTGGTGTGTTGAGATCATCCAAAAGGCCAACCATGCTTGCCGGACTTGGTTCGGAAGGTAATGCTCTAACGTTGGCCACTTTTCGAAGCGCCCCGTAAAACCCGTCCAGTTCGCGCTTCGCCTCTTCGATGCCCGCCTTGGTGAAGTCCAGCGGCTGGCGGTAGTGGGTTTTCAAGAGCGCCAGGCGGATGGCTTCGCCGGGAAACTCGTCCAACAGCTCATGCACGGTGTAGAAGTTACCCAAGGATTTCGACATCTTCTCGCCCTCGGCCATCAGGTAGCCGTTGTGCATCCAGTATTTGGCGAAGCCGCTGTCGCCGGTGCAGGTGGACTGCGCGATTTCGTTCTCATGATGCGGGAAGATCAGGTCCTGGCCGCCGCCGTGGATATCGAACTCGGGGCCTAAAAGCTTCTCGCTCATCACCGAGCATTCCAGGTGCCAGCCGGGCCGGCCCCAGCCCCAGGGACTGTCCCATCCCGGCAGGTCGGGGTCATCGGACGGCTTCCACAATACGAAATCGGCGGGGTCTTGTTTATAGGGCGCGACCTCGACCCGGGCGCCGGCGATCAGGTCGTCGCGCTTCAGCTTCGACAGCTTGCCGTAATCGGGCATGGACGTAACGTCGAACAGCACGTGACTTTCCGCTTCATAGGCGTGGCCGCTTTCCAGCAACTTCCCGACTAAATCTTTCATGCCCTCGATGTGGTCAGTGGCCCGGGGCTCATGGTCTGGATTGATATTCCCCAACGCCGCCATGTCGTCGTGGAAGATTTTCGTCGTGCGCTTGGTAATGGCCTGGATGGGCTCGCCGGATTCTTTTGAGGCGGCGTTGATCTTGTCGTCGACGTCGGTGATGTTGCGGACGTAGGTGACTTTTGGGTAAAGCCGCTTGAGCAACCGGTAGAAAACGTCGAACACCACCACCGGCCGGGCGTTACCGATGTGGGCCAGGTCATAGACCGTCGGCCCGCACACGTACATGCGCACCTCGCCCTTTTTGCGGGGCGTGAACTTAACCTTCTTGCCCCTCAGGGTATCGTGGATGCGTAACGTCATAACCCCGGTTTATACCTTGCCGGTGAAGCGGTTGGTCAAGGGATAACGGCGGTCGCGGCCAAACGCCCGGCCGGTGATCTTGACCCCCGGCGGCGCCTGGCGGCGCTTGTATTCGGCCCGGTCCAGCATGTGCCAAACCTCTTCGGCGGTCTTTAAGTCGTGGCCTTTTCCGGCAATGTCGTCGAGGGACATTTCGTCTTCGATCAGGCACCTGAGGATCGGGTCCAGGTCTTCGTAGGGCGGCAGCGTGTCCTGGTCGGTCTGGCCGGGTTTCAGTTCTGCCGAGGGCGGCTTGGTGATGACGCGGTCCGGGATGACCGGGTCTTTGCCGCCGCCCTTGGGACCGAGCGTGTCTTCCGGCTTGTTTTCGTTGCGCCAGCGGGCGAGTTCGAAAACCGTCGTCTTGTAAACATCCTTCAGCACCGAATAGCCGCCGCACATGTCGCCGTAGAGCGTCGCGTAGCCGACTGACATTTCCGACTTGTTGCCGGTCGAAAGCACCATATGCCCCAGCTTGTTGGAAAGCGCCATCAGCGTCATGCCGCGGGCGCGGGCCTGGATGTTTTCCTCGGTGGTGTCGGGGTCATGACCGGCGAAGGCGTCGGCCAACATATCGTCGAACGCCTTCATGGCCGGGTCGATGGCGATGGTGTCCACCTTGATACCGAGCTTTGCCGCCGTTTCCGCCGCGTCCTCGACACTTTCGGCGGACGTATAGGGTGACGGCATGATGACGCCATGGACCTTGCCGGGGCCCAGCGCATCGGCGGCGACGGCGGCGGTCAAGGCGCTGTCGATGCCGCCGGAAAGCCCGATCAGCACGCCGGGAAAGCCGTTCTTGCCGACGTAATCCCTGAGCCCCAGCACCAGCGCCCGGTAAACGGCTTCCGTTTCGTCCGGCGCCGGGGTGATGTCCGCTTCAGCGCATGCCCAGCCGCCGGCGGTCTTTTTCCATTGGGTCAGCAGCACCTCCTCCCGCCACAACGGGGCCTTGGCCAGCAATTTCCTGTCGGCGCCCAAAACAAAAGAAGCGCCGTCGAACACCAGCTCATCCTGCCCGCCGACAAGATTGACGTAAACCAGCCCAAGCCCCGACTCGGTAACCCGCGCCACCGCCGGGCTCAGCCGGTCGTCCAGTTTGCCGGTCTCGAAGGGTGAACCGTTGATGACGGTCAGGATCTCGGCGCCCGATTCCTGCAGGCATTCGGTGACCTCGGGGAACCACATGTCCTCGCAGACCATGACGCCGAGCCTAACGTCCCTGAACGCCACCGGCCCCGGCAACGGGCCGGGCTGGAAAATCCGTTTTTCGTCGAAGACGCCGTAATTGGGGAGCTCGTGCTTAAACCGTTCGGCGGCGATCCCGCCGTCTTCCAGCAGCAACGCCGCGTTGTAAAGCTTGCCGTCATGGCGCCACGGCGTGCCGATCAGCATTCCCGGCCCGCCGTCCTTGGTTTCCGATGCCAGCTTTTCGACCCCTTTCTCGACGGCGTCCTGAAAGGCGCGCTTGAGGACCAGGTCTTCGGGCGGGTATCCGGAAACCGCCAGTTCGCCCGTGATCACCAGACCGGCCCCACCTTGGGCGGCTTCGGCTCGGGCGCCCAGAATGCAATCCAGGTTGCCGTCAACGTCGCCGACGGTCGGATTGATCTGTGCCAGGGCTATGGCCAGCGTATCGGTCATCGGGGAGCCATGATTGCCAATGTTTCCGGGTTTTCCGGGCGATCATGGGCGGGCGTCTGAAAACTGTCAACGGCGCCCCGGTCATGCGGCTGGAAATGGCGGCGGGAAATACCTAGTCTAGAGGCGGTATGGTTAAGGAATCTAAATCTAAAAGCGCCGCCCGGGCCGGTCCCGATGACGACGGGAAGGACGGGGGGGTCGAATTTTACGCCAAGGTTGATAGCGGCTATACGCGCAGCGACGACGATGCCGGCGCCGGAACGGGAAGCAGCCCGCCGCCGGTCGTCGAGGGGACGTCGGCAACCATCACCCAGAAACAAGCGCCGCCGCCCCCTGAACCCGTTATCAAAGTCGACATGAGCTCGCCCGAAAGCGCGTCTAGGGTGCTGGCCGAAACCATGGTGCGTTCCTTCGTTGACAAGATGAAGGCGGTCGCCGAGGCCAAAGGCGGCCACCTGTCGGTGAAGGACCTGGAAGACATGCAATCGGATTTCGACCGCCAGGCGGAGGCGCTCTCGGGCGCCCTGGCGCAGTCCTTCGAGGTCTACGTCAAGGCGCGGGAGCGCTCGGTCTGGGACCAGCAGCGCAGCTACCCCTTCGACCGGCTGATGGTGAAAAAGTTCTCGCACCTGTTCAATGAAGGCGAAACCCTCGGCCCCGACGACCTATCGCGCCGCATGCTGCCCGGCTTCTTCGTCGCCTTGGGCATGATGCTCGGCCCCGACGTGGTCGATGAGCACCAGGAAAAGCTCAGGGGCGTCGTTGAACGGGTCAAGGCCGAAGGCAAAAGCGTCTTCAACTGGGACGACGTCTACAAGGACAAGACCTCCCAGGGCGTGTCCCTCAACGCCGAAGTGGCCATCGCCCGGCATTTCGATGAATACGACAAGCGCTCCGAATGGTTCATCAACATGGTCAACGACCACCTGGCCCCGGCCGAGCCCGGCTCCCACCCCAACGCGGTCAACTGGCAGCTGACGCTCAGGGGGTTTGAGAAGTTCCTGGGCGCGTTGTTGGAGGACCTGCGCGGCCACCTGGAAACCGACACCGGAAAGATGGCGATCACCAGGCGCTACGGGGGGGATTCCTGCGCCGCCCTCTACGATATCCTGGCGCTGGTCGCCTAAGGCCGGGACTTGGCCCGCCCCCGGCCCGTTACTTCCGTTGCAACAGGAATTCCCGTCCGACCTTGACGTCGGCCTCGCCGTCATAGGCGACGATATCGGCGGTGGCGAAGGTTTCGGCCCAGGTTTCCGGCAGGAACGAGCCGGTGCCGACGACGTCGATGGGGGCGCCGACGTCGGCCATGACCCGGCACTTGGCGACGTCGAAGCCCGACGACACGACGATCTTCACCTGATCGAAGCCGGCCTTGTCGAGCTGTTCGCGGAAATGGAAGATGGCGGCCGCCGACACCCCGGTGCCGGTGAGGAAGCGCAATTCCCGTTCCGAACGGTAGCGGCGCACCGCCACCGGGGCGAAGCGTTCGAGCACCGCATAGGATTCCTGCGGGTCCAGGCCCTCGACGAAGCGCCCGCCGTGGGTATCCAGGCGGAAGCTTAGATCACCCTTCGACGCCATTTCCGGAAACCGGCGGCAGACGGTCAAGGCGTCGGTGACTTCCCGGCCGTAATAATCCACCAGCACGGTCAGCGGCTCGCCGGGGAAGGTTTCGGCGTACATCTCGGCCGCTCTCAAGGTCGAGCCGGCATAACCGATGAGCACGTGGGGCATGGTGCCGAGGCCGTCTTCAAGCCCGAAAAAGTGGGCCGTCGCCTGGGTGGCGTTGCCGATGAAGCCCTTGGCGCCGACCTGCTTTTTTGCCGCCTCGGAGCCGACGGACGCGGCATAGGCCATGATCTCGGCCATTTCGGTGCCGGCTGCGTGGCGGGCGTCCATGGCCAGGAACTGCACGTCCGGCAGCTCCACGCACATGGAAAAGGCGTTGTTGGCGGCGACGCACGCGGCGCCCAGTTTCTGCAGATAGAGGGTCTCCAGGTCGACCAGGTGATAAAGCGACCCGGTGATAAAGACCAGGGGCTCGCCGGCGCCGACCCACTGGCCCTCTTGGTAATTGAGCTCCATATCCAGCTCGATCTCGCGCGCGCTGGCGACCTCTTCCAGCCATTGAACCATCAGGCCGGGCGCGAAAATTATCGGCCGGCGCATGAACACCGCATAAGTCGCCTGCCTGTCGCCGAAGCGTTCGACCGTCTTCTTGGTTTTCAGGAAATAGTGATCGGTCCAGCGCCGGATGTGGTCGTCCAAGGACCGCCCGCCTTTTCCGCCGCCACCGGGACCTGGCTTCGGCCCGCCGACATTAGCGGCTTTCTTTTTGGTTTTGGCCTTGCCGGCCACGGCCCGCCGACCCCTAGCCGGCGCCCCGGGCGCGGTCTGTTTTCTTGCCCGCGTCCTGGGCCCGGCCGTCTTTCAGTATCTCCGCCAACAGGAACGCCAGCTCCAACGCCTGTTTGGCGTTCAGCCTGGGATCGCAATGGGTGTGATAGCGGTCCGACAAATTGGCCTCGGTGATGGCCTGGGCGCCGCCGGTGCATTCGGTCACGTCCTGGCCGGTCATCTCGAAATGGACGCCGCCGGCGTAGGTCCCTTCGCTTGCGTGAACGGCGAAGAAGCCCTGGACCTCCTTGAGGATGCGCGCGACCGGCCGGGTCTTGTAGCCGTTGGCGCTTTTCTCGGTGTTGCCGTGCATGGGGTCGCACACCCAGACCACCTTCTTGCCTTCGCGCTCGACGGCACGGATCAACGGCGGCAGCAGGGTCTCCACCTTGTCGGCGCCCATGCGGGTGATGATGGTCAGCCTGCCGGGCTCGTTCAGGGGGTTCAGGACGTCGATCAATTTGATCATCTCGTCGGCGTCCGTCGACGGCCCGGCCTTGAACGCCAGCGGGTTGGCGATGCCGCGCATGAATTCAACATGGGCGCCGTCAAGCTGGCGCGTGCGGTCGCCGATCCACAGCAGGTGCGCCGACGTGTCGTACCAGTCGCCCGAGGTCGAATCGACCCGGGTCATGGCCTGTTCGTAATTGAGGATCAGGCCCTCGTGCGACGTGAAAAAATCTGTCTCGCGGATTTGCGGCGTGGTTTCCGAGTTCAGCCCGCAGGCGGCCATGAACGCCAAGGTTTCATCCAGCCGGTCGGCCATTTCCTGGTAGCGCTCGCCCAGTTGGCTGTCTCTGACAAAGCCCAGGTTCCACTGGTGGACCTTGTGCAGGTCGGCGTATCCGCCCTGGGCGAAGGCGCGGATCAAATTCAGCGTCGCCGCCGACTGGTTGAACACCTGCAAAAGACGGTCCGGGTCGGGCGTCCGGGCCTCGATGGTGAATTCCATGGCGTTGATCATGTCGCCGCGATAGCTGGGCAGGGTCACGCCGTCGATGGTTTCCGTATCTTCGGACCGCGGCTTGGCGAACTGCCCGGCCAGGCGGCCGACCTTGACCACCGGCAGGGTCGCCCCGAAGGTCAGCACCACGGCCATCTGCAACAAAACCCGAAATGTATCGCGGATGTTGTCGGGGTGGAATTCGGCGAAGCTTTCGGCGCAGTCGCCCCCTTGCAGCAGGAACGCCTGGCCATCGGCGACGCGGCCCAGTTGCCTTTTCAGATTCCTGGCCTCGCCGGCGAACACCAGGGGCGGCATGCGCCCGAGCTTTTTCTCCACCGTTTCCATGGCGCCTTGGTCCGGATAGTCCGGCACCTGGCGTATGGGTTTGCCGCGCCAGCTATGGGGCGCCCATTTCTTGGCCATCTCAATAACTCTCTTGTTCAGGTTGCCCAGTGATGTTGACCGCTCCTATACGCCGGAAAGCCGGAGATTTCCAGAAAATAGCGGGATTTTACCCGCATCCGGTTGTCGTCCGCCCGTCGTCCGCATGTCGTCCGCCCGTCGTCCGAAAGTCGTCGCCCGGTCGTCGGCAGGTCGTCGCCCGGTCGTCGGCAGGTCGTCATCGGGTCGTCCATAAGTCGTCATTTTGGGCCGCCGCTTTCAGCCCAACACATTGATTTTCCTCGGAACCTTCGCCGGGCGGCGCTGTGGAGGTCGTCAAAGGTCGTCATCGGTCGTCTTTTCCTTTTGCCGCGCCCTTGGCCGCGCCCTTGGTAAGGGCGGGACCGAAGGCCTTGACGCGCCCTTGGGACATGGCGGCGATGCGGGCCTGCGCCTCGACGGCGCGCACGGCGGCGTGGAAATGGTGGTCCTCGTTGGCGCGCTGGTAGAGGGATTCGAGCTTGCCCAGCAGCACCTGGGCGTCGAGCGCATAGGCGCGGGCCAGCTCGCGGCGGATGTCGGCGATGCGCGCCCTGATGCGGGGCTGGCGCATCAGCCGGTAGCCCTGGTTCTTGGATGACGCGCCCGCGTAGCCGGCGTCGCAGGCGGCGTAGGAGGCGTTGCCGTAGAGCACGAAATACTGGCAGAACGCCTCGTGGCGTGAGCGTAGGGGTTTCTCTTGGGGCTTGTCGGGCGGACCTTCAGGCGCGGCTGCGGATGAAGCGGCGGCGGGGAAGGCGTCGGAAGCGTCGGGCGGCATGATCTTTATTCCTGTTCTGTGGCTAAACAGGGAATAAGATCATATTTTGGCGAGCTTGTCAAGAACGATTAGGGAACATAAGATAGGGGATGAAATGGAATAATCTTGCTCTGTACTTTTTTCGGGCCTGTTTTCCCTACACCCTACGTTTGAAACTAAAAATAGGAAAAATGCTTGCGGCACGATATGCCGTTAAGATGGAAACTGGCTCATTCGCGTATTTGAAAGAACCGCACCAGAATGAATGATAAAACTAGGATCAATGGTGCAGAAGGTGATTTACCTAAATACACCCAACTTGGTGATTCTAGGCGAGCACGTGATCGTTTGCCTCCAGAATTCGAAACCTGGGAAAAAGTTTTTTATCGGGCAGCTGACTTCGTTTTTTTAGTCACTTTAGTTTTGGTGGCTTGGATATGTTTAACGGGTTTTCAGGTTTCCAAATTTCTACCTGATTGTGATTGCTGGCCCTATATTATTTTTGGGGCCATGCTCGTTAGTCTTTTTGTAGATAGGTATTTTCGTAATCGGCAACATCTACATGATGCGCGGCTAGAGGATCGCAGTGAGATTGAATCGATGTTTGTTGAGGTCAAATCTGTTGAGTTCCGCGTACTAAACCCTAAAAGACCGTTGAATTTTAAAGAAAAAAAAGAAGCCCTTCTTGCTGAAATGAAACGATTGAAAAATTTAGGGCCTGAATCCTGGACCGAATTTCAGACGTTGCCTTTAAGTCAAATGCTTGTTGATTTTATGAAGGTTGACGAACTCATAGCTCAATCCCGCTCAAACCTTTCAGTATTCGAAGAGTACATGGAGGATAACCCCTTTCGGTCCGACGTAGAGATTTATGTGCGAACTTTAGATAGGATTGAAGCGGCAATTGAGCGTATTGGAGAGCCAGAGGAACTTACACCCCAAAAAAGAGATTCAAAATCCGAACAACTACGAGCAGAACTTAAAACACTTTTGGCAGATATAGCCGATTACCAAGCCAATTGGGCAGAAGGTACAACCGCAATAAGGAATCTGATGACCTGCGGCACCGTCGCTGTGCCGGTCTTATTGGTGATGGGAATCCTGCCAATATTTTCTGGAACCAATAATAGTTTGAGTATCCTTCATTGGGGATTGATAGGGGCTAGTGGGGCAGTAACAGCTGTTTTGCTTTATCTTTACCAGTCCAACCGCCTAGAAGTCGGAAATACAGAAGGAAAAGTACAATTTTGGCGCACCGTGCTTGGTACAATTTTGGGATTTGTGTCAGGGGTGCTTGTTTACACGATCATTGCCGGTGGATTGGTAACAAAAGGAATCGCCATTCCACAGTTTGAGTCTACGGTAGTAGAAGGTGTGGTTTTTTCGAAAAATGTTTATCTTTCCATACTTTGGGCCTTTGTAGCTGGCTTCCTATTCGAGGGGGTTTTTAATCGTGTGCGTCAAGTTCTAAAACCAAGCTAATAGCCGGATAAGGAAAAGATGAGCCAACTTAATCCTAGCGTCCAACAGAAAACTTCAAATTATGGGTGGGAGTTAATCCTCGACCTTCATGGCTGCAACCCGGCGACCTTTACCCGCGATCACCTGGATCGTTTCTTCACCGAGTTCTGTGATCTAATCGACATGGAGAAGTGCGAGGTGCACTTCTGGGATGATGTGGGTGTGGAGGAAGAGGAGCAACAGACCTCGCCCCACACCAAGGGAACGTCCGCCGTCTGCTTCATCCTGACCAGCACAATCGTCGTACACACCCTCGATCTGCTGGAAGCGGTTTACGTTAATATCTTTTCCTGCAAGGCGTTCGACCCGGACGCCGCCGCTGACTTCACAAAAAAGTGGTTCGAGGCCGAGTCCTGCGAACGTTCGTTCATCAACCGCGTCTAAACGCGTCGGAAGACTAAGGAGGCAACCGTGCCCGTATTAGAGAAAGACTTTCAAATCCCCGCCGTTCGCGACCGAGGCGCGTTTTTTACTCATGCCGAAGAGGCGACTAAATTCCAGTTACCAACGGGGGCCCTTCCGCTCCGCTTCGCCATCACGCTATCCGACAAGACGAGTTATCATTGCGAAGCCGGGGTTCTTCGGAATTTGCCAGCGGGGTGCGGCCAGGAACCGGATTCCATTTTTCTTTTTTCACATCGTGGCGTTGAAGCCTCTGAAAACTTTAATGTCGCCCTGCTGGTGCCGACCGGGATCGGCTCGGAAGTCGGCGGCCATGCTGGCGACGCCATGCCGGTGGCGCGGCTTCTGGCCCAAACTTGCGACACACTCATTACCCATCCCAACGTGGTCAATGCATCCGATATCAACGAAATGCCGGAGAATTCCCTCTATGTGGAAGGAAGCATCATTACTCGGCTGCTGATGGGGACCATTGGGCTTCAACGGGTTCGGTCAAACCGGGTTCTCGTCGTTATCGATAAGCACGAAAAGGAAATGTTCGCCAACGCCGCCATCAATGCCGTCAGCGCGGCCAGGGCGTCTTATGGTTTCGATTGTCCAAAGGTTATCCAACTCGATCCGCCAATAAGGATGAAGGCGGTGTTTGCTGAATCCGGTACGGCGTCCGGTGAAATTGAGGGTCTGGATTACCTATGTGAAGTTCTCGATGCCGAGCGCGACGAGTACGACGCAGTAGCCCTTGCTTCAGTGATTCAGGTTCCCGTCGAATACCATTACGAATATTTCGACAAAAAAGGAGCGATGGTAAACCCATGGGGAGGCGTCGAGGCGATGCTGACCCACGCCGTTTCAAGCCTTTTCAACGTTCCTTCGGCCCATGCGCCGATGTTCGAATCTGAAGCCATCGCCAACATGGACGTGGGTGTCGTTGACCCCCGCATGGCTGCGGAAGCCGTTTCCATGACCTTCCTGCAATGCATCCTCAAGGGCTTGCAACGAGCCCCTAGGATCGTCACTGATGAGGCAGCGATGCAGCGGCCCGGAATCCTAACGGCGGCGGACGTTTCATGTTTGGTGATTCCCGATGGCTGCCTGGGACTCCCCACCATCGCTGCGCTGGAGCAGGGCATTACCGTTATTGCCGTTCGCGAGAACGAGAACCTCATGCGGAACGACTTGACCTTGCTGCCCTGGGCGCCGGGCCAACTCCACATCGTCGAGAACTATTGGGAAGCAGCAGGGGTCTTGGGCGCGCTCAAGGCTGGCATCACGCCCGAATCTGTCCGGCGGCCACTACTGGATACGAACGTCGAGGTTCGTCGCCATGATGAGGAAGAGGCTGCGGGCAAGGCCGACAAAATTCCCCTTTAGTCTTTAAATTTGTCCAAATCCTGGACAAGCCAGGGCTAATATCATTGATCATATACCTCGCGCTATAATTGCAAATGACATCAGGAGGGAATGATTATGAAATATGAGACTTTTGGCCCCATCGAAATTCCACGACAAAGAAATGGGCTTATTGCCAAAAAACCAAAAGGGTTTTGGAATTCCGTAGAAGAGTTGTGCGAGGGGCTTTCCGCTGCTTGTGGGTGTTATCTGTTTGCGGCCAAATCATCAGGTGGTCCAACGCCTTATCCTTGGTACGCAGGTCAAACGAATAAAAGTGCATTTAAAGCTGAGTGTTTTGAACATCAGAAGCTTACGCACTATCACAATGTGCTTGCTGATTATAAGCGGGTGACCCCAGTTATGTTTCTTATGGCGCGAAGGACCGACGGTGGGATTTTTTCTAAACCCAGCAAGAGGGGATATCCAGATATCGACAAGCTTGAGGAGATGCTTATCGGTATGGCTTTCATACGCAACCGAAAGCTTTGTAACATTCAGGGTACTGCACACCTGCGCGACTTGGTTTTGCCGGGCATTATTAACTCTCCAACTGGCAACCCAGGAGGACCGGCAAATATGCTAAAAGAAACCCTTGGATTGTAGGCATCGAAAGCTAAGCGCCTCTTTTTTTAGGCTTCCCCCCCTAATCCCCCCTCTTCTCCCTCAGCGTAAAGAACTCCTCCGCCGCCGTCGGGTGGATGCCGATGGTGGCGTCGAAATCGGCCTTGGTGGCGCCGGTTCTGAGGGCGAGCGCGAAGCCCTGGATAATCTCCGGCGCGTCCAGGCCGACCATGTGGCAGCCCAACACCTTGTCGGATTTGGCATCGACGATGAGTTTCATCATGGTCTTTTCGTCGCGCCCCGAGAGCGTATGCTTCATGGGCGTGAAGCTGGAAACATAAACGTCCACATCGCCATTCCCAGCGGCCCGCGCCTGCTCCTCGGTCAGCCCGACGCCGCCGATGGGCGGCTGGCTGAACACCGCCGACGGCACGCCCGCGTAATCCATGGCGGTGGGGGTGCCGCCGTAAACGGTCCTGACGAACGCCTCGGCCTCGGCGATGGCCACCGGCGTCAGGTTCATGCGCTCGGTGACGTCGCCGATGGCGTAGATGTTGGCCTGGGATGTCTTTGAATAGTCATCGACCCCGATGGCGCCCTTGTCGTCGATCCCGACCCCCGCCTGTTCCAGGCCCAGGCCTTTGGTGTTGGGCGCGCGGCCGGTGGCGACCATGACCAGGTCGGTTTCCATGTCGCCGCCGGCGCCGCCGCTGGCGCCTTCCAGTTTCAGGGTGAACCCGCCGTTGTGCTTATGGATGGCCTTGACCACGGTTTCGGCCCGGATGTGGATGCCCTTTTTTTTCATTTCCTCGGTCAGGGTCCGGCGCACGTCGTCGTCGAAACCGCGGAGAATTTGATCGGCGCGGATGATCTCGGTGACCTCTGAACCCAGGCCATTGAAGATGCCGGCGAACTCGACCGCGACATAGCCGCCGCCGACGATGACGATGCGCCGGGGCAGTTGCTTGAGATCGAGCGCCTCGTTCGACGTAATCGCGTGCTCCATGCCGGGGATAGGGGGCATTTTCGGCCAGCCGCCGGTGGCCACCAGGATGGTTTCGGCGGTAAAAGTTTTGCCCTCGATCTCAACCGTGTGGGGGTCGGTAAGCTTGGCGGTGCCGAAGATTTCCTCGACCTTGGCGTCGCCCAGGATCCGGTGATAGATGTCCTCCAGCCTATCCAGCTCGGCGTTTTTGGTTTGGATCAACTTGGGCCAGTCGGCCTCGGCGTCCACCGGGGCCCAGCCGTAGCCGGTGGCGTCTTCGAAGTCCTCGGCGAAATGGCTGGCGTAGACCAGAAGCTTCTTCGGAACGCAGCCCCGCATCACGCAGGTGCCGCCGGTGCGCAGGTTCTCGACGATGGCCGTCTTGGCGCCCAGGCCCGCCGCTCTCCGTGCCGCGCGGACGCCGCCGGAACCGGCGCCGATGGTGATCAGGTCGTAGTCGAATTTCGCCATGGCGGCGGAGTATAGGCCGGGGGCGCCAGTGTGTTAACCGTTTCCGGGGCGGCGAAATCCCTATAAAAGGACTCTATCGAGCGGTTTCGAGGCGGATCGGCATAATTCGGACGGGATGATACCATGCGAGGTCGATGGGCAGCCAACGTCGGGCTGGTGGGGCTAAGTCTCGGCATTTCCCTGGCCCTGTTCGAGGCGGTCCTCTGGTCCGGCGTCCTCAACGATGTCTCCATCCACTGGATCGCGCCCGAATACGAAGCCATCAACAAACGCGTGATGGCGCCCTCGGACCGGCGCACGGCCAGAAACCCCATGTCCTTCAACGGGCCCATCCCCGGCCCCCGGGCGTCCGCCGCCTATCCCGCCCGGCTCATGGTCTTGGGCGATTCCTTCGTTTGGGGGTTCGGCCTGCCCTACGGGCAGGGCTTGACGCAAAAGATCCGCCGCCGTGTGCAGGAGTTGGCGCCGGGCATAGACGTCCTCGGGTTCGGCCGGCCCGGCTGGTCGACGGTGGGCGAATTGCGGTTCGTGGAGAACGAGGGACGGGCCTACGGCCTATTCGACGCCGACTTCATCCTCATCGCCTTCGTCGTCAACGATCCGGACCTGCTCGATCAGGCCGGGCATGAATACCGCAAGAAAATCGATTGGGACAAATGGGGCCGCCGGTCGCTCCTGAAGGCGCTCCCCAACACCATCAATTTCCTCACCGGCCATCTCGACTGGCTGATGGAGATGGTCACCGACGACCACGGTGAAACGAACTGGATCAACTACTTATGGTCCGACCGGAACCTCGCCGGCTTTCGCCCCGTGGTCGAGCGGCTGAAGGCCCAACTGGCCGGCACCGGCACCCCCTTCGCCTTCGCGTTGCTGCCGGCGACGCCGGACGCCGGCTACCACGGGCCCAAGTTCGAGCGCATGGCGTCGATGCTCGACGCGCTCCATATTCCCTACGTCAACCTGTTGCCCAGGGTGGTCCGGTCCTTCGAGGACGGCGATTACGGCACCGGCTACCGGCGCCTTTGGGCCAATCCCGCCGACGGCCACCCGGGCGACGAAATGACGTCGGTGCTCGCCGACGGCATCGTCGATTACCTCCAGGGCCGAGGCGTGATCGCCCGCCTCGCCTCGAAGCCAAAGCACTCCGTGGCCGAGCGCTTCGCCTCCCTGCCCCTGTGCGAAAACGACCGCCATATCAGGTTGACCGTGACCCGGTTCGACCGTTACCGGCTGGCCGAGGGCGAGGTCTATTTGCGCGTCGAGGGGACCGGTTTCGAGGTCGACCCGCCGTCGTCGTTCACGCCCTTGCAGGAGGTCTATGTGCTGATCGGCAACGAGTATTTCCAGGCGCTTCCCCGCATCCCGTTGCAAGCCAAACTGGCGAACGGCGAGATGGTGCCCTTCAACGGTTTTTTCGCCATCGACGTGCCGGTGCTGGACGGGCCCGAGCAACGATTGCAGGAGGCCGTCGCCGTCACCGGCCGCGGGTGCACCGTGTTTCGGCCATTCATTCCGTCGCCGGGTCCACGGGACAACGTGCCGCCGCCGCTGGACAACCTGCCGGTGTTGCGGTTCGACCAGGTCTTCCAATAACGGCCGTCAACCCCCGCCGGGCTTCTGGCACCAGAAAATATACATGTCGGTGAGCTCGCCCGCGGCTTTCTCGAAGGCCTCCCAGTTGTCGAGATCGGTCAACCGGGGGTCGCCGGGGTATGTCTCGCGGTAGGCGTCGTTGATTCCTGAGTCCTCGAACATCTCGAAGCCGATGAAGGTGAGGCCGAGCGCCTCCATATCCTGGTTCAGGCGTTTCGGCGTCCAGTGGCATTCGTGAACGTGGAACAGCAGATCCCGGCACCGGGAGGTGGTGTAGAAATCCACCGTTTCCAACACCTGTCCGATGACGCCGGCCGGCGGATCGGTGATCAAGCGGCGGCGGAAGCGGGCGATGTCGGCGGGCGCCGATCCGATGTCTTCGGCGGTGATCAGGTCCCGGCATTCCAGGACGCCCCGCCGCCCGCGCTCGCTGTAAAGGCCGAGCTTGATCACGCCGCCCGGTTTTAACAGCCCCGTCAGCACGCGCCAGCCCCGGGCGGGGTCTTTCATGTGATGAAGGACGCCGACCGACTGGATCATGTCGAAGTCCCCGCCGATGGCGCCGAGCGTCAAAATGTCGGCCTGCATGAAGCTGACGTTGGGTATGCCCATCCGTTCCATCATCCTGATGGCATAGGCCAGCGACGTCTTCGACAAGTCGATGGCGGTAATGCGGGCGTCGGGGTGGGTGCGGGCGACATGGGCCACGTGCTGGCCGGTGCCCGCCCCGGCGATCAGCACCTTGAGCGGGTCTCGGAAGGCGGGCGGGGTGAAATGCGGAAACAGCCGTCCCAGAAAGGCGGACAAATTGACGGGCTGCTGGGCCGGGGCATGGAGCCAGCGGGGATAAGGGTTTTCTTCGTACTGGGCGCGGACCGCCTTGGAGGTTGGGTCGGTGATAGGGGCGAGCGAATCGATTTTTTCCCGGACCGCCCGTTCCTCGAGGAAATCCTCCACCGTCAACCCGATCAGACGATCCAACTCGGGCCCCAGCGCCCGGGCATCGAGCCCGGCCAGGTTTTCCGCCCCCTTGATGCCGCTCAAGGGACCGTACATACCAAATAACAAGGCCGGTTCACGGATGGCCTCGGCGATGGTCTCGGCGTCCGGTTCCCCGGCCAGCGCCTTTTCCAACCGGCGTTTAAGGACCCCGACGGCCTTGGTTTCGTCCTTCTCTTCAACCCAGACGTATTCATTGATGAAGCACTGAACCCCCAGCAGCGCCGCCGTCTTCAGCGCCTTTCGGGAAAGCGCCCCGCCGCCGAGCAGCAACCGCCGGCGCTCATCGGTCAGGAAAAGCTCCATGGCGACGTCGGTGTTGACGCACTTGCAAAGAAAAGCGGCGAACAGGGGGTCTTCGGCGATGGCCTTTTCGCCATCGCCATCCGCAGGGTTGGCCTTTCCCGAGACGCCGTATTTAAGGCCCAATTGGCAGGCGGCGGGGGGGCCGAGCTCGGCGTAATCGCTGAGAGGCGAATCGAAGGCTTGAAGCAAGGCCTTTTCGATCTCCGGGCTGTACTCTTGGGACCTGAGGCCGCTGAGGATGCTGACCAGGCCCAACTGCGCGCCGACATGGTCCGGGGTCAGCGCCAGCGCCCGGGTGAAGGCGTCGAGGGCTTTCGCGTGATCCCCCGCCTGCCTGAGCGCAAAGCCCAGGTTGGCGTGGGCCATGGGCAGGCCGGGGTCGAGGGAAATGGCTTTCTGGTAATGGCCGATGGCCTCTTCGCCGCGGCCCAGGTTGCCGAGGGCGACGCCGAAATTGATCCGGAAATCGGGATTTTCAGGGTCGCCGTCGACCGCCTTTTCGAAATGACCGGCGGCCTCGGCGCTCAGGCCGTGGCTGAGGCATACCAACCCGGCCACATGATGGGCCTTGGGGTTTTCCGGATCGGCCCGCAAGGCCTTTTCGGCCAACGCCGCCGCCTCCGCCGCCCGCCCCGCCCTCAGTTGGTCGAGGGCTTGATCGAGCCCTTGATCCAGCCCTTGGGCGTCTTTCGCTGAAGCGTTCCCCGTCATCTGGCCCCGTCACCTAGTTTATTTGCCTGTTTTCCGGTCGCCGGTCCCAGGCTAATTACGGCTAATCAAGCGGTTTTGGCCACCGCTGGCAATCGAAGAGTGCCTAAATCCCGCCTATGGCCCGTCTCGGCGCCCCGGGATGAAGAGATAAAGCAAAAAACAGACCGAACCGGGCGTTTTCGCAACAATCTTCGGCAAGCTTCGGCAATCCAAGGAGATTCAAGGCTTTCCCGGCATGTTGCCGATTTACAACAATGTGGCGGTAAATCCTCAAAACGGCCCATAATTAACTTCCGGCTTACCCCCAAAACCGTAGAATGCAGGGGACAGGAGGTTGGAAAACCTCAAGTCGGCCCTCGGGCTAAGTGGGGGTTTCCAATTTCTTTCGTTAAGGGGGTTACCCCGAAACCAAATTTGGTGAAGGAGAGACCAAAGTGAATATCAAATCAACACTCAAAACGTCAGTAGCGGCAACGGCGCTTTTCGCGTTAGCGTCTCCGGTGGCGACGCCGGGCTACGCTGCCGACGATACATTCAAGACCGGCAACAAGAACAGCGTGACCATGTCGGGTTATGTTACCAAGACGCTACAGTATGCAGACGACGGCAGCGAAGAGCAGCTGTTCATCACCGACGGCGGCACCTCTGAATCGCGTATCCGCTGGATCGCCAAAGGCACGGTCAACGAAAGCGTGAGCATGGGCGCCATGATCGAGCTGGAAATCCCGGCGTCGAACAACAACACGAGCCAGTCGTTTGGCGACAACGGCGAGAACAGTGGTCCGACTACCGACGAGACCGCCTGGGCGATCCGTCACCAGTATGTGTGGGTCAACCACAAGAAGTTCGGCAAGCTCAGCCTCGGCAACACCAACGCCGCCGGTAACGGCAGTGCGGAAGCCCAACTCTCGGGTACGACGTGGATCGACAACACGGACGGCGCACCCTTCGGCCAGGGGCATTTTTTCGTCGAGGTGTCGTCTCCTAGCTTGCCGGTCCGTAGCGCGATCAAGGTCAGCAATACGCTCAGCAACTTCGACGCCACCAGCCGTACGGACGTCATCCGTTACGACACGCCCAAGTTCGGCGGACTCGGCCTTGCCGCGTCGCTCAACGGCGGCGGCGGCGGCGAGGTCGCCGGCAAGTATTCCGGCAAGTTCGGTCCGGTTAAGGTCTTGGCCAAGGCGTCGTACTCCGGAAGGAGTTCAACAAGCACGACGTTCGATGGCAGGCTCGCGCTTTCGTTCGCGGCCCTCCACGATAGCGGCATCAACTTCTCCGTCGCCCATGGCACGGATAGTCGGAAGACCAGTTCCGCCACCACCGCCGATCCGTGGAACCTGTGGGGTGCTGTCGGCTACAAGGCGAAGATCTTCGGTGCCGGCGGGACGAATATCAACGTCCACTACAATAGGACGACTCACCTTGCTGCCAAGGGCGACAACGCGGATTCCGTCGGCTTCACCATCTCACAGGACATCGATGCGGTCGGCGCCAAATTGGGAATCGGTTACGTTAACTACGAACTTGAACGTGCCGGCAATACTTTTGACGACATCGACGTGATATACTTGTCGACGATCTTCAACTTCTAAGATCTTCTGCACGAGGGCCTTGGAAGCCGGTGTTCCGGCAACCAGAAGCCCTTCTAGAGACAACAACCGGGGCTCCTAAGGGCCCCGGTTTTTGTTGGCGTCGTGGCTATTGACCCGGAACCGTCGGGTGACGACAATCCGTGCCCGACGGGACCCCGCCGCCAAGGACGCCACCCTGGACCGATGAACCGGAAACAACGCCGCGAATCGCAGAAAAGCCGGAAAGCGGCCGCCAAGAAAAGCGCCGCCGGCCCCTCGCTGGCCGGCCTCCTCGAAGACGCGGGCCGGTGTTTCGATCAGGGACGGTTCGCCGAGGCGCTCGAATTCTGCCGCCGGGCGGTCGATACGGACCCGGGAAGCTTTGCCGCCCAGGCCAACCTCGGAAACGTGCTGGTCAAGCTCGGCCGCGCGGACGAGGCGGCGGACGCCTATGTGAAGGCGCTTGCCATCGAGCCGGACTCGGTGCCGGTATTGAGCAATCTTGCCATCCTCAAGGCGGAAACGGCCGGCTACGACGAGGCGATGACGCTCTATCGGCAAATCCTGACGATCGACCCCGGCGACGCCGAGGCCTACCACGACCTCGCGTTGATCAAGAAATTCGAGGCCGGCGATCCGGACATCCAGGCCATGGAGGCGCTTCGCGCCACACCGTCCCTCGGCGCCGAAAAACGAATGTACCTGGACTTCGCGCTGACCAAGGCGTTCGAGGAGATCGGCGAATTCGAGCGCGCCTTCACCAGCGCCGCCGCCGCCAACCGCGTAAAACGCCAGAGCCTGGATTACGACGTCGCCCGGGACGAAGCGCTCACCGAGCGGATCATCGAGACCTTCGATGAAACTTTTCTCCTGGGCGCCGAGGCGGCGAACCTGGCCGACGAAACGCCGGTTTTCATTATCGGCATGCCGCGTTCCGGCACCACACTGGTGGAACAGATCATCGCCAGCCATTCCGCCGCCGCCGGCGCCGGCGAGGTCAACCACCTGCGCGACGTGATCATGGGTTTCGGTGGCGGCGGGGTCGGCGTCCAGCGGCTGAGCCCCACGGGACGGGGCTTCCCCGAAGGCGCCAGCGACCTCGGCGCCAAGGATTTCCGCCGCTTGGGGAAAGCCTACGCGGACCGTCTCACCGCCGCGGCGCCCGGCGCACGCCGGATCACTGATAAGATGCCGAGAAACTTCTTCTTCGTCGGGCTCATCCGTCTGGTCCTGCCCGGCGCCCGGATCGTGCACTGCCGCCGCCACCCGGTGGCCACGTGTCTGTCGTGCTACCAGATCCATTTCCCCGATGGTCAGGAATTCACCTATGACCTGGTTGAGCTCGGCCGGTACTACGGTCTCTACGCCCGGCTGATGGACCACTGGCGACAAGTGGCGCCGGCGCGGTTTCTCGATCTCCGATACGAGGATCTGGTCGCCGAGCCCGAGGCGCAGATAAGGCGGCTCCTGGAATTCCTGGACCTGCCGTGGGAAAGCGCCTGCCTCGAGTTCCACAAGTCCGGCCGCCAGGTCCGTACTGCCAGCGCCCATCAGATTCGCCGTCCGCTCTACAAGACGGCGGTCGAGCGATGGCGTAACTACGAAGCGCACCTGGGGCCGCTGATCGAGGCGCTGGGACCCCTGGCCGGGACATAAAATCGCCGGGACATATAATCATCGAGCCGCAAAGATCAGAACCAGCCGCACAGCGTTTGGGGGAGCGGGCATTTCCCCGGACATGGCGGCGGACGACTAAGGGGCACCCCCGGTGACCCCCGGGCCTGCGGTTCCCAGGCGTTCCAAAAGCGCCGTCTTGACTTCCCGGAAGACGCTTTGCCAATCACCCGGCGCCGGTTGCCTGAAAAGGCGCATGGTCGGATACCAGGGCGAGTCGCCGCGGTCCAACAACCACCGCCAGTCCGGCACGAACGGCAGCAGCGTCCACACCGGCCTGGCCAGCGCGCCGGCAAGATGAACCACCGCGGTATCGACGGAAATCACCAAGTCCATTTGTTCGATGGCCCGGGCGGTAACCGCGAAGTCGCTCAGTTTCCGGCCGGTATCGACAATCCGGCCGCCGAGGCCCAGGCGCTCGATGTCGCCCTCGCCCGGGCCCACCTGCAGGCTGTGGAAGACACAGCCCTCGATGCCCAGCAGCGGTGCGAAAAGGCCGAGATCGACGGACCGGTTCCGGTCGTTCTTGTGGTCCGGGTTGCCGGCCCAGGCGATTCCCATCTTGAGACCGCCGCCGTTTGCCAGCCGCATCCGATCGTCGGCGGGGGCGTGAAGATAGGGAACGTCGTCGGGGATCGAGGCGGCATCGGTTTCAAAAATATGGGGCAGGCTCGGCAGGGGCGCGTGAAGATCAAAGCGGACATCATCGTCGATGGCGGTGACCACCCGGTCGACCCCGGGGGCGGGTTCAAACAGCCGCTTCAACGATTCGGGGCACTTGACGATGACCCGGCCGCCCAACGCCGCCACTGCGGGGACGTAGCGGAAAAACATAAAGGTGTCGCCCAGGCCCTGCTCGGCGCTTAGGAGGATGGTTTTGCCGTCCAGGTTCGACCCGTCCCAGCGCGGGCGGCCGTAATCCCATTGCACGGAACTGAAATCCTCGCACTTGGTGCGCCATTCGTACTCCGCCCAACCTTCCCGGTACCGGCCCATGAGCAGCAAGACCTGTGAATGGTTCCAGTGCGCCTCCGCGTTCGCCGGGTCGATTTCGAGGGCGCGCTTGTACGAAGCCTCGGCGTCCTCCAGGGTGCCTTGGCTTTTCAACGTGTTGCCGAGATTGATGTGGGCTCCGATCAAACCCGGGTTGATCTCCAGCGCGCGTTGGAGCATCGCCACGGCTTCCTCCAATTGGTCCTCGCTTCTCAGGATGTTGCCGAGGTTGTTAAGGGCCTCCGCATGATTGGGATTGAGCTCCAGGGTGCGCCGGAAGCAGGCGGCGGCGTCTTCCATCTTTCCTTGCCCCATCCGCGCCGCCCCAAGGCCGTTATGGGCGTCGGCAAAATCGGCATCGATCTCCAGCGCCCGCCCGTAAGAAGCGACGGCGTCCTCCAGCATTCCTTGCCGCTTGAGCGTATTGCCGAGGTTGACGTGGGCCGAGAGATGATCGGGATTGATCGCCAGCGCGCGCCGGAAGGCGGCCACGGAATCATCCAGCTTGCCCAGGATTTGGAAGGCGGCGCCTAGATTGTTGTGCGCTTCCACGAGATCGGGATCGAGTTCGATGGCGCGCTGCAACGGGGTCAAGGTTTCGGCCAGTTTGCCCTGGCCGGCAAGCGCCGCGCCGAGTTTGCTCAGCACCGCCGCATTGTCAGGCTGCCGATTGAGGACTTGTTTGTAGATTTCCTCGGCCTGGGCAAGCCGCCCGGCCTGATGATGCTTGCGGGCTTCGATCAACCGATCGTCGATCGCGCTATTGGCTTTTGCCATTGTCGGCCCAATCCCGTCACCCTTTGGCGAAAATATCGTCGACGCCGAGAGACCCGGCCAATTGATAACCGCGGTCACCCATGAAATCCCTTACGAACTTGAAGTTATCGGGCTGGGACGGTGGATTCTCGATCGAAAGGGCGCGAATGTCGGTGTAATCGAAATCGATGCCTTGAAGAACCTTGATCTCGGTTCCTTCGACATCGATGGAGCAATAATCGACATGGGTCAGGTCTCGTTCCTTGGCGATTTTGTCGAATGTCGCAACCTTCACCGTTATGTCGTGGCTTTCGGCTTCTTTGCCTTTGTTCATTTTTTTCAGGTTATCGAGAAATTCCGGCTGCACATCCTCCTTGAGGCGGCTCATCTGGTCATAGCCCTTGGTGATCTCGAAAAACAGGGCTTCGCCTTCAAAGTCCGAGACGGCGATATTCAGGCACTCCGCCGTACGGGATTGGGCCATTTTTTCGAATTGCGCCGGACTGGCCTCTATGCAGATCCCCTTCCAATTGCGGAATTTTTCGAAAAACAGGGTGTTGCTTCCGTTGATGCCGTCATAGCCGCCGATCTCGACGAACACGCCGTCCGTTTTTCCGTCGAAGAAATTTTTTTCGATGAACCGGTCCTGCCCGGATTGGGAAAAATAGGTGTTGTGCAATCCCGCCGCTTTGTCGATTTCCCAGATACGTTGGTGCAACCTGCCATTTTGCAAATCGCGGGAAACGGCATCGGCCAAGGTTTCGCGGATGGGATGCAGGGTTTCGCGGGCCAGCCGGATCAACCGATCGGCGATGGCAATGGCGGCGTCGGAATTTCCGGCCTGCAATTCCTGTTGCATGCGTTCGAAGGCTTTCTCCGGCGTATTGATCGGATCCGGATTAGGGGGCTTGTTCATTGCCGCCGGCGCGGTGAAAACCCTTTCCGGCCCGTCTTTGTCAAGCCGGCCGAACCACCGGGAATTTTCGTCATCAGCCCCCCTTCAAGATTGAACCGTTTCCGGAAAGTCTCAAAGCCAACGTTATTCTAGGTTTCTGTTGATAACAGTCAAACCAGGGGCCGGATGGTTGGTGCGCCGCCTCGGTGCAGCGGCCCTGGAGCTTATGCAAAAATCCAAGGTTGTTGAGGCTTTGGGCTAGACAAAAAGTGGTATCCTTCGTGGGGGCAAGTAACTTTTTTTTCGTTTCCCGTCGCCGTGTGAGGATGTGCCGGATGAAGAACCCCGAAAAAACATGGGAAAAGGCCCGAAAGCACGCGGAGGCAGGCAGGTTCGGCGAGGCCAGGCGCCTATGTTCCAAACTGCTGCACCAGTTGCCGTCCAACGCCGACGTTCTTTTCATGCAGGGCTACTGCGAGCGGAAACTGAAAAACTTTCCCGAAGCCTTGAAGGCGCTCAGGGCGGCGTTGGACCATGGCGGGGAAACCCCCGAAGTCCTTTTCCAACTGGGATGCGCCTGGCACGACCTGGGCAATTACGGGGCGGCGGAGACCTGGTATCGAAAAGCCATCAAACAGGTGCCCCAATGGGCCGAAGCGTGGAGCAGCCTCGGCAGTGTCATCGGTTCGACCGCGAAGGACGAGGCGATCACTTGTTACCGGAAAGCCCTTGAGATATCGCCCAACCTGGACGGCGCCGCCTTCAATTTGGCGGGACTGTTGTTCGACGAGGACGACCTGGGCCCGGCCACGGAAGCCCTCGAACAGTCGCTAAGACTGAATCCCGATTTGACCCGGGCCCATTTATACCTGGCGGTTATCTACTGGTTGATGGGCGACGATGCCCGGAGCGCCGAGCACCTGTTACGCGTCCGCGACGGCGGTGAATTGGACTATTTGGCGGACAGCTTCGAGTACATGCGCGAGAAGCGGGGAAACAACACGCGTTTTTTCGGTAACGCCACCGATACCTTCGTCCACGGTTTCGAGGGCATCGCCCTGGACGGGATGGTTCTGGAGTTCGGCGTCAATTACGGAAGCTCGATCCGGCTTATCGCCTCCGGAACGGACCGCGTCGTCCACGGGTTCGATTCCTTCGAGGGCATCCCCGAGGACTGGGGAGACGAGAAAAAGGGGAGCTATTCCACCTACGGCGAATTACCGCCGGTGCCGCCGAACGTGGTCCTGCACCAGGGCTGGTTTTCCGACACGCTGCCGCCATTCATGGAGGAGAACGACGAAAGCGTGGCTTTCGCCAACATCGACTGCGACCTGTATTCATCGACGAAAGACGTATTCGACAACATCGGAGATCGCGTAAAAAAAGATTCCGTTTTGATCTTCGACGAATATCTGATGTTCGAGGATTGGCGGGACCACGAATTCAAGGCTTTCCAGGAGTTTGTCGCCGATCGGGGGTTGCGGTACGAATATATGGCGTTCGGCCTCTTTTCCAAGCAGGCGTTGGTCCGCATCCTGTAATCTCCTCTGCTCACGACTCCGCTTCGTCGGATACGGAGGAAGGCTTCCGGCTCAAGCCCGTCACACCAGCGCCAAAAATCAAGACTCAATCCCAGCCGGGGGCGCAATTCGATCCGCTCGCCAGTGAGGCCGGCGGCCGGCCCAGCCTATTTATTGAGATCCGTGCCGCCGCCCGGATTGTAGTACTCGGCGTAATCGAAGGGGAACTCGTCGATGCCCGCCGGGTCCGGGGTCTTCAATCCTTGCGCCAACTCAACCGCCCGCGCGCTTTGCCGGGGCCCGCCGAAGGCGGCGTCGATGTCGCCGTAGAAATTTCCGAGTCGCGCTGCGTAGTTGGCGGCCCGGACCGTCGTTCCCTTGAGCCCGATACGGTCCAACAAGGTCAATATTTCTTTTTCGGCGAGGGCCTTGCCGGGCGGCGCGCAGTAATACCCGAACATCACCCGCTCGGGGCGTAATTTAGGGTCCTCGACGGCGGTATCCCATTCGCCGGACATGCCGAAGCACGACCGGTTCATGCCCGTCAAACGGTAGGGCCGGTAAAAGACCTGGCCCAAGGCCGTCCGGGTCAGCACCGCCTCGTCCCATTCCATCGGCTGACCCTTGCTGAGTTTCCATACCCTTACCTTGTCGCGGATGGTGTAGGGAAATTCAAACGCCACCCAAAGGCTATAGGGCGTCTCCATGTAGATGAACTCGGCCTGCGCGCCGCCGCCCTGGTAAAGCGCGTAATCGACCCGTTGTTCATTGTCGGCGTATTGCACCCGCCGCTTGGGCGTGTCGCCGACGGTGTCCGCCGCGAACAGGATCAATCCGTGTTCGGGGGGCAGTTCGGCGGCCTTCGGTCCGGGAAGCTGGCCCGGCAGCCCCTCGCAGGCGCTAAGGACACCCACGGTGGCCGTCAGAAGGATCGCCAAAGCCACTTTACGAATGCTTTTCATCGCAACCTCGCTGTTGGCTGGATACCCACATCATAGCATTTTAGCGCAACGCCGGATGGCATGAAATCAATGTTGCGTGATAACGATGTATTGAAGCCCATTTGGACTTTCGTGGACACCAACGGACCTCAACGCCAGTCCCTGAAGGAAATGGTGGGCGCGGCTGGGCCCGGCGCCGAAGCGCCAAGAATCAAGACTCAATCCCAGCCTGAGTTTCGTTTGGTCCCTGAAGGAAATGGTGGGCGCGGCTGGGCCCGGCGCCGAAGCGCCAAAAAATCAAGACTCAATCCCAGCCTGAGTTTCGTTTGGTTCCTGAAGGAAATGGTGGGCGCGGCTGGGCCCGGCGCGCAAGCGCCAAAAAATCAAGACTCAATCCCAGCCTGAGTTTCGTTTGGTTCCTGAAGGAAATGGTGGGCGCGGCTGGGATTGAACCAGCGACCCCTGCCGTGTGAAGGCAGTGCTCTCCCGCTGAGCTACGCGCCCGTTCCGTGATCGACGGAGGCCGCCCATATAAGGCGGCGCCCCGGGCCCTGTCAAGGAACCGGAGCCAGCGCCGTTCAAGGGTTTCGGGGCGTTGCAAGAATTCGAAACAATGTTTGACTTGGCGCGACTCCCGGCTTGTGGCAAGTTCGCCCGCGACCGCCGGACACCGGTTATTCGGACAATCGTCAGACCATGACAAATACGAAAACTGCCGCCGTCATCCTTGCCGCGGGGCTCGGAACGCGAATGAAATCCGCACTCCCGAAGGTCCTGCATCCGCTTGCCGGCCGGCCCATGCTTTGCCACCTGCTGGCGACGATCCAGCCGCTGGGCTTCGATCCGGTGGTGGTGGTCACGGGAAAAGATATGGATGCCGTCGCCGAGGCGGCAAAGCCTCATATGACAGTGGTCCAGGAACCGGCGCTCGGCACCGGCCACGCGGTGCTGGCGGCGCGCGAGATGCTCAAGGATTTTACCGGCGATGTCCTGGTGCTGTTCGGCGCCGACCCGCTGATCACCGGGGACACCATCACCCGGTTGCTGGACGCCCGGAAGGAAAAACCGGAACCGGCCATCGTCGTCTTGGGGTTCTATTCGGACGAGCCCGGCGCCTATGGGCGGCTGGTCGCGGGCCCGGACGGCGCGCTGGACGCCATCGTCGAGGTCGGCGACGCCACCCCCGAACAGCTTGAAATTCTCCTCTGCAACTCGGGCATCATGGCCGTTGACGGCCGGCATCTCTGGGGGCTGTTGGACCGCGTCGGCAACGACAACGACAAGGGCGAATACTACCTGACCGATATCATCGCACTGGCCCGGGAAGACGGGCTCCATTGCGCCGTCGTCGAAGGCGACGAAAGCGAGCTGATCGGCATCGATTCCCGCGCCGACCTGGCGGTCGCCGAAATGATCCTGCAGGACCGGCTGCGCCTGGCCGCCATGGAAGGGGGCGCGACGCTTTTAGACCCCGACAGCGTCACTTTCAGTTTCGACACCGAACTGGGCCGGGACGTCATCATCGGCCCCCACGTCGCCTTCGGCCCGGGCGTCCGAGTCGGCGATGATGTCGAGATCCGCGCCTTCAGCCATATGGAAGGGGCCGAGATCGCCAGCGGCGCCATGATCGGGCCGTTCGCCAGGCTGCGCCCCGGCACGCGTCTTGCCGAGGACGTTCATATCGGTAACTTCGTCGAGATCAAGAACGCCACCGTCGAGACCGGCGCCAAGATCAACCACCTGACCTATGTCGGCGACGCCCGCGTCGGTGCGGGGGCCAACGTCGGCGCCGGCACCATCACGTGCAATTACGACGGCTTCGAAAAGCACCATACCTATATCGGCGCCGGCGCCTTCATCGGCTCCAACGTGGCGCTGGTGGCGCCGGTTCGTGTCGGGAAGGGCGCCGTCATCGGCGCCGGCAGCGTCATCACCAAGGACGTCGCCAAGGACGCCCTTGCCGTCACCCGGGCCGCGCAGAAGGAAACCAAGGGCGGCGCCAAGCGCCTGGCCAAGCGCAAGGCCCCCCAAGGCGGCAACAGGACCAAAAAGAAGAAAATAAAGAAGGGATAGTCGTCATGCTAAAGAATCACCCTAACGGCTCCCGATCCTTCGAGACGCCACCCCCAATGAATTTTTGGGGGCGGCTCCTCAGGATGAGGGATTTTCTTACTGTCAAACACTTAACCCTCATGCTGAGGAGGCGCGTCCTTCGACTCGCGCGCCTCATCCTGAGCCATGTCGAAGGAGAGGCGCGCGGCTCAGGATTAAGGGCGCCGTCTCGAAGCATGAAGCGCCAGCCAAGTCCCTTTGCAGCCTGCTAGGACCAGATCGTGTGCGGCATCATCGGCATCATCGGCAAGGACGCGGTCGCCGGCCCGTTGCTGGAAGGGCTGAAGCGGCTCGAATACCGGGGCTATGATTCGGCCGGTATCGCGACCCTGGTCAATGGCGGCATCGACCGCCGCCGCGCCGAGGGCAAGCTGGAGAACCTGGCCGAACGGATCAAGTCGGAACCCATAGAAGGAACAACCGGCATCGGCCATACCCGTTGGGCGACCCACGGCGTGCCCAACGAAAAGAACGCGCATCCGCACGCCACCGGCCGCGTCGCCGTGGTCCATAACGGCATCATCGAGAACTTCCAAGTGCTCCGCGACGAGCTGGCCGCCGCCGGGCATGAACTGGCGTCCGATACGGATACCGAAGTGGTGGCGCACCTGATTACGCTGGAACTGGAAAACGGCCTGGACCCGGCAGGGGCGACCAAGGCGGCGCTCGTGCGCCTGGTCGGCGCGTTCGCCTTGGGCATCGTGTTCGCGGGCCAAGAAGATTTGATGATCGCGGCGCGCCGGGGAAGCCCCTTGGCCATCGGCATCGGCAAGGGCGAAATGTATCTCGGCTCCGACGCCATCGCCTTGGCGCCCCTGACCAACAAGATCATGTACCTGGAAGACGGCGACTGGGCGGTGATCACGTCCTCGGGCGTCCAGGTTTTCGACGCCGGCGGCGGGGAGGTTTCCCGGGACATCAAGGAAACGGAACTTTCCGGGGAAACCATCGGCAAGGGCGGCTACGACCATTTCATGGAAAAGGAAATCTACGAACAGCCCCAGGTGATCGGCGACACGCTCCATTCCTTCGTCAACCCGGCGACCCGCTCGGTGACGCTGCCGGATTTTTCCTTCGATGTGGCGGCGGCGACGAAATTTACGCTGATCGCCTGCGGCACGTCCTATTACGCCTCCATGGTGGGGAAATACTGGCTGGAATCGCTGGCCCGGGTGCCGGTGGAAGCCGATATCGCGTCGGAATTCCGCTACCGGGGCGCCCATATGCCCGATGGCGGCGTCGCCGTGTTTATCTCGCAATCGGGCGAGACGGCGGACACCCTGGCGGCGCTGCGCTATGCCAAGGACCAGGGGCAGAAGATACTTTCCATCGTCAACGTGCCTGAAAGCACCATCGCCAGGGAATCGGACGCGGTCCTCCACACCAACGCCGGGCCGGAGGTGGGCGTGGCGTCGACCAAGGCTTTCACCACCCAGTTGACGGTGCTGGGCTGCCTGACGCTGGCGGTGGCCCGGGGCAGGGGCGCCATCGACGCCGAGACGGAAGCCCGCCTGGTCGGCGCCTTGACCGAAGTGCCGGCGCGGGCGGCGGAGGTGTTGAACCACGACGAGCGTTTGCGTGAACTGGCCCATGAAATCGCCGAAGCCCCGGACGTGCTTTACCTGGGCCGCGGCACCAGCTATCCCATCGCGCTCGAAGGGGCGCTGAAGCTCAAGGAAATTTCCTACATCCACGCCGAAGGGTACGCGGCGGGCGAAATGAAGCACGGCCCCATCGCGTTGATTGACGATGGCGTGCCGGTGATCGTCATCGCGCCCATGAACGATCTGTTCGAGAAGACGGCGTCCAACATCCAGGAAGTCATGGCCCGCAACGGCCGGGTGATCTTCTTCTCCGACGAAAGCGGGGTCAAACGGCTGGGCGGCGAGACGGCGGCGAGCATCGCGCTGCCCGACGTCGATCCGTTCGTGGCGCCGATTTTGTACGCCATCCCGGTGCAGTTGCTGGCCTACCACACCGCCGTTATCAAGGGCACCGACGTGGACCAGCCCCGCAACCTGGCGAAAAGCGTGACCGTGGAGTAGGTCCGACGACGGGAGTTTTTACGCCGGCACCACATCGACGGCGATGGAAAACCGGGTGCCGCCGGATGCGTAGGGCACGGTCTGATGGAAGAAGTATGACGGCCACAGGAGCAGCAGGCCTTCTTTCGGCTGGATCAATCGGAAAGGGGGTTCGGCGCGGTTCGACAAATACTTCGGCGGCCGGCCGAATTCGATCCAGCCGTCATGATCCTGGTTCTCCGATTCGATGACATCGGGAAGTTTGGCGTAGTAAACACCGCTCAGCCATGCTTCGGGGTGGTTGTGTGGTTTCATTTGGCCCTCGCCGTCGAGGATCGACCCCCAAACATCTAGGCGCCAGTTGTCTGGCCTTTGCGCAAGAAAAGGGTGCCGAGAATCGATGGGATGCTCGTCGTGGTACCGTTTGGCTGCCTCGTTCATGAATTCCAAAAGAGGGTGAGACGGTCCCAGCTTCGATTGGTTCTGGAGATTGTAAATCCGCTGCCCCGCCGTCATTGATTCGCAAGGCTTTTTGATCAACGTCGGGTCGTTGACACAACGTTCCAGAATCTCCTCGTTGAAGGCCGCCAGATCGGCGTAGCCGCTGGGGACACTGATGGTCTGGGCTTGCATCAGGCTTTCGAAGTCGCAGAGGAGCGCCCAGTCGTCATAACGGTCCAATCCGATCAGTGCCGAGGTTTTGAGCCCCAATGCGGCCATATCGCCCGGCACCTGGGAAAGGACGCGGTTCGTACAGTCGAAAACCTCATCCCATAGACCCGGGTGCGATTCGGGTTCGGCCGGGGATTCACTCCCGTCGGCCGAGTCGAGCTGCTGTTCCAGAGCCCGGCGATGATTGAATCCGATGTCCCTGAGGACGTTGCCCAGTTTGACCAGCGTGTCGGCGTTATCGGGCTCCAGCACCAAGCCACGGCGGAAGCATTGCTCCGCCTCCTCCAGTTGGTCCCTATCGTGGAGAATGCTTCCCAAATTGATGTGCGCCCCGATGTGATCGGGATCGATGGCGAGGGCCTCTCGGTATTTGGCGACGGCGTCTTCCTGCTCTCCGAGCAGCCGCAGCACCATGCCGATGTTAAAATGCGCCTCGGCGAAATCCGGCTTGATGGCGAGGGCCTTTTGGTAGCTGTCGATGGCGTCTTCAAACCGCCCCAGATCCTTGAGCACGTTTCCCCGGTTGATAAGCAATTCGGTGGAGTCGGGATTCAAGTCCAGGCCACGGCGGTAGCATTGTTCCGCTTCTTCGAGATGGTTCAATTCGTGGAGCACGGTTCCCAAATTGTTGTGCGCATCGGCGAAATCCGGGTTGATGGCGAGGGCCTTTTGGTAGCTGGCAACGGCGTCATCCCATCGTCCCAGTTCCTTCAGCGCATTACCCAGGTTGTAATGGGCCTCGGCGAAATCCGGATTGATGGCGAGGGCCTTTTGATGACTGGCGACGGCTTCGTCCAGGCGGCCCAGTATCTGAAGCAGATTTCCCCGGTTGCTCTCGGCCTCGGCGAAATCCGGCTTCAGCGCGATGGCCTTTCGGTAGCTGTCGATGGCGTCGTCCGACCGCCCCAGTTCCTGGAGCGCGATGCCCAGATTGTAGTGCGCTTTGGCGTTATCGGGGTTGACGGCAAGCGCCTCGGTGATCAGTTCCACGGCACGCTCGTGCTTGCCGAGCTGATGGACAATCACGCCGAGCAGGTGAAGGGCGGCCGGATGTTTCGGTTCCGCCTCCAAGACCTGCCCGTAGGCGCGCTCGGCCTCGGCGAGACGGCCGCCACCGTGGTGCTGCATGGCGAGATCCAAGGCTTGTTGGATGTTTAGCTGTTCGGTGTCAGGAGACTTGTCCGTGGGCTTGGTCTCGCTCCGTTTTACCTTCTTTTTACGCTTCGACATGAGAACCGTTTGGTCTTTTGACCGGCATTTCCCCGATTAACACCAATTTCGCGGCAATAGTATCTCCATATCCCCACTAAGTAACTCTAAAATTACGCCCGCCATTGGCTCCCTATCCCTCCAGGCTTATTATGGCCGGGCGCATTGAACGGGTTTAAGGAATATGCTTGAACAAGGGCGTCGGCGTCACATGGCGGGTGATCTTGCGGGGGCCGAGGCGATATACGAAAAGGTGCTCGCCCGGGAACCCCGGAACGCGGAAGCGCGCAATCTTCTTGGTGTCGTCGCCCTGCAACGCGGCGATTTCCCGCTTTCCGTTCGGCTTATCCGCGAAGCGATCGACATCGACGGCGGCAACGCCGGATTTTTCAACAATCTCGGCCAGGCGCTCCAGGCCGATGGCGATCCCAACCAAGCGGCGGCGTGCTACGGGAAGGCACTCGAAATCGCGTCCGGCGATCCGGATATTCTCAATAACCTGGGAACCGTGCTTCACGAATTGGGCCGGTTGGACGACGCCAAGGCGGCGTACGACGAGGCGCTGAGCAAGCAGTCGAACGACCCGGAAATCCACCATAACCATGGCGCCCTGCTTCACCATATGGGCTTGCTCGATGATGCCGTGGCCGCCTTCCGGCGCGCGTTGGCGCTCAACCCAAACATGGAAAGCACGTACCTCAGTCTCGGCGGCGTCATCAATGAAGCCGGAGACCGCGAAGCGGCGATTGGCGCCTACACCCGTGCCATAGAACTCAATCCGTTGTTCACCGAGGCCCACGACGCATTGAAACTGCTCTACTGGGATGCCGAAGAGTTCGAGCGAATGGATGAATCGTTCTACCGTGTCTCACAGGCGTTGCCGCAGTCGTCGGAAGCCCATTGCAACCTGGGACGGGCACTCATCGAATCACAAAAACCCGAGGACGCGGAGACCGCGCTCCGCCAGGCGCTCAAGCTCGACGGAAACAACGCCGAAGCACACCACCATCTCGGCCGCGTTTATGCCATGGGGAACCAATGGGACGATGCCATCTCCGAACACCGCGAGGCCACCCGGCTCAATGGCGGGGACGCGGTCTTCAAGGAGACGCTGGGCGACACGTTGACGAGAGCCGGAAAATTCAGCGAAGCCATCGAAGAACTATGGAAAGGGCACGAGATCAACCCACGGCGAAGCGGCATCCTGGCGGCGCTGACCATTGCCATGAACGAGGTCGGGGATCCCCGGGTGAAGAAGATCGCCGATTATGGAAAATTGATCACCACGCGGCTGATCGAATGCCCGCCGTCCTTCGACGATCTCGAAGCGTTCAACGACGCCCTGCATGCGGAACTCGAGAAAAGACACGTCGACCACCCGCCGCCGCCGGGCCAAACCATGCATGGGGGGACGCAGATCCCAACCGTTCTGTTCGCCAACCCCACGGGATTGACGGCGGTCGCAAAGGAGGCGATCTCAAGCGCCCTTAGCGAATACATTGGCGGATTGGAAAGCGATCCCGATCATCCGTTTCTTCGGTTCATCAATCCCGATTTCCGTTTCACGGGCGCCTGGTCGACTATTCTTCGCGGGGCGGGGTACGACGCAAGCCATATCCACAATGAAGGCTGGATCAGCGGCGTCTATTACGTGAAGGTTCCGGATATTCCCAAAGCCGATTGGGACGCGGGCGAAGGCTGCCTTCAGATCGGCGAGCCACCGTTGGCTTTCGTGTCGGAACGGAATCAAGCCCATCGGCTGATCCGGCCGCAAGTGGGCATGGCCGTTTTTTTTCCGTCCTATTTTTGGCACGGCGTCAAACCGTTCACCAAAGAAGGTCTCCGGCACTCGATCGCGTTCGACATTCTTTGAACCGGGGCCCGGGCCAATCATGATACGATCGCCGGCACCGACGGGGACGGCGGGGAAAATATTGATGGTCGCGCGACAAGATCGAATACTGGCGAAGCTGTCACCGATGAAGGCCCCCGTACGCAACCTCGTTTCAACGGTGGCATGAGGATGACGGCCGCGGGCTCCCTGGAGCAGGCGTTCGCTCAGGCGGCCGCCGACTATCAGCGGGGGCGGCTCGATGAGGCGGAACGCGCGCTCAGGGAGATCGAGCGCCAGCAGCCCGACGCTCCGGACGTTCTTCATCTTATGGCGTTGATCACCTTACAGACCGACCGCGCAGGCGATGCGGTCAAGCATCTGGAGAAAGCGCTCGCCGTCGAACCCGATTCGGCAGAGCTTCTCAACCTCTTTGGCGGGGCGCTCAAGAAAGAGGGACGACTTGACGACGCGGTCACGGCCTACGAAAAAGCCCTCGCCGTGGCGCCCGACGACTCCGAGGCGCAATATAACCTGGGCAACGCGCTGAAGGCGCTCGGGCGGCCGCAAGAGGCGATTTCCCGATACCAGCGGGCGGTGGCGCTGCAACCGGACTTCGCCGATGCCCATTTCAATCTTGGCGGCGTTTTGAAAGAGATCGGCCGCCTTGAGGAGGCGGCCCAGGCCTACCGCCAAACGCTTCGCGTCAACCCCAGCGACGACGAGGCCCGACTGAACCTGGGCAATATGTTGGCAGCCCTGGACGACGTCGACGGTGCGCTCGAGGCCTATGGCAAGTTGATCGCGGCAAAGCCGGATTTGGCAAAGGCCCATTACAACCTTGGCAATCTTTACCGCAACACCGGGCGGTTGGACGACGCCGTTGCCAGTTTCCGCCGCGCCGTCGACCTAGCCCCAGATCGGGCCGCCTTCCGTAATAATCTGGGAGACGCCCTGCTGAAGAACGGGGACGCCGACGAGGCGGTTTCCCATATTCTTATCGCCCTTGAGATCGAACCTCGTCTTACCGAGGCGCTCAACAATCTGTACAACGCCCAGAAAAGTTTGGGCCAGCCGGAAGCGGCGATCGAGCACTACCGCGAGGCGCTCGAGGTCGACCCAAACAACACACCGGCGGCCACCGTCCTGGGAAGTGCCCTGATGCAGGAGGGCGACCACGAGGGTGCGATTGCCCAGCGTCGGCGCGCCGTCGACATGGACCCAGAGAATGCCGAGGCGCATTACTACCTCGGCTTCTCGCTTCTCCTCCTCGGCCTTTTAGAAGAGGGGTGGACCGAATTCGAGTGGCGCTGGCGGGTCGAAGGCGGCGAAAAGAAGCGTGATTTCCCACAGCCGTACTGGGAAGGCGGGAACATCAACGGCAAAAGCATTCTCGTGTGGTCCGAACAAGGGGTTGGCGACGAGGTCCAGTTCGCCGGCATGATACCCGATCTTCTGAGCCGGGGCGCCGATGTCGTTTTGGAATGCGAGCCGAGGTTGGTTCCCCTGTTCGAGCGCTCGTTTCCAGGCGTCCGGTGCCTGCCCAAGCAAGACCCGCCAGTTGCCGAGGCGATCAGCGGCGACATCGACTTCCAGGTACCGGGCGCCGGTCTCGGCCGTTGGCTTCGTGCGGATTTCGCTGAATTTCCCGAGCGGGCGTCCTATCTGGTCGCCGACACGGAGCACCGCGAGACTCTTCAGGCCAGATACCGGGAGGGCAGCGACGATCTCCTCGTTGGCGTTGCTTGGCACTCCAAGAACGCCGACATCGGCCAGCAGAAATCGATGACGCTTTTGGACCTGCGCCCGATCGCCGACGTACCCGGCGTGCGTTTCATCGACCTGCAGTACGGCGACACGGCCGACGAGCGGGCGGCCTTCGAGGAAGAAACCGGCATTCGCGTGCACCGGGACGATTCCGTGGATCAGATGAAGGACCTGGACGCCTTTGCCGCCCAGGTGGCGGCTATGGACCTGGTGGTCTCGGTCTCCAACACCACCGTTCACATTGCCGGCGCACTCGGCGTGCCGGCGTGGGTGCTATTGCACCATCTGCCGCTCTCGGTATGGATGCTGGACCGGGACGACAGCCCCTGGTACCCGTCCCTGAGGCTGTTCCGCCAGACCGAAGCCGGCCAGTGGGCGGACGTGATCGAGCGCGTCACCGCCCGACTTGCCGATCTCGCTTCCGGTTGATCGACGGCAGTCAGGCGTCCTTGGGCTTCTGGTCGCAGCGGAGCATGGCGTCCTTTTCCTGGAACCACTCGTCGGCATAGTCGGTGGTGCGGTAGTCGTCGAAGTAGGGCCCGCCGATGGTGTAATGCAGGTTCGACACTTCGCTCGTCGGCGTGGTTTCATCGTAGCCCACCAGCTGGTTCCAACGGTGCGGGATGTCGCCGATCAGATCGTCGCTGTCCAGCCACTGGAAACGGTGCAACTCAAGGCCGGAGGCCGTGTCGACGTATTCCGGCGTCAACGCCTGGCATTTGGCGTTATTGAAAAGCATGACGCTGGACCAGTTCTTCTTCTCGTACTTGCTTTGCGGCTGGCCCAGGAACTTGGTTTCTTCCTTGGGCACATGGTCGTGCTTGACCACCTGGACCGCATAATTATCGTCCCGGAGCTTCCACAGTTCGGCCATGTCGTCGAGGACCAGCATGTCGCAGTCCATGAACAGCGCCCAGCCCTGGTAATCGCACAAATGTGGCACCAGAAACCGCGAAAACGAGAAGTCCGTCGATTGCAGGGGATGGCGTTCACGCGTCAACACGCCGCTCAGTTGCGACAGCATCAACGGCGTCACCGACACGGGCTCGGACGCGCGCGCGTGGATGCTGTGGGCGAGGACGTGGAAGGCAACCGTTTCGGGCCGATCGAAACCGATGAAAACATGGATCATGGGGGCACCAACTCCTGTCGTTCCGGGGGCAGTAAAACTTGTAGGCTCTGGGACGACGGCACCCTATCCACCGGCCATCACGATGTCCAGATCAGTCACGCTCAGCGGCAACCGCCGCCAGCGCGTCACGAACCCGCTCGATGACGTCCGCCCAATCGCCGGCCTCGGCCTGGCGGAACAACCTGAGCGACGGATACCAGGGGCTATCCGGTCTTTCCAACATCCAGACAGGCAACGCCACGGCGTTCAGCAACACCCAGGTCGGTACGCCGAGCGCGCCTGCAATGTGGACGGTGGTGTTGGACACCGAAATCACCAAATCCATGGCCGCCACCTGGGCG
>CAZVFL010000007.1:0-36634 GCA_964626025.1 uncultured Thalassospiraceae bacterium
ATGGGGGGCCGCGCCGCCATAGGTATCGACGATGATCTTGCGGCCGGTCAGGCCGGCGTCGCCGTCGGGCCCGCCGATGACGAAACGCCCCGTCGGGTTGACGTAGAATTCGTCTTCCGCGCACATCCAGCCGTCGGGAAGGACGCCAATCACGTGCGGACGGACGATCTCGCGCACCTCGTCCTTATCCAACTCGTCTGCATGCTGCGTGGAGACGACGACGGAGGTCGCCCTGACCGGCTGGTCTTCGACGTATTCCAGCGTCACCTGGCTTTTCGAATCCGGGCCCAGGCCCGGTTCGGCGCCTGAATGGCGGGCCTCGGCCAGGGACCGGAGAATGGCGTGGGAATAGTGAATGGGGGCCGGCATCAGGACGTCTGTTTCGGTGCAGGCGTAGCCGAACATCATTCCCTGGTCGCCGGCGCCTTCGTCCTTGTTGCCCGATGCATCGACGCCCTGGGCGATGTCGGGCGACTGGTTATGGACAAAGATGTCGACCGCGGCGGTTTCCCAGTGGAAACCCTCCTGTTCGTATCCGATTTCCTTGACGCACGTTCTGGCGACGTTTTCCATCACCTCATGGGTGATGGACTCGGGTCCTCTCACCTCGCCGGCCAGGACGATCTGGTTCTTGGTGCAAAGTGTCTCAACGGCGACGCGGGAGTGGGGATCGGCGCCGAGGAATTTATCGACCACGGCGTCGGAAATCCGGTCGCAGATTTTATCCGGATGGCCTTCAGACACGGATTCGCTGGTGAAAAGGAAATCGCTTTTGTGCACAGCCGATCCCTCCGATCTTAGTTGTTGTCCCATTGGACCGAGGGCTTCAACGGTCTGACGATTATTTCTAGCCCACTTAGCGCTTTTTTTTACGTGGCGGCAAGCAGTCCAAATCCTTCCACGGCCGCGGATAAAAAAGCCAGGCGGCCGGTTCTTGTCGCAAGCTTTCCGGTGAGCGTCAAGGTGTTTTCCCGGACCATCGGGACCCGGCCATGGCCGATTCGTCGCCCCCGATAGCCGGAGAAAAAACGTTCAGATCAGCCGCAATCGGCGTTCGAATTCTTTAGTCGCCGATCGAGGCGTTGGCCAGGGACTTGGTCAATTCAAACAAACGTTTTCGCACCCTTGGGTTGGTGATGCGGTAATAGGCGCGCACCAGTTCCAAGGTTTCGCGGCGGGCCAATGGGTCGGGTTCAAGCGTTTTCTGATCCCGTTCACGAAGCCCTACGGCCACTTGGCCTTCGGCCGTCCTCAGGCCGGCCGGCAGGTCTTCGAAGAAAAACGAGATCGGCACGCTCAGTATCCGGCTGAGCTGGAAAAGACGTGACGCGCCAATTCTGTTGGCGCCACGTTCGTATTTTTGAATCTGTTGAAAGGTCAGGCCGACGGCATCGCCCAGTTTTTCCTGGCTGAGGCCCAACAATGTCCGGCGGAGCCGAACGCGGCTGCCGACATGAATGTCGACCGGGTTGGGAACGCCGGGGGGAAGGCGTTTTTTCATGCGACGAGATCGTGCCCGAGCGGCCTGTGAGGATTTAGGTTTTTTCATTTTTTTTCCGGCGGTTGTTTCTGTGTTGAACCAAAAAACTTCGCAACATCCCTTGATCGTATGAGATTTCAACGGGGGACTTAAGCGTCTTCTACAATATAATCTTGCATACAATGGTATGCAAGCCTTAATAGCGCGCCTGGAAAAATTTCCCGTTTTCCGGCTTAGTGTATTTCCCCCGCCTAACGTCTAGGTGTTAGCAGGAATCCCATAACTAACGCCATGATTATTACCATAATTGTCATCCAGTCGCCTAGCAGGGCAAAAGGCGTGGTTCCGCCAAGGGCGGCCGGCAGGGGGCTGTCGATGATTCCCTCCCGGCCCAGGCCGAGCCGGTGGAGAACCCGGCCATAGGCGTCCATAACGCCCGAGATGCCGGTGTTGGCAACACGGACCAGGGGCAGGCCTTCCTCGACGGCGCGCAAACGCGATGCGGCAAAATGCTGATAAGGCCCCGACGAGAACCCGAACCAGGCGTCGTTGGTGAGATTCAAAAGCCAATGGGGCCGGTTTCCTTTATCGGCGACGCGTCCGGGGAAAATGGCCTCGTAACAGATCAGCGGCGATACCGGCGGCAGGCCGGTCCATTCAAGGGTCTGCACCCCGGGGCCAGGCGAGAAATCCTGGCGCCCCGCCGTCAGCTTTCCGAACGGCAGGATGCCCCTGAACGGCACGTATTCGCCAAACGGCACCAGATGGTGTTTGTCATAGGTGCCCCGGATACGGCCTTGTGAATCGATGGCGTGGAGGCTGTTCCAAAACCGCTTCGGCACCGTTCCGGCCGGCGTTGTGCGGGGCGCGCCGGTGATGATCATGCCGCCCGGGGGGGCGGCTCTGCCCAGGGTTTTGGCCAACTCCGGCGTTTCGGCCAGGAAATAGGGCACCGCGGTCTCGGCCCAGATGACGTGGGTCGGCGGCGGCCCATGGTCCGCCGGCTGCTTGCTCATCTTCAATTGCTTGAGCACATGCTCCTGGCGCAGTTCGCGTTTCCATTTCAGGGCCTGCGGGATATTCGGCTGAACCAGCCTGAGCCGGACGCCTGCAACGGTTTCATCCGGGGCCCATGAAAGGCGCGCCTGGCCACCGGCCCAGACGGCGCCGAGAAGCGCAAAAGCCACCACCACCGGAACCGCCGCCCGGCGGCGTCCGCCATCGTCGCCAGGGCCCGTTTCCGCCAGCACCGCCGGCATCGCCGCCACCCCAACCGTCAGCAGGCTCAGGCCGTAAACGCCGGTGACGGCGGCCAACTGGATCATGGCGTCGGACCACGCCCATACCGTGCCCATGAGGTTCCACGGAAATCCGGTCAGCACCCAGCCCCGGGTCCATTCCATGGCCGTCCACAGCCCGGCGAAGACGACGACCCGGCCGATGGCATTCAGGGGCCTTTTGCCAAACGCGAGGCTGGACAACGCCGCAGCCGTGGCCGGGAATAGCGCCATCCCCGCGGCCATGCCGGCGACCGCGATTGGCGCCATCCAGCCGTACCTGGCGGCATCAACGGTAAAGGCAATGCCGATCCAGGAAAGCGCCGCCGCCGAATGCCCGAAACCGAACCACCAGCCGTCGGAAAAGGCCTTAGTGGGGGTGGGGCTGTCGGCGATCAGCCACAAAAGACCAACGAAAGCCGGAATCAAAAGCGGCACAAGGTAAACGGGCGGGAGCGCCAGCGCCGCCAGCACGCCCAACCCGCCCGTCAACGCCGGGCGCCGCCAGCCGCGGGATTCCGAAAGACGGCTTTTAAGGACGGCCAGGCGGTTTTCTCCCGGAGGCGGCATCAATCGCTTTGATCCCGCCGCCCCGATGCTCCGGGGTTGTGCAACCGCAAGCGCTTTACATGGCGGGGATCGGCGTCCAGAACCTCGAATTCGAGCCCGGACGGATGGCGGATCAATTCACCGCGGATGGGCACCCGGCCGGCGAGCGAAAACACCAGTCCGCCTATTGTGTCTATGTTTTCGCGATCTCTTTCGGTGACCACCGAACCGAGCGTATCCTCCAACACCTTTATGGTGACACGGGCGTCGGCGGTGAAGCTGCCGTCGGGATTGGGCGTTATATGGGGTTCATCGCCAAGGTCGTGTTCGTCTTCGATTTCGCCGACGATTTCCTCGACTAAATCCTCAATGGTGACAAGGCCGTCAACACCGCCGAATTCATCCACCACCACCGCCATGTGCGACCGTTCCGCTCGCATTTCCAGCAGCAGTTCCAGCACCTGCATGGAAGGCGACACGAACAAAATTTTGCGTTGGATCTTGGGTAGCGAAAAATCCTTGTCCTGGCCGCGCCACGCCAAAACGTCCTTGATGTGAACCATGCCGACCACGTCATCAAGATTCTTGCCATGAACAGGCAATCTGGAATGGCCCTCCTTGGTCATGACTTCGATCACCCGCGACAGCGGGGCGCCCTTGGCGATGGCGATGATGTCGGCGCGCGGCACCATGACGTCGTTGATGGTGCGGCCGCGAAGTTCCAGGATATTGGCGAGCAACGTGCGTTCCTCATTGTCGATGGGAACTTCCGCTTCCTCGCGCTCCTCGATCAGTTCTTCCAGGGTGTCGCGGGCCGAATCGTCGCTGTTGCGCGATCGGCTGAGCGCGCGCATCCAACCCAAAAGGCTATCGATAAGGGAGGTTTTGTTGTCGGCCCCGTTACCCCGGGGCTTGCTACTCGAGGGGTGGTCGTTCATCGGCTTCGTTCATTGTCCGGTACTTGCCGGGGGCCATTTAAATAAGGATTGGCGATTTCGAGCCCGGTAAGAATATCGATTTCCAGCTTCTCCATCGCCTCCGCCTGAGACGCGGTCCGGTGATCGTGCCCCAGAAGATGAAGCATACCATGGACGACCAGGTGGCATAAATGATCGCTGATCGGTTTTCTTTGGTCGGCGGCCTCCTGGGATGCGGTCTCAAAAGCGACGACGATGTCGCCCAACATCCTTGGCGCGCCCGGTGCCGTTTCCATTGGCGCCGAGGCGGGACCCCCCGTGGACTCATCGGCGGGAAAGGAAAGAACGTTGGTCGGTGAATCCTGGTCTCTGTATTGCCGGTTAAGGCCCTGGACGAATGTGTCATCCGCGAGCACGATGCTCGCTTCCGCCGGGCCGGGGCCGGCGCCGGCGGCCCGATAGGCAGCGACCGCAGCGTCCCTCGCGAGCTTTTCCGCATCGGCGAGCGTCTTGGCCCAAAGCGGACACGATAGGGAAACGTCTATCTCCAGCGATTCCGGCGGTTCAGGCGAAAGGGCCTCAATCATCGTCGCCGGGGCCTTCTTTTCTCTTGGTGTTTTTCTGGGCGTGATCGTTTTTTTCGTAACGCGCCCCTGATTTTTTCCGGCCTTCCGCCTTGCCATAGGCGCGGACGATCCGGCTGACCAGAGGATGGCGGACCACGTCGGCCTCCGAGAACGCAATGAAGGCAACGCCCCCGACGCCGGAGACCGTTTCCATGGCGTCCCTGAGGCCCGAGCGGACGCCACCGGGAAGGTCTATCTGGCTTAAATCGCCGGTGATGACCATGGATGAATTTTCGCCGAGGCGGGTCAAAAACATCTTCATCTGTACGGCCGTGGTGTTCTGGGCCTCGTCCAGGATAACGAAGGCGTTGGCGAGCGTTCGTCCGCGCATGAAAGCCAGTGGCGCGACTTCGATTTCGCCCTTTTCCAGGCGCTTGACCACCTGCGTTGACGGCATCATGTCAAAAAGCGCGTCATAAAGCGGGCGAAGGTAGGGGTCCACCTTCTCGCGCATGTCGCCGGGCAGGAACCCCAGTTGTTCGCCCGCCTCGACCGCCGGACGGGACAGGATGATGCGGTCCACTTCCCCCTTGATCAGCCGTTCGACGCCCTTGGCAACGGCCAGATAGGTCTTGCCGGTGCCGGCGGGGCCTTCGCCGAAAACAAGTTCGGCGTTGTCGATGGCCTGAAGGTATTCGGCCTGCACCGGAGAGCGGGGCGAAATGTGGCGTTTCTTTGTGCGGATGGTGAGGTCCGCATCGCCGATATTGCCGTCCGGCGCCGTCGCCATGCGCAGGATGGCGTCGACTTCCTCGTGGCTGACGTCTTTTCCCTTTTCCAGCCGGGCATAAAGGCCTTCCAGGACCCCGCACGCCCCGTCCACGGCATCGGCTTCGCCGGTGATCGTCACTTCGTTGCCCCGTGCGTTAATGGAAACATCCATTTTTTGCTCAATGCGGGCGAGGTTCTGGTGATGGGAGCCGAACAACTGCAAGGCCAGGCCGTTATCGGCAAAAACCAGTTCGGCGCTCTTGGCGGCCTCTCCGGGGCGGGGAGCATCGACGGTTTTCGGTTTCGCGGGCGGGGTCAAACCGAAGCCTCCTCCGCCAGGCCGTCATAACCGTCGCCAAGGGGCGGGGGAGGCCCAAGGGGTTCGGCGCCGAGGCTGTTGGCGTGGGCGGCGGCTATGACAAGCCGGGTGATGGTCCCCAACTCGCTTTTAGGGGCCTCCACGTGAACCGCCTGCATATAGGGGCTGCGTCCGACCAGTTGCCCCTTTTCGCGGCCCTTGCGGTCCAGCAGCACAGCCATCACCCGGCCCACGCATGACCGGTTAAATGCCAATTGTTGCGCATTCAGAAGCTCCTGCAGGATGTGCAGGCGTTCTCCCTTTACCTCGTCGGCGACCTGATTTTCCATCATCGCCGCCGGCGTTCCCGGCCGGGCGCTGTATTTGAAGGAATAGGCCTGGGTGAATTCGACGTCTTCAACCAGCTTTATGGTGGCGGCGAAGTCGTCATCGGTTTCCCCCGGAAAGCCGACGATGAAATCCGAAGAAAGCCCGATGTCGGGCCTAGTGTCGCGCAGCTTGTCGGCAAGGCGCCGGTAGTCATCGGCCGTGTGGCGCCGGTTCATGGCCGCGAGAATCCGGTCCGAACCCGATTGCACCGGCAAATGCAGGAACGGCATGAGTTCCTCGACGTCCCTATGGGCGAAGATCAATTCGTCATCCATGTCGGCGGGATAAGACGTGGTGTAACGGATGCGGTCGACCCCTTCTATCCCGGCAAGCGCGGCAATCAACCGGCCGAGGCCCCAAACCGCCCCCGAACCGGCGGCGCCGTGATAATTGTTGACGTTCTGTCCCAAAAGGGTGATTTCGCGGACGCCCAGGGCCGCCAGCCGCCTTGCCTCGTCCAGGACATCGCCGGCCGGCCGGGAATATTCGGCGCCCCGGGTATAGGGAACGACGCAGAAGGTGCAGAACTTGTCGCATCCCTCCTGGACGGTCAAAAAGGCGGCGCCGGTACCGTTGTTTCCGGCGGCCCCGGTGTCATCAGGCAAATGATCGAACTTGGGCTCGGTTGGAAAATCGGTATTCAACACCGTTTCGCCGGCGCGGCTGGCGCGGGCCACCATTTCAGGCAAGCGGTGATAGGCCTGGGGGCCGAAGACCATGTCCACGAAAGGCGCGCGGTTGAGAATCTCCTGTCCCTCCGCCTGGGCGACGCACCCGGCGACGGCAAGGATCATGCGCCCGCCATCGCGTTTTCTGGCGGCTTTCATATGCTTGAGGCGGCCCAGTTCCGAATACACCTTTTCTGCCGCCTTTTCCCGGATATGGCAGGTGTTGAGGATGACCATGTCGGCGTTCTCGGCCCCGTCCTGAAGGACATAGCCCAACGGCGTCAGGACATCGGCCATGCGGCCTGAATCATAGACGTTCATCTGGCAGCCGTAGGTTTTGATATGAAGTTTTTTTGCCAAGGGTGCTTCAGCTCAATCTTTTATCAACGCTTCATTCTTTGGATTTCAGGGGTATGCCGTAAAGCTCCAGCCGGTGCCCGACGAGTTTCATCCCGTGTTGTGCGGCGACCTTTTCCTGCAAGGTCTCGATTTCCTCGTTTTGGAATTCGACAATTTTGCCGGACTGGATATTGATCAGATGATCATGGTGTTCATCGGTGACTTCTTCGTAACGGGACCGGCCATCGCCGAAATCGTGTCTCTCGAGGATACTGGCTTCTTCGAAGAGGCGAACCGTCCGGTAGACGGTGGCGATGGAAATTTTCGGGTCCAGTTTGATGGCGCGGCGGTAAACGGCTTCAACGTCCGGGTGGTCGTTGGCAGAAGACAGCACCCGGGCGATAATCCGGCGCTGCGCCGTCATTTTCATGCCTTTTTCGACACAAAGACGCTCGATTCTATTTTCCGGCATGGTCCCTCCCCGGACCGGAAAGCATCATGTCTTAGCGGTGGCGTTTTCGGGGTCTGGTGCCAAGGCCGATTTTTTTCGCCAGATTGGAACGGTGCTTGGCGTAATTCGGCGCCACCATGGGGTAATCGGGCGGCAACCCCCACCGTTCGCGGTATTCCTCGGGCGTAAGGTTGTATGCCGTTTTCAGGTGGCGCTTGAGCATTTTGAGTTTCTTGCCGTCCTCTAGACAGACAATGTAATCAGGAAATATTGATTTCTTAACGGAAACGGCGGGGCGCGGGCGCTCAGGCACGATAGGCGCCGTTCCGACCGCCATTAGGGTATTGTAAACTTCTTGGATTAATTGCGGCAAATCGTTGGGCGCAACGCTGTTGTTGCCCGCATGCGCGGAGACGATTTCGGTCGTCAGCTCCAGCAATTCGCTTACATTGGGCTTTTCAGTCATGTACGATTAATCCTCACTGTTAATATTCCCCAGGCCGGCGAGGAAATTTAATGCGTCTTTTTAAAGAAGACGTCAGCTTTAAGAAGAGTCTTATATAATAAACAAACGCACCCCGGGCAAGTAAGAACAATGAATAACGCTGTAAAAAACAGTAAGAATCAAGCGGTAGACTTCTTTATCGATATTACAGGAGAAGTTTGTCCCCTTACTTTCGTCAAAACAAAACTTCTGATCGAAAGCATGCAACCGGGACAAACCGCTGAAGTCCGCCTCAAGGGCGCCGAACCGCTGGAAAACGTTCCCCGTTCGGTTAACGACCATGGCCACCGTGTCCTCAGCCTGGAGCCGGAAGGCACGGATGAGGCCGCCGACGGCATTCATCGCCTTATTCTTCGCAAGGGTTAACGGAAAATACGGCTAAGGCCTCAGTTGGCCACCGTTCTTTGGGATTATGGCGTCCGGCGGCCTTAAATAAAGGGGCCGGGGCAGCGCCGGAGGCATTTCCGGGGACCACCTCTCGGCGGCAAGGGCGGCGACGGTTTGGGCATTGGGCGCGCCGGAGGCGGTGCTGAGCCGGACGTCCATGCCTGCCGCTTTCAGGGTCTCGGCGCCCAGTTCGGCGGCATCGCCGGCAACCAACATTTTCCCATTGCCGCCGCCTTCCCCGGCGAACGCGGCCAAATTGCCGGGAAGGACGGATTGGGGCTCGCCCATGGGTTTAAGGTCCGGAGAAAAGGCCTGTGCGTAGATATCGGCGCGTTTGGAATCGAGGAACACCAGCAATTTCCCATTTTCCCGTTCCTTGGCCGCAACCCCGGCGGCGACGGCGTCCAGGGTGGTAACGCCGAAACACGCCAGATTGCCCGCGAGCGCCATGCCGCGGGCGGCGGCCAGACCGATCCTGAGGCCGGTGAAGGCGCCGGGCCCGTTGGTCACGGCCAGCAAGTCGAGGTCCGGAAATTCGGCGCCGGCTTCTTTCATGACCTCAAGAACCATGGGCATCAGCCGTTCGGACTGGCCCCGGGGCATGGTTTCAAAACGGCTGGCGAGGATGCGCCCGTCTTCCCAAAGGGCGGCGGAACAGGCGGATGTCGCCGTGTCGAAACCAAGAATCCGCATTTTTTAATGGCTCAGTTTAATCGGCACTCTAAACGACGGAGCACGCGTCATCGAAATCCAGCCGGGGGCTTCTCGAGAACATGTCTTCCCCGTTGCCGAAGCCGATATTGCAAAGAAAGTTGGACTTTATCGAGGTTCCGGCGAAGAAAGCCTCGTCGACGGCCGCCTCGTCGAAGCCCGACATGGCGCCCGTGTCGAGGCCGAGGGCGCGGGCGGCAAGCATGAAGTAGGCTCCTTGCAGGGTCGCATTGCGAAAGGCGGTAGCCTGGATCAGGTCGTCGTTTCCTTCAAACCATGGCCGCGCATCCGCATGGGGGAACAGCTCCGGCAACCGGTCATAAAACTTCATGTCATGGCCGATGATGGCGGTGACCGGCGCGGTCATGGTTTTTTTGACGTTGCCCTCCATCAGGCACGGCTTCAGCCGTTCCTTGCCCTCGGTGGAAATCACGAAGACGATCCTGGCGGGGCTTGAGTTGGCGCTGGTCGGGCCCATTTTGGTCAGGTTCCATATCTGTTTGAGCAGATCCTCCGGTACCGGTTTGTCCTGCCAGCCGTTATGGGTGCGCGCTTCGACAAAAAGTTGGTCGAGGGCGTCTTGGTTGAGGGCGCCTGCCATCGGATTCTCCTGGCCAGTTGTTTTCCCTGATTTCAGTATGACACTTGTGCTCCGGCATGGAAGCGTGAAAAATCAGAGGCATTATCATCAATTCAGGACCCTCCATGACCCTTGGCCGTTTTATCCGCTTTCTCTTTGCGTGGACTTGGTTGTGGTTCGCGTTGGTCATCTGGCCCGGGGGCGCGGCCGCCGATGGCGGCGCCGTGGTTGTCATGTATCACCGTTTCGGCGAATCCAAATACCCCACCACCAACATCACCCTCGAACAATTCGAAGCCCATATCCAGGAATTGCAATCGGGCCCCTACCGGGTTTTGCCGCTGGTGGAAATCGTCAAGGCCATTCAGAACGGAACTCCCCTTCCGGCGAGGACCGTGGGGATCAGCGTCGATGACGCTTTTCTTTCCGTTTACACCGAAGCCTGGCCGAGGCTGAAAAAGGCCGGGTTGCCTTTTACGCTTTTTGTCGCTACCGGCGTCGTCGGCCGCAACGTCGCCGGATACATGAATTGGGACCAAATCAAGGAATTGGCGTCCGCCGGCGTCACCATCGGCAACCATACGGTGTCTCACCTGCATATGCCGGACGCAAGCAAAGGAAAAAACCTGGAAGAGATTGAGTATGCCAACAATCTTTTCGAGAAAAAGCTCGGCCAGGGACCCGAGATTTTTGCCTTTCCTTACGGGGAATCCTCATCCGCCGTCCAGGTTATGGTCAAAAATGCCGGTTTTATTGCGGCCTTCGGCCAACATTCCGGCGTCGTCGGCAGCGCGATGAATCAATTCGACCTGCCCCGTTTCGCCTTGAATGAAAATTACGGCGGCCTTGCCAGGTTTAAGATGGTGATCAATGCGCTGCCGCTTCCGGTAACCGACATCACCCCTGTCGACCCGCTTATTTCAGACAACAACCCTCCCGCCATGGGCTTTACGGCCGGGGCGGGACTCAAGGGTTTTAACCGGCTGGCCTGTTTTTCGTCACACGCCGGCCGGGCGCGGCTGGAACGCCTGGGCGAACGCCGGATAGAAATCAGGGTCGAGCAGCCTTTTCCAAAAGGCCGGACGCGGGTGAATTGCACGTTGCCCGCACAAGGCGGCCGCTGGTATTGGTTCGGCCGTCAGTTCTACCGGCCGGGCTAAGAGGCGCGGACGAGGGCTTAAATAAGCCCCGGTGAAGACGGTTTCAGGTCCGAAGGATCAGATAAAAGAGCGCGGCACCAAGCTTGCTTCCCGGAGCCGGGCATCGTCCAGGCGATGCAGCTTGTTCGACTCGATCAGGTTTTTGATGGTGTCCACGTATTTTTCGCCCCGCTGAGAATAGTGTTTGATGTTTTCGGCCAGCATAAGGCCTTCCAGGGGCGCGCCCATCATCCTGAGAGAGTAACGAACCTGCCGCATTTGCCGATACGCCGCATGGGTATTCAGGTTGCGGATGTAGGCGCGAACCGAATCGATAAGGCGGGGAAACGTCTTGATTTTGTGGCGCTTGTTATTATCGCGCTTTTCCGGCACCAGGCTTCTGGTATCCGAAAACGTCCATTGTCCGAAGACCGCGTTGCCCTCGATCACGAAACGCGACGTGCCCCAACCGCTCTCCTCTGCCGCCTGAGCCAGGGCCAGGGACGGAGGAATAACGTCAACGCGCTTCAATAGCGTTTCAATCCCGTCTTTTTTCACGCCATAGCGTTCTTTCATCATCGCCAACCACAGCCGGTCGGCGGGGCCCGTTTTTTGACCGAGGCTTCGTTGGTAATGGATGTTCCAGAGCCTGCGCCGGTCACCAAGGATTTCCTCGTTGGCCTGCAAAACAAGAGGCAAAACCGTTTTGAAGAAAATCGACTTCCGGACCTGGGCTTCGCGAATTTTTCCAAGGCTGCCGGGCAAGCGGGCCAGGAAAAGCCTCGGCACTTCGGCTTCGCCGGCGCCGACCCGGTTGAGGTCATAGCCCAATTTATTGAAGGTCTCGGGAAGCGAGCCCTGTGATTTCAGGCGTAGCGCCTTGAAGTGATCCTCTTGGGCGTTGGCGGACAAAGCGCCGGTCAAGGTGTCGATGCCGGCCATCTTTGGTTTCGGGGGCACGATCCGGGCGGTGACTCCGGCAACAAAATCCGCCACAGCCTTCGCCGCTTTCGCCACGATTTCCCCGGGAGCCGACATCGCATCGGCCGGCGCCGCTTCGGTCGTATTCGGGACCGTCTTTTCGGGAACCGGTTGAGAAACAGCCAGCCGAAGCGAAGCCTTCGGCGAAGACGTTTCCGTGTCCAGGGGACTTAGTAAAACCAGCAAAAACAGGCTTGCAACAAGCCCTGCTACGGCGATCAACGCGCCGCGTTCAAATCTTAAAATCATCGGTAAATAGAAATGGAGCGGCAAACGCATTGCCGCCTCAACCCCTCTGTTGCACAAACCACTTTACCCAATCTGGCCTTCCGTTATTTCTCTCCCCAGGAGTCATCACGGAGCCACCTTGGCCGGCTTTTATTAACGACTGTCTAACACATCGATTATTTTAACGCTAGTCTTTGTGCGGTGCAATATTTTTATTGCACCGCACAATTCCAACATTTAGGTGTTTCGGACGTCTCCCCCAAAATTTCTTTAGAATCGAGAGCCTATTCGATGGCGCGGACTTCGGTCACTTCCGGGATGTAATGACGGAGCATGTTTTCAATGCCGTGTTTCAGGGTCGCCGTTGAGGACGGGCATCCCGCGCAGGCACCTTGCATATGAAGGTAAACGATACCGTCCTCAAACCCCTTATAGATGATATCGCCGCCATCCTGGGCAACCGCCGGGCGGACCCGGGTGTCGATCAGTTCCTTGATTTTCTTGTCGAGTTCGTTTTCGGGTTTTGATTCTTCCGCATCGCCCTGTTCGGCCGATTCGGTCATCACCGCCTTGCCCGACTGAAAGTGCTCCATGATGGCGCCCAAAATCTGGGGCTTGATGATTTCCCAGTCCTTGTCATCGGATTTGGTCACGGTAATGAAGTCGGCGCCCAGGAAAATGCCGGTAACCCCTTCGACGCCGAACAGCCCTTCCGCCAACGGCGAATTCTGGGCCTCGGCGGCATCGGGGAAATTGGCCGTCCCCTTTTCCATAACCGGACAGCCCGGCAGGAATTTCAACGTCGCCGGATTGGGCGTGTGTTCCGTTTGAATGAACATGTTAAACCTCTTCCTTCACCCTACCACCGGACCCCACCGGCAAGCTATAGGTACCTTATAAAATGGGCCCGGGCGGGAAACTAATCAAGCCCCCGCGCCGGGATTCCCCCTGATCACCCCTTATTATCCCTGGGGGGCCGCAGAAAACCAACGATATCGTGGACTTCTGCCAGGATCGGCTCGGCCATGGCGCGGGCACGCTGGGCGCCCAAGGCCAGGACTCCGTCCACGTAGGCCTCATCATCCATCAGTCGGCGCATTTCGTCTTGAATGGGAGAAAGCCTGTCGACGGCCAGATCGGCCAGTTCCTGTTTGAAGGCGGAAAACTGCTGGCCGCCGAAACGCTTGCAGACGTCTTCGATCTCGACGTCAGCGAGCGCCGCATAGATACTCATCAGGTTGGCGGCTTCCGGCCGGCCCTCGAATTCCTGCGGGCTGGACGGCAGTGAATCGGGGTCGGTTTTGGCCTTTTGGATCTTCCTGGCTATGGTTTCGGCGTCGTCGGTCATGCCGATGCGCGACATGTCCGAAGGCTCGGACTTGCTCATTTTGGCGGTGCCGTCGCGGAGCGACATCACCCGGGTGGCGGTGCCGAAAATCAGCGGCTCGACGATCGGGAAAAAATCGACGCCGAAATCGTTGTTGAATTTACTGGCGATGTCCCGGACCAGCTCCAGGTGCTGTTTCTGGTCCTCGCCGACGGGCACGTGGGTGCCCTTGTAAAGCAGGATGTCGGCAGCCATCAGATTCGGATAGGCGTAGAGGCCGACGGACGCCTTTTCCTTGTTTTTCCCCGCTTTTTCTTTGAACTGGGTCATGCGGTTGAGCCAGCCCAAGCGCGCCACGCAATTGAAAATCCAGGCCAGCTCCGCGTGGCCGGGAACCTGGCTCTGGTTGAAAATAATGTGGCGCTTGGCGTCGATGCCGGCGGCCAGCAGGGCCGCGGTGACGTGGCGCGTGTTGGCCTTAAGCTCACCCGGCTCCTGCCAGACGGTCACGGCGTGCAGATCGACGACGCAGAACAGGCATTCGTAATCATCCTGCAAGCGCACCCAGTTGCGGATGGCGCCGAGGTAATTGCCCAGGTGCAGGCTGCCCGTCGGCTGAACGCCCGAAAAAATACGCGACATGAACCCCGATCCCCCGTCAAAGGAAAGCGCCGATTTATCGCCCTTAACCCGAAGCCGGTCAAGGGCGTCAGTCAGGTGGCCCTCAATCCGCTCCGGCGCCGCGGTAAAGGCTTTTCAGGTCGTCCAGCCTGGCCGCGCCTGTTGCCAGGACCAGGCCGCCGAAAACCGCCATGCCGCCGAAAACCAGCAGGCCAAGGGCGGCAGCCCGTTCCGCCATCAGCCCGTTGAGGCCGCCCTCCAGCGGCCCCAACGCCCAATAAAGCAACGCCGCCATGCCGGCCGCGGCCAGGGCCATGCGGGGTAGGCGGCGGGTTAGCCTTTGATCCAGCACCAGATGGCCTCTCCCATGGAGCACATAGGCCAAAAGCCCCGCGTTGAGCCAACTCGACACCACCGTCGCAGCCGCAATCCCGACGTGTTTGAAGGGCCCCATCAAAAGAAGGTTGAGCACCAGATTGACGAGTAGGCAGGCGACGGAAATTTTGACCGGCGTCGCCGTGTCCCCGCGGGCGAAGAACCCGGGCACCAACGCCTTGACCAGGACATAGGCCGGCAGGCCCACGGCATAGACGGCCAATGCCGCCGCCGTCGCCGCGGTTTCCGCGGGACCGAAGGCGCCGCGCTCGAACAACACCCGGATCACCGGGGTGGCGATCACCGTCAAGGCGGCGGCCGCCGGCAGGGTCAACAGCAGGGAAAATTCAATGGCCCGGTTCTGGCTGTGGTGGGCGGCGGCCTCTTCGCCGGCCCGGACCTGGCGCGACAACAGCGGCAGCAACGCCGTACCGACGGCAACGCCGATGACGCCCAGCGGCAATTGGTTGACACGGTCGGCAAAAAACAAATACGCGATCGAGCCGGTCGGCAGCAGCGATGCGATCACCGTGTCGATGACCAGGTTGATCTGGTAAATGCCGGCCCCCAACGCTACCGGCAGCATGCGCCGAACCAGCCGACGCACGTCTTCGCCGAGGCGCGGCCGGGGCAAGCGCAGCCAGACGCCCTCGCGGGCGCAAGCGGCGTAAAGCCAGAGGAACTGAACCGCGCCCGCTGCCGCCACGCCCCAGGCCAAGGCATGGCTTGGGGTTTCGGTAAAGTTGGCAAAGCCCAGGATCGCCCCGATCAGGCAAAGATTGAGCAATATGGGCGTCGCCGCGGCGGCCCAGAACCGGCCCAGCGAATTGAGGACGCCGGCCATCAGCGACACCAGGGAGATGAACAACAGATAGGGGAACGTGATGCGGGTCAACTCGACGGCGAGGTCGAACTTGGCCGCATCGCCGGCGAAGCCCGGCGCGAACCCGTACATCACCAACGGCATCGCCAGTTCGATGACGATGACGAACAAAATAAGGGCCCAGAAAAGAACGCTGAAGGCCGCCTCGGCGAAGGCTTGCGCGTCTTTTTTTCCCTTTTCCTCGACCTGGCCCGCGAACATGGGCACGAAGGCCATGGAAAAAGCGCCTTCGGCAAACAGGCGGCGAAAGAGATTAGGAAGTTTGAAAGCGACGAAAAAAACATCCGCCCCGGCGCTGGCGCCAAGAATGCCGGCGATCAGAATGTCACGCAAAAAACCGAGAATTCGGCTGATAAATGTGAAGCCGCCAACGGTGGCAATGGATCGGAGGATCGCCATAGGCGCCTCAATAGCGGTTTTTTGTGTCAGCGAAAAGGCGGCTTCGTTTATCCGGCGGCCTTGGCTCTTTTGTCCGACCCGGCATTTGCAGGATTCGAGGATTCGACGGATTCCCCTTTGGGGGAAACGGCTTCCAAGAGCCGCTCACGCAAGGCATCGAGCTTTTCCTCCCGATCCACCTTCAGGCCGAAGACATCCTTGACGTAAAACACGTCGATCACGCGCACCCCGAATGTGGAGATATGGGCGCTGGAAATCTGCAGTCCCGATGCCGTCAGGGCGGCGGTAACGTCGTGAAGCAGGCCCAAACGGTCGCGGCCATTGATTTCAATCACCGTGTGGCGGTTCGACGCCTTGTTGTCAATCAGCACCCGGGGCGGCACCTTGAAAACAACCGTGCGGCTAGGCGTTTGTTTTTCCTGGGCCGCCTTTAGTTCGCGGGCCGGGACCAGGCGGCCGGAAAGGGTGTCTTCAATGCGCCTGTAAAGCCGTTTCAACCTGTCCTTGGCAGCATAGGCGTGAGCGTCGGCGTCCTGAATCCAGAACGTATCGAGGGCCATGCCGTTGGCGAGCGTCATGATCTTGGCATCAACCACCGAGGCGCCGGAAAGCGCCATGGCGCCGGCGATCGAGGCAAACAGGCCGGGATGATCGGGGGCGTAGATGATGATTTCGGTAACGTCGCGGTCTTTTTCCACCCTGTGTTCGATGTGCAGTTTCTTTTCCTTGGCCTCGGCATCGCGGATAAGCCCGGCGTGGCGGTGAAGGGTCTCGGTATCGAACGTCAGCCAATAATCGGAATGGCCACGGGCGAAGTGCCGATCGATATCCTCGGCCGGCCAGTCCTTGAGCCTTTCTTCCAGGTCCATCTTTGTTTGTTCGACCCGTTCCGCCAAACGCTCCGAGGGAACGCCGCCGGTCAGTTCTTCCTGGGCGCGGTAATAAAGTTCCCGCAACAGACTCGCCTTCCAGGCGTTCCAGACGTTGGGGCCGACCGCCCGGATATCGGCAACCGTTAGGATCAGAAGCAGGCGAAGACGTTCCGGCGACTGAACGATGGCGGTGAAGTCGCTGATGGTTTTCGGATCATAGATATCGCGCTTGAAGGCCGTGTTGCTCATCAGAAGGTGGTGGCGCACCAGCCACGACACGGTTTCGGTCTCCCACTCGTTAAGGCCGAGCCGGGGGCCCAGTTCCATGGCGATGTCGGCGCCTGCCTCGGAATGGTCGCTGCCCCGGCCTTTGGCGATATCATGGAGAAAAAGGGCCAGATAAAGGGCCGGTAGCGATTGAATCTCGCCGATGACGTCACACGCCACCGGGTGGTCGTCCTTGAGTCGCCCTTCCTCAATCCCCTTGAGGATGCCGATGGCGCGGATGGTGTGCTCGTCCACCGTATAGACGTGATACATGTCGTATTGCATCTGGGCGACGACGCGGCCGAAATCGGGAAGAAACCGGCCGAACACTCCGGCTTCGTTGAAGCGCATCAGGGCGATTTCCGGATTGCGCCCGACCAGCATCTCCATGAACAGCCGGTTGGCCTCCGGGTCGTTTTGCAGTTTTTCGTCAACCAGGTCCAGGTTCTGGGTGACCAGGCGGAGCGCGTCCGGGTGAATGTCAACATCCAGATGCTGGGCCTGGTGGAACAGCTTCACCATTTTCACCGGCTCTTTCTTGAAGGCGTCCTTGTCTTCGACGCTCAGCCGGTCGCCGTCGAGAACGAAACCCTCGATCTCGCGCTTCATGAACCCGAAGCTCGGCAGACGGAACCGCTGTCGGCTTTTCTTATGCTGCTCTTCAAGAACGGCGCAGAGGATCCGGGTCAGGTCGCCGACGTCCTTGGCGACCAGGAAATAGTCCTTCATGAACCGCTCGACGCCTTGGGCGCCGTCGCTGTCGGCGTATTCCATGGAAGCCGCGATTTCGTTCTGGACGTTGAAGGTCAGGCGTTCCTCGGCGCGCCCGCTCAGGTAATGAAGGTGGCAGCGGACCGTCCACAGGAAATTTTCGGCCTTGGCAAAGAGCGCCACGTCGTCGGCCGTCAGCACGCCGAGCTTCTGCAGTTCCTTTACGTTATCGACCTGGAACAGGTACTTGGCGATCCAGAACAGCGTCTGCAGGTCGCGAAGCCCGCCTTTGCCTTCCTTGATGTTGGGCTCCAGCACGTAGCGGGTATCGCCCATGCGGTCGTGCCGGGCGTCCCGTTCGGCCAGTTTGGCCTCGACGAAGGCGAGGCCGGTGCCGTCGGCGAGCTCTGTGCGGAACCTTTTCTTGAACTCCTTGAACAACTTTTCGTCGCCCCAGAGCCACCGCGACTCCAGAAGGCTGGTGCGTATGGTCATGTCGTCGCGGGCCAGCCGGAGCGCCTCGTTGGTGGAGCGGGTCGCGTGGCCGACCTTCAAGCCTAGGTCCCAGAGCGTATAGAGAATGTATTCAATGACCTGCTCGGAATGCGCCGTCAGCTTGTACGGCAGAAGGAACATCAAATCGACGTCGGAAAAGGGCGCCAGCTCGCCCCGGCCATAGCCGCCGGTGGCGGTGATGGAAAGAAGCTCGCCGGTGGTCGGGTTGGCGGCCGGATAAACGCTGCTCAGGGCGAAGTCATGGATGGTGCGGACTAACTGGTCGATCAGGTAAGCGTTGTCGTGGACCACGTCGCGGCTGGAAGCGCCCGTTTCTTCAAACCGGCGGCGGACTTCCGTCCAGCCGTTTTTATAAGCCTCTTTGAAGATATCGAGAACCTGGCCTTGGGTCTTCGGCGTATAGCCCGACCACCCGACAAGATCCCCCAATTCCCCAAGGAGCGCCTTGCGGTCGAAGATGTCGCGGGGTTTCGCTATGCTGTCCATGGTCCGCCTATATATAAAGGTGCCGGGTTAGCCGTTAAAGAAGGAACGGCGGTCGGCCCCGGCAATAGTTTTTAATGGTTTTCCGGGCGGGCCCCGCCCGGTCGCCCCGGACGATGGCCAGGAATAATCCTTTTTGGCTAAGATTAAAAAAATGACCTTAATTTTTAGGGCCTTACAAGGATTCCCCGAAGTCCGGACCGGGGATTCCAGACCCTTCGAAAAGCAATATAGGAAAAGGGTTTCCTGGTTTTTTTGTAAAATAGATTAACAAGATATACTTACTTGTTGAATGGCCTTGCAATCCTGATTCTGTATTCGCATGAGAAACAATAAAAAGCATCCATCTTCGTAAAATAACCAGTAATATCAATATATTATATTATTTTCCTGAATCGGGAAATCAATAAGATCAGTTAAATTAATCTATTTTACGGAGTTGTTTGGTGGAAATGACCTAAAAAACCGGCCCAACCCTGGCCGGGGACAGAAAAGCCTGGAAAAAACGATTCGGCTGCGAATCAATCGGGCGTTTCGAGGAGGTCTCTCAGCCGGTAAATCAGCTCAAGCGCGTCCCGGGGGCTTAAGCTATCCGCATCGACGGCGGCGAGCGCTTTTTCCACCGGCGAGGGCGAACCGATTTCGGCGTCTTCGTCGGCGAGCGCCTGGAACAACGGTAGATCGTCGGCAAGCCGGGTCATGGCCGAGGATTGTTCGCCTTTTTCCAGGGTCTGCAAAACTTCTCCGGCCCGCCTGACGACGCTTTTCGGCAATCCCGCCAGTTTGCCGACATGGATGCCGTATGACCTATCGGCAGCGCCGGGGGCGACTTCGTGCAGGAACACCACGTCCCCCTGCCATTCCTTGACCCGCATGGTGTAACACTGAAGGCCCGTGAGCTTCGCCGTCAGCGCCGTTAGTTCGTGATAATGGGTGGCGAACAGCGCCCGGCAACGATTGACCTGATGCAGGTGCTCGACCACCGCCCAGGCGATGGAAAGGCCGTCGAAAGTGGCGGTGCCGCGCCCAATTTCGTCCAGGATCACCAGCGACCGAGGCCCCGCCATATTGAGGATGGTCGCCGTTTCGATCATTTCGACCATGAAGGTGGAGCGCCCCCGGGCCAGGTCGTCGGCGGCGCCGACCCGGGAAAACAGGCGGTCGACGACCCCGATCCGGGCGTCGTCTGCGGGAACGAAGGACCCCATTTGCGCCAACACCGCGATCAGGGCGTTTTGCCTGAGGAAGGTGCTTTTGCCGGCCATGTTGGGGCCGGTCAATAGCCACAGGAACCCGGCTTCCCCGTTTCCCCCCGTTTTCCCACTGCCGTTATCGGCGCCGGAAAGCCAGCACCCGTTGGCGACGAAGGCACCATCGGCGGCCTCAATCAACGCCGCCTCGACCACCGGGTGGCGGCCGCCGGTTATATGGAAATCGGCGCTGTCGTCAACCACGGGCCTCACAAAACGGCGCTCTTGGGCGAGCCGGGCCAGTCCGGCGGCGACGTCGAGGGAGGCCAGCGATCCTGCCGCCAGCGCGATGGCGTCGGCCCGCCCAGTGACCTCGCCCACCAGGTCGTCGAACAGGTTCAGCTCCAGCGCCAGCGCCTGGTCGGCAGCCTTGGCGATGCGGCCTTCCAGCTCGCCGAGTTCCACCGTCGAATAACGGACCACCTTGGCCATGGTCTGGCGGTGAATGAAGGGGCTCGCGGCACCGAGGGGGATCTTGTCCGCCTGCTTTGCCGACACCTCGATGAAGTACCCGAGCACGTTGTTGTGTTTGATCTTCAACGCCCGGATGCCGGTTTCTTCCGTATAGCGGCCCTCGAGGCCGGCGATCAGCCGCCGGCTTTCGTCCCTGAGCTGACGCAGCTCATCCAGCTTCGGCGAATAGTCCTTGGCGATAAAGCCGCCGTCGCGGGCGTACAGCGGCAATTCGCCCGCCAGCGCGCGGCCAAAGCGTTCGATCAATTCGTCGTGGCGGCCGAAACCCCGGGCGGCGGCGGTGATTCCTTCCGGGGCGGCTTCCGCTTTATCAAGGACCCGGCGGAGGCCAACCGCTGCCGCCAGCCCGTCCCTGACGGCGCCCAGGTCCCTGGGGCCGCCGCGGCCGAGGGTCAGCCTGGAAAGGGCGCGCTCGATGTCTGGTGTGCGCCCCAAAACACCCAGAAGCTGATCCCGGATACTTTCCTCGGCAACGAAAAATTGGACCATATCGAGGCGCCCGTCGATGGTTTTGACGTCCGTCAACGGCGCCGCCAGGTGCGACGTCAGCAACCGGGCGCCGGCGGCGGTCGTGGTTTTGTCGATAACCCCCAACAGGCTGCCTTTAGGCGTGCCCGCGAGGCTAACCGTCAGTTCCAGGTTGCGCCGGGTGGCGGCGTCTATTTCCATCACCTGGCCCCGGGCCAATTGCTTAGGCGCCGCGATCCTGGGCAACCGGCCCTTTTGCGTCAGTTCAACGTAATCCACCAGGGCGCCGGCCGCCGCAAGCTCGCCCCTGGAAAAGCTTCCGAAGGCATCCAAGGACTTGACGCCGTAAAGCGCTTTAAGCCGCTTTTCCCCGTTGGCGCTGTCGAAACGGCTTCCGGGAAGCGGGCTTAGGGCCTCTTTCCAATCGGCCAAAATCTCAAAAAAATCAGGGCGCTGGAGAAAGCTTTCGGCCGCCAGCAATTCGCCCGGGGCAACCCGGGAAAGCGCCGCCGCAAGATCGCCCGGGCCCAAGGGCTGGGTATGAAGCCCGCCGGTCGACATGTCGATCCAGGCAAGGCCCAGCGCGCCTTCGGCTTCGGCCACGGCGGCCAGGTAATTGTGCCGGCGGGCATCCAAAAGAGTTTCTTCCGTCAACGTACCGGGAGTCACCACGCGCTGAACCTGGCGCCGGACGACGGCCTTGGCGCCCCGTTTTTTCGCTTCCTGAGGGTCTTCGGTTTGCTCGCAAACGGCGACCTTGAAGCCTTGCTTGATCAGCCGGTGGAGATAGGTCTCGTGGCTGTGCACGGGAACCCCGCACATGGGAATGTCGGACCCTAAGTGCTTGCCCCGCTTGGTGAGCGCGATATCGAGGGCCTGGGCCGCGAGGCCTGCGTCATCGAAGAACAGTTCGTAGAAATCCCCCATCCGGTAAAACAAAAGGCAATCGGGATAATCCTCCTTGATCGCCAGATACTGGACCATCATCGGCGTGACGGTCTCAGCCGTTTTTTTTGGTTTTGATTTCGTTTTCCGGGGGGGCTTTTCTTCGGCCGCTTGCGGAGAGAGTCCGCCGTCGGCTTTTTTTTCGGCCTCAGGCGTGGAAACGGCGGGTGTCGGGGACATGGTCAAACAGTCGGAAATGGTATTGAAGGTCAGACCATAACACAGGGATCGGGACGGCGCTATCAATCGCGCTTTCATTATCCACCTCCCCTGGGGCACAATAGGCGTAATACTGGGATTTTAAAAAATGGACGACGATTCCAACGAAGCCCTCGGCCAAGAGGCGCTCCGGATGCATGCCAGCGGCAAGCCGGGGAAGCTCGAAATTCATGCCACCAAGCCGCTGATGACCCAGCGCGACCTGACGCTCGCCTATTCGCCGGGGGTTGCCGCGCCGTGCCTGGAGATCAAACGCGATCCCACCCTCGCCTACGACTACACCGCCAGGGGCAATATCGTCGGCGTGATCACCAACGGCACCGCTGTCCTCGGCCTTGGCAACATCGGAGCGCTTGCCGCGAAGCCGGTGATGGAGGGGAAATCGGTTTTGTTCAAGCGCTTTGCCGACATCGACGGCATCAATGTCGAGGTCGACACCGAGGACGTGGATGAATTCGTCAATTGCGTGCGTTATCTGGGCAAGGCCTTCGGCGGCATCAACCTGGAAGACATCAAGGCGCCCGAATGTTTCATCATCGAACAAAGGCTGCGTGAAATCCTGGACATCCCGGTGTTCCACGATGACCAGCACGGCACCGCCACCATTACCGCCGCCGGGCTTATCAACGCCCTGGAGCTGACCGGCCGCGCCATCCACAAGATCAAGATGGTCGTCAACGGCGCCGGCGCCGCCTCCATCGCCTGCGTCGAACTGTTCAAGGTCATGGGCCTCAGGCCCGAAAACGTCATCATGTGCGATTCCAAGGGGGTCATTTACGAGGGCCGCGAAGACGGCATGAACCAATGGAAGTCGGCCCATGCGGCCAAAACCACGGCCCGGACCCTGGCCGACGCCATGGCCGGCGCCGACGTCTTTATCGGGCTTTCGGTCAAAGGCGCCGTCAGCAAGGAAATGGTGGAATCCATGGCCGCCAAGCCCCTCATATTCGCCATGGCCAATCCGGACCCGGAAATAACACCGGAAGAAATCAAGGAGGTCCGCGACGACGCCATCATCGCCACCGGGCGGTCGGATTATCCGAACCAGATCAACAACGTCTTGGGCTTTCCCTATATCTTCCGCGGCGCGCTCGACGTCCGCGCCAGCACCATCAACGACGAAATGAAGATCGCCGCCGCCCAGGCGCTTGCCGAACTGGCCAGAGAGGACGTTCCCGACGAGGTCGACGCGGCCTATGCCGGGCCTCACCTGAAATACGGCCCCGAATACCTGATCCCGGCGCCATTCGATCCGAGGCTGATTTCCGCGGTGTCCAAAAGGGTGGCCCAGGCCGCCATGGATTCAGGGGTCGCCCAAAAACCCATCATCGACATGGACGCCTACGAGGCCGAATTGTCGGCGCGCCTCAACCCGACGGCGGGAATCCTGCAGGCGATTTTCGAAAACGTCCGCGCCAGCCCCGGAAAGGTGGTCTTTGCCGAAGGCGAAGAGGAAAAGAGCATCCGGGCCGCATGCTCATTTTTGAATTCCGGCTATGGAACGCCGGTTCTCATCGGGCGTGAGGACCGGGTCAATGCCAAGATGAAAGACCTGGGGCTTCCGTTCCTTGACGGCATTGAAATCCACAACGCAAAACTGAGCACTGAAACGGAATCCTACATGGATTTCCTTTACCAGCGGCTGCAGCGCAAAGGCATCCTCCGGCGCGATTGCCAGCGCATGGTCAACCAGGACCGCAACGTCTTTGCCGCCTGCATGGTCGCCACCGGCGATGCCGACGGCATGGTCACCGGGCTAACCCGGAACTATCACGTGGCGCTTGACGAAATCATGCGGGCTCTCGACCCGGAACCGGATTCCAGGGTCTTCGGCCTTTCCCTGGTTTTGGCCAGGGACCGGACGCTTTTTCTTTCCGACACGGCGGTCACCGAACTTCCGACGTCCGAACAACTGGCCGATTTTGCCCAGCAAACGGCGGCCGTCGCCCGCCAAATGGGGCACGAGCCCCGGGTCGCGATGATTTCGTTTTCCAATTTCGGCAATCCGGCGCTGCCGCGTTCCGAAATCGTCAGCGACGCCGTCAAGGTGTTGGATCAACGTCAGGCCAATTTCGAATACGATGGCGAAATGGGGGTTGACGTCGCGCTTAACCCGGAACTGATGGCGCACTATCCGTTCTGCCGGCTGACCGGCCCGGCCAACGTGTTGATCATGCCGGGCCTGCATTCGGCGCAAACGTCGTCGAAGCTGGTGCATGAACTGGGCGGCACTACCGTTTTGGGCCCCATATTGATCGGGCTTTCAAAACCGGCGCAGATCGTGCCCATGGGCTCGACCGTTTCCGATATGGTCAATATGGCGGCGCTCGCCGCCAATGCCGCCCGCGAGGCCGAGACGCCCGGGCGTAAGTCCATCTTCAGCCGATTCCGTTAAGGGCTTTTTCGTGGGCTTCAACCGAAGCCTGGCCGAAACAGCAGAAAACAACTTTTTCCATGGTTGTGTCTTGGGCCAGGAAACCGGCAACCGCGGATATGGCGATTTCGGCGGCGCCATCGGGCGGAAACCGGTAAACGCCTGTGCTGATGGCCGGAAAGGCGATGGAGCCGAGGCCGTTTTCCACGGCCAATTGCAAAGAGTTCCGATAACAACCGTGAAGCAGGCCTTCCTCGCCGGCGCCGCCGCCTTGCCAAACCGGCCCGACGGTATGGATGACGTGACGGGCGGGAAGCTTGTAGCCCTTGGTGATGCGGGCCTCGCCGGTGGGGCACCCGCCGATTTTTCGGCATTCGGCCAACAACGCCGGTCCGGCGACGGCATGAATGGCGCCGTCAACCCCGCCGCCGCCCAACAGCGATTCGTTGGCGGCGTTGACGATGGCGTCTACGTCCAGCCCCGTGATGTCGCCTTCGTTGATGGTCATTCGTTCCAAAACGCACGCGTCGGCCATTGGGCTCTCCCTTGAACGTATTTTATCAGCTTTCACCCCTTGCTTCACTTGTGCTAACCGGTAGGGATGACGCTTAAGCCCCCACTAAAAACCCCTTCAAGCGTTTTGGTTTATGTCGGCTTCGACCGCATCGGCGACGGCCTTCTAAAACTTCCGTTCGCGAGGGGGCTTCGCGCCGCCTTTCCTGGCGCCCGCATTACCTGGGTGGCGGGCCGGGAAACCAGCGTCTATGCCGGCGTCCTGGCGGATTTGGCGTTGGGCCTGATCGACGAGATCATCGAAAACGCAGGCGTCGGCCTCAGCCCCTTGGAACTGCTCAAGGGACATTCGAAAGGGCCGCTTCAAGGCCGGCGGTTCGACCTGATTATCGACACCCAGCGGATTTTCTGGACCAGCTTGTCTCTGAAGCGCGTTCCCCACCATACCTTCATCTCGCCGGCCGCCCGGTTTTTGTTGTCGTCCAGGAAGCCTGAAAAAGGCTACCGGTTCCCGAAAACCATGCAACGTCAGCTTTTGGACCTTCTGGAACTGGCAAGCGGTGGGGAATTCCCGACCCCTGAAACGCTGGTTCTCGATTTGAACCGGGACTTGAAGGACGCCGCTAAACGGATTCTGCCCAAAGGCCCTTTATATATCGGCTTCGCGCCGGGCTCGGGCGGACCGCCGAAATGCTGGCCGCTTGAGAACTTCATCCAACTCGCCCGCCGCCAAGCGGCCCTGGGGCGGATGCCTGTCTTTTTTCTGGGGCCCAAGGAAATCGGATGGTTCGACGAAATCAAGGCGGCCCTTCCGGAAGCCCTGTTCCCTCTCCAAGACGACAGCATCCAGCAGGGCTTCGGCTTTTCCCCGCTGCTGACCATTGCCCTGGCTGAGCGCTTGAATGCCGCGGTTTCCAATGATTCCGGCGCCGGGCATATGTTCGCCGTCGGCGGCCGGCCTGTGGTCATCCTTTACGGCGTGACGACGCCCGATAAATTCATGCCGATGACGGAAAAGCTCTCCATCGTCCGCGCCGGCGACTTCGGGGGTCCAGAAATGCGCCGGATACCGCTGGACGCCGTCGAGGAAGCGCTTGAAGAAGCCTTGGTCTAAGACTGGGCCGAGGCTTGGCTCCCTTCGGGCGGCGGATAACGCCGCATTATCCATAACAACACCAAAAGCCCCGGCACGGCGGCGCCGGCGCTGATCAGGAAGAATCCGATCCAGTCCACCTGGTCCGCCACCCAACCGGCGCTGGCCGACAATACGTCCCGGGTGAAGGCGAAAAAAGAGCTCAGGAGCGCGTATTGAGTGGCCGTATAGGCCTGGCTGCACAAAGACGAGAGATAGGCGACGAAGGCCGATGTCGCCATGCCCGAGGTAATGTTTTCAGCCGCGATCGTCCCTATCAACATGGGCACGCTGTGACCGGCCAAAGCTTGCGCAACGAACATCAAGGTTCCGCCAATTTGCAGAACACCGCAGATCAGGAGGCTTTGCATGATGCCGATCCGATTGACCATGATGCCGCCGATGAGGCCGCCGCCGATGACGGCGCCAAGCCCGAAAACCTTGGTGACGTTGGCAATCTCGACGGTGGTAAAACCCATTTCCACGTAGAAGGGATTGGCCATTATCCCTAAGTACGCTTCGCCCAGTTTATAAAGCGCAATGAACCCAATGATGGCGGCCCATCCCGAATGCGTCATGAAATCCCTGAACGGCGCGATCACCCCCTCGTAAGACCAAGCCAGCAGCCGCGCCAACCAAGGCGCCATGCCGGAAGCCAGATGGCCGGTCATGCGTTCCTCTTCGTCCCGGGCGGCCTTCAGCGATGGGCCGGTATCGGGCTCGCGGGCGAAGAGGATGGTGCCCATGCCGACAACAACCAGGACCCCCATGATTGCGTACACCTGGCCCCAGGTGAACAAAGCGGCCAGCCACAAGGCCCCGGCCCCCGCGGTTAGCATGCCCAGGCGGTAGCCGAGCACGATCGCACCGGCGCCGGCGCCTTGTTCGTCGTCTTTCAAAATCTCCACCCGATAGGCGTCGATAACGATGTCCTGGCTGGCCGACGAAAACGCGACCAGGAGCGCGAACATCGCCGTCAGGCCGGGGTTGTCGCCCGGATTTGTCGAGCCCAGGGCGAAGATCGAAATCATCAGTGCCACCTGGGCGACGATGGCCCAGCTCCGCCGCCTGCCGAGAAGGCCCGTCAGCACGGGCAGCGATATCCTGTCGATCACGGGGGCCCAAAGGAACTTGAAGGTGTAAGGCGTGCGCACCAGGGAGAACAGGCCGATCGCGGTCAACGACACGCCTTCTATCTTGAGCCAGACCGACAGCGTCGAAAACACCAGCAATAAAGGCAAGCCGCTTGAGAACCCCAGAAACAGAATGGTCAGAACGCGGCGGTCACCGTAAACCTTGGCCGAATCAAGCCAAGACCTCATGGGGCGGCCGGTGTCACGCCGTCTGTCATTCGGTTTTCTGGGCTATGCTGGTCAAGAAGCGTTTCGCACTCTCGCCACACGCGCTCTTCGTTGATGGCGTCGACACAGGGGAAGATCTCGAATTTATTGGCCCGCCGGTGGCATCGCCAGAAGCAATGATAGCATTCCATTTCCTGATAGATGAACCGCGCCCAATCCGGCGTTACGTCTTTGGGGTAGGGAACGAAACTGCCGAAATGGCCGCCGCCGACAATGACCACGGTCGGCTTTGCCAGCGCAATGCTCAAATGAGCGGGCCCGGTATCGTTGCTGATCACCAGCCGGGCATGGTTTATCAGGTCCAGAAGCTGGGGCAGGTTTGTGCGCCCGGTCAGGTCGATGATGCCGTCTTCCTTGCCCATATCTTCGATCTCCGGCCCGTCGCTCCTCTCGCCGGGCCGGCCGACCAGCACAACCCTTAAACCCCGGTCCAAAAGGCGCCTGGCCAGGCTCGCGTAACCGGCCATCGGCCAGCGGCGGCCGGGTTCGTTGCTGCCCGGGTTGAGAACCGCATAAGCGCCCCCGCCATCAACGGGCGGCGCCTGGTCCCGCCATTGGATGCGGGGTATTTCGGGTTTTACTTCTCGCCCGGCAATGGCCGAAATAAACCTGAAATGACGGTCGATTTCGTGTGTCGGATAGGGGCCCGTATCGATGATTTCGTCAACCTGGCTGAGGTAATAGGAGAATTCAGACCGGGTCTGTTCCGAAACATAGGGAAGAGAGACGACCTGTCTCGGCGCCGCCGATACCCAGACTAGGCTGTCCGCCATCAGGGCCCGGCGCAAATACGAATCACAAACGGCAACGGCCACAGCCAGGCTGCGGACCCAGAGCGATATTTTGAACCGGTAAAACGGCCGCCTGGCAAAGGCATGTTCGTCAATGGCATGAACGCGGTAGCCTTCGAACACCACATCGGCAAGGTTCCCCCAACTGGTGCATCCGATAATGGTGATATCGGATTTTTCAACGCCAAAGGCTTCGGCGTAATGCTCCAGCGTCCGGCGGAACAGCACCATGTCGCCGATGCCGTCCATGCGCACGACAAGGACACCCCGGCGCGGTTTAAATACAGGCCAATGCCGGGCGATCAGGTCCAGTATCCTGAACATCCACCACCGCCGCCGCATACCCGAAGGCAGCGCCCGCCAAAAGGCCGTCGTCTGGAACCGCCAGGACGGCCCGGCATCGGCTTCGGGGGAACCGTCTTCGGGGCGGAGGTGGGAAGCGGGTTCCTTCATTCCTCAAAAGTATCCGTGGAACGGCCCCGGCTCAACCTTGTCGGGCGCCACCGGGGTTGTTTTCGGGCCCTAGCCAAGTTTTTCCTCGACCAGGGCCTTGAGTGACGTATCGGGACGGGCGCCCAGGTGGGAAATCACCTCGGCCGCGGCAATGCCGCCGATGCTGGCGCTGTGGGCGAGATCCCGTCCGGACGTCACGCCGAACAAAAATCCCGCCGCAAAGGCGTCCCCCGCGCCGGTGGTGTCGGCAAGGTCGTTCGCCGGTTCCGCGTCGACGATATGAATCTCGTCTCCGGAAACGATGACCGATCCCTTCTCGCCCCTGGTCAACGCCGCGATCTCGCAATGGCCTCGCACCGCCTGCAGGGACTCATCGAAGCCAGCGACTTGATAAAGGGACAGGATTTCTTGTTCGTTGGCGAACAGGATATCCACGTGGTTTTCGGCCAAGTCCAGGAAATCGGCCCGGTGGCGGTCGACACAGAAAGGGTCCGACAGGCTCAGGGAAACCTTTCGACCCGCCTGGTGCGCCCCGTCCGCAGCCTTGACGAAGGCTTCTTTTGCGTTCGGCGGGTCCCAGAGATAGCCCTCAAGGTAAGTGATCCGGGAAGCGGCGATCAGGTCCAAGTCGATGTCGGCGGGCCCCAGGTCAACCGAGGCGCCGAGAAAGGTCTGCATGGTCCGCTGGGCATCCGGGGTGACAAGGATCATCGAGGTCGCCGTCGGCGGGCCGGAATCGTTCGGCGGCGTGTCGAAGGCAACGCCGGCGGCGTGGATATCTTGGCGGAAGACTTTGCCCAATTGGTCGTTATGGACCTTGCCGATGAAGGCGCCGGCGCCGCCAAGAGACGCCAGTCCGGCAATGGTGTTGGCGGCCGATCCCCCCGAACATTCCACCGCCGGTCCTATTTTTTCGTAGAGACGCCGGGCTTCCTCGGCGTCGACCAGGGTCATGGTCCCCTTGGTCAGCCCCTCGGCCTCCAGAAGCCCGTCATCGGCGTGGACCAGCACGTCGACAATGGCGTTGCCAATACCAACGACGTCAAACTTGGTTTCGGCCATGGGCACTCCTGGGCGCAATGGAACGGTCAGGCGAGTATAGCCCCGCCGCCGAGGGCGACAACATTCGTTGCAAGGCCCGGACCAGCCGGGCCAACGGGCGCGGCGCCCCAGTCCCTTGCGGAGGCCCCCTGGGGGCTTTAAACAGGATCACCGGGCCTGTCCGGTTTTTTTTAAATTCGGCAAAAAAACAAAATGCTCCGAGCATTCTCCAAGGGCATTTCCCAGTTAAACGACCGCGCCACCCGGAAGGTTCTCGGGCTCTTAATGGGTTCGGCTCTGGCGGCGTTCGCCGCCTTGTTGTGGATCGTCGGTTATCTGCTGACGGCGACGGTGCTGTTCACTACCGGCTGGCTGGAGACGGTGGTTGACCTGTTGGGCGGGCTGGCGGCGCTTATGCTCACCTGGTTTCTGTTGCCGGGCGTTATCAGCGCCCTGGTCGGGCTTTTCCTGGAAAAAATCGCCGAGGCCGTCGAGGCCCGGCATTACCCGTCCCTGCCCCCGGCCGACGGCCTCGCGGTAACGACGATGGTGGCGACCATGCTCCGTTATCTCGGCGCGCTGGTGTTTTTCAACCTCCTGCTCCTGCCGTTCCTGCTGTTTCCGCCAGTATTCCCTTTTGTTTTCTACGGGGTGAACGGTTATCTTCTGAGCCGGGAATATTTTGAACTGGTGGCCTTGCGCCGGGTCGGCGCGGCCGACATGCGGCGTTTGAGAAAGGCCAACCGGGGCCGGTTGTTTGTCGCCGGCGTGGTCATTACGCTGTTGTTGACGGTCCCGGTGGTTAATCTTTTGGCGCCGGTCGTCGCCACCGCCGCCATGATCCATTTGTTCGAGGACTGGCGAAAAGAAACCCCGGCGAAGAAAAAGTGACGAACCCAGCAACAATCTCCCGGCTATTTCGAAGCCCATTTCGAAAGCAAACCATTGTTGCCGCCGCCCTCATGGCGGCGCTGGCGGTTGCCGCCTGCGAAGGGACGCCGGGCACAAATACCCCTGGCGGCGCCTATGGGAACGCCCCGGACGCCCCCGGCGCCCCATTGGCCGAGGGCACGCCCCCTCTTTCGATCCTTTCCGGGCAAAACCGGGCCCAGGTGATGGCGCTTTTAGGCGCCCCCCGTTTCAAGCGCCAGGACAACCCGGCGGAGATCTGGCAATACCAGGGTCCCGGTTGCTTCTTGGATATTTTCCTGTACCGGGAAAAAGGCGGCGATACCTACAGGGTCCGCCATTTCGAGACCCGGGGCGGCCTTGAAAAAAGCGTTTCCGAAACGGACTGTTTCGCCGGCCTCATTAAATCCCAGCAGACGGGAAAAAGCGGGTAATCAGCCGGTTTCCTTGGCCTTGTAGGCGCAGAGGTCGTTGACCACGCACTCCCAGCAGAGCGGTTTCCGGGCCTTGCAGACGTAGCGCCCGTGCAGGATCAGCCAGTGGTGGGCGTGGGGTTTCCAGGTCTCGGGCGTCTTTTTTTCGAGCCCCTTCTCCACCTCCAAGGGCGTCTTGCCGGGCGCCAGGCCGGTACGGTTGGAAACCCGGAAGATGTGGGTATCGACGGCAATGGTCGGCTCGCCGAAGGCGACGTTCAGGACCACGTTGGCGGTCTTGCGCCCGACGCCGGGAAGGGCTTCCAACTGTTCGCGGTCCCGGGGCACCTCGCCCGCGTGGTCTTCGATCAGGATTTTGCTGAGGCCGATGACGTTTTTGGCCTTGGTGTTGTAAAGGCCGATGGTCTTTATGTGAGTCTTGAGTTTCGCTTCGCCCAGCCGGGTCATTTTCCTTGGCGTATGGGCGGCCTTGAAAAGGGACTTGGTCGCCTTGTTGACGCCGACGTCGGTGGCCTGCGCCGACAGCACCACGGCGACCAAGAGCGTGAAGGCGTTGACGTAGTCGAGCTCGCTTGCCGGTTCAGGGTTTTTTTCGGCGAGGCGCCGGTAGAATTCGTCGATGTCGGCTTTTTTCATGGGTCTTTATCGACTAGGCGTCCTGGTCCAGCCCCCGTTAGTCCAGGCCGAGCACGTCCAGCATGGAATAAAGCCCCGGCTTTTTATCTTCAGTCCACAGCGCCGCCTGGATGGCGCCGCGGGCGAAGATGGCGCGGTCCGAGGCCTTGTGGGTCAGTTCCACCCGCTCGCCGGGGCCGGCGAAAACGACGGTGTGCTCGCCGGCGACGTCGCCGCCGCGCATCACGGAAAACCCGATATTGCCGGTCCGGCGCTGGCCGGTGTGGCCGTCCCGGGCGCGGTCGGAAACCTTGTCCAGCTTCACCCCCCGGGCACGGGCCGCGGCCTCGCCGAGCGCCAGCGCGGTGCCGGAAGGCGCGTCCACCTTCATCCGGTGGTGGATTTCCGAGATTTCGATGTCGTAGCCGTCGCCGAGCAACCCGGCGGCACGGGCCGTCAGGCCAAGCAATACGTTGACGCCGACGCTCATGTTGGCGGCCCGGACGATGACGGCCTTATCCGATGCCTTTTCGAGGGCGTCCAGGTGCGTCTTTTCGAGCCCGGTGGTGCCGGCGATCAGCGCAACGCCCAACTCTCCGGCCAGCCGGGCGTGGCCGAGGGTGGCATCGGGCTGGGTAAAATCGATGACCGCGTCGGAGGCTTTGAATAACGCCTCGGCGTCGTCGCCGACTTCCAGGCCAACGGCCGCCAAGCCCGCCAGCGCGCCCAGATCCTCGCCGATGGCGTCGCATCCCGGGGGCTCGGTGCCGCCGGCCAGCTCCAGGCCATCGGTTGCGAGCACTTCGGCCGTCACCATCCGGCCCATGCGTCCGGCGCAGCCGACGATTCCGATCTTCATGACTTTTCCCTCAAGCCCATTTTGCGTTGCCCCGAGCCTATATCACAAAAGCCGCGGTTTGAAACGGGTTTGGGAGGCCACACAAGGGGAGGCAAGAGGCCCCGGGGGAGGCCGCGACGCCGGGGGTGCCCCCCCGAGAATAAAAAGTCGGGCGAAGCCCGGACAGGGAAACAACAAGAGGCGGGGGCGGGCGAAGCCCGGACAGGGAAACAACAAGAGGCGGAGACGGGCGAAGCCCGGACAGGGAAACAACAAGAGGCGGGGACGGGCGAAGCCCGGACAGGGAAACAACAACAGGCGGGGGCGCCGGATCCTTGGGATGACGGCATTCCCGGTGTTATGGCAAATCCCGGCGGAATGTCCACAACTGTCCGCATTTGTCCACATTTGTCCGCATTTTGCCGGGCGGGCGCACGGGAGCGGGCCGAGCAGGCGAACGGACACGCCGCCGGCCCGCATTGGAGGGCGTTTTTTTATGCCGCCGGTTCGCATCGCCTAAACGAAATTTAAGGGACAGTCACCGGTCCGTATTTACCGTTTCAAAGAGCACAGTCCTTTTCACTCTTTTCTGTTGAAAAGAACATAAAGAGAACATATGCTCATTGATGGCGGATGTCAAGAGGCGGGGACGGGCCCCCCAAATCCACATGGGGCCCGGACAGGGATAAAAATTAAGGGGGGCTGCCCATGATAATTATATTCGCTATTTGCGAACTTCCGGCTTGCCATTTACTTCGCTATTTGCGAACATAGGCCATGGCAAGGACGCCGCCCCTGGCCATCAGTTACCGGAAATCGGCCCTTTATAACGTCCGCAACTTGTCAGCGGCCCATAAGCGAACGTTGCGGACGGTCTTAGGCGGGATAGCCCGGGATCCAAAGTACAAGCACAACAACCTGAGGCCGCTAAAGGGTGTCAAAAACGGGTTCCGGCTCCGGCTCGGCGATTGGCGAATAAGTTTTGTCCGCGACGCCAAAGACGGAGCCGTGGATGTATACGAAATCCAACCGAGAGGAAAAGCCTACCGATGACCGCCAAGCAAACCCGAAAAACCATTGCCGGAAGTGCGCTCACCCTCATGGGCAAGACCGGCAAGGTGAAGCCGATCACGGCCCCCAAGAGCGCCCGCCTGGAAACGACCAAGGGGACGGCGGACGTGGTTGTCGTCCCCAGGGCGCGCTATGACGAGATCGAGGAACTGCTCGAAGACCGCGCCGCCCTGGCCTCTTTCCACCGCACCCGGGACGAGGAGAGCTTTCCCCGCGAGGTCGCGGGCCGCCTGATGGATGGCGACAACCCCGTCCGCGTGTTCCGTGAATACCGGGGCTTGAAGGCGGTGGCCCTGGCCGAGCGGATCGGCAAGAGCCCGTCCTATCTCTCCGAAATCGAGACCGGCAAGAAGCCCGGCTCCGCCCGAGTGCTGCGCCAGATCGCCGACGCGCTCGGGGTGGATTTGGATAATTTGGTTTGAGGACAAGTAGCGCGGCGTCCACGCGGCGCTGGGGCGGGCTTGTGACGGTGCGTGTTACGTTCCATTTTTAAGGTCGATTAGCTGCTCAAGATGCTTGTTACCAAACCACTCGATAGCCCCAGCAACGTAGAGGATGTTCCCCTCTATGGTGGTAGTTCGCGCGTTGATTACACCAATCAAACACATTGTCGATAATGCAATTGTTATCGAGATCATTAGGCTTGGGGAAATTTGATAGTGGTTTGCTGCTATTACCCCGGCCACTAAAACCACTGCTGCAACAACAAACGCAATGCGACCATCCGTTCTGCTACCATCAAGGGCTTTTTCAAGGTTTTCTCCCGCTTCTTTCCGGTAGTCCTCACCGTTATGTCCAGCATTAATCCATTTAAGACTCATTTTATCCTCCCGTTTTAAACAAACGTAACCCTATGCCCATAACAGCATATTGGGGCGAAAACAGGGCGATCTGAATGTTTGCTAACCACCCGAAAGTGGTTGTGTCTTTGCGCGGTGCCTAACGTCGCTTCCTAGCCACAAGCGGACATAGACCCCCCGCCGAACCGGCACTGAAAACTTAACCCCTACTCCTTCAAGTCCTCCCACGGCTCCTTCATCTTGCCGAAGAAGCCCGCCGCCTGGGGGCTGTGGGTTTCGGCACCGGGCGCCTTTCGTTGGCGGGAACGGAGAGTGCGCGCCGCACCGCCTCGGGCTCCCGGTCGATGACCATGAGGAAGGCGCGCGCCGCCACGTCCGGTTGACGGCGGCCCTGCTCCCAGTTCTTCACCGCGTCGAGGGCGAATCCGAACCTGGTCGCGAATTTCGCCTGGGATAGGCCGAGGCGGTCGCGGACCGCTTTGACATCGACACGTTCCGGAACGTGCACGACAAATCCCTCCCGTTCGCCCCGGGCATAGGCCAGGGCCTCCTTGGCGCCGTCGAGAATCATCTCACCTGCCTTCGACATCCAGTTTCACTCCTTTCGGTACTCCCGGACCAGGCCACGCAACACCTTGCGGAGTTCGTTGCGCTCGGCCTTGGTGAGATTAACCTTTTCGCCCTTGCCGAACGCCGTGAGCAGGAACACCGGCACCCCCGCGCCACCGGTAAACGTAATGACGCGTATTCCTCCGCTCTTGCCACGGCCCTTGATCGCCCACCGGAGCTTTCTGGCACCACCCGTCCCAACCATCAGCTCCCCGGCGTTGGGGTTGGCGGCAACATAATCCACAAGGGCGCTTAGCCCGTCGGTTGTTAAGAGGCCCCGTGTTCGACGTCGAAATTCAGGTGTCTCGACGACCGTTTGCAAGGGATGGTCCGGCATGGATAAATGTACGCCATTGGCTTAGATGCGTCAATGGCGTAGCCTTGGGAGAGCCCCCGCCAAACCGGCGCGGTTTACTCCTTCAAATCCTCCCACAATTCCTTGACCTTGCCGAAGAAGCCGTGGGCCTCGGGCGAGTGGGTCTCGACGCTGCTTTCGGCGCCGAACTTTTTCAGCAATTCCTTCTGCTTTTCGGTCAGGTTGACGGGCGTTTCGACCATCGCCTGGATGAACATGTCGCCGCGCGCGCTTGAGCGCAAAATCGACATGCCCTTCCCCTTGAGGCGGAACTGGTGGCCCGTCGGCGTGCCGGCCGGGATGGTCACGCGCGCCAGCGCGCCCTCGATGGTCGGCACCTCGATGGTGCCGCCCAGCGTCGCCGTGGTCATCGGCAACGGCACCCGGCAATGGATGTCGGCGCCCTGGCGCCGGAATATGCGGTGCGGCCTGATCGAGAGGAAGATATAAAGATCGCCGGCGGGCGCCCCCCTGAGCCCCGCCTCGCCCTCGCCGGCGAGCCGGATGCGGGTTCCTTCCTCGACCCCTTCGGGGATGTTGACGGAAAGCTGCTTTTCCTTGTGCACCCGGCCCTGGCCGCCGCAGTTCCGGCACGGCGTCTTGATGACCTGGCCGCGGCCTGCGCAAGTGGGGCACGTGCGCTCGACCGTGAAGAAGCCCGATTGCGAGCGCACCCGGCCCTGGCCGCCGCAGGTGCCGCACGACACCGGCTGGGCGCCACCCTCGGAACCGGAACCCCCGCACTCGGAACACGCCACCGACGACGGCACCCGGATTGACGCCTGTTTGCCGTTAAACGCGTCTTCCAGCGACACCTCCATGTTGTAGCGGAGATCGCCGCCGCGCCCGGCGGCGGCCGAGCCGGCCTGGCGGGCCGAGCTGAAATCGCCGAACATTTCGTCGAAGATGTCGGCGAACCCCGAGGCGAAACCGCCGCCGAATCCACCAGGCCCGCCGGGGCCCGCCGGCCCCCCCTGGGCGGCCGGGTCGAAGGCGTCGTGGCCGAAGCGGTCGTAGGCGGCGCGCTTTTGCCCGTCCCTCAGGACATCGTAGGCCTCGGAGACGTTCTTGAATTTCTTTTCGGCCGCTTTATCGTCCGGGTTCTTGTCCGGGTGGTACTGCTTGGCCAGCTTGCGGTAGGCCTTTTTCAGGTCGCCTTCGCTGCAGTCCCGGCCGACGCCGAGGGTCGCGTAATAGTCCTCTTTAGCCATCGGAAGAGACCTCCCGGGCGCTGGGCGTGAGGAAAAAAAGGCCGGAGGCCTTGGGGTAAGAAAGGCCGGAGGCCTTGGGG
>CAZVFL010000007.1:36734-53611 GCA_964626025.1 uncultured Thalassospiraceae bacterium
AAAGGCCGGAGGCCTTGGGGTAAGAAAGGCCGGAGGCCTTGGGGCAAGAAAGGCCGGGTGCGGGAAACAAACCTTGCATCGCCATTAATCCCCGCCCGCCGCTTCTGTTTAAGCGTCTTTCTTCTTTTTCTTCTTCTTGCCCCCGGATTTGGCGTCGGACTTGGCGGTGCCCGATTTTTTATCCCCTTGGGCTTTTGCTTCGGGCGCTTCGGTCTCTTCGAAATCGGCGTCCTTATGGGCGTCCTTATCGGCGGAATCGCCCGCTGCCTGTTCCTCTTTTTCCCCGGGCTTTTCCCCGGGATCCACCTCTTCGAAGTCGGCGTCGACCACCGGCGACTCATCGCCGTCGCCGGATGCCTCGGCGTTGCCGGCGCCATCGCCATCGCCCGAGGCCTCGGCTTTTTCGGCCTCTTCCTGGGATGCCTTGTACATGGCCTCGCCCAGTTTCATGGAAGCCTGGGTTAGCGCCTCGGTCTTGGCGGTGATGGCTTCGGCGTCGGCGCCCTCGTCTTCGAGCGTTTCCTTGAGGTCGGTAATGCCGTCCTCGATGGCCTTCTTTTCGTCGTCGGAAACCTTGTCGCCGTATTCCTTGAGGCTTTTCTCGGACGCATGAATCAGCGCATCGGCGGCGTTCCTGACCTCCACCTCCTGGCGGCGTTTCTTGTCGTCCTCGGCGTGGCTTTCGGCGTCGTTGACCATGCGCTCGATATCGTCATCGGAGAGGCCGCCGGAGGCCTGAATCTTGATCTGCTGTTCCTTGCCGGTGGCCTTGTCCTTGGCCGAAACGTTGACGATGCCGTTGGCGTCGATGTCGAAGGTGACGTCGATCTGCGGCAGGCCGCGGGCCGACGGCGGAATGCCGATCAGGTCGAACTGGCCCAAAAGCTTGTTGTCCGACGCCATTTCCCTCTCACCCTGGAAAACCCGGATGGTCACCGCGGTCTGGTTGTCCTCGGCGGTGGAAAATATCTGGTTCTTGCGCGTCGGGATGGTGGTGTTGCGGTCGATCAGGCGGGTAAACACGCCGCCCAGGGTCTCGATGCCGAGGGACAGCGGCGTCACGTCCAGCAAAAGCACGTCCTTGACGTCGCCCTGCAAAACGCCGCCCTGGATGGCGGCGCCGATGGCGACCACCTCGTCCGGGTTGACGCCCTTGTGGGGCTCGCGGCCGAAGAAGTTCTTCACCGACTCGATGACCTTGGGCATGCGGGTCATGCCGCCGACCAGGATCACTTCCTTGATGTCTTTGGCTTTAAGCCCCGCGTCCTTGAGGGCCCTTTTACAGGGATCCACGGTGCGCTGAATCAGATCTTCGACCAGGCTTTCCAGCTTGGCCCGGGTGAGCTTGACATTCAGGTGCTTGGGGCCTGAGGCATCGGCGGTGATGAAGGGCAGGTTGATTTCCGTCTGTGCCGTGGATGAAAGCTCGATCTTGGCCTTTTCGGCGGATTCCTTAAGCCGTTGCAGGGCCAGCTTGTCGTCGCGCAAATCGATGCCGTTGTCCTTTTTGAACTCGTCGGCCAGGTAATCGACGATGCGGATGTCGAAGTCCTCGCCGCCCAGGAAGGTATCGCCATTGGTGGACTTGACCTCGAAAACGCCGTCGCCGATCTCCAGGATGGAGACGTCGAAGGTGCCGCCGCCGAGATCGTAAACGGCGATGATGCCGGATTCATTTTTCTCCAGGCCATAGGCGAGCGCCGCCGCCGTCGGCTCGTTGATGATGCGCAGGACTTCCAGGCCGGCGATCTTGCCGGCGTCCTTGGTCGCCTGGCGCTGGGAATCGTTGAAGTAAGCGGGAACCGTGATGACCGCCTGGGTCGGCTCTTCGCCGAGGTATTTTTCGGCGGTTTCCTTCATTTTCTGAAGGATGAAGGCGGAAATCTGGCTCGGCGAATACTTGTTGCCGTCGACCTCGACCCAGGCGTCGCCGTTTTCGCCCTCGACGATGCCATAGGAAACCAGCTTCTTGTCCTTTTCGGTGATCGGGTCGTCGTAGCGCCGCCCGATCAGGCGCTTGATGGAGTAAAGGGTGTTTTCGGGGTTGGTGACCGATTGGCGCTTGGCCGACTGTCCGACCAGGCGTTCGCCGCCGTCCGAAAAGGCGACCATGGAAGGCGTGGTGCGCGCGCCTTCGGCGTTTTCAATGACCTTTGCGTCCTTGCCGTCCATCAAGGCAACGCAGGAGTTGGTTGTCCCTAAGTCGATTCCGATGACTTTGCTCATAATATCCTCTTTATTTCAGCGACTTACGGCAGCCTTTCGAAGCACCGCGTTAAGCCCGTCCGGAAAATTTTTCAATCCTATCATTCCGCCGGCCCTAGGGAGGCCGGCTTTCCGGTGATATATATGTTTGGGCCCAAAGAGGCGCAAGGGGCTGGGGTTTTTTCCCCTGGCCGGTTTGTGCGGCGGGCCCTAAAGCTCCTCGTCAAGCTGGGCACCCGGCTCCTTGCCTTTGTCTTCATAGGCCGTCTGGCCTTCCTTTTGCGCCCCGGACGCCGGCTTTTTCCCAGGCCCGGCGTCGTCCTTTTTCCCGGGCTTCCCGGGTTTTTCCTCAGGCTCGCCCTTGGCAACGGCGACCTTGGCCGGGCGCAGCAATCGGTCGTTCAGCACGTAGCCCTGTTCGACCACCTGGACCACGGTGCCGGCGGGTTTCGACTTGTCTTCCATCTCGAACATGGCCTCGTGCAGGTTGTGGTCGAATTTTTCGCCCATCGCCTCGATCGCCTTGATGCCGAAGCGCTCGAAGGTGGCGAGCATTTCACGCTCGGTCATTTCCAGGCCGACCATCACCTGATCGACGGCGGCGTCCTTCTTGCGGACATCGGCGTCGACGCTTTCCATGGCGCGGACCAGGTTGTCGGCGACGGCCAGCATCTCGCGGGCGAAGCCGGCAACGGCGTATTTCGCCATGTCGTTTTTGTCCCGTTCCGCCCGGCGGCGGACATTCTCGGCTTCCGCCAAGGCGCGCAGCAATTTGTCCTTGAGGTCCGCCACCTGGTCCTCAAGGGGGATCTCGTCTTCGGGCTTGCCGTCTTTTTCGCCGCTTTTTTCGTCCTCTTTTTCGGATTCTTTTTCGGACTCTTTTTGGTCCCCTTTCTGATCCTCTTTTTTATCCCCTTTCTGATCTCCTTTTTTATCCTCTGGCGCGGACTCGTCCTCCGCTTTGTCTTTTTTTTCATCTTCGGGGACGGGTTCGACCGGGGTTTCCGGAGCCTCCGGGGCGGTTTCTTCGGCGCCCTCTTCGGGGGGGTCGCTTTTTGGCCGGTTGTTGCTTTTTTTGGTCATCTGCCGGTTTCTACTTTATGGCCCAGGAAATGGCTGATCAGTTTCGAGGTGTAATCCACCATCGGGATAATGTTGGCATAGTTGATCCGGGTCGGGCCGATGACGCCGATGGCGCCGACGATGGTTTTCTCGGTGTTGCGGTAAGGGCCGACGATCATCGAACACCCCGCCAGGTTGAACAGATTATTGTCGGCGCCGATGAAGATCTGCACGCCCTCGGCGGTGTCGGTCAGCGACAACAGCTTCAGCATTTCCTCTTTCGTTTCCAGCGCCGAAAACAGCGCCCGGATCTGTTCCAGGTCCGAAACGGCGGAAACGTCGTCGAGGAGATGCGCCTGGCCGTGCACGATCAACGAGCCCTCCTGTCCGCCGCCGGCCCAGGTGGCGAGGCCGCTTTCGACGACGCGGGTGGTCAGTTCGTCCAGCTCGGTCTTGTGGGCCTCAAGCTCGGCCATGATTTCATCGTAGGCTTCGCTGATGGTCCGCCCGACCAGGCGCGCGCTCAGGAAATTGGTCGCCTCCACCAGGGCCGAGGGCGGCAGGTTTCCGGGCGTCTGGATGACCCGGTTTTCGACGATGCCGTTTTCCATGACCAGCACCACAAGCGCCCGGCCGGGGCTGAGGCTGACGAATTCGATGTGCCTGAGGGGGCTTCCCGTTTTCGGCGCCAAAACCAGGCTGGCGCAGCGCGCGAGACCGGAAAGCGCCGACGTGGCGTCTTCCAAAAGCCCTTCCAGGCTGTTGGGGGAGCCCGCGCATTGCACGTCTATTTTTCTGCGTTCCTCTTCCGTCAGGTTGCCGATTTCGAGAATACCGTCGACGAAAAGGCGCAATCCGGCATCCGTCGGCAACCGGCCGGCCGAGGTATGGGGCGAAAACAGAAGTCCGGCTTCCGCCAGGTCGGCCATGACGTTCCTGACGGTCGCCGGCGACAGGCCCACGTTGAGCCGCTTGGCCAGCGTCCTCGAGCCGATGGGCTCGCCGGTGGCGAGGTATGACTCGACGATATGGCGCAGTATCTCGCGGGACCGTTCATTAAGTTCTGAAATCATTGGCCTAACATATTTCCAAGGTCAGCAGAATTTAGGGACGCCGGCGGCCAGCGTCAACGGAGCCCGGGAAAAAACAGCCAATTCTTTATTATTGATTCTTGGTATTCGCCCGTCTCCGGGGTAGTAATCCCCATGCCCAAAGGCCCGAAAAAGACTGCCCCTGAGAGACCATCGGGCCGAAAAGCCGATGAGATGCGCACCGTGACGCTGGAGCCGGACGTCGCCAAGCACGCCGAAGGCTCGTGTATCGCCAGGTTCGGCGACACTCAGGTCTATATCACCGCCACCGTCGAGGACCGGGTGCCGCCGTGGCTAAGGGATTCCGGCCACGGCTGGGTCACCGCCGAATACGGCATGCTGCCCCGGGCCACCACCACCCGGACCAACCGCGAGGCGCGCCAGGGCGGCCAATCGGGCCGCAGCCATGAAATCCAGCGGCTGATCGGAAGATCGCTCCGCGCCGTCACCGACCTGGAGGCCATGGGCGAAATGCAGATCAGGCTCGATTGCGACGTGGTCCAGGCCGACGGCGGCACCCGCACGGCCGCCATCACCGGGGCCTATGTGGCGCTGAGACGCGCCTTCGAGCGTCTGTTGGTGTTGGGCGTGCTCGAAGCGGTGCCGCTCAGGGACAACGTCGCCGCCGTTTCATGCGGCATTTACCAGGGCAAGGCCATCCTGGATCTCGACTACGAGGAAGACCGCGCCGCCGACGCCGACGCCAATTTCGTTTTCACCGGGTCCGGCGGCATCGTCGAAATCCAGGGCACGGCGGAAACCGGGCCTTTCTCCGAGAAGGCGTTCCGTGAGCTGATGAAGCTGGCCCATAAGGGCATCGGCGAGCTGGTGGCGTTGCAGCGCAAAACCCTCGGCGAGAAATGACCGTTGGGAGATCATCCAGTTCGATAGGTTGGTGAAATGTCTGTGAAAAAAGAGGATGAAACGAAAAAAAAGGTAGTCGAGACCGCGCTTCAGCCAGGGGCTAGCGAATTTGCCGAAGCTTCTCAAGGTGCGGGCAAAGAACTAGGTGAGGCTGCGCTGATTGTTGCCAAGTCCGTGAAAAAGTTAGTGGCCCCTCTTGGAGCGATCGTATGGGGATATGAGAAAATAGAAGCCTTCCTGGTGGGAGATGTTGCGGAACGTCTTAAAAATGTCTCTGATGAAAACCGTATTTCGCCCGAAATTACTGTCGGGGGGCCAATTATCGAGGCGCTAAGATTTGCCGGTCAAAATGATGAACTTAGAGATATGTTTGCAAACCTTCTTTCAACATCAATGGATTTGGATACCGCGTCGTCAGCACATCCGGCCTTCGTCGAGATCATCAAACAGCTATCACCTGATGAAGCGCGAATACTGAAATATCTCGCCAAAGATTACAAAGTTGCCGTGCCAATGCTGGATGTGCGAAGAATTAAGGCGGGCGAGGATGGTTACATAACTCTGATTCGGAATTTTACACTTTTGGGGCAACTGGCGGGGTGCGATCACAGTTATTTAGTTCAATCCTATGTGGACAACTTATGTCGACTCGAAATCTGTATTGCGCCAGAATCCTATATAATTGACGAGTCTTTTTATGAGCCATTAGAGAATGACGCCACGATTAGGTCGATTGTCGAGGATGCGACTAAGGTAGAAGGCATCACCACCAAATTTCATCGTCATCTGCTGGAGGTTACAACCTTCGGAAGACAGTTTATCCATGCTTGTATCATTCGAAAGGACAGTGAGAGTTAGTCAGTTTTCCGGTTCTGGAAAGTTATGCTCGCACCACTAGGCATCCATGACACCCGGGACGCCCAGAAAATTCGAAGGCGGAAAAATCGCCATCGCCAGCCATAATCCGGGCAAGGTCGCCGAAATCGCAGCACTTCTGGGGCCATGGGGCGCAGACATGGTGGCTGCCGCCGACCTGGGCTTGCCCGAGCCTGAAGAAACCGGCGCGACCTTCGCCGCCAATGCGGAACTGAAGGCCCGCACCGCGGCCATCGCTGCCGGGATTCCGGCCTTGGCCGATGATTCCGGGCTCCAGGTGGGCGCTTTGGGCGGCGAGCCGGGCATTCATTCGGCCCGTTGGGCGGGGCCGGAGAAGGATTTCCAGAAAGCCATGCGGAAGGTAGAGGAAGCGCTCCCGGGAAAAGACGACCGTGGCGCCGGCTTTACTTGCGCGCTGGCGCTGGCCTGGCCGGACGGCCACGTCGAAACCTTCGAGGGACACGTGCACGGGCGTCTCGTCTGGCCGCCGCGCGGCGACAAGGGGTTCGGCTACGATCCGATTTTCGTCCCCAACGGTTACCGCATAACCTTCGCAGAGATGGAGCCTCGGGAAAAACACCAAATCAGTCACCGCGCCAAAGCCTTCAGGAAGCTGGTCCATGGTTGCTTTGAAAAATAACGCACCCCTTTCAGTCTATATCCACTGGCCGTTCTGCGCGTCCAAGTGCCCGTACTGCGATTTCAACAGCCACGTCGCCGAGGCCGTCGACCATGGCCGTTGGCGCCGGGCGCTGCTGGCCGAGCTTTCCCATTACGCCGAAGAAACCAAAGGCCGCGCTGTCGGCAGCGTCTTTTTCGGCGGCGGCACGCCCAGCTTGATGGAGCCGGCCACGGTGGCGGAACTGATTGCCGCCGTCCGTTCCTATTGGCCGACCAGTGACGACCTGGAAATTTCCCTCGAAGCCAACCCTAATTCCGCCGAGGCCGGGCGTTTCCGGGACTTTCGGGCGGCCGGCGTCAACCGGTTGTCGCTCGGCGTGCAATCGTTCCGGGATGAAAACCTTAAATTCCTGGGCCGCGGCCATTCCGCCCGAGAGGCGAGGGAAGCCGTTGCCATGGCGGGGAAGCACTTCGACCGCTTCTCCTTCGATATGATCTATGGGCTCCCGCAACAAACCCCCGAAGACTGGCGGCGGGACCTGCAACAAGCCCTGGAGCTGGTCTCTGGCCATGAGGGGGAGCACCTGTCGCTCTATCAGCTCACCATCGAGCCGGGCACGGCCTTTTACCGGGTCGGCGTCAAGGGGGCGGACGAAGACACCGGGGCCGAGCTTTTCGAGGTCACCCAGGACGTTCTCGAAGGCGCCGGGCTTGCCGCTTACGAGGTTTCCAACCACGCCCGGCCCGGGGCCGAGGGCCGTCATAACCTGAATATCTGGCGCGGCGGCGATTATCTGGGCATCGGCCCGGGGGCGCACGGGCGTTTGACCAAAGATTTCCTGGCCGAGGCCCTGCATCAAATTCACAACCCCGAGCGCTGGCTTGCAAAAACCGAGGACGGCGGCCACGGCACCGCCAAACGCCGCCCCCTCGGCCCAAAAATCCGCGCCGGGGAAATCCTGATGATGGGGCTGAGGCTCAAAGAAGGCATAAGCCGCGACCGCTTCGCCGCCGTCACCGGCGGTGACCTGGATGAGGCCATCGACCGGGACGGGCTCATGCGGATGCTCGACGGCGGCTTCGTCGACGCCGACGAGGCCGGGCTCCGCGTCACCGCCGCCGGAAGGCTTTGCCTGAACGAGGTCTTGCGGCAATTGCTGGCCGCCTAATTCACCCCCGCCTGAAAGGTTTCCGGCGCCCGGCTGATGATCTCGTTGCCGCGGCGGCCGACCTTCATCACCGCCAGTCCCCTTTGCGCGATGCCTTGGGGCAGGAAACGGAAGATTCCGTCGCGCCCCCAAAAACCGCTGGGAACCGTGATCGCCGCCGTCGAAAAATCCGGCCCGCCGCCGGCCCCGGCCAGCACCCCGGCCAAGGCGGTGGCGTCATAGGCCAGCGTCGCCAGACGCGGCGGGCTCTTCCCGTAAATCGCCCGGTAGGCATCCTCGAAATCGGTCCTCGCCGTCGGCGGCGGCGCCGCGAACCAACCGCCGAGGAGCGCCGGCTCCGCCCCGATGCCGGGGGCGTCCCATTGTCCGGTGCCCAGTATCCGGACTTTCTTGGGGTCTATGTCATAGAACGGCAACAGGGCTGCCAGGGATTGCAGCCGTTTGCCGCCGTCGGCGACCAAAAGGGCGTCAAAGGGCACGTTGCCGATGGTCTGCAGTTTTTCCAGGCGTCTCAAGGCCCGCTTGGAGACTTCATCCTCCAGGCCCTCCAGCGCCTGGCGCTGGTCGAGAAGGATCTGGCGCCGGTAGCCGTAATCGGCGAGCGCCCGGACATAAGAGGAAAAGTCGTCGGCAAAGGGATCATAGAACTGAATCCGGACAACGGCGGCGCCGTTGGCGGCGACGGCGCGTTCGAAGACATTGACGACGGTTTCCCCGTAAACATTGTCCGGCGCCAGCGCCGCGAAACGGCGGACTCCTTTGGACCTGGCGAAGGCGACAATCCGCTCAATCTCCGCGCTCGGCAGGAACCCCATGGTGTAGATTCCGCCGCCGGCCACCGAACGGTCGGACGAAAAGGCCACCACCGGCACCTTGGCGGCCTTGGCGACCTCGCCGACCGCCCGCGTCGATGCCGACAGCAAAGGCCCCAGGATCATCGAAGCGCCGTCGCCGATGACCATTGTCGCGGCACGGGCCGCGCCCCCAGGCGTGCCCTTGGTGTCCCGGGCCAACAGTTCGAAACGCTTGCCGGCAAAGTCGAATACGGCCATTTGCGCCGCGTTCAGCATCGCCCGGCCGAGGCGCTGATTGGGCCCAGTTAGCGGCAACAGCAGCCCGACCCTGACGATATCGTCGGAGGCCGGCAACGGCACCATTGAGCGCTCGGGCGGCGGCGGGGCCGTATCCTCCCGGGGCTGGGTCAACAAAGGCTGGAACGGCGGCCATGGCTGGACAGGCCCGGTCTCGGGCCCCGGCAGCGCCCGAGAGGCCGTTTCAATCGGCGGCACCCGGGGCACCGGCCACGCGGCCGGAAACGGGTATTGCGCCGGGGGGGGAGGCCGCGCCTCGGGCGGCAGCCGGGTCGCCTGCGACGGCGGCTGGGTGGCCTCGGGAACCCGGGAAGGGGGTTGGGCGCTCTCTCCTTGCAAGTAGGGTGGTATTTGGGAAGACTGGCACCCGGCGAGCAACAACATCACGGCGATCAACCATGACGGGGCGCGGTCACGCGAAAGAAAAGAAAAAGAACCGGTCATCGGCGGCTTCGACTTCTCCTGCTAAAAAGGACGTCCCAACCGGAAGCCCCCCAGGGGGACGCCAAGGGGCGCTTCAGGGGCTGGCTCTCGTCGCCACGCCCATCGGCAATGCCCGTGATATTACGCTGCGCGCCCTCGATGTCCTAGAACAAGCCGACGTTATCGCCTGCGAAGACACCCGCGTCACCGCCAAATTGCTGGCCATCCACGGGATTTCCCGGCCGCTTACGGCGTATCACGACCACAATGCCGAAAGGGCGAGGCCGGGCCTGATAAAACGCCTTAAAAAAGGCGAAACGGTGGCGTTGGTGTCGGACGCCGGCACGCCGCTGGTGTCCGATCCCGGATACAAGCTGGTGCTGGCCTGCCTGGATGAGGGAATTCCGGTGATCCCGCTTCCTGGCGCGTCATCGGTGCTGGCCTCTCTGGTGGTTTCGGGACTGCCGGCGGCGAGGTTTTTTTTCTGGGGCTTTTTGCCTGCGAAACAGGGGGCCCGCAGGCGTGCTTTAAGCGAGGCCGCCCATATCCCGGGGGCCCTGGTGTTCATGGAATCGGCAAAACGGCTGGCCGCGGCGCTCGCCGACATGGCCGACATCTTAGGCCCGAGGGAAGCCGTTATCTGCCGCGAGATGACCAAGAAGTTCGAAGAGGTCCGGCGCGGCAACCTCACCGGCTTGGCCCGCCATTACCAGGCCCAGGGCGCGCCCAAGGGCGAGGTGACCATCGTCATCGCGCCCGGGACCCGGAAACCGGTCGATGATGCGGTGCTCGACCGGCTGCTGGGTCGTGCGCTGAAAAGTTCGACCGTGCGCGACGCCGCTAATGCCGTTTCGGCGGAAACGGGCCTTTCCCGGCGGCGGGTTTACACCCGGGCGCTCAAGCTCAAGAAAGGCTAGGCCATAAAAAAACAAACGAGACAAAAAGCGGAAAAATTCGGCCGTTTCGCCGAGACCCTGGCGGCCTGGCATTTGCGCCTCAGGGGCTACCGGATCGTCGAAAGGGGGTTTAGGGCACATGTCGGCGAAATAGACATTGTCGCCAGGCGTGGCCGGGTCCTTGTTTTCATGGAGGTCAAGGCCCGCCAGGACGAGGTCAAGGCCGGGGAATCCCTAAAGCCCCGACAGGCCGCCCGTATCGTTCGCGCCGCCGTGGCCTTCGTGCAGGCGCGCCCCGGGCTGGACGGGCTCGACATGCGCTTTGACGTGATGCTGGTCGCCCCCTGGCGGCTGCCCGTCCATCTTATGGACGCTTGGCGCCCAGGACTTTAAAATGGCGATTCGCTGAAAGGACGGCCTTTGGTGGCGAAGCCCAAATATATGTTTTCCGTTAAATCCGTTTTATCGGCGGCGGTACTTTGCCTGGCGGCCACGAATTTAAGCGGGTGCGCCGGGGCCGCCGTCGGCGGCGCGGCGGCGATCGGCACGGCGGCCTTTCAGGAAAGGGGCGTTCAGGGTGTCGCCCGGGACCTGGCCACGGCGACCAAGGTCCGGGTCGCCCTTCTGAACGCCGGGGAAGAGTATATTACCGGCGTCAGCGTCGAGGTCTACGAGGGCCGGGTGCTGATGACCGGAATAATCGCCGACGAGGGCAAGCGGGCCGAGGCGGTCAGGATCGTCTGGAAAACGGAAGGCGTCAAAGACGTCATCAACGAAATCCAGGCCGGCGAATCGAGTCTCAGGGACTTCGCCAAGGATTCCTGGGTGACCACGCAGTTGAAGTCGAAGATCACCTTCGACGAGAAGATCATGGCCATCAACTATTCCATCGAAACGGTGAACGGAATCGTCTACTTGATCGGCATCGCCCAAAACCAGGAAGAGCTGGACCGCATCCTCGCCCACGCCAAGGCCATCGATTACGTGCGCCGGATCATCAGCCACGTGCGCGTGAAAAAGGGTGCGTCTTGAGGTTGCCCAAGGACATTCGGGCGCGCTTGACCAAAATCGGCCGCAGCCCCGATGGCGACATAGACCTGGGCGCCGCCGCCCTCGTTTTGGCTTCCGCCGACAGACCCGGGGTGGCGCTCGAGCCCTACCGCCGGCACCTGGAACGCCTGGCCGGCGAGGTCCGCACCTATGTCGGCGGCCCCGAGCCCGCCGTGGACTTGGATCTCCGCATCGAGGCCCTGGTCCAGGTGATCGCCAAAAGATACGGCTACGGCGGCACCGAGACCGTTTTCGACGACCTGGACGCGGCCAACTTCATGCGCGTGATCGACAGCCGTTCGGGCCTTCCCGTCGCCCTTGGGATTCTTTTTATCCAGACCGCCCGCTCTTTAAGCTGGGCTATTGACGGGCTCGATTTTCCCGGCCGCTTCCTGATCCGCCTCGAGGCCGGGGGGGAACGCCGGATTCTCGATCCCTTCGCCGGCGGTGCGGTGCTTGAGCCCCGGGACATGCGGGACATGTTCAAGCAGATGGCCGGCAACCATGTGGAGCTGACGCCGGACCACTACCGTGAAATGGGCAACCGCGACATCCTCTTGAGGTTGCAGGGAAACATCAAATCCCGGCTGTTGCGCGGAGACCGGCCGGACGACGCGCTCGAGGTGCTGCAAGCCATGCTGCTGTTCGCGCCTGACGTGGCCGAGCTTTGGCGCGAGGCGGGCTTGCTGCATGCCAGGCTGGACCACGTCAAGGGCGCGGTGGAGGCCCTGGAGGAGTATCTCAGGCTTTGCGGCGGTGACTCGGCGCGTTACAACACGACGGCCCTATTGCAAGAACTGCGCGCCCGGCTAAATTAAGCCTGCCTGCACACTCGGGGATAAGGGGAAACCGCCATGGCCCCCAGGACGGCTTTAAAAGTGGCCATTCAGATGGACCACATCGAAACCGTCGACATTGACGCCGACAGCACCTTCGTCCTGGCGCTGGAGGCGCAGGAGCGCGGCCACGGGCTTTTCCACTATCTGCCCGAAAGGCTGTCGTTCGCCGACGGCCGCCTCAAGGCCCGGGCCGAGCCCCTGGAAGTGCGCCGCAAAAAGGGCGGGCATTATACGCTGGGCAAGACCGAGACCGTGGACCTCGGCGACATGGACGTGGTCCTGATGCGCCAGGACCCGCCCTTCGACATGGCCTACATCACGACGACGCATTTGTTGGAGCACATCCACCCGGAAACCCTTGTCGTCAACGACCCGGCCGAGGTCAGGAACGCGCCCGAGAAGCTCTACGTCGCCCGCTTCCCCGGCCTGATGCCGCCGACGCTGATCAGTAGCGACCGCGACCGGATCGCCGCCTTCAGGAAAGAACACAAGGATATTATTTTAAAGCCCCTTTACGGCAACGGCGGTTTCGGTGTCTTGCACGTGGCGCCCGACGACGAAAACCTGAATGCGCTCCTCGAAATGTTCACCGAGTTCTACCGCGAGCCGATCATCGTCCAGAAGTACCTGAGCGAAGTCAGGGAAGGCGACAAGCGCATCGTCCTGATCGAGGGCGAGGCGGCGGGCGTCATCAACCGCATCCCGGCCGATGGCGAGGCGCGGGCCAATATGCACGTCGGCGCCACGCCGGTGAAGGCGGAACTCACCAAACGCGACAGGGAAATCTGCGAGGCCATCGGGCCGGATTTGAAGGCGCGTGGGCTGATCTTCGTCGGCATTGACGTGATCGGCGATTATTTGACGGAAATCAACGTCACGTCTCCGACCGGGCTTCAGGAAATAGACCGCTTCGACAAGGTCAAGCTGGAGGCGCAAATCTGGGACGCCATCGAGGCGAGGCTAAAATAAGGATTAAATAAAACCCTCGAATTTTAAAATCCCCACTAGCGTTCTCTTTTCGTTCCGGCTACACTCAAGCCCTCGAAGATTAAGGGGGGATTCCTTTTCATGGTTGCGCGCGTACCGACGGTGGCCTTTCGGGGCATCGACGTCTTGGACGTGGACGTGCAGGTGCAGACGACCTCGGGCCTGCCGGCGTTCACCGTCGTCGGGCTCCCGGATAAGGCGGTCGCCGAAAGCCGCGAGCGCGTGCGCGGCGCGCTTCACGCCATGGGCCTGGCGCTGCCGACCAAGCGCATTACCGTCAATCTGGCGCCCGCCGATCTGGCCAAGGAGGGCTCGCACTATGACCTGCCCATCGCGCTCGGCCTTTTGGCGGCGATGGAGGTCATTTCCGCCGACGAAATACGCCTCCATACGGCGGTCGGCGAGCTGGCGCTGGACGGGACTTTAAGCCCCGTCGCCGGCGTGCTGCCCGCCGCCATCCATGCCAGCGCCCGGGGTCTGGGCCTGATCTGCCCGGCCAGCCAAGGCTCGGAAGCCGCCTGGGCCGGCGAGGTCGAGGTGCTGGCGCCGGAAAACCTGTTGGCGCTGGTCAACCACTTCAAGGGGACGCAGGTGTTGACGCCGCCGGAGGCGACGCTCATGGAGGCCCGGCCCGATTACCCCGACATGGCCGACATCAAAGGCCAGGAAACCGCCAAGCGGGCGGTCGAGATCGCGGCCGCCGGCGGCCACAATCTGTTGATGGTCGGCCCGCCCGGCGCCGGAAAATCCATGCTGGCGGCGCGTCTTCCGGGGCTTTTGCCGCCCCTGGACGCCAGCGAAATCCTTGAGATCAGCATGATCCGGAGCCTCGCCGGCGAACTGAGCGGGGGATTAACCGGGGGCGGGCTGACCGCCGAACGGCCGCTGCGCGACCCCCATCACTCGGCTTCCGTTGCCGCCATCGTCGGCGGCGGCCAGCGCGTCAAGCCCGGCGAGGTGTCTTTAGCGCATTTGGGCGTGCTGTTCCTGGACGAACTGCCGGAATTCCAGCGGGGCGCCCTGGAAGCCCTTCGCCAGCCGCTGGAGACCGGCCGCATCACCATCGCCCGGGCCAACGCCCATGTCACCTATCCGGCCCGCATCCAGTTGGTGGCGGCCATGAACCCGTGCCGCTGCGGCTATCTGGACAACCCGGCGGAGGCGTGTTCCAGGGCGCCAAAGTGCGCCAACGAATACCAGTCAAAGATCTCGGGGCCGTTGTTCGACCGCATCGATCTGCACGTCGACGTGCCCGCCGTCAACCCGGCCGATCTGGACCTGCCGCCGGCGGCGGAAAGCTCGGCCGAGATCGCGTCGCGCGTCGCCTCGGCCCGCGACACACAGAAGCGGCGCTTCGCCAAGCTTTCGGGAAAGGGCGGCGGGCTCAAGGCCGGGGCCCAGTTGCGTACCAACGCAGACGCCGACGGCAAGCTGCTGGACGAGATCGCGGCGCCGGACGAGGCCGCAAGGAAGCTTCTGGTGGACGCCGCCGAGCGGCTGGCCCTCACGGCGCGCGGTTATCACCGGGTGCTGCGCGTCGCCAGGACGCTCGCCGATCTCGACGGCGCCGGGCCCGATGACACGCACCTCGGCCGCATCCATATCGCCGAGGCGCTCTCATACCGCCGCATCCAGCCGGGCCGGAGCGCCATTCTCATGGAACACGCCCGCAAGCGGGCGTGAGGGTGGGCCTGGAAAAAGGCGCGGCTTAAGCTTTCAAACTGAAATCGCCCGAATCCAGGTCGCCGGTGTTGACGCCGTCGACGTCGGCGATCTGATAGGAATTGCCGGTGGTCATGGCTGACGCATCATCCGTGTAATAGATGTCGACGCCGTCGGTGCCGGAAGAATCGCCCAGGATCACGATCGCCGGGCCGGCATTGCCGCCGGATGCGTCCAGGGGCGAGCCTGAGAGCGTCGCCGGCGCGCTTTCGAAATAATTTGCGCCGTCGGTCAGCGTGCCACTATCGCCGAGGCCGAAGTCCCCGTCCGCAAGGACGAAGCTGTCGCCGTCGGCCACGGAAAAATCGGTGATGGTGTCGGTGCCCAGCGATTCCGCCCGCGCCAGCGCTCCCGCGCCCGAGCCGTCCTCGAAGGTGAACTGATCGGCGCCGGTGCCGCCGGTCAGCACGTCGTCGCCGGGGCCGCCCGCCAGCACGTCGTCGCCGGCATAGCCGAACAGGTTGTCGGCACCCGAGCCGCCGTAAAGGGTGTCGGCGCCGTCGTTTCCCTCCAGGCGGTCGTTGCCGCCGTCGCCATAAAGGGTGTCGGCGCCACCGCCGCCCCGAATATCGTCGTTGCCGTCGCCGCCGTGAATTTCGTCGTTGCCGCCGCCGTCGGGTCCGAGCGAAAACGTGAATTCATCGAAGGGATCGGACGGGGCCGGGACGTCGCCGTGAATGGAATCATCGCCGGCGCCCCCCCAAATGGTGTCGTCGCCGGCGCCGCCGGAAATCACGTCGTTGCCGCCGGTGGCGGAAAATTCCGGGTCGGTCAAGGGATTGCCCGTATCGTGGGTGCCTTCGATGAAATTTGTCGGCAGCTCGCCATAGATGTAATCGCCCGATTCCAACCCGCCGATGGCGTCGGCGGCGGACGTGCCGACGAGAAAATCGGCCGCCGCCGTGCCCTGGATCTGATTTAAGGCAACCGCCGAGGCCAAAACCAGGTCTTCGCGGTCGTCCCGGCGGAAAGGCGCGCCGGCGAAAGTCGGCAAGCTCGGCGCCAGGTCGAATTCGATAATCGCGCCGGTGAGTGTGTCGTCTTCGCCGCCGCCCAAAAGCCGGTCCCCTATTGGATCGTCATTGAAGCCGTCGCCAAGGGTGGCCACGATAATTTCCTCTTCTTCCGCCTCGGCGTCTTCGGCGATGTCCCGTTCCCGGGGGGCAAAGCCGAATTCGTCCGCAGTCACCGATGAGGCCGTCGCCCGGGCCAGGCCGAAGGCGAACGGATCAACGGCTTCGGCCGCCGAAATGGCGGCGGCCAGCGCCTCTTCGGGGTCGGCGCCGGACGCGATCGCCTGGTCGAAGGCGGCCAGCGCCACGGCCTCGCCGGTGACCAGGCTGTTGACGGCGTTGTAGGCCAGGTCATAGGCGGTGTCCTCGAAGGCGATCTCGGCCTCGGCGCGGACCAGGTCCTCGACCTGCCAAAGGCCCGGGCCCGGCACTTCCCTCGCCACCACCCGGACCTCGGGCTGAACCGGCTGCCAGCGGGCCCGGAAAACGGCGTCGGAAATGGCCAGGTTCGCCGCCGTCTCGGCGAATGCGGCGTCCGCCTCGAGCGCCACCGGATCGTCATCCAAGGGTTTGCTTTCGTCGGCCGACAAGGGCCGGCGGGGGGCCCAGGGCTGGACGGGCGCCTCTTCCACGTCCGCGCGGCCGGCCATGCGGATGGCCTCGCGGGTCGCCACCTCGGCCGCGGTTTCGGCAAAAACGGCGGCGGCGGCAAAGCCCACGGGGTCGTCTATGTCGGTAAACCGCTCGATGGTCCGGGCGGCCTCGGCAACGGCCCGGTCAACCGCCTTCAGTTCCTCGGGCGGCAGGATTTCCCTATCGGTCCTAAACGACGTCGCCGACCAGGCGGCGGCAAGGGCGGTTTCCCCGGGCTCGGGAAGGGCCCCGGGAAAGCCATCGGGAAGGGCGCCCGGCTCAAGCGCGTCGGCCGTCCACCCGGCCGCCTCGATGGCGTCGCGGGCGGCGGTTTC